>JBCCHB010000067.1:0-83728 GCA_039028975.1 Chloroflexota bacterium
CTAGGGGCGAAACGAACTTGTGGAATTCACTTTGTTCTGCTCTATAACCCTCTTTTTGGCTATAGGTTGGCTCGAAATGACACTGCACATTCTGTACGGTTGGCTACATTTTCTCCCCACTCTGGACTTATGGGTAAAGGTAAGCCTAAAAGGACGGGCTACGGGAACCCCACCCCATTATTCCTCAGAGAGCCATTTTTTTATCAATCATATTTGTCAAATTGCGCAGCAAGGGACCACCATAAAATTATCAGCCTGTAGAAGTTCCAAACTGGGAGACTAGAAAACTTAGCGTGATATTTTCCGCTATCTCATCGTGGGGTATGAGAATGTACTGCCAAGGTTTGCCGCCATGTTCAAGAGCATGTTGACTAGCATGAAAACACCACTCAACGGCAGCCTCTCTCTTTGCAAGAACACGCGCATTCTGCATATCATCGCTTGCTTTAGGCTCTAACATATAAATGACATCATCTGTTTCGGCAACAAAATCAGGCTGATATTCTCGCTGTTCCAACCCATCCTTATAGTAAATTTGAAACTGACCAAGCTGAGGCCTAAACCATTTTCGTGACTCCCGCTCGAGAATTATGGCAAGGATGCGTTCTTGAGCTGTATCGAGCTTCTGTTTGGAATAGAGACATCGTTGAAAACCTACAAATATAAGCCGACGCATACGTTCTCCAACTTCCGGCGGTTGACGGAAGTTACGCTCTGGTTCACCATTAGTGGCAGCCCCCTCTTTTAATTTGGAAAAACCCTGCGTGACCCTGACATCGTAGCCGGCACTTTTTTCCCAGCGATGGGCCTGCATTTGGGCGTGGATCTGATCGGCTAGCGACTTCTCTTTGGCACGCAGCACATTATAGGCATCGTCTTTATCTAGATAGCTTTCTAAATGACGCACAATCTGGCCGGACAGCTCGTAGAGCAGATCCGCCTGTTCATCGTAGGATACATCAGGGAAATCGACCAAGTGCCGCACTAGGTGATCTTCGAGCCGAGCTTCGGAGGCAACATGAGTTCCAGTACGCAACGCGGTCTGTTCGTTGGTTTTGAGGCTTTGCAGCAGCAGGTCTCGATCCCCTGGCTGATAGTTGATGTTGCTTGTGTCTAGCGTAAAGGGATGAAAACCTGTAGTTACTTCTCCCTTAGGGACGACCACAATGCGTGGTATGTCGATGGTCTGTTGCTGAACAACCTCAATAGTTTGCTCAACGATGGATTCAAAATCTGGCTCGGATATGGTTTCTGCCTCGAGCAATTCTAGCTGCGAGGAATCACTTCGAGATGGGACGATATACTGGGCTTTGACTTCCTTCAGAATCTGTTGCTTTACATCGGGCTGACTAAGCTCGGACGATGAGGGTAATGAACCAAATTTTTGAATCGTATGGTAAGTGATCTCAGCCACTTGTCTGTCTGCTTCTGTCACAAAGACAGGCTCAGTCCCGTCATTGCTCGTTCCGCTTGCAGTTTTGTCAACCAATGCTGATTCTACTCCGTCTTCAGGAGCAGGCGGAGGCGGAGGCCCTCCAATCCCTAACCGTCCCAGAATAGTGGGGACGATTGGCACTGTTTGTATTTTCTTTGTTGATTCTTCTGGTTCAAGGATGACCTACGTCAGTTTAATTACAGAATCGGGGCGGCTGGCTTCATCCACAATCTCTTGAAACTTGTCGTGGGCCACAATGTTGAGCCGGTCAACGGCGGCAACACCGGTCCGCCGTCCATAGGGCAGACGCAAGCCGCGACCGATGGATTGCTCGATCAGAACGTGCGCATTGGCGGCTCGTAGCGGCACAATTGTGTAGAGATTGGTCACGTCCCATCCCTCTTTGAGCATGTTGACGTGGATGACAATCTCGGTTGGCTCCTCTAGGCTTTCGACAGCCAATAGCCGCTCTACCATCTCGTCTTCCTTCTTTCCCTTGGTACTCGAATCGACCTGGATGACTTTGTTGGTGTAGCGTCCTTCAAAAAAGGTCTCGGACTGAATCGTCTCTAGCAGATGGCGGGCATGGGTGGTGTCGCGGGCGATAATTAGCATAAAGGGTTTGACGCGCCTGCTGCCCGTTTGCAAGGCATACGTCTCTAACTCAACCTTGACACTCTCATGGAGGCGGATGCCATCTTCCAGCTTGATCAACTCCAACTCTTCACGGCTGTACTCTTGGGGGCGAAAGTTCTTCTGAGTGACCACGGCTGGCTCTTTGACGTAGCCATCCTCCAGCGCGCGGGCTAGTGGATAGTCGTAGATCACGTTTTTGAAGGGAATGGCCCCTTTGCTGGTCTCGATTAGGGGCGTGGCCGTTAGCTCTAGCCCCAAAATCGGTTTGAGTTCGTTGATGGCACGCACGCCAGCGCTGGCCCGATAGCGGTGCGACTCATCCATGAGTAGAACCAGATCGGGCAGTTGAGCCAGATAGTTGAAGTAGCTGTCGCCGATATATTCGGAGAGCCTCTTCATGCGGGGGGATTTACCGCCGCGCACCTCAGAGTTGATCTTGGAGATGTTGAAGATGTTGATATGAACGTCGCTGCTGTAGGCTGGGTCGTGCAGTAGATGAGGCTGAAGCCGCCATTCGTCGCGCACGCCTTTGCCGCTTTCGTAATCCTCGCCCGTTACGATGATGGGGGGCGTAACGGCAAACTCGGCAATACCGGTAAAGACATATTTGGGCGAGTTGGGTGTAAAATCGCTGATGAGCTTGTTGTAGATGGTGAGATTGGGTGCCAGTACAAAGAAGTTACGGAGACCGTGGGCCAGGTTGAGATAGCTGATAAAGGCCCCCATGAGTCGGGTTTTGCCTACGCCCGTAGCCAAGGCAAAGCAGAGGGAAGGAAACTCGCGTTCAAAATCGGTCACTTTGGGGTAATCAGCCGTAACAATATCCAAACTATGGGAGAGCGATTCTGGAGAGACTGGCTTTTGGCTCGCACTCTGATTTCTGACCTGCTCCACCAACCCAGTACTTTCCATAATTCGGTCTAAAATTTCCAACGACTCACGCTGCGGCGGGCGCAGGCTGAGCCGTCCGCTGATGGCATTGATTTGACGGTTCATAGGGTACTCTCCGTTCTTTCTATAATTGGCTCTGAATGAAAACCGTAGTTTTATAGTTCTTGTTTATTCAATGGAATAACTACGATTTTCATCTCAACCGCGATCTATCAATTCCAATTCGCGTCGCAATTCGGCTCGCAGTTCTTCCTCGCTGGGGAGATAGAACTGATAGCGGCTGGCAAAGATCTGCTGGTTCTTTTCATCCAATACATAGCGTACCATGGCGTCATTTTTATCGGTGCACAGGATCAGGCCAATGGTAGGGTTATCCCCCGCTTCAGCGACTTCCCGATCATAATAGTGGACATAGAGCTGCATCTGACCTAAGTCGGCGTGGCTAAGTTTAGCAACCTTAAGATCGATGACGACGTAGCACTTGAGTTTGATATGGTAAAAGATGAGATCAGGGTAGAAGTGATCGCCTTCCAGCGTTAGACGCACTTGACGACCCACAAAGGCAAAGCCGCTGCCCAATTCGAGCAGAAAGTCTTGTAATTGGGCCAATAATGCTTCTTCTAGGTCAGTTTCTGTCAGACGATGAGACTCGGGAAGATCGAGGAACTCTAGCACATAGGGGTCTTTGATGATATCTGACGGCTGGTTAGGCGTTAGGCCCTCATTGGCTAATACCAGCAAGCCATCTTTGTCTCGGCTTTTGAGCAAGCGTTCAAAGAGCAACGATTCAATCTGGCGCGCTAGCTGACGGGTAGACCAGCCGTTTTTGACGGCCTCGATCTCGTAGAAGTCGCGGGCTGTTTGATGCTCTACCTTGAGCAAAGTGCGATAGTGGGTCCAGGAAAGGCCAGGATGCAATTGTCCGGCTTTCCATTCTGTATCGGACGTTTGGTCCAAAACGATAGAGAGGGCTTGCTGAATGGATTCATCTTCGCCTGCCAAGGAATCACCCAATTGGTCACGCGGCGCGTGACCAATTGAGATTAACTTCGGATAGCTGCGATAGAAGCTTCGCATATACTTCAGTGCCGACAAGGAGAAACCGCTGCCATAATCTGCGGTTAGCTGCTGCGACAAATTCTTGAGCAACTGCGCCCCATAGTCGGCCCGCTCCTCACCGTCCTGCTCCGCCACTACAATCTGCTGACCAATGAGCCAGTTGGCACAAACATGAACCGAGTTCACTGAGCGGACGGTATGAACTTGGGCCGATTCCCAAATTTGGCGGATACGCGCTAGGAGGTCGCCATTCATGCGTCACCATCGCTTTGATTGCTGTCCTGACCAAAGAGCGATAGCTGCGGTTTTTCATCACTATCCAGAAACTGAGTTTTTTGGAAAAACTCAGTTTCTTCAGCCGATTCTTTGGAGGCTTGGGGCAGATTCTCCACTTGCAAGCTGTAATCGTCTTTGCCATATTCACAACGACGCATGACCGCGTTGGGGATCTTCTTGATGGGGTAGGCATCTTCCAACGCAGTATCGGCAACGGCCCGATAGGCGGCACAGAGAACCAGCAGCGTGCGCTCGCTGCCCACTTCGTCGCTCAGGGCCAACAGCTGTTCGTGGGTGAGGGTCTGGGTGGTGACGTAGATGAAGTCTTGTTCGGTGGAGTAGCCATGCTGCCAGTAGAGGGATTCGCTGGGCGCATAGGTGAAGCCTTCCAGCTTGCAGACGGCCTCGGCCAGCATCTCCGCGTTGTATTGCTGGTTGATGACCCAGTTGCCCCACCTGTCTTTCTCCAGCAGAGACGGGGCCAGCCTAAAGTAGCGGAAGCCGCCGCCCCCCTGCCAATCCACTGCCTTGGTGATGCCGCCTGGATCGTCGCCATCGATGACCTTTTGCAGCCGCGGGATGATGTGGGTGTGGCAATGGTCGCCCAGCTCCACCATGATCCAGCGTCGGCCCATTTTGTGGGCGACAGCGCCGGTGGTGCCGGAGCCAGCGAAGGAGTCGAGGACAAGGTCGCCGGGATTGGTGGCTATGTGTATTAACTTCTCTAACAATGCCTCAGGTTTAGGAGTCTCGAATGAAGCTTTTTCCCCAAAAAGCTTTTCCATCTCTGAAGAGGTATGTTGATTAAGCGCAACCCCATCCCAAATTGAAGGTGTAATCATCCCCTGCTTTACTTCTGAAAGATATAGTTTTCGCACTGGTGTCTTCGCAGTACCTTTGACACCCCAGTAAAGTCTATGTTCACTCTGTAACTTTGCCATGTCTTCTCGGCTATGACGCCAGCAAGTCCCTTCTCTAGGCCAGACTTCATCCTGTGTATATGGGTTGATAAGAGGATAATACAAACTTGCAACGAATCTACCGCCTTTCCCATTAGCAGTGGTATTAATTTTTCTAAATGGCCCGCGGGGATCAGGCCCATCAGGTTTCCGGAAGATCTTATATTGTGAGTTTGCCTTTTCAGTCCGAGGCATTAAATTGAACGATTCTTCAGCTAGAGTTTTCGTTCATATAGCATCGAGTCGATCTTTTTGCGCAATGTACGCACACTCCAACGTTCGATGCGGCACATCTCCGCATAATATTCACGCTGCAACGGTTTGTTCAGGTATATTAGTTCCTTGAAGTGAGACCAACTTAATTCTCTCGACAGCGTAGAGAGAATTGGTTCATCAGGAAACGATTGGGCAAAGCTGATCATGACTATCGTTTAGATCTTGAGCGATGCTCTGTTGCTCTAGACGAGCGCGTGCATGTTGGATAGCGGCATGAAGTTTGCGGGCAAGGAGTTCTTTTGGCAGCACCTTGGTCAAATACTCCGCAACGCGAATACCACTTTTTTCAACCCCCAGCAACTCTACAGTCTCTTCATTTTTTCCGGCGCACAAGATAAGCCCAATCGGTACTTCTTCTCCTGGCTTCATTTCATACTTCTCTAACCAACGTAGGTAGAGTTCCATCTGTCCTTTGTCCGCTGGTTTAAAGTCATTGAGCTTTAACTCAATTGCAACCAGCCTCCGCAGTCCACGATGAAAGAGGAGCAGATCTAGGTAATAATCATCGTGGTCTACGCTGATCCGCTTTTGACGAGCTACAAATGTAAAACCATCGCCCAATTCCATCAAAAAGGCTTCTATTTCGTGCAAGATAGCTTCTTCTAGATCTCTCTCCAGATATTGGTCTCTGAGTCCCAAAAAATCCAGAATATAAGGATCGCGAAAGACGAGGTCTGGTGTTAGCTGCTCTTCTTGCCGCAAGGTCTCTAACTCTTGCCGGATTAATGCTTCGGGTTTGCGAGAAAGGGCTGTCCGTTCATATAGCATCGAGTCGATCTTTTGACGCAGCGTGCGCGTACTCCATCCTTCAATCCGGCAGAGTTGGGCATAAAAGTCTCGCTGAAGCTCATCTTTAAGAGGCAGCAATGCGAGAAAGTGGGTCCAACTCAATTGTCGTACCAGTGATACGACAATCTCCTCGTTAGGGAAAAATGTGGCAAATTGCATCATGCGTCGAAGTGATTTTTCAGAGAACCCCTTTCCGTATTCCAATGTCAATTGATGTGCTAATGTAACAATAATCTGTTTACCATAAGGTGCTCGTTCATAGCGAAGGATATCGCTGTTAATGCGTTTGCCTATACGCCAATAGAGCATTGTTAAGCCACTGTTAACGGTGGAGGCAACAGCTAGACGCGTCTCTTCTATCAATTGACGAACATCATTAATGAGTTCATCGGCAGACGGCCGCTCAATTGGGTTCACAATTTATCTCCATCCTATTCAAGTAAATCCCAGACGCGGTCTAGGCGATATTCCCTGTAAAGTTAATTGTGCCACAACCTGTGGCACAATTGAGGCAGGATCGGAATACGCTCGATACACGCCAACGGTGGTTATCAGGTCATGGACTCTCTAAAGGATATAAACGAACCTTGCCACATCCTCCACCACATTGCCAATAGCTGCCGCTCTTGTTTCGGCGGGGCAATTGATGACAGACCGAACAGAGCATGACATCAGCTAGTGCCAATACCCTATCCCCAAAGTGTTTGACCATCACATCAGAAATACCCGCAGCTTTCAAGTTGAAGTGGGCCCCGACCTGGTTTCGAATCCATGTATCTTGTATGCAATCATCGAGCAGTTGAGCCAGCATCTCGTCATTCATCACATTATCGGCACTATCGAGCTGTTCAACACGCAGTAATTTTCGGAGTTTCTTGTCAATACCTCCTGCTAGCTCACCAAGCGTGTATTCTTGGGTACGCTTCCGTGCCATCCGGCATCCATCCCCAACACTTCATCACTAGCCCCGAAGACGCCTTCAAAGAGCTGGAATTTCCCCTCTAGCAGCTCCAAAACACGCCGATCTGCCTCATTTTTTTGTTCAGAAAATTAACCACAACGACATCGTGTTTCTGGCCATAGCGATGACAACGACCGATGCGCTGCTCCACCCGTTGCGGGTTCCAAGGTAAATCGTAGTTGATGACCAGTCCACAGAATTGAAGGTTGATCCCTTCGGCCCCTGCCTCTGTGGCAATCATGATTTTACCCTGCTCACGGAAGTAATCAACGAGCGCCGAACGCATATCTGCCGTGCGCGATCCGGTTACGCGATCAGTGTGCCGATGTTCCTCTAACCATGCGTTATAGATTTCTCTGGATTTTTGGTCATTATTGGATCCATTAAAGAGAACCAAATCGTCTTTATGCGCGGTTGTAGAAAATAGCCGTAGCAGGTATTCTTGTGTGCGACGAGATTCTGTAAAAATCAGTGCCTTGCGATCCGCACCCAGTTCTGTTGCTCTTTCAAAGGCTGCCTCTAACGCCTTGAGCAGTGCATCCCCTTTGGCATTGTTCTCAATGGAGATCGCCAGATCATAAAAGGCGCGTAACTCCGATATTTCGCGTTCGAGGGCCTCTCGGACTTCTTGACCTACGGGTTCTTCCTCTTCATCCCATTCGTCATCAATTTCGTCCAAGTGTTCAAAATCTTCGTCTAGCTCTTCTGCCAAATCGTCCGGCGTAATATCATCGAGTTTTTGCTGAAGTCTGTTGGCCATCTTCTCGATAGCACCAGCAATCGCGTAAGTAGACGACGCAAGCAACTTGCGGAGCACCAAAGTAATGAGTTGGCGCTGTCCTGTGGGCAGTGCAAGAAGTTCCGGTTTGCGCAGATAGTCAGAGACCATAACATAAAGGGTCTCTTCATCCTCGGTTGGTTCAAATGGCTCCAGCAGAGCATGTCGCTCAGTATATTTAATGTAGGGCAATACTTGGCTGCGCAGCGTGTGCCAACAGACTGGTTTGATGCGTTCTTTCAGCCGTTGAAATGTACGCGGGTTACTGAGGTCAGCATATTGCTCTCGAAAGCTCTTGAGATCCCCAAAGGTGTACTGATCAATAAAGCTAACCAATCCATAAAGCTCAAGTAGGGAATTTTGCAGCGGTGTCGCCGTGAGTAAAATTTTGGGGACGCCGTAGAGCGTATCTCGTAGCTCATTGGCAATTTTGTTAGAGCGTCGATAGACATTGCGCAGACGATGGGCTTCATCAATAACGACAAGATCCCAAGGGACCCTGCCCACATCCGCAGATTTATTGCGCGCAAAATGATAAGAACAGATGACAATATCATCACATTCGAAAGGGTTTTGATCCCCCTCTTTAAGCGCCTGGTTGTAGGATTTTGTTTCGAGGATGCGGCAAGTCAGAAAGAACTTCTCTTGTAATTCTTGCAGCCACTGTTTGCGCAAATTTGAAGGGGTGATGATGAGGATACGTCGCTTACGTTCTGCCCAACGTTGGGAGATAACCAAACCAGCCTCAATCGTCTTGCCCAAGCCTACCTCATCGGCCAAAATTGCCCCTTTGGAGAGTGGAGACTGAAAGGCAAACAATGCGGCCTCAACCTGGTGGGGATTGAGATCAACTTGTGCATCCAAGAGGGCACCTGCCAGTTTTTCATCATCCTGCGCCGAATGACGCTTGGTTAGCTCATGGGCAAAATATTTGGCGTGATAGTCGGTCAACATCATATATTGAGTACCCAATTGTCCATATACGTTTATTGGCAGCAATACATGTCATTATAACCTTTCTACGATGAAAGTGCGAGACGTGAGCAATGTTGACTGCAAAGCAATGCAGGATTGCCGATAAACCATGACTTTATCCAATTTCCATTGACAGTCCCAATATAGACTAAATACACGCCAAACTACAAAAATCTCCAACAATACCGAACAACATCCAGCTCCGCCTCCTTCCCATCTGTAGCTGAGTATTATCCAGCAGTAGAGGGAGCAAATACGAGATCGTTCAAGGACGTAGATAAACGCTTCTACACTTTTGGTAGAGCGCCTTATCTCCAAGCCCCCACAAAACTACTCATACCGTAATGCTTCCGCCGGATAAATCCTGGATGCCTGGATGGCAGGCAGTACCGTCGTCAATAAGGAGGCTCCGTAGGCCAGCAAGAGGATGACTCCAATCTGCCCCCAGGGAATGGGAATTGTCTCGCCAGCAATGAAGACGAAGAATTCACCCACAATATTCTGACCAAGTACAATACCCGTAATGGTTCCGATGAGGATGCCACCTAGAGCAATAAAGCTGGCCTCTAGCAGGAACGAGAGGGCCACCATGTGAGGCTGATACCCAATCGCGCGTAGCATGCCCACCTGCTGTCGCCGCTCGACCACCGTGCGACTGGAAATGACGCCCAGCGCGGCAATCCCGACCAGTAACCCCAAGGCCAAGAAACCCTGGAAGAGCCGCAGCACACCGCGAGCAACGGATTGACCTGCCGCAAAGGTTTCCGCCAACAGCGTGGCGTTGAGTCCGCCAGATGTAAAGGTACGTTCAACGGCCTCCGCTATCCCTTCAATGGACGCCCCCTCAGCCACCTTAATATAGAAGCTGTCTGGTACAAACTCATCACCCTCCAAGCGCTCCAGCAGCCGATCATTTACCAGCATCTCTCGCTCCAGAAGGGGAACGTTGCGATCCAGCACAGCGATGACCCGCACGTCAACTGGCGGCGGGGCATTCTCCCGATTGTCGGTTGCCACAAGGGTAATCGGGGGCAGATCGTCATCTGCCAACGTAACGCCAGGTAGGTTTCTTAGGCGGTAGCGTCTGTCGAATCGGCCTCCGTCACGGCCACCAAAATCGTCATCATCATCGATATTTGCCAAGCGTTCGCTCAAGGATTCATCCTCTGGCGATTGGCGCACCAAACCAGGCATTACGATCGCCACATCGCTGCGGCTCCTAAGCGCTTCCCAGATGGCTTCATCACTCTCAAAGCCGGGCGCGCGCATCTGGAAAGTGTAGTACTGCTGTAGCTGAGAGGCTAGCCCTGGGTTGATACCGGCCACTCGGACATTCGTATACTGGGTTACGCCCGCTGTGCTACCATCAACCCGCACTTGTGAGAGCTGAAGATTTGCTTCACTCACCCGTCCAACTGCTGCAACTTGCTCTGTAGGGAAATCAGTCGCTCGCTCAATTTCAGCTTCCAGATCATCAATGCGATTAAAGAAGGACAGCAGGGTGTAGGAGACCTGAATCTCAAAGCCAGCAAACCGCTCATCGCTTGGGGTAACCACCGTCTGGGTGGCCTGAATCACAACGGCCATGATGACAACTGTGGTGATGACCAAGGCAAAGAGCAACATGGCCATGCCTGTACGGAAGCGGGTGCTCAAGGGATAGGCAATGGCTGTACGCAAGACAGGCGTCAGTGCCCCAATACCGCCTAGCAACCGATTGATGCCCCAAAGGAACGCGTCTGCGTTGAAGATAACAGTCAGAATCGCACCCAATAAGATCAGGGGACCGCTCAGGGCAAAGGAGAGAAGAACCGATACCGGATCTTGATCAAAGATGGCTCCCTCTCCCTGAATCCAGCGGCTCCAAGGCGTTACCCAGATGATAAGTAGCCCTAGCCCAATGATGGAGTAGACCGTACGCTGTCGGCTCTCTGTCCGCACCTCGCGCCAGCTCAAGAGCCAGCCCAAGAAAAAGGCTATGCCGATAACCAAAGCGGTACTGCTCAATTGAAGTCGATTGATCTGTTGGAGATCGAAATCCCAAATCTGCCAGACACCTAACCCAATAAGGGCTGGCCCGGCCAGGAAACGCAGAATGCGCCCGAACCAACTGATGCGTCGAGAGAAATTCTCTTCGGGCAAATCGCGTACGGCGGCGACAATGTTCAAACGACTCACTCTGATAGAGGAGTATGTAACAACAACAAAGGTCAGTAGCACCCCAATACAATAGGCAATGATAAGAGAGGTGGGGGCGGCCTGGAAACGAAAATTGAGAATATTGGAGACCTCGATCTGATCATTGAGGCTATCGGCCACATTGCCAAAGAGGTTTCCAATATAGCCGATCATGGCATAGGAGACGGCCAACCCCAACAGCAGACCAACAGCAGCCGCCACCAGATCATAGAGTACCCCCTCTGTCACAAACATCTGCACAAGCTGACGTCGCTGCATACCAACGGCCCTGGCCATGCCCATCTCGCTGCGCCGCTCTGCCGCCAACATGACAAAGATCATAAAGATGAGCAGGATGCCACAGAGAATAGAAAAGAAGCCAAAGAACCAAAAGATGGATGAGAAGAAGGAGCCACCCACATCGGCAACGGTCAAAATAGCTTCTTTGCTCAATGGTTCCACCAGCTCTAACTGAGATAGTTGGCTAACGGCTTCCCCGATTTCTAGAATACGGTCACTCGGCAAGGTATCAATACTAGTGAGCCAAAATTGGATAGGGCGGCTGGCCAGTGCCTCAAGCAAATCTGGCGTGATTTCGGTTGTATCCAGGCTAGCCTGAATCGTGCGCAGTTGGGAGGAGAAGTCGGCCACGCCCAATACGCTGCCCACGGTCTCGCTAAAGGACGCCAGGAATGCATTGTCATCTTCATCGGCTTCAAAGGGATTTTGTTCAATCGCGTTTCGAATCGAACGGTCCAGAGCCGGGCGCAGTTCTGGCTCTCGTAAGAGTGTCATGAGATTGGCCGCCGCGGCTTCATCCAAAGCCAGTACGCGCAGCCGCTTTTGCACATCAGCAGTCAACGCCAGCCCTTCCAGTTCATCCCCCTGATTAGAGATAAGCACACTATTGATACGCCCTTCCATAAAGAGTAAGCGCTGAGCCTCAGCCATATCCATTACAACAACGGGGGCCAATGCAGCTGGAGGCCCAGCTTGGTCTACAATCCCAGCCACCCGATAGGGTACAGGAATAGGTCCGACATAGATATCCAACAGATCCCCACGCTGGGCCTTGAGCCGCTCGGCTCCGGTACGGCTTAGGTACACTTCTCCCTGACGTAATTCTAGGCCGGCTTGTCCCAAGAAGTCATCGATATCCTGCCCAAGCGTATTGAGGTTGACTAAATTAAGAAATTGGTCTGTAAAGGCTTCAGGGTCTAGCGCCTGAGGGTTAATCCCCAGGTTTTGTAGCTGCTCTTCTAAGAATTGGGCATCTACACCCAATTGATCCGCAATCTGATCTAGATCAATGACATCGCCTAAAGCAGGCGGCGGTGCGCCTTCTACCTGATTGGGATCCACGGGCTGATCCTCGGAGAGGGGTAGCTGGCCAATGGGATCCTGGGCAATGGAGAGCATGGCCCCTCCAATGGCTGCGGCGCCCAAGGCCAATTCAGTGATGTCAATCCCTTCACCACCGGCTTCTCCTTCGCCATTCCCTCCAGCGATGGTAACCAGATTCTGCGTAGCGGAGCCAGCAGCAGCAAAGAGATTTGCCGAAAGATCAAAGAGATTACCAACTCCAGGTCGCAATGAGGTTGGATCAACGGGGCTGCCATCGATGGCGACCATGCCAAAGTCCTGCGGGAATGCCTCATCGACTCCCATCATAAAACCGTAGGGTTCTCCCTGGCCAGTGGTTCGATTTCGTATAATTGTCGGGAAAAGAATGGCTGGGGCGACGCCATCAATAAGGGGTTCTTCTTCGGCTGCTGTGCGCAGCTCTTGGTAGCGACTTTCATCGATACCTGGCAGGCCGTCTGCAAAGAGAGCAATAACGCTTGTAATGCCTCCGGCCAGTAAGTCGGGTGTCTCCTCTAGCTCACCATCATCCCCTGGCTGAATACCCAATTGAGCTAGGGTACCCAGAAGAGGGGGGGCCAGCACCTCATCAATCTGACCGTAGGCATCTACGGCCTGACGGCTGAGTGAATAGGAGAGGGTATCACCAAGCACCAAGGCACTAACGATGATGACCGTACTCAGGGTTAAACCCAAAACGATAAGGACTGACTGGGCTGGACGACGGGGAATATTGCGAACGCCCATTTTGGCGATAATACGGTTGCGTATGGAAACGGCCAGCAAAAGAAGGAGCACCAACCCCACGCCTCCCAACAGCGTTAACGCAACGGTTCGGTCCAGGGAATTAAGTAAATCTAACATGGTTATCCTTCCTGAACATTGGCTGTAGCATCAGCTGTCACGTCGGTTGTCACATCGTTAATCATATCGGTGCTAGCGTGAACAGGTGATTCGATTTGCGCGTTGGTTGGGGCCGCAGATGCGGTTTCCCGCTCCCGACGCCTCTCCGCCTGCTCAAATTGGGCAGCCATGCCTTTACCATCATCAACAACCTCGCCATCGGACATGGTGATGATGCGATCACACCAATCGCTTACCTCTGTTGTATGAGTAACAATGACGAATGTACGCTCCTGCTCTTGGTTGAGCTGACGCATAATGGAGAGAATGTCGGCGGTTGTTTTGGAGTCGAGATTGCCCGTTGGTTCGTCGGCCCAGATGATTGCAGGGTCATTGACCAACGCCCGGGCAATGGTGACTCGTTGACGCTGCCCTCCTGACAGTTCCGCGGGGCGATGGGTGGATCGGTCCCCAAGCCCGACCTGTTCTAACGCTTCCAAGCTCTGTTTGCGGGCTTTTCCAGGAGCCGTGCCAGAGACAAGAAGGGGCAACTCCACATTTTCCACAGCGCTGAGCACTGGCAGTAGATTGAAGGTTTGAAAGATGAAGCCCATACGTTGGGCACGGTAAGTGGTCCGTCGTCGATCCCCCATCCGGCGTAGGGATTGGCCTTCAATCTGCACTTCACCGGCGTCAAAATCGTCCAGACCCGAGAGGCAGTTGAGCAGAGTGGTTTTGCCACATCCAGATGGCCCCATGATGGCGACCATCTCGCCTTTCTGGATGGATAGATTGACTTGGCGTAGGGCTTGCACTTCGATGTGACCTGTGCGATAGGTTTTCACCACTTGTTCAGCTTGGATAATGGGTTGATCAAAGGGTGATGGTTCGGGGTTAAGATGAACAGACATGAGTCAGAGATCTCCTCACAGCTTAGTAAGAATTCGCAGTTTGTAAGGATAGCTTGCAATCGTTGCAATAGTTGCGAGCTACCAAATAGATAATAACGGTTTGATGTCTCAGTCTACATCTGTTCAGTACGTTTGTCTGTTGGGATAGTTGCAGGGAGGCAGAAGAGGTGAAGGGTGGCAGGTGAAGGGGGAGGGAAAACCTAATATGGTTTGGCAATAGACTTTTGCTAGGTTTTGCCCTCCTGGTTGTTATTTGGTACTCATTCACCTCCCCCCCGTAGGCTGAGCTTGTCGAAGCCGAGTTCCCCCTTCGACAGGCTCAGGGGACGTGAACGGTTACGTTATTTGAGGCTTTTGTGCAACATCAATGCCTCTTCGCCATTACTATATTGGAAAAAGTCGTTCACTTCTTCGTGACCGGGCATCTGCATAATGTCTTCCATAAGCCCAATGGCTTGCTCGTAAGTGCGGGTTTTGGGGGAGTTGAGCGCGTTCCAGACCAGTTGGGTGCGGTCGCCTGTCTCGAAGGCTAAGAGTTCTCGTTCCATATCCAGCCATTCAGGGAGGATGGCTTCATACATAATTTTGGCTGGCAGCGGCTCTACGTGCATGGGGAGGATACCCTTTTTGTTGATAATAGCAGGGACTTCCACCACTACATCGTCTGGGATGCCCGGCAAGGCACCGTTATTGGGGACATTGACTTCAAATTCACCTTCGACGTTGTTGGTCAGTGCATCAATGATTGGGACCTGCTGCTCCTTGGTCTTCTGATCACCAAATGTTTCGACTACGCTGGCGCTCGTGTCCTGAATGAGGGCATTGACTTTGGCGAGCTTCTCTTCTAGTCCTTTCACGTAAAATGGACGGGCGATCTCTGTATCAGGTCCACCAAAGCGATCACCAAACCAGAGCTTTTTGGTCGCCAAGTCGGTGTGGTACCACCAGCCACCCCGACGAACCGTGTCACCGATAGGCATGAGACCAAACATCTTGTACTGATGTATGGCTCCCTTAGACATCTGAATATCGTGGGTTCTAATCGGTATATGAGTGAGCCAGTACTCCTCAGCTTGGTTTTCAATCCAATCATTTAAAATTGGGTAGGCATCTTGGCCATTGTAAATGAAGTGGGTAAGCCAGACATTGTGGTTCAAACCAGGGGCTTGCCAAGTCAGATCCTTTAATGAATTGATCTCAAAGCCCAGTACGTTGGCAATCTCATAGACGCCATAATGTCCGTGGCAGAGGCCCACAATCTTGATATCGCTGTTGCGTGTCATCAACGTACAGCCAGAAAATACAGGGTTGCCTGACTGAATAAGCCATGCATCCGGACAGATCGCTTCCATATCTCGGACAACATCCATCATGAGCTGAAAGTTGTAGTAACTGCCTGGCACACTAGCATTTGCTGAGTAATAGTAGCCGTGCTTGGCAATTAATTTACGCATGTCTACTTGGTGATAGTGGCTACGGGCTGCAGCTGTATTAATGACAAAATCGGCATCTTGTAGAGCGACAGCTCTTTCCGTTGTACGCTCGATTTCTAGCTTGCTGCCTAGTTCGCCGCTGTATCGTTGGGCTAGCTGGCTAATCATCTCTAGTCGCTCACCGTCGATATCCATCATATGGATCATACTTCCGTTGAGATTGGGTGTGAGGCAGAGATCTTTGACCAGCCCAAGGGAAAAGGTGGCACTACCGGCACCGATTACAGCGATCTTTACTGGCGTTGGCATAGTGAAGCTCCTTTGGTGTGATATAGTTTGCCGATAAAATTATGTCCCGAATTTTGTGCAATTCAGCCTGAAAAAACAACCCAGATGGGCATCCCCATCTTCACAGGGCTACTTCCGTCTTCACGGGGACAAGAGTTTTATCTATACTGCGGTCGCTTTGAAAACAGGAGTTTTCCGCTGCTTTACCAGAGTAACTAAACTCGTGTTTTCAAACGGAGCTGAGTATAGCTGTCCATCAGGGAAATAACCGTTCGACAATTGTACCGCACGCTGGTGAGTGAGCGCAATCGACTCCCAGACTAAACATCAGGAGATCGCAACAGCTTATTGTACCAATGTACTATATATTTTTTGAACCAAATCGCCTATACTCAGTGTACTGCCATAGAAATGAACTTATGCTACGGTCGTTTTGAAAACTATACTTTTCAGATGCTCTACTAACCATCGCTGCAAAATAGATATGAATATAAATGCTAACCACAATGTTGTTACAGCTTTCAGTGTGAATACAAAATACACGGATACAAATGATACGCCTACCAGACAGGACGAAACCTATTCTCCATCTCTTATTAGGGATTTAACTTATCAATCTACTGTTAAATCTTTTCCTGAGTCTACACCCCAATACACGCCGACTATTCAAGAACTACCTGAGACCCTACGTCCCCGAGAGCGGATGGCTTATGCTGGGGCAGGTGCATTGAGTACAGCAGAACTGCTGGCACTAGTCTTACGGGTCGGCGGGCGTGGGGAAAATGCAATCCGAATGGCCGAACGGCTGCTCACCCATTTTGGTGGGTTACCTGGGCTGGCTCAAGCAAGCATTGAGGAACTCTGCCAATTGCACAACGTTGGCCCAGCCAAAGCCGCAGAGATTCAAGCTGTAGTGGAATTGAGCAAACGATTGACCGCGACTGCGCCAATGGAACGTCCAGTTATGCGGTCACCTGCAGATGTAGCCAATCTGCTCATGTTGGAGATGGGGCTACTGGAACAGGAACATCTGCGTATTGTCCTATTGGATACGAAAAATCGGGTGACCCGTATCAACACACTCTACATTGGGAGTCTCAATTCAGCTGCCATTCGGGTCGGAGAAGTTTTCCGCGATCCTATTCGTACCAATAGTGCATCTATTGTGATGGTCCACAACCATCCTAGCGGTGATCCATCGCCTAGCCCAGAGGATGTCCTAATGACTAAAATGGCTGTGGAAGCTGGCCAATTGCTGGATATTGAGGTGCTAGATCATCTGATCATTGGACGCAATCGCTTTGTTAGCTTGAAAGAGCGAGGATTAGGCTTTGGGGCCACATGAGCTTCCCCATTAGGGCCATTTTCTAAGGTGACTCTTATCAAGTAAGTATCGATCCTGTGGTAAACTATACAAACTGTATGGAGTAACATTTATAATTTAATCAACCCCAAACATTTCAGAAACGCTTACCATACTATATGAAACTTTCACAAGCAGCTACCTTCTCTGGAGGGGCTGTATTGGTTGCAACGCTATTTTCCACCTTTGTCGCTCGACCGGGCCTCCGCATGAACAGCGTGTTTCTGCCGCGTAAGGTTTGGCTATTGGAACAACCTGAACTCTGGCAGATTCATTGGTGGCTTTGGCTGGTGGCTATCTTTAGCTGGATGTGCTTGCTTGTTACCTTCGTTTGGCGTTACACGCCCGCCCACCGAGTCGCAACCATGCTACAAAATGGGCTGATGGTCATTTCTGCCGTGTTGGCGATTCTTGGGGCGCTGGTTTGGATGGGTACTTTGCCCCGTATCGTGATGGTAGATGACCCTACAATTTGGGTTCAGCTGATCGATAATTTGGCGCTGACCCTACTTGGTGGTGGTGCGTTTATGGGCGGAGTTGTCACTTTATGGATCACTGTGGACCTGCTCAATTTAAGAAAACTGACCTTGAGCTGGCTTGCGCCGGGCATCTTAGCTGGTTTGGCGCTAATACCATCGCCGTTTTTACTCCCCTCGTTCTACCATCTGATTCTCGCTGCAATCTTTTGGGTTATTTGGTGTATTGTATTGATAATACGCAGGCCAGAACCCAAGCCTTTCCCTGAATTGCTCTAACTTCAACTATACTCAGCTCTGGTATAGATGGCCAACCGCGATAAATAATCGGTAGTTTTCATGGATCATGATACGCCACAGAGGATGAAAAAATCCTGCTAATCCATCTGAATCCGTGTCCTATTTTCAGGAAAGAATGCAAGAACCGTCCAGATCCGGGACATTCCCTCCACGTATTGCGCGCTACCAGCCAGACGATCGTCTTTAATTCACAAATCATAAATCACACCTGCAGAGGAATAGACTATGTCCCCATTGGTCCAAACCAAGAAACTATCTCATCTTGCCTTGACTGTCTCCAGGATTGAGGAACAGACAGCCTTCTATCGTGACATTGTAGGATTGCACGTGCAGAATGTGGATACGCAAGGGCGCGTCTACCTGCGCTGCCAAAGTGAACACCATGATCTGTTGCTGATTCCGTCAGAGGGGCGCGGCATGGATCATTTTGCCCTAGATGTAGGTGGTATGGCTGAATTAGATGCCGCTGCCCAGGCTCTAGAGGGTGCTGGTATTCATGTCTCTTCAGGGGATGAAAGAGAATTGGGGCATGGTCATTCTTACCGATTCTTGGATCCAGATGGTTTTGTGGTTGAACTTGTATCAGGGATGGAGCAGGCGGAGTCCACCTACGGCCCAAGGGTTGTCAGACCACGTCGTTATGGCCATCTTACACTGCGTGTAACGGACCTTAAACAGACCGTCGAATTTTATACCGATCTTCTTGGCTTTCGCATTTCCGATTGGTTGGGTGAACAATTCTGCTGGCTACGCTGCACGCCTGAACACCACGGATTGGCACTATCCACCCATGAACGTGCTCCCATGATGCACCACTTGGCCTTCCATGTTCGAGACATGGCCGAACTAGTTCAGCAAGCCGAATACTTAATGCAGCAGGGGCGAATTCTACTATACGGACCTGGGCGGCATGGGCCAGGGCAAAATTTGTTCATCTACTTCCATGACGAAGAAGAAAACATCGTCGAATTTGCTGCGGATATGCAACGTATTTGGGACGAAGAAAATTATCAACCCAAAGTTTGGGATCCAAATGAGCGGTGGTCCAATATGTGGGGACCGCCGTCATTACCCGAGTTCCGCAAATAGTTCAAAAACGGAGGACTCTTACTTAATCGGACAGAGTGTTATTGCATAATACATGCATATGCATATAATTGGTTTAACTAAAAATGAACAGCAACGATAGGGCAATCGACAATCCAAAGCATTGTCTCAATGCGAACCTGCGCAAAGCATCGCGGGCTATAACCAAACTCTATGTATCGGCATTGGCTGATACCGGCCTACAGGGCACTCAATTTACGTTGTTGTCAACTATTTCAGGATATAAAGATTGTACAATCACCGAATTAGCTCGGTACTTGGTAATGGATCAAACTACGGTAACTCGAAGTGTTGAAAAACTTCGCCAAAGAGGCTATGTGGAGGTGTTCACGGGAGAAGATCGCCGCGAAAGAATCTTGCGCCTCACTAGTGAAGGTGAGCGAATTGTTCAAGTTACTTACCCAAAATGGCGAGATGTACAAACTAGGGTTTGGAAGCAGTTGGGTAGTGAAAAAGCCCATCAATTGCTTGAGCTAATCGACGAAATAGTAGAACTTTCAGAAGATGTTTAGCTTCTGCCCAAAGTGGATTAGCAGCGGAGAGCGGCTATCAGTAAACCGCAATGTGGGCGAGAGATTCTTCGGTTCATCAGATGGCAAGGGCATTTTGATGCTGTTTATGTTTTGAAAAATACATGTATACACATGCATCGACCAAATAAGGAGATAAATTATGTTAAGCAACAGTCAATTATTTGGAGCGACCGTCTTTATCATGGGGGTTGGATTATTTACATTACTGGCTTCCGCATCGTTCATTGGGGCTGCCACAAATAAGCTGCAGCCTAAGGAGAGGAAGGTACAGTGGTTTATCTTCACACTTGTAGGGATATGGTACGGTGTAGCGATTACTGCGGCGGTAGTGGAAGAGTTAGATTTTTTCATCTTGGGCCCGTTTGCGCTCATCCCTATTGGCATCGGCACGCTACTCTCTTTCTGGCAACCAGTTAAGCGGCTTCTTGCCTCAATGGAGGCCCATTGGCTAATCTTTTTACAAGTCTACCGGGTAGCAGGTGGTATCTTCCTCTACCCATACCTTGCTGAAGGCGTATTGACTCGGGGGTTTGCGCTGAATGCAGGCATTGGTGATGTTATTACTGGATTGCTGGCCATACCTGTGGGGTGGATGGTCATGCGCAATGTCCGGTGGAATGGCATAGCGCTAGTTTTTTGGAGTATCTTTGGCATCGGTGATCTAATTGTCGCACCAGCGTCTGCATTCATCTACGGTGATGATGGATTAACATCCTTTCCCATCAGCTTTATTCCTTTGTTCCTAGGGCCACCGTTGGGGATCCTCCTTCAGATTATGACGTTGCGTGTTTATTGGCTCAGACCTAAGAGTAAGCGGTTCGAGTTCAAAACGGATCCAATGGTAGCTACTCCAAATTAAGCGTACAAAAAAGTAAAGTTGGGCAACCAACCTTTATCCCAGCCAAATCATCAAGCTACAGACGATTCAGGTAATGCTTGCCATACAAAATAGTAGCTTGTTAGAATTTCAGCCTGTTGGCCAGAGCGCTGACTAGCTGAAATTCTAAAATGATATCAACGATAGGAATATTTTCCTTATGAGAGATTACGAGAGGATTGCTATGCTTGATCAAGCATCTCTTGCAGGCGCTCTTTGGTGGCACCTGGATCGGCTTTTCCTTTGGTGGCACGCATGACTTGGCCCATAAAAAAGCCAAAAAGCTTGGCCTCCCCCTCTCGGTAGCGACTCAGGGCATCGGCATTGGCACCGAAGATTTCGTTGATGGCATCGTCGATAACAGAGGTGTCACTTACCATGGCCAATCCATCCCGCTCAACGATAGTCGCCGCATCTTCACCAGTGGCAAACATGGACTCCAACACCTTGCGAGCTGTATTCTGGTTGATCACTTTCTCATCTACCAGCTTCACCAAAGCGGCTAATTGCGCAGGCTGGACTTTGGCTTCACTGATCTGGCGTAGGTCCTGCCCTTCACCATCGGCATAGAGTAGACGGAAGAATTCACCGGTGATCCAATTGGCTAGTTGTTGGGGTTTACCAGTCTGGACGTCCGCTTCGCTTGTTCCGTACGCCAGGACGGCTGCTTCAAAGTAATCCGCCACCAGCTTCTCTGCCGTCAGGATCTTAGCGTCAACTTTGCGAACGTCCCAATCTTCTTGATAGCGCTTCTCTTTTGCATCCGGCAACTCAGGTAGAATGGAGCGAATCCCCTCCACAATCTCCCGTTTCACGGCTAAGGGAGGCAAATCTGGTTCAGGGAAGTAGCGATAGTCGTGGGCACTCTCCTTGCTACGCTGTAGCACGGTACGCTGGCGATTCTCATCCCAACCCATGTTGACCTGCTCTACTGTACCACCATTTTCAATCACTTCAATCTGGCGGATAAATTCATACTCAATGGCGCTGCGGACGGCCCGAAAGCTGTTTAGATTCTTGACCTCAACCTTTGTTCCATACTCGCCCTTCTCTTTCTGCTCTAAAGTCCGCACACTAATGTTGGGTTCGCAGCGCAAGGCGCCTTTCTCCATATCCCCGCTGTTTACACCCAGGTAACGCAAAATGGTACGCAACTTGGTCAGATAGGCATAAGCTTCTTCGGCACTATGGATATCGGCCTCGGTCACAATCTCCAACAGCGGTACCCCTGCTCGGTTGAGATCAACTAGAGAGAATTCTCCCTCATGGACGGTCTTGCCGGTATCTTCTTCCAAATGAGCGCGGCGAATGCCAATACGTCGGGTTGAGCCATCTTCCAACTCAATATCAAGCCATCCATGCTCACAAGATGGATATTCGTACTGAGTAATTTGATACCCCTTGGGTAGATCGGGATAGGTATAATTTTTGCGTGCGAAGACAGCTTGATCTGGGATGGAGCAGTTCAGGGCTAATCCCGTCATGATAGTCTTCTCAATAGCCGACCGATTGATTACCGGTAGCATCCCAGGCATACCTAGACAGACTGGGCAGACCCTTGTGTTGGGGGGACCGCCTGCGTAATCGGTTGCGCAAGAGCAGAACATCTTAGAGCGAGTCAGCAACTGGGCATGGACTTCCATCCCGACTACAAGTTGGTATTTGGTTGTATCAATCGTTCCTGTTGTCATAATCTTTCACGAAGTATATTCATCAATTTTTTGCATATCTTCCCATAAAGTACTGCAGACACATTGCGTGCCAATCCCTAATAACCAGGCTGCTCTAGACCGACTAAACTTGCCCCAACGGGGACGTGAATGCCTTTGTCTTTTCGCAGAAAATCCTCAATACCAAGCAAAAAGGGAATTAGATATTCGTTAGAACTCGCACGACCCATGTGGCCGACACGGAAGGCCTTCCCTTCAAGTTGTCCCCATGTGCCAGAGACCGAGAACCCGTGCTTGGTTTTCAGATATTCACGTACTTCTTTTTCGTGTTCCATGCTGGGATGTTTGCAAACCGACGTTACGGTGAAGGATGCAGCTTCTTCTGGCGCTAACATCTCAAAGCCGATATTGTGCAACCCTTGGCGAACAGCTTTCTGTGCCCAAGCATAGCGCGCCCAGTGTCCGGCCAGCGTTTCAACTTCTATGATTCGCTTCAAGCTCGCCTGTAAGCCGATAATTAGAGATGTGGCCATGGTTGTGGGTGCATATCGACCTTCTCCACTACAGTACTTCTTCCAAGTAGAGAGGTTATAGTACCAGCCACGACCGCCCTTCTCTTCCTTGGCATCTATAATAGACCAAGCACGATCACTTACGGAGATAAAGCCCAATCCAGGGGGTGTCTCTAATGCTTTGTTGGAAGAAGTGCAGAGAATATCCAGCTCCCACTTATCCACCGGAAGGTCATAGCCCCCCATACCAGAGATGGCATCGACCACTATCGGCAATCCCCGAGCATGTATCATTTGGGCTAATTCCTCTACAGGATTGCGTACCCCAGTACCCGTCTCGTTAGCCACAACCACAAGACCAGCAATATCGGGATGGGCATTGAGTACGGTTTCGACTTGGTTTAAATCGATGGCCTGACCCCATTCACCGATGATTTCGACGACCTGACAGTCATAGGCACGCAAAATTTCAATTGCACGCCCGGCAAACGGCCCGT
The DNA here is from genome assembly GCA_039028975.1 of Chloroflexota bacterium. Taxonomy (GTDB): domain Bacteria; phylum Chloroflexota; class Anaerolineae; order Caldilineales; family Caldilineaceae; genus JAHBNG01. Next base: position 23,386 of record JBCCHB010000067.1, read on the forward strand.
TATAGACTGCGGCAACCTTTTCGCCGCGACTAAAGAGGCTGGCAACGCCAATCTCTACAGATCCAGAACCCGAGGCGGTCAGAATGAAGAGGTCATTTTGGGTTTGAAAGACCTGCTGTAGCAGCCCCACAGTCTCTTCCTGAATGGGTGTCCAATCTTGATCAAAATTCGTACGAACCTGCTGCCCCAGGGCATCAATCGTCTCATCCCAAAGATCAACAGGCCCAGGAATCATCAATTTTACCGTTTTTGACACGTTAGATTTTGTCCTTTGTGTTGGGTGCTGGGTTTCAATGCAGACAGATGCCCGCTACCATTCAGGTAATGAACAATGGTCTCGCTTTAGGTCTCATCGTTTGGAGGGTTCGGACCTCTGTCGAAAAGAGTACGCTCAAGTCGCCGAATCTTCTCACCCTGCGGGGAATGAGCCAGCCGGAGTATTCTGTCATTTACCCTGAATTGTAGTGCATTCGCAATATGGCTGTCAATAAGCATTTAGACTACAGTCGCTTTGGAAGTTTGTATAGCGACCAATATCGCCTTAGTCCAACCAAGATCTGTTAATTGCGGTTTCAGATAGGGCTGAATGTAAGCGTTGCATCACCTACCCTTGCTGCCAATTCATCTTTTGCCCAACCAGCCACAAAAAGAAGATAGACATACCAAGCAACACAGCCATATCAATCGCCAGTTGGATTGATATTGGTCCAATCACTGTTTGCCGCAAAGCGGAGGCAGCGTACGTAGCCGGGCTGAGTCTTCCCAGATAGAGTACCACGTCAGGAAAACGATCTGGTGGAATCAACACGGGGCCGAGGCTGGTCATAAGAAAAGTGAGAAACGTACTGGTTGTGCTGCCTTCGGCTCGTGTGCGGCAGGTGATGCCCACCAATGCACCCACGCCAGCTAAAGGTAAGGCACAGAGCGGTACAATCAACAATAGCCACGGTGTAAATCGTATTGGTATTTGAAGCCAGAGCGCACCAGCCACGATGGTGACAAGGACTGATGGGATAGAAAAGAGAAGAAATGATCCTACCATCGCCACCACTAATAGGTAGCGCGGGATCGGCAGCGTGGCATAATAGTCCAATCCGCCGGCAAAACGCAGCCACTCGACCCGGCTCTCCACGCTGTTCATGGTGCCAAAGAGCAAGCTAATGACAATGTTCCCTGTCAGGATGTAAGTTAACGCTCCAGGTCCAGAATCTCTGGCGAAGGTGCCAAACATAAAGACGAAAAACAGCGGGGGAAGTGTCCCATAGATTAGCGCATTCCGCCACGACCAGCGACGATTTGTCAGCTCCATTAGAAACAGATCGACCCACTGGACAAATGGGCTATGGGTTTGACGTTTGTCAAACGGAATTTTGGTTAATGTAATGGACATAAAGATCCTCCAGCGTAGCAGAGTAAAGACGTAGGTCGTCTATTTGGGACATATCCATCTGTGTCAGGATTTGGCCAGCTTCGTCCCGATTGATCCAGGTAAGCCAATGCCCAGGTTGTACTTCACGACTGCTCTTACTTGTTGCTAAGGTAGGAGTGTATTGGGGTGAACAGAAGATCTCCAAACGCAGCTTTTGCTCAATCTGTGCTTTGAGATCCCTAGGGCGTCCTACAGCTACCAGCTCACCCTCTCGCAAGATCCCTACCCGCTCGATAATCTTCTCTGCCTCGATAGCATCATGAGTGATAAAGAGAATGGTTGTATTCCGTTCGACATTAACTTGGCGTAAGATATCCCAGACCATTTGCCTTCTTTGGGGTGCCAGATCATTTGTCGGCTCGTCCAGAATCAGAACAGGGAGTAATCCAGCCATTGCTACAGCCAGACGGAGCAAACGTCGCTGACCGCCCGACAAGCGCAGGTTATATTGATCTCGTAATCCTTCCATTTGCCATAGCGCCAATAGCGAATCCCGCTCTTGCTGGGCATCATACCGGTTGAGACCGCGCAGATGGGCCGTAAAGTAGAGAGCCTCACCAACCGTCAACATATTTAGTGCATCGGCATCTTGGGGCATATAGCCGATTTGGGTTGGCACAAATCGTGGGTTATGGCCGATAGGCTGCCCAAATAAGGATATAGAGCCAGATGTAGGCTGAAGGAGATTAACCATTTGACGAACCAACGTACTTTTTCCAGCCCCGTTGTCACCCAGCAGGCCGAAAATCTCCCCCTCCCGGATCTGCAAATTGATTCCCTTGTTGGCTGGTTGCGCTTGGTTGGGATAGCGCTTGGTAAGGTTCTGAATATCGTAAACAATCATAACATTATTTAGGCAGAGTAGGCCGCGACCCAATCAGACTCATTTCTCCTTTAAGAATATTGACCAACTGAGGTATTTCATCTAGGTTGTACCTCCGCAGCATATGGCCAACCCGGGTCACAACCCGCTTCCTTTCCCTGGTTGCACCGGAGGTTTTCCCTGTTGTCATAGAGCGAAACTTGTACATCGTATACAACTTCCCGTCTGCTCCGACCCGTTGTTGCCGAAAAATACTTGGTCCGATCGAATCCAACCGAACAATGATAGGGATAATTAAGAAGAGCGGTGATAAGAGGAGCAGCCAAAAACTTGCAAAGAGCACATCGAAGAGACGATGGCCGAGTGGGTTCTGCTGGATTATACGAATCAGCCACTCTGGAATTCCCTGGGTCCATTCTATTGGAACCAAGCCTGGACGTGAATGCTGAATCTGCCGCTGTCGGTTGATATACCCGGTTAGGGATGCCTTTGCAGAGGAGCAGTGTTCCTTGACGACACATGTTGGCCAATCTCGCACCTCGCGCCACCAGAGAATCAATAACGCTGTAGGAGTGCGGGCCTCCCCAGCCAGCAACGCAAAGGTATCCATGCACTCCTCTCCAAATTCAGCATAATAGTGAGCAGGGTAAAATTCGAGAAGCCAAGCATGTAAGTGAATCAGAATCGACCTAAGTTGCTTCATAACTTGCCTCAAGGGCTGCTTCATAATGGTACCTCCAAACCTTGAGACTGGGCTGCACGGACGAGTCGATCCAAGCGGCTAATTTCGGCACTTAGTATGGAACGCCCAAGCTTTGTTAGTACATACGCCTTACGCTGCCGGGCAGATTCTGTACCCTTTTGGGTTTCGATGGGTACATCCTCTACTCGTTCAATCCACTGCTGAGCCAAAAGCCGTTTCAATGCACCATATAATGTACCTGTACTTAGAATGACTTGTCCTTGACTTAACGTCTCCACGTCCTTCATCATGGCATACCCATGTTTGGCACCTGGTGAAAGGCTGAGTAGAATAAAAAATGTTGCTTCAGTTATCGGAATATTTGATGACATGGTAGTTTATATTTTGGTTTTAGCGCAGTTCTGTAAAAGTCAAGCACAAGGGCAGAACTGCAGGGGGCGTGCTACCTGAACGGGCTATGTGTGACTTTTACAGAACTGCGTTTTAGCCTTTATTAGACTTATGTATTGTAGCTCAACGTGTCGCGGTGAAATATGTTGTGTGCCGACACATTTTGGCCAACACATCTTAGCTCAATTTGACCAATCTGTCAAGCGATTTTATGAATCTTCGTGCTATGTCTGACTAAGTTCCATTGCTGACAGACATAAAAGCAACGCGCCATGGGTCAAAGATTGACCTAAATTGAGCGACATCTCACTTTCAATCCTTTAGGAACTGACTATGAACAAACAGAGTAAAAATAGCCATCATATTGTCGTCGTTGGTGCAGGGATCCTGGGGGCCTCCATTGCATTTCATCTCATCTTGCGTGGTGCTCAGGTCACCATTGTGGATGCTGCTGAGCCAGGAAAGGGAACGACCCGCATCTCCTTTGCTTGGCTTAATGCATTTGGCAAAAATCCGTTTCACTATCATGATATCAATCGTCGCTCGATGGAAATGTGGGAGCGCTTTGTCAGGCGCATTGGCGCTGTGGATGCCGTTACTTGGGGTGGTGAATTGAAGGGGGCTAGAACAGAAGCTGGGGCTAGAGAATTGGCGGAACGAGTAGAGAAGGTACAAGAGTGGGGCTATCCAAGCCGCCTCGTCGATGCGTATGAAGTTAAGGAGCTAGAGCCAAATCTAAATGTAGAGCAGATGGCGGCAATCGCCTACACAGATATTGAGGGACACGTAGACACCCAGCAGGTGGTCCAATCATGTATGAAAGCTTTGGGTGCGCAGGGAGCCGAGATCTGTATCCATACACCTGTAACGGGTTTCCAATTTTCTGGTGGGAACAGTGCTATGGTAGAGGCGGTACAGATTGGTGATATCACTATTCCCTGCGACGGCGTTGTGCTAGCGGGCGGACCTGATATGTCAGCCCTGGCCACAATGGCACAAATCAAACTCCCTGTCTATCATACATTTGGGGCAACGATCCTGACGGAACCGATTGCCCCCCTCTTTCAGACCATTGCAATCTATCATCCTTCGGTCGATAGCCAGCCAGTGGTTAATTTCCGACAATTTAGAGACGGAACGGTGATGGTTCAGGGAGGTTCAACCGATAACGTGGAGGTTGGAGATCGAGGAAAGAGTGATGAAGAAGTAGCCCAGATTTTAGCCGATGCGGCTACCCACCTGCCTGCACTTAAGGATGTAAGAATCAAGGCGATTCAGCGCGGCCGTCGACCTATTCCCCAGGATGGGCATCCTATTCTGGGTTTCTCCGAATCGGTTGCCAATCTCTATCTGGCGACGACCCACAGCGGGATAACGCTAGCACCGATTATTGGGGAATTGGCGGCGATTGAAATTGTTGACAGAACGGCGGTCGATCTTTTTACGCCCTATCGGCCTGCCCGTTTTCAGTAGCTCTCACATCGCATAATACACTTACAAAAGGAATCGCTACATGGAACTTCTCGTCCTTCCCGGTGATGGCATTGGTCCCGAAATTGTTGCTGCTGCTATCCGGGTATTGCAGACTGTGAATGAAAAATATGATCTTTCCATTGATCTTGACTATGATGATGTGGGCTTTACTAGTTTGGAGAAGCACGGCACGACCCTCCGTGATGAGTTACTACAGAGGGCGAAAAGCTACGATGGCATTATCCTTGGACCCCAATCTCATATGGACTACCCGCCGCCAGCCGAAGGAGGCATCAACATCTCAGCCAGCTTCCGCGTCAAGCTCGATCTCTACGCCAATATTCGGCCGGCACGGGCAAGGGATTTTCTGGAAAGAGGTGCACCAGGCATGGATCTGGTTATTGTACGAGAGCTAACTGAGGGGTTTTATGCGGATCGCAACATGTACAAAGGGTGGGCTGAATTGATGCCAACTGAAGACATGGCTATCTCATTGCGAAAGATCACCCGGCAAGCTTGCGAACGGATTGCCCGTCGGGCCTTTGAGGTTGCCGAGGAGCGTCGCCAAAAGGTGACCGCTGTTCACAAGGCAAACTGCTTTCACATTACCTGTGGGCTTTTTTTAGAAGAGGTGCGCAAAGTCGCTGCCGAGTATCCTCACGTGATGTTGGAAGAGCAGATTGTGGATGCTACAGCCGCCCTACTGGTGCGCGATCCAACCCAATTCGACGTGCTCGTTACGACCAACCTCTTTGGCGATATTCTCTCTGACTTGGCTAGTGAGTTATCGGGCAGCATTGGCTTGGCGGGGGCACTTATGGCAGGCGATAATTTGGCCGCGGCTCAGGCCCAGCACGGTTCCGCTCCTGATATTGCCGGACAAAATGTGGCCAATCCGACATCTATGATCTTGTCGGTGGCTATGCTGGTAGAGTGGCTTGGCAAGCGAAAGAGTGATGATAGGCTATTGAATGCAGGAAAAGAGATGGTTGAATCTGTAGACCGTGTACTGGCCGACCCAACGTTGCGTACGCGCGATATCGGTGGTAGCGCTCATACCGATGAATTTGCTACCCACGTAGCGTCTAACATACAGAAGGCCCAAAGTAGAGAAGCATAGATGAACGATTCAGAGGCAATCCGGGTAATGATCGTCGATGATCAACCCGTTGTGCGTAGCGGTCTAAGCGCATTTTTAATGGTTCACCCTGATTTAGAGATGGTCGGCGAGGCGAAGGATGGCGCTCGTGCCGTACGGCTCTGCGCACAACTTCGTCCTGATGTCGTTCTGATGGATCTAGTCATGCCTGAAATGGATGGCGCGGAGGCCACCAAGCGCATTAAAGAACATTATCCTCATATTCAGGTGATCGCACTTACTAGCTTTAAAGAAAAGGAGCTGATTCAGCGAGTTCTAGAGGCTGGCGCGATTGGATACTTGCTCAAGAGCGTAACATCTGAGGAGCTGGCGACTGCGATTCGGTCAGCATATGGTGGGCGTCCAACACTTTCGCCCGAGGCCACACAAGTACTGATCGATAACGCTACGGGAAAAGGCGAACCGCTCCTGGGGAGCGATCTGACCGAGCGTGAAAATGATGTCTTGGCGTTGATGGTCGAAGGGCTGAACAACACCCAGATTGCGGATCGGCTAATTATTAGTCGTTCTACGGTCAAATTTCATGTTAGCAACATTCTATCGAAGCTAGCCTGTGGGAGCCGAATGGAGGTAATTGCATTGGCCGTTCGGCAAGGTCTTGTAACCAATGGATAAATTCAATAACGTAAAGCCACAGACAACCGTTCAGGTAGCAAGCCCCGCGCAGGTCTAACCCCATGAGCAACCTTGGCGGAGCTGCAAAAATTCATATACTCCACCAGACAAGTCTTGTCCCGATTTTATCCCATCCACTCTGGGAAATTCCGAGAAGGGAGGACGGAACTTTTCTGGCCATCTATAAGGGACAAGATCAATGTCTGCATACTCGTACAATGGAAGAACTGTACTGCTTCGAGCCATTGTCAGTGGGGTGATACTGATCAATCTCTTTGCCCTCATTCAGATAGGAGTGGTTTTGGGCCTATCATTACAGCTAAGGATGTTTATTATTCCCACCTTTGTTGGCCTTATTGTAGGGTGGTGGGGCGGCACGATCTTTGGTAAGTTAGATAGCAGGGCAGCTGAACAGCGCGAGGCTGCTGAACGATTAAAGGCGGTCGTTGATACTGCTGTTGATGGAATCATAACCATTGATGAATGGGGAACGATTGAGACACTCAACCCTGCTGCTGCCAAGATTTTTGGTTACGAATCGGATAAGATGCTTGGGCAAAATGTTACGATGCTTATGCCCTCCCCGTATCATGAGGAGCACGATGGCTATTTGAGCCATTATCGAAGGACAGGAGAGCGCAAGATCATCGGTATTGGTCGTGAGGTTGAGGGGCTGCGCAAAGACGGCAGCATCTTCCCCCTTGAACTGGCAGTTAGTGAAACCAACGTAAATGATCATCGTTTCTTTACAGGCATTGTGCGCGATATTACTGAACGGCGTATTGCGGAGCAGGCGATTCGAGAAAGTGAAGTGGCTATCGATGCGGAACGAAATCGTATTGCGCGCGATTTACACGATTCGGTTACCCAAACCCTCTTTGCTGCTAGCATGATCGCAGATGTGCTACCGATTATGTGGGAGACCAAGCCAGCAATGGCACATGACCGGCTCCAAGAATTACGCGAACTCTCCAGAGGTGCATTGGCTGAGATGCGTACACTTCTCTTAGAGCTACGCCCTGCGGCCTTGGTCGATGCCGAACTGGATCAGCTGTTGCAGCAACTGGCAGACGCTACCCTGGGACGCTATCGCATTCCTGTAGAGCTAAATATGATCGGTGACGTCAATGCGTTACCCTCTGAGTGGTGGATTGCTATCTATCGCATTGTGCAAGAGGCACTCAACAATGCAGGCAAACACGCCAACGCCAGCCAGGTGTCCATCCATATTCAAAACGACGGGCAGGGTTTCAACCTCACAATCCAAGACAATGGTTGCGGCTTTGACCAGAATGAAGTGAAAGGTGGGCATTTTGGTTTAGCCAACATGATAGAACGAGCCGAGGCCATTGGTGCAACCTTAAAAATCGAAAGTCAGCCAAATCAGGGTACAATGATTCGCGTCGAGATGGATGAATCAATTGGTTGATGAATCAATTAGATAGTCGACCATCTGCTCAATTTCTCCTTCGTTAAAAGATTGCGTAAAGGTTGGTAACATAACGCCCGTTGGGCAAGAACCGGTTGGGCACTCTGGCGCAATAAACGCTTCCGGATTGATGAGAGATTCGTAAATGTACTCATAAGCACTCACCCCTTCTTGGCGTTCTCCAGCAACTATGCCTATGGCCGATAGATTTGGCCCAATTACACCTACAGCCCCCGGAATACCTGGAATGACATGACATCCATTACAGGCTCCCCGATTAAATAGGTCAACAACCTCAGGTGGTGCTCCAGCAACCCCACGGATTTCCTCCCCACTATTGGTACTGTCCTCTTGCTCGCCATCAATTAGAACCATGCCTGTTGGCGTTGGCGTTCGGGTCGCTTCAGCAATCAAAGCCAATGCTGCGGTTGTAGCTTCCTCTTTAGCCTTTAGATCTGCTAGTCGCTCACTTGCAATTTTTGAACCATTTGGATTTGTGTCGCTCCGTAGCATTTCCATATCACTCTGTAGCTGTTCCACAATAAAGAAAACGACCAAAGCGAATATAAGAAACCCAAAGACAGAAGCCATTACTTTACTTCTTTGCTCTGCTTTTTTAAGAAAATCTTCGGTAAAAATGTCATGTATCATTTTGGGCTATTCCTGATATTTCGCCAGAAAAGTCTTCTAGACTCTTGACCACTTCGCTCCAAGAAGCTGTCTAAAAAGGGTAAGAGCGTGCCATTCTGCTTGGTTACAGTTGCGAAGCAACCTAGAGCGGAGCGACTGAAGAATCTGCATTTCGGCTTGAAACAACCATGAGATCCTTCGTGCCGCTTTGCGGCCGCAACTGAGCTGCACACTCCTCAGGATGACTTCCCAGACAGCTTTTAAGAAATTTCGAGATAGGAGGACATTCCCATCTTCGTTGGGACAAGTTTCTTCTGGCTATTTACATGGATGTCTTTTGGTTGTTAACGCTACATGGATTCGCCAAATGAGCACAGAGTAACTCACCAAACCCGAAAGCCAGGTGACCAATAGGTTGCTTCGATGACCAATTGAACTATCATGGGGCCATAGGCTAAAAAGATCAGCGCGATGGCACCAGATAACCACGGCTGCCAGTTGTCTAGCCAAGCTGGAATGGGTGTACTCGGATCCAACGGCTCAGCAACGGGCATCTTGATCTCAGATTCCAGCTTGTGCCTAGTGAACAATGTGCGCACCATCACCAGGTAAAAGAGAAGTGCGCTGATGGTTAATAGGATGATGCCGAGAACAGACTCCATTAATAGCGGATTCCAGGACGCCTCGGCGTAAGGAGCCGCTCCCAACATGGAGCGTCTTGGTGCGCCAAAGATTAGACCCAACGCGTGGAATGCATTGGAAAAGAAGAGCATGCCAAAGAACCAAGTCCATGACTGAGCACGAGCCAATCCAGGACTGCGTAGTTGGTTCCCGGTTAGCTTAGGAACAAGCCAGTAGGCTATGCCAAAGAAAGTCAGCGTCGTTGCAGAGCCAACGGTCAGGTGGAAATGACCAGGAACCCAGGTTGTGTTATGGACTGCTAAGTTCATGCTGTAGGATGCATTGGTAATGCCACTAATGCCACCAAACGCAAAGAGAATCATGGCCAGATTCTGAGCTGCGTAAGATGGATCCTGCCAATTTAGCTTTCTGATCCAGCCTAGGTAACCTTTGCCCCCGCGCAAACGAGCACCCACCTCTAGTGATGCGACTACGGTAAAGGCGGTAATCAGGCTGGGGAAAGCCACTCCATATGTAACTACTGCATGAAAGAATTTCCAGCCCACTGGAATTCCTGGATCAGTATATTGATGATGAAAGCCGACTGGTGTTGAGAGAAGCAGAAAGAGCCAAAAGACCAGTCGGGCCAGCGGTTCACTAAACATCTTGCCATTGGTCTGTTTAGGGAGCATGGCATACCAGGAGACGTACGCAGGCAACAGCCAGAAATAGACCAGCGGATGACCAAAGTACCAGAAGAGCGTGCGGGCCAAGAGGGGATCAGTGCCCTCAATCCACCCTAGCGACCATGGAATCAATAAGAAGAGCATCTCCGCCGCCACGCCTAGAGTTGCCAACTGCCACATAACCATGGTAATCAGAATCGCTAGCGCAATAAAGGGGGTTGTCTCACCTGAGTGTTCGGCCTTCCAGGCCCAATAGGTATAGTAATACCCTAACCCCACAAGCCACGTACCAATTACAATAAGGGTCAAGCCCACGTAAAAACTCCAGTGAGCTTGCATGGGCGGATAAAAGGTATACAGTACGGAGGCTGCATTGGTTAACAATGGGATTGAGGTCATAACTAGGCCAAATGCCATTAACCAAAAGGCAGCTATATTTAGGGTAGGATAGCGTAACGGTCGATTCAAACTCCGCACCAGGGCAAAGGTGAAGAAGCCCACAATAAAAAAGGTAGTCCAGACGAGGGCATTGAGCACGCCATGGAGACTCAACCCGTGATAGTAGCTCTTGATGGCTGGCTCAATATAGGGGTAGAGATTGAGTCCTGCATGTTCCAGCCCCTGCAAAATGCCTAGAAGAATGCCAACCGATAGAGCCATCATACCGATTCCGATGTTCCACCCTGTTAACCAGTCGACAGGTTTCAGATCCTCCTGGGTAAGAGGGGCTGGTGCTGGCGATACGACTGCTGCAGTAGCAGATATAGATTGTACAGACATTCCTTCTCCTTATTATTCCATTAAGATTTTCAGCAACCGTGAATGTTCGTTGTTTCACTCTAAATATAAGGTAATCATTCATAGCCACCGCAAACGCAGTTGGTATTATTCCACGATAATTTGTCCATACATATTGTGATGACCGATTCCACAATATTCATGACAGATAATGTTATAGGTTCCTGGCTCATCAAAACGGGTTGTCAGTTTAGAGATTTGACCAGGCAAAACCATCATATTGATGTTGGTTTTAGCAATCTTAAAGCCATGCTGTACATCTTGGCTGGTTACGTAGAACGTTATGTTCGCCCCTGCTGGAATCCGAATCTGGCTCGGTGTAAAGGCCCAGATCTGGGAACGAATATAGGCTTCATACTGACCAGGAGCCAGTTCACGCAGGCCAGGGTTAGCAAAAAGGCTACTTTGGGGCGTCATCAATGTATTAGGATTGATCCGCTGATAAACCCCTGGCACCTGTATGCTAAAGACTGAGCTAGAAATAATGATGGCCAACCCAAAGGCCACAAGCGTTACCAAGCTGATGCGTATCCAAAATGCTTCGTAGCGATCTACATGAATGGGTTCGCCTATGGTCATTGGATCGACTATCTTGGCGTTATCTTGCGGTGATCTTGAATCACTCATTGGGTCACTCCTCTTGAAATCATGGTCAAGTAGGCACTTCCCCACAGTGCCACAACAATGACGAGATAGACGAGCAGTAACGCAATCGTACCCATAGGCGGTTTGGGTTCTTTCATAATGTTTTCCTTACTATAGATATCCAGAAAAAGATTTTCCAGTTGTCCCCTGAGCTTGTCGAAGGGCGGCGGGAAAATCTTTTTCTCAAAGACTATATATTGCGGTTAGAATTTAGTGAAGAAGCCTAGATAAATCTTGGGCAATCTGCGAACCAGTGACTGTTGGCGGGAAAACGACCCGTAGGTAGCCGTCGGGATCGACGAGCATGATAGTAGCAGTATGATCAAAGAAGAGAGATTCAGGACCACTCTCAGCCCGCTGCTCAAAGAAGACACCGAACTGAGTAGCAAGCGCCTTGATATCATCAACGTCACCGGTCAAGCCAATCATTCGTTTATGAAAGTAAGATAGATAGGAGGCTAGGCGCTCTGGTCTGTCCCGCTCCGGATCAACTGTAACGAAGAGAATGGTCAGCTTTTCTGCATTGTCTTCAAGCTCATTGAGTGCCGCAGCTAGATTTCCCAACGACAGTGGGCAAACGTCTGGACAAGAGGTGTAGCCAAAGGTAACTAATAGATATTGATCCCGGAAATCATGTAGGCTTACCTGCTGTTCTAAGCTGCTCTCTAAAGTGAAGTCAGTCAGGGCTGTTGGCGATTGCAGAACCATGCCATGCACAATCGAGGTTGGCGCAAACCTTTGCCAAAGGAGACTACTCAGAAAAAGGACAAGAACTACTCCCGATGTAGTGACTGAAATCCTAGAGAACCACCACTTTTTTTGCCCCCTTTGGTTGATTACTGTGACTTCCCTGCATCCCATTTTCGTTCCTGCCTCTAACACTGCTGCTCCTAACATTTTTGCTTGCGCTGAGCTTACGTTACGGATAGCAGAGGAAAAGGTGAGCGGCTTCATAGGCATAACGCATGGCTCCTTTGCTATTTTTTGCTTCCTTTTGCAACAGCTTGATATCGCGTAGGATGATTGTGATATCAGGCTCTTCTGTCCGATATTCGGCCCGCTGAATACCCCATCCATCAACCAAAATGAAGGCCGGCTCAAGGGTAATTTCGCCAGTTGCTGATTGATGATAGTAGGTACGAAATCCCCCACCGATGACCTGTTTCACTGTTTCAGTGGAGCCTGTAGCAAACCTCCAACGTGACTCATCAGCCCCCAATGCCCGACTAAGCATTTGTAGTCGTTCAGGCGTATCCTGAGCGGGATCCACTGAAATCGAGAGCAATCCCATTTCTGGTCCTAGCGGATCTAGTTGAGGAAGTTGATTTTGGATTGCTTTCATGGTCTGGCCTGTCTGAGGACACGGTGGTTGGCAGCCACTATAAGTAAAGTTATATAGCGTCAACTGGCCACGTAGATCCTCAGAAGTTAGGCGAGACCCTTCTTGGGTGAGTAAGCTGAACCCCGGTGCCAAGGCGATTCGCGGCAGCACCAGAATGGGCTTATAAATGGCAAAGACCATTATGGTGATTATCGGCACAAACAGAAGGGGTAGCCATATCCATGAACGGTTCATATGAACTGGTTCGCCTACTTATTCCGATACTGGGATCTCTTCTGGACGTACCATCAGCACGGGAACCTTGGCTTTGTGAAGCACAGATTCAGCTACGCTTCCTTGGATAAAGTGGCTAAGCCCCTCACGACCGTGAGTTGCCATTGCAATGAGATCCACCTTGGCAAGGTCTGCATAAAAGAGAATCTGGTCGGCCGGTTCGCCAAATCCAACCTCTCTCTGTACTGTATAGCCCATCTCTTCGAGAGACTCGGCTTCTGGCACCATCTTTGCCAAAACAGCATGTCGCATATTCTCTTCTTGTACTGTTGAATTAAAGTCGATGTGCAGATAACCGGGTGCAACACCGAAAGATTGGGTAACAACATGTTCAACATGTAGCAAGATGATTTCCGTCTCAGAAGACCGGGCTATCACATTCAATTTAGGGAAAATAGCTTTACTGAACTCTGTCCCGTCCATCGGTACTAAAATTTTGAGTTTCGTCATTGCGGTGCTCCTATATTCAGAGAGAGAACACAACTAAAATTTGATAGTCGTGTCGTCCATAAATCTGCCTGTTAACTTTCGCTTAGGTCTGAACGAATTAGGTAGAGTGGTCGAGCGGTACCATGCAATACACCAGCTGCTACACTCCCGAAGAGCACGCGAGGAAGACCCGTTCGACCGTGACTGTTCATGGCAATCAGATCTGTATCTATCTCTTCAGCTACTGCCAAAATGCGTTCCACTGGTTGCCCTTGCTCGATCCGTATGTTGACCTCAATCTCCTCTTTTTCCAGGTTGAGTTTATGATTCTTCAGATACGTACTAGCGCGGCGCTTCATCTCTTTCATATCATCCAGAATTACCTGTGCATATCCTGGTGCTTCCAAGCTTGCTGCGTGGTAGACAGGTATAATGACCTGGACAAGTACGAGAGTAGTATCAAATTTTTGGGCCAAATTTACGGCATGAGGCAATATCTGCTCAGCCCTTTCTGAGCCATCTAGAGGAACTAAGATTGACTGAATCACGAGTCACCTCCATTCTGATAAATGAGTAAACTCAGCTCCGTTTGAAACCGGGATGTGGCCTTTCTGGTTGGGGCTGGGGAAACTCTGGTTGTTAAAGCGACGACCGTCGCATCTCCACTATACATCAAGTCTGAAAGGGGCAGGACCGTTAGGTGGAGGGTTTGCAACCTAGCCAGTCGGCTAGGCTTACAATCGGCTAGTGGAATAGGGCATTATTTCCGTACGAGAGATATGCTGAAGTCATGATGAACATACTCACAACAACCACAAATCGGACAACGGTGGACTCATCTCCTACCAAACTAAAGCGCAGCCTTACCCTACCCCTACTTACATTATATGGGTTAGGGACAACCATTGGTGCTGGGATCTATGTATTGATTGGTACAGTCGTTGGGCAGGCGGGTATTCATGCGCCTTTTGCTTTTCTGACGGCGGGAATCATTGCGGGGTTTACCGCTTTCTCTTTTGCAGAATTAGGGACTCGCTACCCAAAAAGTGCAGGCGAAGCGGTCTATGTCAAGGCTGCATTTGGATCCATACGCTTCTCAACGCTGGTTGGATTAGTCGTTGCAGCCGCCAGCATAATCTCAGCGGCTGCAATTCTATCTGGGGCATCGGGATATGTGCGCCTATTCTTCAACCTGCCTAATTCCTGGATTTTGGTAGGAGTAACGGCTGGGCTGGGGCTACTAGCAGCGTGGGGAATCACCCAATCAGCCTTCGTAGCAGGGGCAGTTACACTCTTGGAAATGGTGGGGCTAGGGGCTGTCATCTGGTTTGGGGTTAGAGGAACACCAGATATTTTGACTCATATCCCTGAAATCCTACCTACCTTTGAATTAAGCCCATGGAATGGGGTTATGATGGGGGCTGTCTTGGCCTTTTTTGCCTTTATTGGTTTTGAGGATATGGTTAACCTCGCCGAAGAGACCGTTAATGTACGTCGTACATTGCCTTGGGCGATTATCTTGACGCTGGTCATTAGTTCTGTACTCTATTTTGTCGTGGTTACCGTGGCTGTTCTAGCCGTTCCCGTAGGAGAACTTGCCGCCAGTGAGACACCTATTGCGCTCATCATCGCCAAAGGAGGAGATATTTCCCCCATGGCCATTGGCGCAATTACGGTATTTGCGACATTGAATGGCGCGTTGGTTCAGTTGGTTTTGGCATCTCGGGTGCTCTATGGACTTAGCAGCGAGGGCAGCATTCCTGCTCTACTAGGGTACATTCATCCAGCAACCCAAACACCGATACTTGCTACGGGACTTGTCGCGGGCATCGTTCTAGTCCTAGCGGTTGCCTTTCCATTGGATGAGTTAGCCCGCTTCACATCATTGATGACCCTATCAATCTTTGCGGTCGTTAATATGGCACTGTTGCGGATTAAGCAGAAAAAATCGGCCCAAGGGGATCATGTTGCTTACCCATTCTTTATTCCCTTGGTAGGGGCAGTGGTGAGTTGCGCAATTTTGGTATTGGAGGCTGTGAGGTTGTTCAGTTGAGGAAACGTAAAAAAACTTTCAACCACACTTGGATAGTGCTGGCGTAGCCCCACAGGGCCTACAGCTAAACCGTCAGAATTCACATTACAGCACACCAGAACAAAAATCAGAAGGGCCTGGCCCCCGTGTGGCCAGGCCCTTCTGATTTTCAATCAAAGCGAATGCTACTTCCGCAAAGTGTTAGTTTGAAAGCCGTATAGGATCGACTCTCAGTGATCGTGTCCATCGCCCATTTCGATGACCATTTCCACAAGTGTGTGGGCCATCTCATGGGCCTCACTCGTTAATGGTTTGGCAGCTTCTAAGTCTCCTGCGTCCAGTGCCTCTTTGAGTGAGGTTAAGGTAGCGTTTAGGGCTTCAATATCATCATTATACATCTCCGACCAGGTAATGGATGAGAGGCTCATCATGAATTGATCCACTGTTCCTACAAATTCGGCCTCGATCGTTTCCCCATCATTGACGCTCACATCAATATCATGTAAGGACTTCACATCCAGTGCCCCAACAGCAGCGACTAGCTCCGCATCCATTTCCATGGCCATCTCCTTATCGTGGCCATCACCGTCTTCACCATGCCCCTCGTGGCCTTCGGCATCTTCGTGATGACCTTCCCCATCTTCACCATGACTGTCATGGCCATCTTCTTCGGCATTGTGACCATCATGCCCGTCTCCCTCTGCGCTTTCACCGTGGTCATCATGCTCCATAGCCATTTCACCATCACTGGCAACGCTTAGGTCAAAGGTCTGCTCGACTTCAGTTCCATCGCTCATTACAGCAAGAACGGTCACAATCCAGTCACCACCCATGGTCCACTCGAAGGGCACGCTATAAACACCCTCTTCTGCCCCGCCTTCCACATCACGAATGACAGGGACCATCCCGGCGTGGGTCATATCGCCTTGGACGTTAAGGGTGGCATCGTTGATGGGCGTTCCACTAGAATCGGCCAAAGTAACCATTAGCATCCCCTCACCAACAGCGGGCGGATCGGGCATAACATCTACTGACATTTGTAGTCCTGCCTCGCTGGCAGTTTGAGGAGCCGCTGGCGCGCAGCCGGCCAATATTAATACGAAAATTGCCAAAAGCATAGTTGAATAGTAAGTTGTTTTATTCATCAGAATAATCCTCAATATCTAAGTTATAACGTTGCAAGGTTGCAGAGGCGCGTCAATACCCCTGCATTGATTAGATTGTTACCAACACAGTGTATCCGTCACGAAAACTCTTTATTCTTACGCGCCAATCCCACTGCCTCTCATCTCCATGGGCTGTAGGAATGTATAGCCGCTGGCAATGGCCAGAAGAATCAGAACCATAACCCATGGTAGTGCCTCTAACAGCGCCCGTTGACGATTCTTGTGGGCTTTGCTCGCCGCAGAAAAGACGACCCCAATACCCACAAGCAGACCGCCATAGGTAAAGATCATTTGGATGGTCTGAATGGTGCTGACTGAAGGCACAAAGAGGGCGGCCAATGTCCAATCCGGCCGACCAAAGAGCGCAAGCCGCAATGTTCGATAGAAGAAGGTCTGGAATGTTGGAACAATGGTCATGGCCCCAATTAGAAAGTGAAAAAGATAGTGGGCGAACCAGATTACGAAGCCGACTGGCACAAAGCTATAGGCATAGCGGATGACTAATTGGTTGAGCGAGATTGGTTCCTTAGCTTGGGCGAGCGTTCGACCAAGCCATGCTGCACCATAGACCAATATGAGTGGTCCAACAATTATCCCAACTAGAAAGGTCAGTCCTAACACAATGGCTTCACTTTGGGTATCCAGCACTCGAGCCAACCAAGCCTCCAACGAGAAGACCGGTGGCGTCATAGCAAAAGCGTTGAGTAGTCCAGCAAAGGCCGCAATAATGGCAAGGAGCGCCAGATCGATGCGGTTGCGCCAGGTTTGGCGGAAAAGCTCATCACCTGGGGGGCGTACAGCCAGTGCCACATTATCATAGGGGCACGCTCGTACGCAATCCAGGCAGAGAGTACAATCCATGTTGCTTTGGATTGTTGGCACAAAGAGCTCCAGCTGACAGCCATCCTGTAGAACGATTTCTTGCGTTGCTGGCTTACTCTTTATTGCGTGGCTTGTGTCAGCTAGGCTAGAGTCGGACAAACTGGTATTCTTTTGATCTACTGGATTACTGCTTCTATTTGTTACACCGTTGATGCACTCATGCCCTACGCAGTTGCGGCATATATCCAGATTGCGGGACATAATTTGGGTAGGGCTGACTGCACTATAGAGAAAGTTAAAGGTTCCCAGCGGACAAACATACTTGCAGAAGCTGCTGCGGGTAAAGAGCGCCTCTAACAGAAAGGCCAAACCAAAGTAGATCACAGCGACCCAGGCTGTCCACCAGGGTGTGGCCCATAGGTCAAATAGCTCGTAGGCAAATAGAATACCCAACAATCCGCCAATGGCGATCCACTTGTTGCGAAGTGCTTTAGGCCAACGGCGCGTTGGCTTACCTAGCCACTTGGCCAGCTTGCGCGGTAAAACAAATGGACAGGCAGCACAGAAGAGGTTGCCCACCAGCAGTAAAGCCAGCACTACGAGTCCTCGATAGTGGACCCATGCAGCAACAGAAGCAACATTTCGGGAGGCAATCTGATTGCCCAATAACCCATCCACAATGATGGCCGCAGCCAAGACAAAGAGAATGGATTGCATGAAAGTACGGCTATGTTTCCAGCGTAAGAAATGACCCAACCCCGGAATCCGGAGAACGTCAATTTGTAAACGCCGATGTTCAATAGAGCTTATCATGGAGTTATCATCTTATCGTGAATGGTCCATGCCCGTACCTATCTCCATGACTGGAACAGCCACTGTAACAGGATCCTGGTTGACAAAGGACAGAGTGATAGATATCGTTTCTCCGGGGGCAAGCGGTTCCGCCAAGTTCATCAGCATAACGTGCTTGCCACCTGGCTCTAGTTGAAGACTTCCGCCAGCCGGAATGACAAATCCATCCGGGCGATGTTCCATGCGCATAACGCCATTGTCATCTAGGCTTTCGTGAAGTTGAACTGTACCAGCCGCAGGAGTAGATGCTTCGAGCAATCGTTCTTCCTGCTGGCCATTGTTGGTAATGAGCAAATAAGCTGCGCTATTGCCATCTTCAACGATTGTAGCCCTAGCCATCATGGCACCAATCGTCAAGTCTCCAGCAGTCACAGCCTCTTCATCCATTTGATTCATTTCATGGGACGACGTTTCTGCTGTATCGTGGGTCATTGATTGAGTAAGCGATGTGCAGGCACTAACGACGATGACCAATCCAAGTAATAACCCGGAAAGGAGCATCCGCCAAATGAGTGATCGCACAACGCCCTTTTTGGAATCAACCATAGGGTTTGTTCTTTCTATTATCAGTAGTTGAACATGCAACAGGCTGCACCACAGGGGATGAAAACCAGCAAAGATTTCACAGATTGTGCAGATTATGTTCCCTATTCATCTGTGTAATCTTCAAATCCCTGTTATTTTTAGGGCAGTCCGTAGCCGTATAGGTGGTCAAATAATGTAAGCCACCATCGGAATCTAGCGTTTGTAAAATGTGGTCAAAATTGGTTGGATTACGCAAGCAACAGTCGTCTCGGTGGTGGAAGAGGAACCAGTTGTATAACATCTTTGACTGGTTGAAGAAGGAAAAAGAAGACGCCCTCTCGGAGCCAGGTCGTAGTAAAGAGAACTCGGCTAGCTAAAATGAGCATCAGCAACGAGATGAACGTCATTGTTGGTGTCGAGCGGCTCTCGGCCAGTGGTAATTCACGGTCAGGGAAGGCCGTTGGGTTCAGGCGGTTCTGGCGAAGAACAGGATCATGTTGACAGATATCGTGGCCGTGATCTGAGTCACTACCCATACCTGTCTTCATCGCTATCTCTTGAAAGACAAAGTGAGTCGCTAGATGTCCATGAGAGGGATCTTCCATCATGCCCCAGCAGATAAAGGGGGCAACACCCGCGAAAAAAACTGCGTAGGCCAGAAGTAACCATCGCTGCCAGTTGGTTATTTGACTATGAATGCTTATCGATTGGCCAGTCACTGCGAATTACCTAAAGTTCATTTAGCAAAACGCCACTACAAGTCGAGTATAGCACAGTGAATAGGCAAAATCAAGAGATTTATAATCTTCCTAACCGTAGGTTAATCATCAAAAATTATATCTAACGACCAAAAATTAACTGTCCCATCGCTCCCTCCCGTGACAAGCATATGCCCAGCTACATTGCCGTCGTTTTGAAGACCAGTGTTTTCCGCATCTTCTACGGAAGAGAGCATACTCGAATTTTCAAACAGATCTGAGTGTAGACCAAATTGTAAAGTATTGATGCTTCCTCGGTGACCACTAAATTGATGCCGGAGATGCCCATCTTCTACCTCCCATATCTCAATCTGCCCATCCTTTGTGCCAATGGCAACTAGGAACCCGTCGGGAGAAAATGCGATATTGCTCCATGGGCTCTTGTTGGATGAGAGGACGGCAGCTCGCTGACCATCTATAAGCTGCCAAAGAACGACCTGCCCGGTCGCGCTCCCCGTCGCCAAAAATCGACCATCAGGTGAAAAGGCAACCGATGTGGCTCCACCAATATGATTAGGTAACCTCAAATACTCCGTCCCATTCTCTACTTGCCAAATAATTACCTTCTGATCATCCGAGGCGGAAGCCACAAAATGACCATCCGGCGAAAAAGCCACAGCCAGAACCCCTGATTCATGCCCTTCCAATGTCTGGGTAAGGGCACCAGTAGCCACATCCCAAAGATGGATCTTATGCGCATAAGATGCAGTCGCTAACAACAAACCATTTGGGGAAAAGGTAACGCTATTATGAAAGATTCCACAACCCACACTCTCTTCATAGGGTATCTGGAGGGTGTGCAGAAGCGCACCATCTTGATGACGCCAGAGATAGACTGTATCGTCCCATTGTCCGTAGCCAGCAGGTTTGGCCGTTGCTGCCGCAATGTACACCCCATCGTTGGAGAAAGCCACCGTATCGACCGAGCCAATTCCTTGTGCGAGTGGTGAGATTGTCATGTTTTGTAGAGTATCTTTTTTATTCAGCACGGTTTGGAAACGATCACAGCATAGCTCATCTTCAAGATAGAATGCTTGCTCCCCCAAAAGCGCAACAAACCCGCTTTCCAAACCGATTCCAATGGTACCATCATTTGGTGAGATAGTAAGGCTGTTGACTTGATTGAAACGATGATCAGGCAGTTCAGCAGTAAGAGCATGGGTTTCTAGGTTCCATCGCTGAATGAGGCCATCGGAACGTTCTGTCAACAAGATCTGCTCCTGCTCTAGCAAAAAACTATGTCGCATGTCCGCCATGGGTCCATCAGTGGGTATTCCTAGCTGAGAAGCCATGACCTCTGTATCCGGATGCCAAAGTTGCAACGTCCCTTGGGTACCACCAGCAATAAGGAAGTTTTGCACACTGTTCCAAACCAAAGAGCGGATGGGGCCGAGATCTGTGGCTAGAGATCGGCTTTCATCGCCGACGAGATCTAGCCAATGAAGTGAGCCATCCACAAGACCGGCCACAACAATTTGCTCACCAGGTACAAAGGCAAGTTGCGTGACTTGACTACGCCCACTGCTCAGTAGAAGAAATGGCTCTTCAATGTACGAGAGATGCTCTTCACTATCCACCATCCACAGATGGATTCGCTTTTCCGACCACGCACCAGCGGCTAGCCTGCTGCCATCACTAGAAAAGGTGAGCGTGTCCACATTGAAGGCGATCTGCTCGTTGGTTGTGTGGGTTGCCAACCGTTTCTGAGCAACCAAATCCCAAAGCTCGACCTGATTGATGAATGCCAAGGCAAGTTTTTGGCTGTTTGGTGAAAAAGCAATCGATTTAATAATGGTAGGCGAATCATTTTGCTCCTGCTCCAAGAGCTTCAGTGAATGATTTTCCTGCCATTGCCAGACATAAACATTGTCCAATGTAATAACACCGAGCAAGGAGCCGTCGGGTGAGAAACGCAATTGACGCGTAACATTGGTCTCAGTTTGCAGTTGCTGCAAAATCTGCCCACTTCCCACATCCCAAACTTCAACCATGGGAGTACTTGTGTAGTTTAGTGCAAGGGTGGAGCCATTGGGTGAAAAAATAATGCGAGAGATAGGCTGAGCCGTTGGGAAAAATTTGCTTAGTTCAAGCGTATCTGTCTCATAGGTGTACAACCCAAGCGGCGTTGCAACCGCTAGCAAGTCCCCCTTAGGCGTCATAGCGACCTGGGTACTACGTCCTGCACCGAGTCGACCGGCATGTTGGGTTTTAATGGTGCGTATAAGTGTGTTTTGGGTTGTGGGCGTAACCATGTTGGGGAGCAGATTTGCACTCTGAGAAGCTCTGCTCTTCTCGAAAAGAGCGATTCCACGCTTCGCGTTGTCCGGCACGTCAAGCAGTGGTATAGGTTCATCAGCACTCTTCGATGCCATTCGGCACCCTAACATCACGAGCATGATGCAGGTAAGCAGAAGCCGAATGTTCAAATGCTTTGGATAGAATCGGTTTTGTGACGTCATCATAAGCGATTCAGTGAGTCAATTCCCTTAGTCTGGCGGGTGGAGATAGGGCCAGAAGGAGAACGGAAAGGAAATGCCAATATAGAAAACGAATCAGCGGCACTCCAATATCCGGGGGAAGATTTGAAGTGCCGCTGTCTTCTAATTGTGATCGAACGGAACCAATTTACACTCAGTTCCGTTTGAAGAACCGTAGTTTGGTCACTTTTATCAAGTGCAGTAATGGTACGGTTTTCAAATCGACCGCAGTTAAATCATATACGTACGGCTCTCCGAGAGATGAGAGGGCATGGTTTACTTTCGTTAGGTCACGTTCCCATGTCTCTTCGCACTATCTCTAGCGCTGTCGTATGTATGGGCCTATGATACTCTGTCACCATTAAATTATCATTAACGGTCTTAGGCTGCGGGATGTAAAGCGAGTTGTACAGTGGGTCATATAACGAGATATACGGTGTGCGCATGGAGTTACTTTTGTCATGTTGGCAATCAGTAAATCGCAATGTCATTCCTTCCGCATCGCTCGAGGACCAGCTCAAGGACAAACCATAAGAAGCTGAGAACTTCTTATTCACGTTGCGATCTACTATTAATACATTGATAGAAAGTACCCACAATCTGTTAGAATGCCCCGCTGATTTCGCGTTCTTTCTGGTCTAAACTAAGTCCAGAAGTAAACATAGATGAAAACAACTACGATATCAGCAGGAGATAAGCATGATTTCTCAGACATTCAGTCAAGTAAGCAACAAATCCATTTTGGACCAAGCTCGCCGAATGATGGGATCCGTGGGAATCCTCGTAATTTGCCTTACGTTCGGCTTGCTCATGTTCTCAACATCAGCTAAAGCAGCAGCTACAGGTAAAGAGATGTCAATGGTTAGTGTTGGTGATTTTCACAGTTGTGCACTCCAAACAGATGGTACCATAGAGTGTTGGGGTGGCGACTTCAAAGGCCGAGCTACAGCGTTAGATGGTACCTTTACTCAAATTAGCTCAGGAAGTAAGCACAACTGTGCACTAGCCACGGACGGCACTGTTGAGTGCTGGGGTGGCTATAACAATTACGGTCAGCTCGCTGCACCCTCTGGTACATTTACTCAGATCAGCTCTGGATTCTTTCATAACTGTGGCGTGCAGACAGATGGCACGATTGCTTGTTGGGGAAGCAGCTATTACGACCAAACGAATGCGCCAACAGGTACATTCACTCAGGTTAGCGTTGGTGGCGTTCATAGTTGTGGACTGGAAATAGATGGAACCATCGAATGTTGGGGATGGAATGGTGAGGGGCAGCTCAATGCACCATCAGGTACTTTTACCCAGATCGGTTCTGGTGATTTCCACAGCTGTGCAGTATCGACTGACGGTACTATCGCCTGCTGGGGAGATGAACTTTGGGGACAGCTTGATGCACCCGCTGGTAAATTTACTCAGGTCAGCGCAGGCTCCTTCCACAGTTGCGCCGTGAAGATAGATAGCACGCTTATCTGTTGGGGTGACAATGGCAAAGGTACGTTCGATATACCGACAGGTACTTTCACCCAGGTGAGTGTAGGAAGTAACCAAAGTTGTGGCGTGCAGACAGATGGCACGATGGTTTGTTGGGAATAAATCAGCTCTGAATAGATTCTTCTTTTATACTCAGCTCCGTTTGAAAACAGGTGTTTGGTCTCACTGATAGAGCTTTGGAAAACACCTGTTTTCAATACGACCGCAGTTTTGCTAGCTGATTAAGGGTTCCGTGGTCGTTATCAAGGCCACGGAACTTGTGGTATTATGGACATTGATGGTTCCCAAACGGCAGAAATAAAAGAGCTTTCAGCTAATCCACCGTCAGCTAGGTCGGAGCGACCATTACGTAAGCAGCCAGAAGTTGGCCCTATTTCGAGGTCGATTTATTGGTTACAACAGATAAACAGATGGATAGACCGCTAAACATAAACCGGACTGATGTCGATCTGACAATTCGCGTTACGCATACGAGAAACTTAAGTGAAGACGTACGCTCTGCTGTTGATCACGTCTGTATGGCTGCACGGCTAGGTGAGATGACCGAATCACTCTTCCAATTTCTCCCACCCGATGGTATACACGTGATGGGGTATATAGAGGATGAAATGGTCAGCCATGCCGTAGTAACAACCCGTTGGCTACAGGTAGCAGAGCAGCCTATCCTCAAAACCGCTTACATAGATGCGGTCTCAACGGTGCCTAAATTCCAGCAGCGTGGTGCAGGTAGTGCCGTAATGCGCCATCTTACTGGTGTAATTCCTAACTATGAGATTGGCGCGCTGCAGACCGAACGAGTGCCATTTTATAGTCGAGTAGGTTGGGAAGTCTGGCGCGGACCGCTTGCCGGTCGCAAGGCAAATGGTGAGCGAATTCCCACGCCAGATATGGGAGATGACAGGGTAATGATCTTCCGACTACCCAACACGCCTGAACTGGATCTGGATAGCCCATTATCAATTGAGTATAATGGACGAATCTGGTGAGTGGTTCAACTGTCAGTAGATTGATGCACATAAAGGAAGCATCATCCTATGTAGAGGGGATCTTCGGTCTGCCCTAAAAACTAAACAAAGATTTGAAGATTTCAAAGATGAAAATCTTTACAATCTCTGAAATTTTTATTCGATTTTCACTCTCTAGTCTAGCCCGTCCCATGTTTAACTACTAACTATCGGATCAGGTCGGGATGAGATTACGAATGCGGTGTTCTGTAAAGGCACCACGCTGAATCCAGTAATGCATCCGAGGGAGGGCTAATTCGCAGGTTTGGGTAATCTGTTTGCGTGCTTCATCGCTATAGCCATCAATATGGACGACATAGTAGCCGCATAATGCTTTGGTTGCCATGACAGCCTCATCTTTCGATCCCAGCTCAACAAACATCTTTAGCAGATTCTCAACTTGTTTAGTGAGTTCAACCTGCACTAACCCAAATAGAATCCTTTTGCGATACTCTTCACTCAAATAAAGATCCTTGATCGCTTCTACTGCGGTTTCCGAATAGATGCCACCCCCTTCTCCAGCTCCATTAGCCAGATACATGAGCGCACCCTGTCGGATATTTCGCTTTTCAGACTCATTGGTAATCATTGACTCCAAGAGCTTGGCCACTTCTGGAAAGTGAAGGTAACTTGCACAGCTCTGAAGGGCAACAAAGCGCACGCGACGCTTCTCGTCCTGAAGCCCGGCTAAGATGCCCTGTAACGCTTTTTCACCGGACTGACCGCCCAGCACTCGCAGCATCAAAACACGGACATTGCGATCATTACTCTCCATCCCGTTCAGAGCTGTCTCAACAATTTCCTCTCGGTTTGGATGACCAAGCTCCTCTAGAATTTCCTGCTCCACCTCTGGACGATGGGGATTATATGCTTCGCGTAATTTTTTCATGGCGTCAAGTGACAGCATGGTTTTCCTTCCACCTTTAGCTCAGTATACTTCGCCAGAAAGGCGTTGTCCCGACTCTTGTTCAATCTGTTCCCGATAATTCAGAAAAGGAAGGACATCCTCATCTTCATGGGGACAAGCTTTTACTGGCCATCTATACTGCGGTCGCTTTGAAAACAGGAGTTTTCCGCTCCCTCTGCCTGAGAGACCAAACTCGTGTTTTCAAACGGAGCTGAGTATAGATAAATCAGCGCAGCGGGCGTTCTTTTACATACTCGAGACATTTCAGACTCTTTAGCAATGAGTCCCCCAAGGGGCGCTCTGTTCAGACTCGAAACATTTCAGACTCTTTAGCAATGAGTCCCCGCTATACCACAATTTCACACCCACTTTTTTGGGTCAATCCCCAATTTCTCTCCCAATTTCCGCAACTTTTTTATGGCACCCCCAACTTTGCGCCCATTGCGTACGGCGCCAAAGAGATGCTTACTTACGACTTGTTGATTGATGCCAAGCTGTTGGGCAATCTCTTGTTGGGTTTTGTTCTCATAAAAGTAAAGCTCGACAATCTGGCGCTGTTTTGGCGTTAGTTGAGTCTCAATCAGTTGACTAATCTGATCAATTGCAGACTGTTTTAAGCGAGCCTTTTCCTGTGATGCTTGAGTATCGTCCTCATCGCGCAAAATCTCTTCTAAGAGGTCAGGTGCAATGAGGACCGATTCCAGCACCTGTGGATCTACATTGACTTCCCAAAACGTTGGGTCATACTTACTCATTGCCGCTCAGCATCTGGATTCAAATTATGGTTTTACATATATCTTGTCTATCCCTTTTTCTTACTTAAACACAATTTTACACCCACTTTTTGCTTACTTATAGTGAGCTCTGTTTGAAAACGGTAGTTCGTCTCTTGTAGTAGAGTCAATAGGAAACTACCGTTTTCAACACAACCGTACTTTAGGCGCTTTGATCAAATAGCTCATGAATAAGATCCCTCAGACCTTCGAACTGATTAGGAACTTACCAAATGACTTGGTGTACATTGGGCAAGAAAATTGCTAATGGTGAATTAACTCGGCCCCCGGGTCATTCACCATTCACCATTCACCATTCATAATTCACTATTTACAATTCTGGCTTGTCCAGGCTAGGCATTAACCATGTTTATCAGCGCATGATTCATCTACGCAGAGGCATGGCAGATGAATTCAAGCGTATTGCCTTCAGGGTCAGAAAAGAAGAGTGCTTTGGCGTTCATATGAGGAAATTGTTCTTCCCGAATCACCAATCCAAGTGACTCTAGCCTTTCTTTTTCTGGTATGTAGGCGTCTGGTTCAATTTCGAACGCAAGGTGGTTGAGGCTTGAGACGCCTACATCTAACCCGCGAAAGCGCTTCTTTGCCGGTGGGTGGCGGTGTGGATCAATTAAGGCAAAGAGCTGAGGATGACCATTGCGCCCTAATGGAGAATCTACCTCTGCAATGGTGAGGAAAACAATTGTGGGATCTTCGGATGGAAACTGGCTATGCAAAGCAAAGCCTAGCACCGTTTCATAGAATGCTCGCGCACGCTCAATATCATCTACATTGAGTACAATTTCAGCCACAGCCTTGATAGGTGTTTTGTGAACTTTCATGGTGCTCCTCTTAATGAATAGTCGTCGTACATTCCAATGTCATTCCTCTGCAAAATGCAGTGGCTATGGTCTGTTCAGATTCACTGCTGGCAGACCCTAAGCTCCAGCCTTTTATTGAGAAGATATCTGAAACCTGATAAAATCTACATGGAGTTAGGCACGAAACCCGCATGTCGTGCCCTCCGGCAATGACCAAGAAGGAGAATCAACCATTGGGCAAGCAAATCTACCTCTCTCAACTACGTCAGAATTCCCAAACGATCCAACTAGCTGTGCAAAACGTTCCCGCCGAGCAGGCCCGGTGGAGGCCGTCAGCAGAGGAATGGTCAATTCTAGAAGTCGTTAATCACCTCTATGATGAAGAGAGACGAGACTTTCGGGTACGTATTGATTATACCCTCAATCGACCAGACGAACCGTGGCCGCCCATTGATCCTGCCGGATGGGTTGTAGCCGAGAAGTACAATGAACGAAATTTGCCCGAATCACTAGAGAATTTCCTCACCGAGCGCCAGCGCTCGATTGAATGGCTCAAATCTCTGGAAGAAGTCGATTGGGATACTGGTACAGAGGCTCCCTGGGGCGGCATCATGCGGGCAGGTGATCTGTTGGCATCTTGGGCAGCCCATGATCTACTGCATCTGCGTCAGATCAATGACCTTCGCTACCTATATCTTAGAGAGAATGTCCAGCCTTATAATGTTGAGTATGCAGGTGAATGGTAAGCGCATAGCTCGCTAACAATAACTCGTTCATTAGCCAAAAGTGTGCAACATGGCGCTATGGATGGCGGTAGCTGCTTCTTTCAGGTGGAATACGATGTGGAGTTGGGTGAGTTTACCAGACTGTCAATCAACGGCGAAGCATAAGTAAGTTTGTTATGGGTGATTGCCAGAGTGTAATTATGACCCGCTGCCAATTTCTTTTCGTGCGAGTAAGGCTGTGCCGCCCAACTCTCTACTGAATGTAAAACCTAACTTGTCACAGATCATCCTCATGCCTCTATTCTGGGGGAGGATGCTGCCAACAACGGCATCGATCTCTTCATCTCTTGCAATGACTAAAAGTCGGCGTAATAACTCTGTCCCAAGCCCCTGCTGCTGGTAGCCATCACCAACCAGCAGGGCAAATTCTGCTTCATTTAAACCATGGAGTCGAACCAACTGCCCCACAGCAATAATCTGGTTTGTTCGTTGATGCGGTCTTTGAGATACCTCAACGGACATGGTCTGATCTTTTCCATTTATATCCGTAGTACCCTCTTCTGTCGGCCCTGGATTCTCTCCTTCTGCACCTTCTGGCTCACTGGATGAAACCTGCTCTACAACCAATGTCATCTCCAGATCATAATCAATAAAGCAGAAGCGTGCCAGACGGTCGTGGCTGGTTAACTGACCCACAGAGATTGGATAAAAGTACCGTAGATAGATAGTGTCTTCAGATAGGGTTTGATTAAAGGTCGCCATCAGCGGTTCATCTTCCGGGCCAATGGGACGAATGGTCACCTGGGTCCCATTGCGAAGCGTCCACGACCGAGCATACTGACCTGGATAGGGGCGAATGGCTGGACGAGTGAGTTCTGTATCGGGCAAGATGGCATCATGTAGATGTACTTGGCTTTGTAAGACCGTTAGGGCTTTCGGCGAATTTGAATCAGCCAGCAGTGAATCTTCAACACTTACCTCCAAATCAATTGAGCGGATGCGGCGTTGCTCCGCTACCAAACGGCTAAAGCGAACCAGTAACCCCTCGAGTGTTTCTACACTGAAGGCATCACTTTCAGTCAGCGTAAGTGGACGTAATCGCTGGGTTCGTTCGATGAGATGGCGGGCCAACGTGGATGTGAGTGGGGGGAGAGCCAGGATGCCATAGTCATGAATTTTCGATGTCTCATAGTGATTATCACCCAACTGGAGGATGGGTCCGAATTGAGGATCATAGTGACTCCCAATCTTTAATCGATTGCTGCTGGCCCGAATTTGGGGCTGCACAATAACACCATGATAGTGTTCTGGCCCCACATGTAAGCTGACCGTCGCTTGAATGGCTCGAACAGCCTGGCGAACGGCTTCCACCCCTGTTAGGTTTCGCCATATGCCATCGACTTCACCGGGCGTTTGGAGCGTCTCCGAGTGTAGCGTCACCGTCACGGGGAACCCCATCTCTTGGGCAGCATTTGCCGCATCATCCGGTGACGATGCCAAGATGGTTGGATGAGTATGAATGTTGTAGCGTTCTAACAACATGCTGCACTCAAAGCTGTTTAGCCAACCCCGCTGCTGCGTTTGGGCGTGGCCAATGATGTCGGTGGCCGTCAACGAATCATCTCGGCCTTTGTCTGATGCTGGGATGTAGATCGGTGTCTCAAAGAGTCTCTGGATAGTTCGAGCATGTTGCCACATATAATTGAAAATGCGAGCAGCCGAGTCCGGATAGTTTAGCGTCGGGATCTCAGCCTGATTGAGGATCCCTCGCCCTGCGGCTATGTCCGTTCCGCCCATCCAAGTAGCTAAGACAGGTTTCTTGATATTGGCAACGATTTCCTGTATGGCCTCAGCCGTTCGGGTCGGATCAGTCATGTCTTGAGGCGTTAATACAACTAGAATCCCGTGCACATCTGGATCCTGGGCCACAATCTCCAGCGCTTGGGCAAAGTGCTCGGGCGTTGCCTCACCCAATAGATCAACTGGATTGCTACGGCTCCAATAGGACGGCAAAAGCGCGTCTAGTTGTCCTAACGTTTCATTACTTAGTGAGGATAATTGTCCACCACCAGAAATAAGTGCATCCGCAGCCAATATACCTGGTCCACCGGCGTTGGTCAGGATGACAAGATTGGCGCCTTTGGGGCGTGGCTGCTTGGATAAGACACCAGCCATATAAAAGAGTTCCGCAGTGCGCTCAACTCGCAAGACCCCGCTACGCCGAAATGCTGCATCCATAACCAAGTCATCCCCAGGGGTGGCCCCCACATGAACAGAAACAGCCTGGGCCGTTTGACGGTTTCGACCAGCCTTGAGCAGGACAATCGGCTTCCGCTGAGCGACTGCTCTTGCTGCCGAGAGAAAGCCACGCGGCCCATCCATTGATTCCATATAGATGATGATGCTGCGGGTATGGGGATCATCACCCAGGTAGTGGATCATGTCACTCCAGTTGACGTCAAGCATGGCTCCGATGGAGATCACTTTGCTAAAGCCCGCATTCTCCTGGATGCTCCAATCAAGCATGGCTGAGAGGATAGCACCGCTCTGGCTGATCAATCCTACATTGCCAGGGCGGGCCAAGTGGGGAGCGAAGGTGGCATTGAGTCCCTTGTATGGATTCATCACGCCCAAGCAGTTCGGCCCGATCAACCTCATACGAGATTGGTTAGCCGCCTTTAGCACCCGTTTCTCTAGCTGCTTTCCATCTCGCCCCGTTTCGCCAAACCCAGCGGAAATGATGATTGCTCCCTTGGCGTCTGCGCTAGCACACTCTTCCACAATGCGGGCCACTGTCTTGGCGGGCGTAGCAATAATGGCCAGATCAACAGCGTGCCCCAGCTCTTTGATTCGTGAGGGTGCAGGGATGCCCATGACCTTTGTGCGCCTGAGATTAACGGGAATCACCTCGCCATCAAAGGGGCTATTGAGTAGATTGATCATCAGTGAACGCCCCACACTACCTGGACGTTCGCTAGCGCCAATGACAGCCACACGCTTTGGTTCGAAGATATGTTCAAGGGCGTGGGTACGAATAATAGACATAAGGTCTGGGATTGCAGATTGGCAGATACTTTGAACTCACAAAAATGAAGATTCCTAACTTTTTGATGTGAGTTTAGCAGCTTCTTGTTGCTGACGTTGTTCCGCTTCGCGAATAACTTCTCTTTGTTTGACCACGGCTTCGGCGTGTTCTAGCTGGCTGAGTATGCTTTTGCGCCTTCTGTCTAAGGCTTCTAGAGTGGAGAGGCGACCGTAAGCGATGAGTACGTCACCCGGTTCGATGCAGGTGTTGCCTGTGGGTACGCCTAAATAGTCCGCATCAAGTTGATTGACGCCCAGAACGATCACTCCCTCAGCCCTCAATTTAGCCTCGCCCAAGGTCAATCCAGCGATCCAATCATCGTCTTCGATCTCCATTTCCACAATGCGATAGTCACCAGCTAACTGCATAAGGCTAGTGTAATCACGGATATCCAGATCTGTGTATCTATCGAGCATCCAGGTAATGAGCACAGAGAGCCGCTGGTCAACCCATTTGGTCCCAATAATCAGCCAGAGAATTAGCAGAGCAGCAGCCAATACACTGAAGCGTTGAAGAATACGTTGGGGCGAATCCGTATCCACAAAGGTGAGGATAAAGGTTGATATA
This sequence comes from Chloroflexota bacterium, assembly GCA_039028975.1. Classification (GTDB taxonomy): domain Bacteria; phylum Chloroflexota; class Anaerolineae; order Caldilineales; family Caldilineaceae; genus JAHBNG01. The sequence goes on from JBCCHB010000067.1 coordinate 54,839, forward strand.
GCGCTAACAAACCCCAGGTTACCCAACAGTATCAGGAGCATCACAATCTTCCTGCGGACCGGATGGTTGACCACCTTTTCGGATTCCGTCGTGGTAAAACCAGCCCCGGTAAAGGCTGAGCGCGTCTGGAATCGAGCGACTTCATTGGATAGACCGGTATGAGCCAGGGCAATGGTAGCCACCCGCATAATCAGTGCAGAGAGGACAATAATGATAAAGAGGGAAACAATTGGGATCATAAAAGCTAGTACTGATTATTTGGAGAACTACTCAACAAACAGTTCTGGTGTAAAGTGCTCTGTCCGGTTGATGTATCGGAGAACCAGGCGTCCATCGTCAGGAAAGTCCACTTGGGTGATGGCCGTATTGTAGTGAATATAGTAGAAATCGTCGCCAGGAAGCTGTCTTAAGAGCGCCTTCAGGAGACGATCGATAAAATCTCCATGTGCTACCAAGGCAACGTGCTCTTCCACATCCGACTTAGCAAATTGCTCTGCAAGTTGAATCAAGCGAGAGGCAGTACGTTTGGCCCGCTCTACGCATCCGGACCATGGCTCATAGGTTCCGGTCCACCATCCGTTCTCTGTTATCTCGTCTGGGAGGATATAGCCAGGGAAACGTTCTATCATCTCTGTGCGCGTTAAACCAGGGAAACCTTGCCAAGAATCAGGATCTTGGGGATGCCCCTCAAAGAGACCACCCTGTTCATGAATGTCTATCAGCACCTCTGGATTAATGCCTAAGGCTTGCTGAATGGGTTGCGCTGTTTGCATAGCTCGCAACATGGCACTACAGTAAATTCGAGTAATGCCGTATCCCGTACTCGCCTTAATTCCGTTGAGGTGCTCAGCTACGGTTACTTTGGCCAAATGTTCAGCAACAGCATGGGCTTGTCTGTGACCTAGTTCTGTAAGGGGCGGCTCGTACGTACGCTTTTGGATATATTCCTCATAGGGCAGTTGCCTACCAAGCCGATTATTGGTCGATTCACCGTGTCGGATGATGTACAGTCTCATTTGCTATGTCAATCTCCATATATAAGAGTCGGACAAACCGTTGGCCTGACCGGATGCGGTTGGCTTCTCCTGTCAGTTCAAAGCCAATATGGGTAAAAAATTTGAGGGCATCTGTATTGAACTGCTCCACGCCTAGGCGAACGCGCTGAATCTTTGCCTCTTTGCGCAACCAGTTGATCAGCAAGCGCCACGCTTTACGACCAATACCCTGTCTTTGATAGGGTTCGGCTACCATAATCATTCCCAAGTAAGCCATCTGATCATCTGGCCAATCGAGCCGAAAATCAACAAGGCCAATCAGCTCACCACCGGCAGAAGGATTCGTCCTCTCTAGTCTTCGAACAATGCCCAACATAGTGCGTCCTAGTGTCTCTTGGGCTTCATCCATATCCTTGATAGCTTGGTCGGGAGGTGCGCTGGGCAGTTCCGACATTTGCCAATAGGAAGCTGTTTGCGCATAGACGCCCTGTAGAGCTTCGGCATGAGCCTCTTTGGTCAGAGGAATCAGTGTAATGGGTGTTGGTTGCATGGCAATTTATAGATGGCCAGGTGTATGGCCAGAAAAGCTTGTCCTTACCTTCATGGGGATACCCCCATCTCACAACTTCCTAGAGTGGATTGGATAGGAGTCGGGGCAGGACTATTTTGGCAAAGTTACTGCACATTCTGCACTTGAATACGAATATTGCGGAGAGTTGTTTGGGTCTCTTTGAAGGCTGCATCTAAATTTTCTAATTTGTCGCGTTCCACACGGACAAATCGGGTGTATGGGGCAATGGCTTCCCGAACCCGTAGAATGCTCTCGCCCATTTCATTCTCAAATTGGCGAGTCATTACATCATGTAAATTATCGCGTAGGGCATTGATCTGCTCCCGCAGCTCTTTTTTGAACCTATCTTTGCGAGCCGGGAGGATATACAGACCCAAAGCGGCTACAGCGCTGGCACCAACAACCCCAGTAACATCCATCCACGTGGCGCTCAAGATTGCCACCAATGCTGAACCAAGACCGATGGCTCCTGCACCAACTGCTGCCGTTTGGACCAGCGAACGCTGTACTTGTTCGGCCAGTTTTAGAGACTCTGCCTCTTTGTCATAGCTATCAACCACCTCTCGGGCCGAACGGCCGATTTGGTTGAGCATGGCTTGACGATTGAACTCAAAATCACCCTGAACCGTACCTACGATACGATCTGCATGGATCACCGAACGACGATTAAGATACTCCATGATGTCGCGCCATTGCCGATAGTCCTTATCAATCATCCAGTCGATTAGTTCATTGATCTGTTGATCGGCGTCCCGACTGAGCTCTCCAACTACATCTCGTTCAAAGGACGCTCTTAATGCATCACTATTGAGTAGCGAGAAGACGTTGGTAATTCGTAAATTGGTATCTGCATATTGATCGCCCCGCTCGGCCATTTCAAAGAGAAGATTATCCACGTGACTAAGTTGATATTTAAAGTCGCGGCGCATGTCCATCTGGTAAGCTTCCAACTGCTCATCGATGGTATCTAGGGTCTTGAAGTCATCAGTCAGCACTTCACGGCGATTTTGAATGACTTCGCTGTATTTTTCGATGAGTCGTTGGCTGATGCCAATGGGGTTTTCAAGCTTGAGCCGAATACGTTCTTTGGTATCCAGTGTCTCTAGCATAAAGGTCTCAAGCTTTTCAAACTGGCTCTCCTGCCACAGTGTATCCGCTTTCTCCTTCCCTGTGGTTTTGGCTTCCAGCGCTTGTCGAGCACTTACGGGGAAGATTTCCGGCTCCGTTCCCAGCAGTTGGGTTGCATTGTCACCAACAAATTCGAGGATCTGTCGACGATCTTCTTCACCCGAGATGAGATCAAATTTGTTTACTACTATGAGGATCTTTTTGCCCCACTGTCGAATCTGCTCTAAAAAGGTCCGTTCGCTTTCACTAAATGGACGATCAGCACTTGTTACAAAGAGAACCAGATCGCTACGGGGCACAAAATGCTCGGTAATCTTCTGATGCCGCTTGATGACAGCATTGGTACCCGGCGTATCAACCAAGTTAATTTCAGTAAGCCACTCAACAGGCATCTCCAAGACCAGAATGTCTTCGTCAATGGTCTCTTTACGGATCTCCGGTCCATAGCGTAGAAGATGAATATTATCGGTGGTGGGCGTAACGCCTTCAGTCAGGAGTCGTTGACCCAACATGGCATTGAGAAAAGCTGTTTTGCCAGCATTAAATTCACCTACAACGACCAGCAGAAAGAGTTCATCTAACTGAGCCAAACTACTCTTAAGAAGATTTAGATCATCTTCGTCTGCATCTAGTCTGGTAAGTTGAACGCGGAGTTCCTCTAGCAGAGAGCGCTCTTGTTGAATCAACAGATTGTGTTCTTCAGAAATGATACGTTGCAAGATAGTACCCTTCAATAATCAGATTTACACAGGTAGTCAAGTTAAATAAAAATAATTTCTTCATTTTAGCATATAATTTATCTTTACCGGGTATCAAAAACGTTTTGATAGCTGTTTAGGATTGAGCCATCAGCGACGAACAAATCGAACTAGAGCCTATGTGGCTCGATGTCCACTGGCAAACAGATAATGGACCAACCCTGTGTGGTGGCACGTCCAAATCTGAGTCCGCCTGAGTTATGTGATAGAATACTTTGACTATAGTGGGGACGCGAGGATTGATAGAAAAAGGATCTAACTTATGGGCAATTCTATACCAACAGGCTCTGTTGAGGTACCCGAAATTGAAGTACACAATGAGGTTCGTCTGCCAGCGGGAAAAAGTGCTGTCATCGTTGTGGATATGCAAAATGACTTTGTCAAACCTGAAGGAACTTTAGTTGTTCCTGATGCAGCTGATACGATTCCATCCATTCAGCAACTATTGGAAAAGGCACGCAGCCATCAGGTTCCAGTTACCTACACTCAAGATAGCCATAGGGAGGGCGATCCTGAGTGGAAAATCTGGCCAGAGCATTGCCGTGTAGATACTTGGGGTTGGCAGATTATTGATGAACTAAAGCCAGAACCAGGTGATCTCATCTGCCCCAAATGTCGCTATGATGGGTTTTATGGAACGTGGCTGGATCATCATCTGAGCAGAATGTGGCAGGTGGAGCATCTTGTCATTGTCGGGACGGTCTCAAGCATCTGTGTATTGCATACGGCTGCGGCCGCAGGGCTTCGCTGGTTTAATGTTGTGGTACCAGCCGATTGCACATCAGCCTTAACTGACTTTGATCAAGCGCTCACGCTGCGACAGGTCTCTTTTCTATATCTGGGGAAAGTTGCCCAAGGGGTTGAAAGCATTATTTTTGAGTAGAAGGTTACAAGGACTAAAGTGCGGTTGTATTGAAAACGGTAGTTTCCGATTGCCTCTACCGGAGAAGACGAACTACCGTTTTCAAACAGAGCTCACTATAATGATAGTGGATGGTCCAACCATCCACTACCACAATGTACTATCAGCCCACTTCAGGTTGAAGTACACCATAGTGGCCATCTTTGCGCCGGTAGAGCAAGTTTATTGCATTCTCTGAATTGTTGTAGTAGAGGAAGAAATCATGCCCAAGCAGTTCTAGTTGTTCTTGGGCCTCATCTTCATCCATCGCCTGAACAAGAAATCGTTTATGACGCATGATTCTGGGCGCTTCATCTTCTTCAATCTCCTCGGCAATAGCCGTTGCGGCCATGACGGCCTCAGTATTCGTCACCAATGAGGCTTTCCGCCGTCGATTTTTGCGCCGACCTTCTACTTTTTCTATCTGGCGGGACATTTTTTCCATCGCGGCATCAATAGAAGCGAAAATATCACCGGTAGACACCTCTGAACGCAGTATTTTTCGGTTTCCTAGAAGAGTTAGTTGAAATGTGTAGCGATCACTTTGAGAGCGAGTATTGCTTTCAGTCAGCTCACCACGAACTTCTTCAATCGAAGCAAGATGTCGCTCCAATCGACTCACTTTCTTTTCGACGTACTCCTGAATATGCTCAGTAATTTCTACGTTTCTACCTTGTACAATGAGGTCCATTTTCGCTGCTACCTTTCGCGCACAGCAATGTACGCACACAGATTCGTTTCATCCACGAATATCCTAAAGTAACTCTTGGGCGCTGTACACAAACACTCAATGCCTGACGTAGCCCATTTGCACTTTGGTAATCGACAATCATAACCTTCCTCCATAGGCCATGATCTACTAATACTTATAACATATTGCAGGACTGAATCTAGAGTATACAGAAAAAGGAATTAGAAGTAAACAAGCCAAAATTTAGCAAGAACTCCTGACAGATTCAGCCCTGACTACCTTATCGATTTCACGACAGGTTCGTAGTAATCGAAGCTTTGTCGATTGGGACAAATCCCCTGAACTAGATCGCCCTAGCGTGATCTGTATATCCAGCCATTGCTAGGGTGAGGCCATAAACGGCAGCGGCTCCAGCTTCCTGCAGTGCATTGGCACATGCATTAAGAGTGGCACCTGTCGTATATACATCATCGAGAATCAATACGTTCATTCCTGAAAGATCTTGTTGTACTTGAAAAGCACCGGCTACATTGGCCTGACGAGCATCAAAGTCAAGTCCGACCTGAGAGGATGCAAAGTGACGCCTGAGTAGCACCTCAGATTTGACTGGTTTTTGCACAATTTCACCAAAGGATTCCGCCAAAAGCTGAGCTTGATTATAACCACGGTCTTGCAGGCGTTTAGGATGGAGAGGGACTGGTATAATCATATCTAGTGAGGAATCTATCTGATGCCAAGGCGTGCTTCGATAAGTTGCAACCAGATAACGTGCCAATGGTGCAGCCAGTTCCTTTTTGCCATCATATTTCAGCGCGTGAATCGCACTTTGCAGCGGCATGGCAAATCGGGCCGCAGCCCGCGCCCATCTGAGCAACCACTCAGTCCGTTCACATTGAGCGCAGGTTATAATAGATTCCAACTGAGGACGGCCACAACGAAAGCAGAGAGGTTCGGTCAATGGCCGAACCTCTTGCGAACAGTGTGGACAGAACAGATAGCCATTTTTCTTGCAAGCGATACACTGGGGAGGGAAGAGAAGGTTCAGCCCTTGTCCGAACCATCTTTGCCAATAATGAATACCCTGCCGGCTAGCATGATTACCTGACAAAATGGACAGTTTATCCCGCAGAGAATTGTTGAGGAGTGCCATGATGAATAATTGTGCAGCAAATTAATGGGATTGAATGCTTATGCCTAATTGGGGAACCACCGTTGGAGCAGATCGTTGGTAAATGTGCGCAAATCTTCACCGACGATGAGCAGAATCGATAACAGAACAATGGAAAGAAGGATAATAATCAGGGCAAACTCAATAAATCCATATCGTCCCTGATTGGGTGGCAGTTGTGACATGATAGACTCGGTCCTTTTGATTGGCTACAGTCTAGCGATTCGAAGAATCATCGAGCCGAACCCACCCTCTGCGCAAAGCTAATACCGCGGCCTGGGTCCGGTCTTCAACACCTAATTTACGCAGAACACTGCTCATGTGATTCTTCACTGTTTGGCGGCTGATCCCCAATAGATGGGCGATTTCCTTATTGCTGGCCCCCCCTGTAATCTGGCCGAGAATCTCCATCTCGCGTGGACTAAGAGGCGTAAACATGTCATCAGGTGACTCACCAAGCACTGACAATGTTTCAAGTTGCTGGATCAACCATCGAAAAGCCTGTGCCCGACTCATAATTTCATCGCGAATTACACATTTGCTGCTAGCTACTGCTCGGATCGCTGGAATTAGATCGGACGGTTTAACATCCTTTGGGTAATAGGCGGATGCACCTGCCCGCAGTGCATGGAATAGCTGCTCATCATCATGATAAGCCGTGAGTATGATAATGCCTGTATTTTCGCAAGCGGGGCTAGCTTTGATTTCACGCGTTGCATGAAGGCCATTCTTACCAGGCAAGTTAATATCCATCAAGATAACATCTGGCTTTAATTTGATAGATTTTTTTACAGCCTCTGCGCCGTTCGTAATTTCGGCAACAATTTGTAGATCCTTTTCCGACTCAACTACTTTACGCAAGCCTTGAATAATTAACGGGTGATCTTCAACGATCATCACACTTACCTGAGAGGATTTCGTATAGCGCTTTGATGCACGGTTACGATGGCTTACTTCTTTTTTATTTACATCCATATATTTTTTCCCAATCTGAAGAGAATTCTATCGGCATGGAGATAGCAACAGCCCTCGAGCATTAGTAGGCTAGAGTGCTGTGTAGATGGTGCCAAGGCGTTCATGGGATAGTGGCCTAGTGGGTACACGTCATCTTGATTCTTCAGTAAACACTTGCCGAATTGAAGTGACACCTTAACGGTTATCTGAACAGGTCGCTCTTAATTTTGTATTATAGCATTCCCTTCATCCATATTCAACAGAAACTGTATCAGCAATTATACGTATTCTTATCCGGTTCACCATGAAAGCGGTATGATGCGCAAGCATTCCAAGCTACGTTAGATCCTGTTGAACTGATATTGGTTGTAAGAGAAATAAAGAACCTATGGTATACTCAGTAAAATGCAATTTCATGTCGGCTCAAACAAAATTATATTGCGGTCGTTTTGAAAACAGGTGTTTTCCAAGGCTTTACCAGAGAGACCAAACACCTATTTTCAAACGGAGCTGAGTATAGTTGAGCGTTATGCCAATAAGAAATTATTCTCGACCTTTGATTTGAAAATGCCAGACGTGGGTAATTACTGGAAAAATGAGGAGGTTCCATGGCTTCAATCGCCGATCTCTTTAATTTACAAAAAGTAGATTACAATGCGATTAAGATCAAGAAACGATTTGAACAGATTCAAAAGGCTCTTGGTAGCAACAAAGAACTAGCGGTGGCTCACAAGCAAGTGGCTGATGCTGAGGCACAACTACATCAACAGGAGGCAACACAGCGGGACCAAGAACTTGAATCCCAGTCCCTTGCTTCTCGTATTGAAGAGACAGAAAAACAATTGATGAGTGGTAGCGTCTCGAATCACAAAGAGCTTGAATCTCTACAGGCTAGCCTGGACTCTCTTAAACGTCAGAAAGAGACTATTGAAACGAGTAGTGTTGAAACGCTAGTAGAGGTGGATAAGTTGACTAAAAACCTCACGGGATTGCGGGCACAACTTGAATCGATGGAGTCAGCGTGGAACGACAAAGTCCTTTCCCTTAAAACCGATGGGAAAAAACTTCAACAGCAATTTCAATTACTGAAAAAGAAACGTAAATCTATTACTCAGGGCTTGGACGAGCAGTCTCTCCAGCTCTATGACCAGCTGCGTAAGCGGAAAGCGGGTGTTGCTATTGCACCATTAACGGACGATACGTGTGGTGCCTGCAACATGCAAGTGCCCAGTGGTGTAATTAGCTCGGTTCGCACAGCTTCCTCTGAACCGGTTTACTGCCCAAGTTGTGGACGTATTCTTTTTGCTAATTAATTACTTATGCGATTGGAGCGGACTAGCATGGAGCCGAGCGGTATGGAACGGATCGGCACAGAGCGTACCGACTCCGTTCCATCCTACTGAGAATCTCTTAACTGCTCGAAAAGATTCTTCTGTTCCTCTGTTAATGTGGTTGGCACGACGACATTTACTTCCACCAATAGATCCCCTTTAGTTGAATTGTCTTTGAGATTGGGAATGCCTAATCCTCTCAGACGGAAAATTTTTCCATTTTGTGTCCCAGCTGGAATAGTTAGCGCGATGGTTCGCTCTATCGTATTTACATTGATTTCCCCGCCTAAGACAGCTGTGTACAAATCTACATCTGTACTGACTCGTAGGTTGTCCCCTTCTTCCTTATAGCCAAAACGAGGTTCGATTGTAATTTTGAGGTAAAGCACGGCACCCTTGGGATCTCGTACACGTACCTTGGATCCGGTCTTTACGCCTTTGGGAATTGTAACCTCAAAACGCGTTCCGTCGTTATTGGCCAGGGTTCGTGTCGCACCGCTGAAGGCTTCCTCTAGCGTAATCTGAACTGGCACTTCTGAACTGCGTGGTGCTTGCCGACGCGCGGATGAAGGCCCTGCATTGTATCCATCAAAGCCAGCCCCAGGCTGTCCAAATCCACCTGGCTGAGCACCACCAAAGAGGGTCTCGAAGAAATCAGAAAAACCACCAGATCCCATACCACCGCCCATTCCACCAAACATTCTCTCGAATTCTTCTGGCGTTACGGTCCGCGTATGGTTCCCACCTGGGCTACCCCCAGCCCCACCCCACTGTTGCCAGAAATCTTGAGGATTACCACCAGTGCGTGCATAGCGATCCCACTGAGATCCGAACCGATCATATTGGCTTCGCTTCTCTGTGTCGGATAAAACGGTGTATGCCTCGTTGATCTCTTTAAATTTTTTCTCGGCATCAGCATCACCAGAATTTTTATCTGGATGGTACTTTTGGGCTAGTGTTCTAAATGCTTTTTTGATCTCTTTTTCATCCGCGTTTTTAGAGACACCTAATGTTTGATAATAATCTTTATATTCCATTCGCTATCCTCGAATCTAGATATTTAGGAATGAGAAAAAATAAAACCGAGAACTTGGTTAGCTGTCATGCCCGAATGTAGTTGTCGGGAATCCATTTGTGGCCTAGAGATGGATTCCCGAATTCTCGGGAATGACACGAACGAAACTTTACGGTCCTATTTGATCGCCATTCCTTAGGAACGGGAACGAAATAACCTGGTCATTGGATAGGGCCAAACCCGATTGAAACGCTCAAGTTATTTACCACTCACTCCTTAACCATCATTCACCATAACTTTAGACGGGCGAAGTAACCTCTCACCGTCCATATACCCCGTTTGAATTACCTTGGCTATCGCTCCAGCAGGTAATGAGGCATCTTGAATTCTGCCAATGGCTTCATGCTTCGTTGGATCGAAGGGTTTGCCATGTGCATCTATAGGTACTATATCATACCGCTTCAGCGTACTAAGAAATGCTCCTTGCGTTGCTTTAAGATTACCCAAAAATGAATCTAGCGAGCGATTACCATAGGCCTCGAGATATTCATCGGCATGTTGTAGCGCCAGTTCCAGGTGATCGGCCAAAGGCAGCATATCCGTAAGAATACGGTTTCGATCTTCTCTCGCCTCATTCTTGGTACGCTGCTCGAATCGTCTGCGCATATTGTCCATTTCCGCTCGCAGGCGTTCATATCGCTCTTGCCACTCTGATTCTTTGGGACTAGACGACTTTGCTTGAGACTTTGCTTGGCTCTCTTCAAACGCTGCACGGGTCCAAAGCAATTCAGTATCGAGCTTTTTGATGTCTTCGGTCTGTTGTCGAATGGCGTCAGACCGGATCTGAAGCTGCTCTTTCTGAGCTTCAATCACTTGGGCTTGTTCAGAAGCAAATCGCTGTAATTCTTCAATTTTAAGCCGCAATTCTTGGTTAAGACGAAGCGCCTGATGGACATCGCTTACCCGTCGATTGTTAACGGGGCGCGTGACAACCTGCCTCTTTCTGATATCTCTCGGATCAGAGAGTGGATCGAAAAGGTTCACCATAATAAAATTTGCCCTATTAAAACGGGTGGAGCCAATGCCCCACCCGTAGAAATCAGTCTATTATATTTAATCCTCGGCAGAAAACAATGGTTTAAAGGTTACACCTCTCGGTATTCGCCTTCAACCACATCTTCGCCATCATCAACACCATCAGCACGTGGTGCGCTACCATTGACATCTGGTCCTGGGCCACCTGGGGCACCTGCGGCACCTGGAGCACCTTCCTGTGCTTGCTGATACATTTGCTGAGTCAGCACATGGCTTACTTGCTGAAGTTGCTCTGTCAGGCTCTTGATCTTTTCCAGATCGTCAGAGTCCTTAACTGATTTGAGTTCCTCAATAGTCTGTTCAATCTGGCCCTTATCAGCCTCTGGAACTTTGTCACCCAAATCGGCAATGGCTTTTTCCGTGCTATAAATCAGCTGGTCTGCCATATTTCGGGCATCGGCTAATTCGCGACGTAGCTTGTCGTCTGACTCGTTTGATTTCGCCTCTTGAACCAGCCGATCAACTTCATCCGTAGACAAATTGGTCGATGCTGTAATTTGGATACTCTGCTCTTTATTGGTGGCCTTATCCTTGGCACTTACATTCAGAATGCCATTGGCATCAATATCAAAGGTAACCTCAACCTGGGGAACTCCACGCGGGGCCGGTGGAATACCATCTAGTCGGAAATTACCTAATGTCTTGTTATCACCAGCCATGGGTCGTTCACCCTGCAGAATGTGAATATCAACAGCCGTCTGATTGTCTGCGGCTGTGCTGAAGACCTCAGTCTTTTTGGTCGGAATCGTTGTGTTCCGCGGAATTTGAACAGTCATTACACCGCCCAATGTTTCCAATCCCAAGCTGAGGGGCGTCACATCAAGGAGGAGCAGATCGTCAACCTCACCACCCAGAACACCGGCCTGAATAGCAGCACCAACGGCCACAACTTCATCCGGATTTACACCACGGTTCGCATCACGCCCTGTTAGTTCACGGACCAATTCCTGTACCATCGGCATCCGGGTTGACCCACCAACCAAAACGACTTCATCCAGATCATTCGCAGACATGCCAGCATCTTTTAACGCATTGTGGAAAGGTGTCTTGCAACGCCCAATCAGATCAGCAGTCAACTGCTCGAATTTACTGCGAGAGAGGGTCGTCTGAAGATGCTTGGGTCCTGAGCTATCAGCCGTAATAAAGGGCAGATTGATTTCCGCCTGAGTGGTGGATGAAAGCTCAATCTTGGCCTTTTCTGCTGCTTCTCGCAGGCGCTGAAGTGCTTGGCGATCCTGACTCAGATCAATACCCTGCTCTTTCTTAAATTCGTCAACGAGCCATAAGACGATGCGCTCGTCCCAGTCATCACCACCTAGGTGGGTATCACCATTGGTTGATTTTACTTCGATGACGCCGTCACCGACCTCTAGTACGGAAACATCAAATGTCCCACCACCCAGGTCAAAGACCAGGATTGTTTCATCTGATTTTTTATCAAGCCCATAAGCAACTGCCGCGGCTGTTGGTTCATTGATAATGCGCAGCACATCCAACCCGGCTATCTGGCCAGCATCTTTGGTCGCTTGGCGCTGACTATCGTTGAAGTAGGCCGGGACTGTAATCACAGCCTGGGTTACATCCTCACCCAGATATGATTCTGCATCCCTTTTTAGCTTGCCCAGAATCATAGCACTAATTTCTTGAGCCGTGTATGTCTTGTTCTTAATCGGCACAGAAACCCGAGCGTCCTTATTGGGGCCCTCCGCAACGCCATACGAAACCATCTCTTGCGTTCGTTTCGTCTCTGCATCATCGAAGCGGCGTCCCATCAGGCGCTTAACTGAATAAAGCGTATTTTCCGGGTTAACAACTGCTTGGCGCTTTGCCGTGATGCCAACTAGACGATTCCCATCTTTGGCAAATGCTACGACTGAAGGGGTTGTGCGATTTCCTTCCGCATTTGTAATAACGGTTGGATCTCCACCCTCCATAACTGCCACCACGCTGTTGGTTGTACCCAAATCAATACCAATAATTTTAGCCATAGTTTAGAATTATTCCCCCATCTAACAATTTTATAGATGCATTTATTTTCAATAGGCCACAAAGGAGCGCATATGTTCCGTAGTGTCCCGCTATGTTCTTCAACTTTGCCTATGCTTATCAGCTCAAGCAATTTGAGCGGTTATGGCCTACTCAATGATAATCATCCGAACTTTTAAAGGAGCTTTCGATTGACTCGTTCAGTTAGAAGCAAGTGCTTTAACCAAATGCTTTAGTCGTCTGATTGAAATCTGTTGATTTAAACTATGAGCAAGTATAGCGATTTTATGTTAGAAAAGAATAGGCTAAATGTTAGCAAAACGTTTGCGTTTTGCCTGTCGGTGCTAACTTTTCCCTCTATGCAACATTGGTCCCATGGGTCTTCCGCCAACAAGGTGAAGATGCATATGGTAAACATCTTGGTGGCCATGTTCCTTACAATTCATAATAAGACGGAATCCATCCTCTGCGATTCCTTCTTGTTGGGCGATCTTTGCGGCGGCAGTAAACATACGTCCTAAGGCGGGTTCATCTGCCTCTGTTACATCTGATGCTGTCGGGATCAATTGATTTGGGACAATCAGGATATGTACTGGTGCTTGGGGATTGATATCCCTAAAAGCAGTGACTAGCTCGTCTTGATAGACAATGTCTGAGGGGATTTCTCGACGTATGATTTTACTAAAGATAGTTTCTTCTGACATGATTTGGCTCCTGAAATTGAGTTTCTGACAGTTATTTTCAAGGTCTCGACTAGAATGGATCCGTTGTAACTGACTGCACTTTACTAATTATGCAATACAACGTGAGGCACATTTGACGATTATACGTTCGCTCTGTATACTTGTCCAGCAAAATCGACTCGTAACGGTACTTTACTAATTCTGCTTATTAAAGATCTTTTTCACGATTCAACTTTGTTGCGAGATTGAGTGAAACGCTTCTTAGTAAATTCTATGGATGACCTGAGCAGTTTGATCTTTTATGCTTTTGTATGCAAGTATCATGGAATTAGGTATGATGATCATGTTGTCGAGTTCGAATAAAATGCCGAGGTGGCGGAATAGGCAGACGCGCGCGACTCAAACTCGCGTGGGGTAACACCCGTGTGGGTTCGACTCCCACCCTCGGCACACTTTCTTATGCTAACAGAACAAATGTATTTATCTGATAGCCCATGCCCTGCTCCATCCTCCTCTCACTTTCCAGAGGGTTATTTTTCTCTTTGGTTTGTACGATTCCCCTGTAAATGGCAAGCAATTCGTGACATCTCTATACCAATAAGTTGGCTCATTGCCTCTTGTTGTATTGTATTTCTTCTCAGCGGTTGTGGCCCAGAGACTCAATCAGCTGTTGACTCAGAACAATTATTTGCCGATACTGAACGGATTGCCCAGGAGTATGTATCTAACAACGACCTCGGCTATGCTCGTGCAGCTCTCAGCAATATATCCGTGGCGAATGCCAATCAATGGTTGGTATATGTTACTGAGACAAATATCAGGAATAGCCCCGATGCGACCATTACAAATTCTCTAATTCAGCTTTCGCTTGATTTGGGCCTAAATTCGGCGTTAATTGAACAACATGGTATCCAAATTGGATTGATTCAGCCCACCCCTGTCATAGACAGCGATGATGCAGCCCAAACAGAGTCGGTTCAAAATGTGGCCCAATCTGAAATCCTTAATACGAATGGGGAGAGTAATCGTAACCCAGAGGGAGTGTCCGCCGAAACAACAATTTCAAGGGCATTAGAATTAGAAGAACCAGAGGATGACGAAACAGGGAACGAAGATACTCCGCTTACTGCGGATAGCTCAGCGCCAACTCAACGAAAGAGGGTTGGTGACCTGCTCGCATCTAGTAATGGGCGTGCTTTAACAGATTCGGCAGATGGAGATTCGACAGACGTTGATGAAAAAAGCAACGTCGGGAATGTTTCATCATCTAGCGATGGTTCAACTAGTGAGACCACGACTAGTAATGGCCCGGCCAATATCGTCGTAGAGGCAGAACCGACTGCTACTGAGTCTCCATCGATCCCCCTCGTTACTGCCAATGGAGGACTCAATGTGCGTGGAGGGCCAAGCACAGAGTATCCCATTATCGCTGGCCTAACGGCAGGTCAATCTGCCTTAGTTATTGGTCAGAATGCTCAAGGTGATTGGTGGCAGATTCAGTTGGATAGTGGGCAAGAAGGTTGGGTGTTTGGACAATTGGTTTCAACAACAGGTAATGCGAGTGGCGTCGGCGTGGCCGTAAATATACCGACACCACCGCCTACGTCCACACCTCTTCCCCCTCCAACTCCAACTGAGGTTCCCCCAGAGCAGGAAGAGCCGTCGGTACCAGAAGAGCAACCAGCACCCCCAACGAGCGGGAATGATTTTGTGCTTATCGAAAAGCGGCTTTGGGGAGCAGAAGAAAATGGAGGACGGTGGAATGGCCCTTCTCTAATTTGTGGTGAAAAACGCCAACTTCATGTCTATGTACTGGATACAGGCGGGGCACCTGTGAACGGTGTTGCGATTCAGGAACAGTATGGTGCCAAGCAGATATTAGTCACCGGTTCCCAGGGCAAGGGCGATGGAAAGGTCGAGATTGTCCTGGGTGGGGGGCAGGATGTGAAGGTACTCCGAGACAACCAAGGAAACTCAGTTACCAGCGATTTGGCAAGTGGTCTTGTAACCGTTCCTGGTGACATTCCATTTGAATATTTGATAGCGGCTGGCTATTGCTCGGATGATGCTAGCTGTAACGAAACTATTGTGAAACCATATGCGTGTGGTGGACATTGGAGTTGGACAGTTAAATTCCAAATGAATCCACAAGATTAATTAAATCTCAAAATAAGCTCTCAAAGTAGCTAAAGAACAAGGTAGACAGCGGGCGATCATCATCCAGAGAGTTTGATTCGGATGGTAGAATAAATAAATTTATGCTAAGTTGATTACGACGCCACTCTGTTTGGCCATAGCTGCAAAGCAACGGGGCCAAATACAATAGAAAGTTCTCTTTGTAATTGTGGTTTTGAAGATAATTAGCATCTTTTGATAACAGGTATTTGTCCCCTCTTATTGAGGCGTTTCAACAGACCTGACGTCCCCTGTTCCTAGGAGGATCCGTGGATATAAATCTGATTCGATATGCACCTATCTTTGCCGGACTGAGCGATGAAGAACAGAATATCCTGTCGAGAGGATTTGAGTCTGGCCAGTTACCAAATGGGCAGGCTCTGTTTCGCGCTGGTGAGCAAAGCGAGGCCCTTTATCTATTAAATAAGGGGTTTGCGAAACTAACAACTGATACAGGCATCAATCTTGCAACACTTGGCACGGGCAGCGTACTGGGGGAGGCAAGTTCTTTTCGGAATGCCATACAGGATGTAACGGCAATTGCCAGCTCTGACATTGAGTACTGGCGTCTTTCCGATCAGCGGCTTCGTGAAATTGTCCTGCAAAACCCTGCCATAGGCATTAAGCTGGGTAAAAATTTTGGCAGTATGTTGGCTCAAATGCAGGATTACCTCGTTGTCCGCCTAAGCGATGCAGACGAATTACAGGGATTGCCTCGGCATACTCTCCAAGCAGTAGCATCTCGCCTAGAAGCTGTAGAGATCGATAAAGGGAAAGCCTTGATGCAACGAGGCGAAACGGCGAATGGACTTTTCCTTTTGGAAAATGGTTCTATGCTTCTGCTTGATGAAGAATCGGATGGCCATAATGGGCAGACGATCCTTTCGGGATCGATTCTAGGCGCATTAGCGCTTTTGACCGATAAGCCACAGATCAATGATGTGGTTGCACTAGAAGATAGCATGTTATGGATGCTGTCGGTAGAAGATTTCCAGGCGCTCAATAGCGAACATCGGGCGCTACGTCGAACGTTGGGTCAGAACGTTCAGTCCAGATTGTCTAAGCTTGATCGCCAAGATGCTGTGACGCGCTTAGAAGGGATGCCTATCTTTGCCGAACTCCCTCCTGCATCTCTTGATGCGATTGCCCAGCGCATGATTCTCCAGCATATTTCTGCTGGTGAACGGGTCTATCGGGTTGGCGATGGTGGGGATGCACTGTATCTAATTGAAAGCGGCGAGATTGAACTTACGGCGGAGAACGCCAGTGGCGTCATTGAAGAACTGGCACGGATTGGTTCACAGGGCTTTTTTGGTGAGATGAGCCTCTTCACTGGTCAGATTCGCACAGAAGATGCCACCGCTACCCGTAATACGAATCTGTGGGTTCTTCTGAAATCCGACTTAGATTCGCTAAGTGTACAAGATAATGCAATCCGTACAGCCGTAAACAAAGGATTGGCCTCTCGCCTAGCAGCTGACTCCTCTCACGCTGAAGGCAATTTTCGGAATTTTGAGCTTCTGGCCGATCTGGGAGCGGAAGAACTTCAACAGGTTGTACAGCACCTCAAGCCAACTCGCTACCGCCAGCGTGAACAGATTGTGCGGATTAGTGCACCCAGCGAAGCTCTTTATCTAATTGAAAATGGTGAAGTACGAGTCCAAACCTTTAATGGCGGTAGCTGGCTGTTGGGTCCTGGAGAATCCTTTGGCGAGCAATCTTTGCTTACGAATCAGCCCCATAACGCCAGTATATCGGCCCATACAGATGTTGATCTATGGACATTGAGCAAAGTTGACTTCGATACACTTTTGACCCAATACCCTGGATTGGCCATCAGCTTAAGCCGAATTCTTAGCCAACGTTTGGCAGAAAGCAACAATACGCCTGCCTCCTCATCTGCCTCTTCAGCTACTGTCTCCCAAGAGTCAGCTCCGCCAGCATTTGGGTTTGGCCAGTCAACGGAACCTCAGGTAGCCATGCGGGCTGAGGCCCCACAAGCATCGCCTTTTGCACAAAATCAGGGGCAATTCCAACAAGGGGGATTTCAACCAGAGGGATTCCAAGAAGTACAATTCCCGTCCCAAGAATTTCCAGAAGGGCAATTCCCTCCTCAGCAGACAACGCCTTTGTCTGCTCGTCAGCGGCGGGCCAATGCCGCACAGCACATGGCTCCGCAGAGAGAACGAATGGGGTTTGGCCAGTGGTTTAGTAGCCTGAGTGGATTTGCAAAATTACGATTTGCCTTGATTGTTCTACTCCTCATCTGGTTATTTGGCATTGCACTGCCGTTCATGTTCCTCAGCATGATACAAGGTACCGGGTTAGCCAGCGGCGCAGCACTACCGGTTTCTGTTTCAAGTTCCCTTTCGGCCGTTTACTCTATTGGTAGTTATGAGGTCGCGATGCACGACAGGGATAGTGCCATGCAAATTGCTCTGCGAGATCGACTTGTATCGCCTACTCCAACGTATACGCCCTTTCCAACGCCTACCCCTATTTCAACACCAACTCCGGCGGCCCAAATCGCGGCGCAGCAGATTCCGAACAATTCCGTTGATGAATCGGCATCGGATTCAGGCTTGCCGAAATTTATTCGCTCTTTTGTCAACGTGGCCGAACAGGCTCAGCTACTCCAAGCAGCCCCACCCTCGGCCCCATCTGCTGCCGAACCCGCACCTGAAGAAAAACCTCAGATTGCTGCACCCAGCCGCGCAATTGACCCTCGTATTCCACAACTTGGTGTACGAATTGAAGAGGCCAATGTTGCATCTGGGCAGAACTATTGGCGATTGATGGAAGTCCGTTTTCTAAACGAAAAAGAGGCTGGCGGTAAGCATCATATCTATGTTGATGTCCTAAACTCAGGTGGAAGTCGCGTCGTCGGGCAGCCTGTTAGCATTACCTGGGGAGATGGAGCGTATACAGGCAACGTTGAAGATAAGGCTTTCCCGGATTTAGGTTTTAACTACCAGATGTATGCAGCAGGATATGCTTACAACGTTCACGTAGAAGGGCTTCCTAGTGATAAGCTGATTGGTGCTGGGTTGGGCGGGATTGAGAATCGCTTTTACGGGATTCATGTAGCCTACGAACTAATTTTTCAGGAGATGACAAAAGAGTAAGTGCAAGAACGACTACAGAAGACAATGGCGGCTGCTGGAATAGGCAGCCGCCGTACTTGTGAAGAGATCATTCGTCAAGGAAAGGTCCAGGTCAACGGCCGGGTCGTGACGGAGCTGGGGACGAAAGTTGATCCGCGCACTGATCAGATCCTCGTTCAGGGCAAACCCATCAAACGGGTAACAAACAATACCTACATCAAGGTCTATAAGCCAAGGGATGTTCTGAGCGATATTGGCGGTGATACCCGGGGACGCAGAACTGTTGCCGATCTGGTTGCTGGTGAATCAAAACGTCTCTTTTCTGTAGGACGGCTAGACTTTAATAGTGAAGGCCTTGTGCTTCTAACCGATGATGGCGAATTGGCCAATCGGATCACCCATCCCCGTTATCAACACCCTAAAACCTACTATGTATTGGTCGAAAAACACCCTA
Source organism: Chloroflexota bacterium (assembly GCA_039028975.1). GTDB lineage: Bacteria > Chloroflexota > Anaerolineae > Caldilineales > Caldilineaceae > JAHBNG01. Next base: position 73,848 of record JBCCHB010000067.1, read on the forward strand.
CGGGCGGCGAACTTCAGCAGCTTCGCAGCGGCATAAAGTTGCCAGATGGTCATCTAACGGCACCCGCTCACGTTTCTATTGTAGATCGTCCACCATACGACCTCAAGTTAGCTCCCGAAGGCAGAAGAGCCGGGGTTTGGCTTAAGGTCATTTTGCAAGAGGGTAAGAAAAGACAGATCCGTCATATGACGGCAGCAGTTGGTCACCCGACATTGCGTTTGGTCCGTTGGTCTATTGGTAATTTGACGCTAGGCGAGTTAACGCCAGGGACTAGTGTCCCGCTAACCCGCGGTGAGTTGGCTAATCTTAGAGAGCTTGGTGAGTCATCAGCATCGTTAGAAGATCATCATCAAGAGCAAGAGACCGAGCAAGCAAATCGGCGGAGTCGTTCTTCCTCAAGAGCTACTCGCAGTAGAGGCAGAAAATCCTCCTCTGACTATGATAGCTCGTCCCGCAAACAGTCTGGGCAAGGCAAATTTTCTAGCAAACGCTCACCGCGCGGGCAATCGAGTAAGGGACAATCTGACAGGGAGCAGCCTCGCAGAGGTCAATCTAATCGAGGTCAATCCAACCCGCGCAAGGGCGGCTCGGCTAGGTCGGGAATGGGTAAGTCAAAGTCGGGTGGCTCTCGCTCGTGAACCCACTGATCCCCGTCTTGTCAACGTCTGCCTTCTCCCCATCGGTCATTGCAATTGATGGTCCTGCTGCATCTGGTAAAAGCACAATTGGTTTCAAAATTGCCAACTTAACCGATTTTCTATTCTTTGATACAGGCATCATGTACCGCGCGGTTACGTTAGCCGTTTTAAATAACGAAACAGATCCGAAGGACGAGCCTACGGTAGGTAAAATTGCCCAAACCATTGAGATCGATATACAAGCCCCTGATGTTCAGAGATTTGACAATCAGACATCCAGCGCGGAAGAAGCATCCGATTGGCCGAACCGTATCTTGGTTGATGGTCAAAATGTAACCGCCGAACTGCGCACACCAAAAGTTGATCAGAGGGTCTCCCTAATTGCCGCCAATCCACTTGTACGAGACGCATTGACAGCCCATCAGCGTCGAATAGGGCTAAAGTATGGTGGGGGACAAGAAGAGAAGGCGGGCATTATCATGGTTGGAAGAGATATTGGAACTGTTGTTATGCCAGAGGCCCCTCTTAAACTCTATCTTGAGGCAACCGCTGAGGCCCGTGCCCAACGGCGTTATGTAGAACAAAAGCAGAGGGGGAAGTCCATCGATTATGCTCAGGTTCTGGCAGACATCCGTTTACGAGATCGACTAGACAGCCAGCGCGTTCATGCGCCCCTTCGGCCAGCAGGTGATGCCATCATGATCGACACATCGGCTTTGACGATTGATGAAGTAGTTTCCCGAGTTGTACAAGCAATGGTGCAGGCAACTGAAAAGGTAAAATAGTTCGTGGATTTGCCGAAAACAGCCCAGTTAACTCCTGAACAGAAACTCGAAATCTATTATTGGATGCGCTTAACCCGCACCTATGATAACAACCTTGTCGCCTTGTGGAAGCAAGGTCGTGGAGTAGGCGGAACCTTTTCCCAGCAAGGGCACGAAGCCATCAGTATTGGAGCTGGTTATGCCTTGGCTCCAGATGATGTTGTGGCTCCTATGCACCGGGATGTGGGGACTTATATGATGCGGGGCATGACACCTCGTCGTATTATCTCAAATCAATTAGGGCGCTCTACGGGTGTTTCCGGTGGGCGCGACGCCAATCTCCATGGTTGTGGCGACATGAGCCTCAATCTAGTTGGCTTTATTAGCCATTTGCCCCAGTCACTACCCGTTGCCGTTGGTGTAGCCATGAGCTTTGTCTATCGAAATGAACCGCGGGTAGCCATGACCTTTATTGGTGATGGCTCTAGCCAGTCTGGGCTCTTTCACGAATCGCTTAATCTGGCCGCCATTCAGAAAGCCCCCTTTGTGCTCATCATTGAAAACAATCAATACGCCTACTCCACACCAATTACCTATGCCATGGCCATTGAAGATATTGCTGAGCGAGCGGCAGGATATGGCATCCCAGGCACTGTGGTTGAGGGAAACGATGTGGAGGCTGTTTATGGTGTGACCAAAGAGGCCGTTGATCGTGCTCGCTCTGGTGGTGGTCCCACCCTTATTGAATGTAAGACCATGCGCATGTTGGGCCATGCCATCCACGATGGGGCCGAATACGTACCTAAGGACTTACTTGCCGAATGGGAAGCAAAGAACCCCGTTGAGCAATTTGAGAAGAAGCTGCTGAGAGAAAGAGTGGCTGATCAGGAGGAGATTGACGAAATCAAGCACCGCTGTGAAGTGGAAATTACAGATGCCATTGAATTTGCTGAATCTAGCCCCTGGCCAGACCCAACAACTGTAGAGGATGGGGTCTACGCACCGTAACTTACAGCTTTTACTTTATATATCCATCTAATTACACTGGTATAGATGGCCAGAAAAGTTCTGTCCTCCCTTTTCAGAAACTCACAGAGCATATTGGACAAGAATCGGGACAAGACTTTTCTTGCGGAGTATACCGAAATTTAGGCAGATACATGAGCACTGCTGCAGACAACTTTGGTTTTGCTGCCGAAGAAGCCCCATCAATTAGTGAACGGGAAATGACTTATATTGCCGCCATCAGCGAGGCCCTAAAAGAAGAGATGGCCCGGGACGAGACTGTCTTTGTTATGGGGGAAGACATTGCTGGTGACTTTGGCGGTGCCTTTAAAGTGACTCGTGGGCTTACCGAAGCATTTGGTGCCAAACGGGTATTGAATATGCCTATGGCTGAATTGAGCTTTGTTGGTGCTGCTACAGGTATGGCTCTTATGGGATTGCGCCCCGTCATCGAGATGCAATTTGCCGACTTCATCTCCACAGCATTCGACTCCATTGTCCAATATGCGGCCACCAACTACTACCGCTGGAAGGGTGCCGTCCCCTGGGTTATCCGGGCACCCTCTGATGGTGGATTGCGGTCTGGACCGTACCACTCCCAAAACCCAGAAGCTTGGTTTGTTCATTCACCTGGGTTGAAAGTCGTCGCACCTGGCACACCTGCCGATGCCAAAGGTCTACTCCTTTCAGCAATTCGGGACAACAATCCAGTAATCTACTTTGAAAGCAAACCTCTCTATCGCTCCCTGAAGGGATATGTCCCACCTGGCGATTACACTGTTCCCATTGGCAAAGCACGTACCGCAAGGGAAGGAACCGATCTCTCAATCATTACCTATGGCGAAATGTTACGTCAATCACTTCTGGCTGCCGACCAGCTTGCCAAAGACGGCCTCAGCACAGAGGTGCTCGATCTGCGTACGCTTAAGCCGCTGGATACCGACGCGATTCTGGCGACGGTGCGCAAAACGAGCAAAGTTCTCATTGTCCATGCAGCAACCCGCTTGGTAGGCATTGGTGCAGAAGTAGCGGCACTCATATCTGATGAGGCGTTTGAATGGTTAGACGCTCCTGTCCGCCGCATTGGTGGCCTGGATACACCCGTACCCTTTAGTCCGACCCTAGAAGATGCCTACCGCCCTAATACAGAAAAAATTTACCAAGTGGCCAAAGAACTCGCGGCTTTTTAAGGGTGCCAAAGCGTTGTAGATGGCGAGAAACGTTCTGACTCTCTTTGCGGAATCGTCCAGAGTAGATTTGGAAGTACTCAGGACAAGGCTTTTCTGGTGAGGTGTACCTTACTCAGTCGTTCGCAAGCCACGATGTCCTGGAAAGATCAGTACCACATCAAAACCAATAACTGAGCATGGGATTGTGCCCTTCTACTATTCTGCAATCAGTATATTATTCCCCTAAAGTACAAGAAAATCAAAGTGAGTTAAGTATGAACATACAGGAACGGTTGAATCAAGGCAACGTGCTCCTCATGGATGGCGGAACCGGGACGGAGATGGAAAAACGGGGCGTTCCCATGGAGGAGAAAGGGTGGAGTGCTAGTTCAACCATTACCCAACCCGACACGCTACGTCAGATTCACGAAGAGTACATTCAAGCGGGCGCAGAGATCATTATTACGAATACATTTGCAACATCCCGCCATATTTTAGAAGCGTGCGACTTGGCCGATAAGTTTGAGGAGATCAACAGCACCGCTGCTCGTGTTGCGCTTGAGGCCAGGGACAATGTGGCCGACAGCCCTGTTTGGGTGGCTGGTTCAATCTCCACGACAACATTTTGGAATGAGCAACCCCCTAAGGAGACAGCCGAGAGAAATTTTAACGATCAGGCGGACATCTTGGCTGAGGGTGGGGTTGACTTCTTTGTCCTCGAGATGATGCGAGATATTGACTATACAAATATAGCGCTTAATGCTGCCAAACGGACTGGCTTGCCAGTTTGGGTTGGGTATAGCATTGTCATAACCGAAGAGAATCAGGTAAAGTTGGCTTTTACTGGTGGTGGTAGGGTTATTCTTTTAGAAGATGCGCTTCAAGCCCTCTCTACCGACCATACCCCACTTGTTTCCATCATGCATACATTGACTGAAGATATTGAGCCTTCACTCTCCATTCTCAAAGAGAATTGGTCTGGGGCCATGGGGATCTATGCACATTCTGGCAACTTCATTATGCCTAACTGGCAATTTATCGATATGATCACGCCTGAAGCGTACGCTGCCGAAGCCAAGAAATGGGTAGACGAAGGGGTTCAGGTTGTTGGTGGCTGCTGCGGGATTGGTCCAGAGCATGTCCGTCTATTAAAAGAGGTGTTATCATAGGTCTGTGCTACTTCAATAAGGCCTTATCGAAATGATCAGGCCTTCAAAATGAATCGGCTAGCGTCATCAGTACCCCCAATGTAGCTTTTTAGCCGAGAGATTAGCAAGGGGACCAGCCAGTAATATGGGATGGTCGATCTATGTGCATATAAGAGTTCTTGAACATCATCTAATTTAACGCTTTTGGAGCCTACTATGAATCACTATCCCATGCCTCCTGATCCTGATCTCCAAAAACTGATATCCCACAGGCTTGGCACCATCAACCTATCACCCATAGATGATATAATAGCAGGCAGTATCGGCACTTGGCTCTTAACGTACACTGTAGGCAGTTACGGAATTGATTCGGGTGGTCAGATCAAGATTGCCTTTCCGCTGGTAACCGACTGGGAAACGCCTCAATTTGATCAACCAACTGAATCCGGTTACACAACCATTGCAACCGACGGTAGAGCCAAGTTACGCGTTACCTGGCAGCCCAAAGGTTACGTCCGTCCGTGGAGCCCCTGTATTGTGATCGATGTTTATGATGGATCCCTCGATCCGGGTGATACGATTACCATCACCCTAGGTAACACCGCCCACGGATCACCAGGTATGCGAGCACAGACCTATCTGGAATCCAAGTTTGAGTTCCGTACATTGGTGGACCCAACCAATGGCTGCGATCCCCGCCGTATTCCCACCTCGCCTCAAATCGCAATTGTTGCGGCAGAGATGACATCCCTGGTCTGTATGATTCCATCTCAGGGAATGGTCAATGAGCCGATCGAATTCTTTGTGAAAGGCGAAGACCAGTGGCGTAACCCAACTCTCGCACCTGAAAATATCTCCTTTGTCTGGGGGGGCCAGGGAACGGCTGCCATTGAAAACCGAGTGCTGACCGTATCGGAGGCAGGACCAGGATATCTACAGGCATCTATTGGCGACTTTTCTTGTCGCTCCAATCCCATCGAGATCGTCAGCCAAGCACCTACTTTGCAGAGATATTGGGGGGACCTTCACGCCCAAACCAAAGAGACCGTTGGTACGGGTAGCGAGGATGAGTATTTCACCTTTGGCCGAGATTGGGCCTTTCTCGACTTTATGAGCCATCAAGGCAATGATTTCCAAATGAGGGATGAGTACTGGCAGCATATAAATGACACGACAAAAACCTATCATCGTGATGGGGACTTTGTTGTCTTTCCTGGCTACGAGTGGTCGGCCAACTCGCCCGCAGGTGGGGACCACAATGTCATTTATCGCCAAGAAGGAATGCCGATTCTGCGATCATCCCACTGGCTAGTACCCAATGTTCCAGAGACAGAGCAGTCGCCAGCCCACCCAGCAGACGTCTTTTTTGCCAAGTTAAAGCAGAGTGTACCTTTAGAGGATGTGCTAGTTTGCGCACATGTGGGGGGCCGCTATGCCAACATCCGAAAATACTTTGATCAAGAGCTAGTGAGCCTGGTCGAGTTGGTGTCATGCTGGGGTGTCTTCGAGTGGATGTTGTGGGACGCGTTCGACAAGGGGTACATTGTGGGCGTCATGTGCAACAGTGATGGCCACCACGGACGCCCTGGGGCAGAAGGCGCAGGTATGACCGAATTTGGTATCGAGAATGGATTGACCTGTGTATTGGCTGAATCACTGACCCGAAATGCTGTCTTTGATGCCCTAAAGTCTCGACGATGCTATGGTACAACTGGCGCGCGAATGCTCCTCGACTTTACTGCAGATGTTCATCCTATGGGTAGTGTTCTGGCTCACCGAACAGCACCCTTGTCAATGCAGGCTAGCGTTACGGGGACTGCTCCCCTAGAGTCACTTCAATTGTATCAAGGAAAAACCATTCTTCAAGAAGTGCGACCACCCGCATTCAGCAATCTCTTAGACTCCAATCATGTCCGCATCCGCTGGCAAGGCAGCCGAGAGCGAGGTCGCCAGCGGCGCGTGACATGGGATGGTCAGATTCGAGTTGAAGGGTGCCAGATTGAGTCTGCTGCGCTCTTCTCGTTTGATGTGGTCGCAGATGGCATTACATCCCAGAACGCGCAGACTGTTCACTTCCGCAGCCGTACGACTGGGGATTGTGATGGACTTGACCTGGTACTCAACGATGCCAAGACAGGGACAATCCATTTTGAATCGGAAGCTGGAACAGCCTCAGTTAATCTTGCTGACTTGATCAGTCAAAGCCCTCGCAAAACCTTCGATTTCGGTGGGGTTGATATGCAGGTGATGGTGGAGCGGTATCCAGCAGCCGTAAAGACTCAGACGCTCAATCTCAGCCATGCTGTGACGCCACCCACTGGGAAACTCACGCCCTATTTTGTTAAAGCCACCCAGGTTGATGGAGAGATGGGATGGTCGAGTCCGATTTATTGCTCAACATAGCAACGTATCCGAGCCATATAATGTTAGGAGACGAATAAGGCCATGTGGGCGTACAAGATGGAGGAGGCGTCAAAACCGCATACGCTTAAAGTCAACATTACCAAGGCGGGGAGGCAACTTTCATTTGCAGATATACTCCGGGGCTGGCAGGTAGATGATGCATTTCGGACATTTTATATCGACCTGCTGGCTTCCACACCTTTTGAGGCTATCTTCTGGGAGATGCCTGCCATTAGCCGTTCCACCATCTCCAGGCCTTATGAATTCATCGTCGCCGAGAGTACCCATCTAGCATCTGTTACAGCGGATGTTAGAGCGTTCAATGGCTATTTTCGTGGAGCCAACCCCCAAGAGACGATTGTTGCTTTTGAAAACCTAGGCGGCGATGCTATGCTAGTTGCCCCTTGTCCTATCGGTCCCCAGTGCATTTATCCTCATCTCGCTAAATTTGTGCGGAAAAGTGAACCGGAACAGACCCACGCATTTTTTCACCGCCTTGGAGAAGAGGTGACCAAGCGTTTGAGCGAAAGGCCGTTGTGGGTAAGCACATCCGGGTTGGGCGTCTACTGGTTACATGCCCGACTTGACTCGACGCCGAAATACTACACATATGCGCCGTATCGTGTCTTTACATCGGATAAGAAGTGAGCCATTATAGACGCAAAATAAATCAATGACAAACAAAAATTCTACTTCAGCCTCTGCCCCGTCCCGGGTAGTCATTTGTGGCGGCGGCGTAATCGGTGCTTGTATTGCTTACTACATCCGTCGCAACCATAAAGAGAGAAATATAGAAACTATCGTTGTGGAAAGAACAGGCGTGGCCAACGCTTCTTCGGGGAAATCAGGTGGTTTTTTGGCTTTGGATTGGTGCCAGGGTACACCTGTTGATCCGCTGGCTAGACGTAGCTTTGCGCTCCATGCTGAGCTAGCCGCAACCCTGTCGGTCGAGCTAGGGCTGGATTGGGGCTATCGCGCTATCGACACCCTTAGCGTCGTTGCTAGCCAGCAGCGAAACTTGAGCCACATGGCCCGTATGGATTCACCAAGTTGGCTGGGGCAAGCCGCGGCCGTCCACTCCCGCATCGGCAATGAGCAGACTACGGCACAACTCGATCCAACCGCCTTTACCCAATCCATGATGAGCGCAGCCCAAACTCACGGTGCTCAGCTCTGTACAGGTGTCGTAGAAGGACTCACCTTGGCCAATCACAATGAATCCCAGCCCTCTCAAGTAACTGGAGTAGTGGTTGATGGTAATGTAATGGAAGCAGATAGCGTAGTGATTGCCATGGGACCTTGGTCGATTCTGGCTAGCCAATGGTTGCCTATGCCTACCATCTATGGTCTCAAGGGACACAGTCTCGTCTTTCGATTTGAGCCAGACGAACCATATGCTCTATTTCTAGAGCTAGAGACGGAAGATGGCGAGATTGAGACACCGGAGGTAGTTCCACGAGCGGACGGCACAACCTACATCTGCGGGGTTAGAGGGGATGCGCCTCTGCCTGTGGATCCAGCCCATGTTGAGTTGGAAGAGGGAGCAATCGCACGATTGCAAGCCATGGCTGCAACGTTTTCACCTGGGCTAGCCGCAGCCGAGATCCTGGCAGAACAAGCTTGCTACCGACCGATTACAACCGATGGAATACCTATCATCGGCCGGGTTCCTGATGTCGAAGGAGCATATGTGGCAACGGGTCATAGTGTCTGGGGCATGTTAAATGGTCCTGCGACAGGCGAAGCCCTAGCCGATCTGATTGTAGAGGGTGAGGCGTCCACCGTAGATTTGGGCGCATTTGATCCGAGACGACTACTGTAGGCAAGAGGATCAGAATAGACAGTTAATGGATATATTTTTCGGGTTCGCCCCGTGCTATACTCTAGCCATCCGAAACTGTAGTGCAGTATCAGGGCTATAGAACGGAAATCCGCTTAGAAGTATTAAGCACACAGTAGTACCGTCCAGCGGTATCGGACGCAAAGCAGTATCGCTCGGCAGTATTGAGCACATCGTAGTACCGTCCAGCGGTATCGGACGCAAAGCAGTATCGCTCAGCAGTATTGAGCACATCGTAGTACCGTCCAGCGGTATCGGACGCAAAGCAGTATCGCTCAGCAGTATTGAGTGTTATAACAAAAAGGCGTTCTCTTCTTGATGTATGGTAGAAGAGAACGCCTTTTTGTATACTTCGCCAGATTACACTGAGTCGAGATTACATAAAGATGCACTGAGACACTCTTCTTTCTTTGAAGCTTTTTCCTCGCAGCTCCATGCCTCTTCTAAGGAACTCTGTACAACGCAGAAAAGTCTTGTCCCGACCTTCTGTCGAATTTGCTTTGGAACATCGTGTGCAGGAGGGACATTCCCATTTTCATGGGGAGAAGCTGTTTCTGTCCCTCTATATTTGGCTTAAGATATGCTCAAATGCTGGTTGATGGTTGCAACCTCTCTTTCTTTGTTCTACAATTCATGATGTAGCTGAAAACGTTAGTGGATATCGCCCGGCAACCTACAGCGCAAAGGCGAAATCAATGTACCCCCTGCATCAACCAAGCCATTTATATCTTGTCTAAGGAAAAAACATGTCAAAACAGATCTCAGCAGTCGATTCCACTCCTCGCCAGCGAATCTCCGTGCTGGACACAGAAATGGCCTATGTAGATGTCGGGGAAGGCGACCCCATCATCTTCTTGCATGGCAACCCTACATCGTCCTATCTCTGGCGTAATATCATTCCTTATGCGCAAGGC
>JBCCHB010000068.1:0-83042 GCA_039028975.1 Chloroflexota bacterium
ACAGGTTTCTCATCTGTTCTTCTACTTCTTCTGAGTAGCGTGATAGTTTTTTCATAGCGGCAAGCATACCCTGCCTAGGCGATTTATACTAACTTTTACCGACACTAATTTTTGGGTCTTATTTAATTCTCGTTCCTAAGTATTTTTTCTATGTCCACAGAGCGACTACAACCGGACATGATAGTCACATCATTGGAGCGGACGGGCAACCAAATGGCGTCAGTTCTACTCCCGAATGTGTTGGTCCAAACGTGGCAGTCATTGGATGTTCCAACTGTATCTAGGGTTAATTCATAGGTACGCGCCTCGCCACCCGTCATCGTGGCGATTTCAACTCTTGCTGCCGTCACATCGGCTGCGGACGCAGGACACCCATCGCCACTGTCGATGATCGCCATGCCACCAATCCCATCACACCATGTCGTGCCGCCTCCCACTTGGTTGCTGGGCGCATTCGGGTCGCGATGGATGTTGGCCGGTGTTTCATTTGTGTAGAGAATCGTCTCACCACCAGCCCCGCCAGATATCCCTGCAAAGGTTGTAACTGCAGAGTCTAGCTGGCTCGCTGGGGTGCGACCATCGCCGTTGGCCAACGGAATTGGCCAGATTTGTGTGTTACTAGGCCAGCCCGGGTTGAAATCAGTACCCGTATCATTGGCAAAGCCGCTCGGCTCCGTGCCGTCTCCACTGTGTGGGAAAACATCGATGAGGCGAACGTTTGTCAGTGGTGTCACCCCTTCGTTGGTCACGATGATGGTGTATGAGATCGGATCACCAATATCAATGAGACGGCATTGTTCATTCCAGCCGGTCGGTGGCGGGTCCTCTGTGGGATGAGTTGTACAGGCACCACGATGATCGCCAAGGCTCTTGACAATCGCGGCTTCTTCATTGCCTGCCTTCAACGAAACACTGATCTCATCACTCAGCTCGGCGAAGCCATCGGCATTCATGACGATGGTATTGGTAATGACCTGAAGTGGAGCGCCCCTTGCAATTGTTGCCGTCAGCTCCAACGTTTGACTGTAAGGTGTGCTAACAGATCCTATATTCCAGACAATGGTACGACCATCAGCACTGACGCTCGTTGGAACGGGGTTGGCACTCTGATAAGTCATCTCTGGCGGTAGTGTATCGGTAAAGGTTACGCCTGTTGCGCCCAATGCCGGATCATCATCAATTTGGCCCGTCATGCGATAGGTAACCGTGTCTCCAATGTCCAGATCGGCGTCCTGCTGACCAGCCGCCAATCCCTTGACCAGATATATCTGCGGTGCCCCAATAGCCACACGGTCGCCATAGTATCTGGTGGTACCGGTTGGACAGTTGGCTTGGGTAGCACTGGCACAGTGTTCATCTGTGTCATAGACCTTGTTTTGCCAAGCTCCCGTACCACTCCATACCGTGTCACCATCATAGACAGTAAAGTTGGCGCTGGTGGGCAGGAAGGTTCCCAAAGGCCAACGTGGTGTAGCTGGTTTAGCCTGTACACTGACAAAGAGTTCAATCCGTTCAGCATCTAGCGGCTGCAAGGTGCGCATACGGACGCGTTGAATGTCCGGATAAATAGAGCCAAAGCCACTGGGGTTAGGCTGAGGACTAAATTGGCTTAAGTCACTGGACCAATCGTTGATGTTATCGCCATCTATATCATCATCACAGGTCGCCTGCACATTCCAGTCGTTGGGTCCTGCACCGATGTTTCCTTCGCTTGGCTGGACCGGTGTAGAGGAGTACTCAACGATATACTTGACGTTTTCGGCCACTGGCATTGTGGTGAAGGGTGTTCCGCCCCATAATATTGGGTGGTGGACAGTGCCTGCTTGACCAGGGTATTCAACGATCTCCGACGCCCACGGCCAATTCTCGAACAGAATTCGATAGTCGCGCCAGGGTTGGTTGTCTTCGACGACGATGGTCCGCGTATCATAAACCTGACACAAAATGATATGTTCATTGCCGTTCCGAGCGATAATAGAATTGGCGGTCCAGTGCTGGCCTGGTACTACTGTACCATCTCCGGCATAGATGCCTGAAAACCCTTGCGTTTGGGTTGGAATCAACCATGTATGACCGTCAGTCGCTTGCAAATTCGTGCGCGAATCATCGGTTGTGTTGACGCCAATGATCGTGCGCTCCTGGTACCAATTCTTATATTCAAAGAAGTATGATCCACCGTCTGATACGCCAAGTACTAAGCGTTGATAATCATCACTAGAAGTATCCGTTGCAATTGAGCCGGTGGGCGCGCCTCCTGTGCTCGAATCGCTGACTGGGTTGCCGTCAAGGTCGACATGCGTCCAAGGGCCGAACTCATCAATATCACCGGGATCGTCAAAGTCGCCATCGCCGCTGTTGTCGATCTGATCGACCAAACCATTATTATTTAAATCTGTCCACCGTCCTATTTCGTTAAAATCGGTAAAGGTACCCGTGGCAGCCCCGCCAAGACGGGCATCGAAATCGGCATTGGGTAGAAAAATGGCGATCTGGCCAGCCATGGCTATGCGACCAGCCCGATCGGTTCTGACTAAATTGACTGGGGAGCCACCATTATAGTCGTCACCCCCGCCCTGAGTCGCTAAATCCGTGAATCGTTTAGAATCCAGCGTTGGGCGCGCAGAGCTGGCCGTGTTATAGCCCGTGACGCTGACGTTCAGAACCCCACTGCCGCCTGTGCCGATCTCACCCCCCCAGTTGCAGGTCCACGTACCCGAATCTGGGGTCACATTGTCCATATTCACATCGGGATGGTTTACGGCAGGCGACCCAAAGGGGACACGAAACATGGGATAGTCTAATGGTCCACAGGGCGTGTGGTCGGCTAGACCAGCCGCGGTCATGTCGGCAATTGTGGCTGGGCGCGTGCGGGTATACCAACTGCTTCCACCCAATCCACCAATATAGTCGTCGAAGATGAGAGGCACGCTGTCGTCTAGCGCGCCTGAGCCAGCCAGCGAAGTGGCCGTGTTAAGGAGTATCACGGGAAAGATAATAATCCGTCCTGGCTCACCGTTCGCATCGGTGATGTCTGAAATGATGGCTGGCGTATTCGAATCCCAATTCCCACGCGGACTGCCACCAGATGCCGTACGACGGAACGATTTCGCCAAGCTCCAGCTAATCTCACCTGCGACGATCGCGACCGTCACCTCATTTGAAGCAACCTCTAAGGGCATGCCTGCCTCGTCCGAGATATAGGCAGTTAGTGGCATTTCCGTTGCGTCGGGCAAGAATCCGGCTTTGGCCACGGACCGGATTGTGCCATGACTGCCTTCATGCCGCTTCCCTAGATTACAGGTCAACGTTGTACCATCGCTGCTGATGGCAGAGGTCGTGGTCACACCGCTACTCAGGCAGTTTTCTGGTACCCCTATCCATGCGTTTGCGGCTGGTAATGGAACTGTGACAATGAGTTCCGCTACATCGCCTTCATTGACGTTCCAATCAATACGATAACCAATCGCATCCCCTGCACGCACCAGCGCGTTAGAGCCATCAACGTCGTTGGCGTCGAAGGGGGCTACCCCATCGTACTCAATGCTCAGTATAATTTCCATCTGGGGCATGGCGTGGGCGGTAGGTATAAGGCTCACAAAAAGAAGCGGGCTCAGCCCTGCCAGTAGCAAAGCAGTAAGCAATGCACTGACCCATATACGTATGAATCGTGAGGTAATTTGGTGTTTGACTGTCATGGTAACTCCATAAATAAGGTATGCATCTTAATCACATTTTTCTCGATTAGTACGCTTGTATTGCTGATAGCGCCGAAGATCCGGTGGACCAGTTTTAAGTAAGACAACGTTCGTCTATCGCCTATAACTTAGGCGATATATAGCCGCGACACTACTATAGTTGCACCTTTTGCGTACAATATCAGCTTAATTTCAGTTAGGGTGACGAGAGGAGACGGATTGGAATATTGGTAGGCTCAAGAAATACTGCTAAATCGAAATTCTCTTTAACCATACAGTGCGCGATACTTCGAAGAGGGGAACGAATTTTGTCTGACCATCTATAAGTACCGACCATTAGAATACCAGATACTCACATATGCTGAATCGGGGAAATGTTGGACATTTAATCACCGATGTGGTGGGTATCCTATTGACTGAGTGGTGGAGAAAATATCCACCATGTGGAGGATATAACCATAGTAAGTAAGAGGGATTAGGAAAGAAATTTCACGAAGATGGCCTAAGTGGGTTGTATAAGATTTGCACAATGTTCAGTTTCCTATTGTATAATCAACCTGCTCTTTGGTTCTGATAACCATAGAAACTCTATTGTGCTTCTCTATGAAAGACTGAATTAGTATAGAAATATTTTATGTCTATTTGTGCCGTGTAAATTCTTTGTATGTATAGAAAAAATTCTTTTCTTGCAGTTAGTAGTGACCTAATTCTAGGAGCCGTCGCCCGCCACCTTAATCGGATCGTGTGGTCTCTGATGCTATTATGCAGTGCCTGTTTCACTATCCTTCTTTTGGCCGGTCCATCAGTTCGAACAACTGGTTTCTACATTTTGATGATGCCGATACCCGTATGCGGTATTGTTCTACTCTTGCTGCATAAAAAATATATCCCCACTGCAGCCTTTCTTCTAACGTGGCTGATTTTGCTGCTCTTGGCCTTACTTTCCCTTGTTGAAGGCAATATTCGTTCCCCGTTATACTGGGGTTTGGTCATACCCATTTTGATCTCGGGCCTCCTCTTGGGGAAACGGGATACGCTTCTCATCGCGCTGCTGTCGGCGACTGTTGGCTATTTTGTCTTGCGTGTCGACAGAAGCGGACTACCAACCGAACAACTCTTCGATTCAGATTACATGCTTTGGGTTTCGCAGGTAATCGTATTTGCTATCGTCGCTTCGATTCTCTTAATGGCCGCCTCCAATCGGGATCGTATGGTGGCCGAATTGCGTGACAATGAACGCAAAGCTCTCGATACAAATCTCAAGCTAGAATCTGAGGTGGCGTGGCGAACCAAGGCAGAAGAGGCACAACTTCACAGAAACGAGCTTCAGCAACTAATCTCTAACTTCGCGCTCAACTTTATGAACCTGTCAACAGAGAACATGACTTGGGGTATTAACGCCGCACTTCAGGCGTTGAGCGAGTTTCTTCATGTTGACCGCAGCATTATTGCACTCATAGACAAAGACTTATCAACCATTGGGATTGCCTACGAATATTCTCATCCCAGGCTCTCCCCCCTCCTTCCTATCCGTCAAGGCGTTCCCCTTGAGCGTTTATCCTGGCTCATGGATCAGCATACAGAGCACCAGATCATCAACCTCCCTGATGTTGATATGCTGCCGTCCGAAGCACAGAAAACAAAAGAGTTTCTTCAAGAGACTGGGATTAAATCATTCATCGCGGTTCCCCTTGTTCAGCAACAGCAGTTGATTGGATTTTTGAGCCAGTCTTATGTGGGGGAGGCAGGCATGTGGTCTGAAGATGCCGCCAATCAGTTGATTGTTGTAGGCCAAATTATTGTCAGTGCCTTGGAGCGGCGCGACTTTGAAGAGAATTTGCGAGTTCAGGCATCACAACTTGATACACAGACGGAATGGTTGTCAATTCTGCATCATCTAGATTATCTTCTCTTTTCTTCACAATCCTTGCAAGAAGTCACCCAGCATACGTTGACGCGCGTACAGCAGATAACAAGGTGTAAATGCACTAGCATCTTCCTCAATGATAGTGATGGCAGTACAGGGCATTTCTTGGCTCACCATTCCGCCGAGGGCAGTGAATTAAGCGACAGCAGGCTAGAAGGCAGTGTCCTATTTGATGAACGATTGTCGTTATCAACTATTGATTATTTATCTGACTTAGAAGATGGGATCTTTGTGCTCCACGACAACGTAGAAGAGCATAATGCAGAGTCACTTGATCGGCAGTGGGCTGAACTGCTTGGGCTGCAATCTATGGCCCACTTCCCACTAATGGTTCGTTCAAAGCTGATTGGGATACTTCATCTAGGCTTCGAGGATCCAGACGCGGTAGCCGAACTCAATCTTGAAGTTATGAATAGCGTAGCCTCTTCGCTCTCGCTGGCTATTGCCAATACCCAACTCCACGACCAAGTGCAGGCTCATTCTGCCATGCTTGAAGAGAAGATTGCGGAACGAACTGCTACGTTAGAACAACAATACAGGCGACAGGCTGCCCTAGCCCAAATAGAACTGGCCATTAACAGGCCCTCTGAACTTCAGGACGTGCTAGAGAAAGTTGTTGCGGTAACCACTGAAAGCCTTCCCGCAGATATCGGCGTTAGCGTCATTCTGTGGAATGCGGAGGCCAATGAATTTATCCTGAGTGCTTCGTCTGTTGCTGACCAGGACGGAGGGCTACCCGCGCGTCGAGTTCGTCGAACAAAAGGGGCAACTCGGTGGATTCTTGACAATAAGGAACCTTTGCTGGTGGCTGATACAGCAAACGATCCGTTTGGTGCCAATCCCATGATCAAGGAATATAGTATCGGTTCCTATATAGGAATTCCATTACTCTTCGAAGAGAAAGCCATTGGGGTGTTGTATGCTCTCATGGCTAAACCAAAAGAATTCAGCCAAGAAGAGGTTGAATTTCTGGCTACAGTAGCAAGACGAGCAGCCCTTGCTGTGACCAAAGTACGGATCTTTGAGCAGGCACAAGTCATTGCAGTCGAAAGCGAGCGCCAGCGGATTGCCCGAGATCTTCACGATGTGGTCAGCGAATGTCATGGCTGAGTCTTTGCCTCGATTACTAGATAAAAAACCTGAAATGGTTCGGAGTGGTTTGGAAGATATTCATCAATTGACCAAGAGCTGCTTAGTAGAGGTACGAACACTTTTGTTCGAATTGCGCCCAAATGCGCTAATAGAGACGGATTTGAGCGAGTTGCTCGAGCAATTGACGAAGGCATTTTCCGGCCGAACACAGATCCCTGTCTTGCTCTCTATCGATTCAGAAATCGACCTGCCATCTAGCCAGAAGATAGGCGTTTATAGAATCGCTCAGGAAGCCCTGGCTAACGTTGCCCGCCATGCTAACGCACAGCAGGTGTGGCTAGAATTTCACAACAATGATAGTGGTTATGCGTTAATCATACGTGACGATGGAATCGGCTTTAATCTAAATGAGACGCCGTCGGGGCACCTGGGCATTCAAATTATGCGCGAGCGAGCGGAAGAGATGAACGCTCGACTGACCATTGAAAGTAGGCTTTCAATCGGTACATCTATCAGACTCTTCTCTTAGTAATACCATTCTATTGGGTACAATTGACTACGATGGTAGAACGAAGAAGTGCTTATTGATATCGTGAACGACTGATACTTTCCCGCCGCTCTCCGTTTGTGAGTACCTTTAAAGGAAACAACAGCGATGAATACCTCAGATTCAATTCGCATCTTACTCGTTGACGATCACGATATCGTTCGCAAAGGGATTGCGGTTTTTCTAGCAACCTGCGACGATTTTGTACTTGTCGGTGAAGCATCTTCAGGGGAGGAGGCCATTGAGCTGTGTAAGCGACTCACGCCTGATGTGATCTTGATGGACTTAGTTATGCCTGGGTTAGATGGTATAGATGCGATCCGAAAAATTCTCGAGACGATCCCTGATATACAGATCATTGCGCTGACAAGTTACTCGGATGATACCAAAGTGCAAGAGGCATTACAAGCAGGTGCTATTGGGTTTCTGCACAAAAATATATCGATTGATGCGCTTGCAGCTGCACGAATTGCAGCTGCAATTCGTGCAGCTGCGCAGGGGCAGCCAACCTTATCACCTGAAGCAACCAAGGCAGTTGTTCGCGCCGCCAGTACGCCGTCTACACCTGATCACAACCTAACACCGCGAGAAAAAGAGGCTTTAGGTTTACTGGTTGAAGGATACAATAACGTACAAATTGCTCAGGAGCTAGTGATTGGACGTGCCACAGTCAAAAGCCACGTTAGCAATATTTTGGAAAAGTTAGATGTAGGGAACCGCCAGGAAGCCATTGCAAAATCATTGCGAGAGAAATTAGTTAAGTAAGCATAGTAACAAAATGTAGTCGTTCAGCTTCCTGAGCCTGTCGAAGGGGAGATCCAGCTTCGACAGGCTCAGCCTACTTGGGAGATGAGTGATTACAATAGAATTTTACTGTGTCAGAATCGGCATATAGATCATTCCACCGTTGAAGAGATCAATGATCGTCGGCTCGGTTGTGCCATCACTCTTCACAATTTCTAGAATATAGACGTCATTGTGTTGGAGGGTTGCTCCTGCATCTAGCCACTCATAGCTGGCACCAGTCGATTGACCCATCTTCTTGGATACAATCATTTCGCTGCTACGCGCTTCTCCTTCTAAACCGTTGGTTTTGCGAATGTTAGGCCATTCCAGAATTTTAAGTACCCAATTTTTCACAGGAAGATTAGAAGAGCAAGAAGAAAACTTCTCGTCCTTCTGTGGGTAATTATTTTTCTGGAGCCGCCTTAAAGCCAAGTATGTCAAGTTCGTTTATTGTCTCCCAGCGCAACAGCACGCCAGAATCCGTTTGGTTCATGCTGCGCCCGGCCAACGTAACCGCAGTCGGGTTCAGAATTTCTACCGCATCACAACTGGTGTCGTCAGCATCCTCGACCACGGTTCCGGCACTGGATGTCGCCCTGACTGAACGAGCCAAGTTGGGGGTGTGGCCACTGCTAGAGCAGGTTGATATCGCAGGCAGTAGCGACCTATCGGCCGCGGTGGTGAAGTAGACATCCACGCTAACGGTCTCGCTGATACCCAACCCGTCTGGATCACCCGCCAGCAGGTCGGGCCACCTGATGATGCCGCCAGCGAACGTCGTAGGCGTTGGCAATGGTGATGCGCTTTGATACTGCAGGAAGATGCGGCTGAAGCGATCTTCCTGCGGCAACGTATTGATAACCACATCACCCGTGTTGGTGATGCGAATGGTGAAGGAGATGGTCTCGCCCACGCGGTAGTCGCCCACGCCGTTGAATTATTTGTCTACGGCGATTGTCGGTGTCAATACTTGTGCAGGTGCCATATTGAGAATACCCACCTGACCGCTGGCTGGCAGGGCAAAGCCAAAGTCGAGGCCGTGGTTGTTTTGGCCCGCGCTGCCCGTGGTGTAGAGGATGGTCGGCATGCCGCCCACTAATTTAGCATCACTATCGCGCACGTCGCTAATGTTGTCGTTGTTGCTGTAACTAAAACCGTCCACCGCATCCGTATTGGCCCCTGTCAGCGCGAAGCCCGTAGGCGTGGCCACGGTGATGGTATATGGTATACTTTGGTCATCTCCTTGTGACAGGACGAACAAGGTTACCCAGTGCTCAAAACGGGACTCATTCATGCTGCAAAAACTACCTATTGGTATTCAAACCTTTTCTGAAATTATTGACGAAGGCTATCTTTACGTTGATAAGACAGAAATCATTCATCGGTTAATTACATCGGGTAAATATTTCTTTCTCTCTCGACCGCGGCGTTCGGGCAAGTCGCTCACGCTATCTACTATCAAGTCCATCTACTTGGGCCAGCGTGAGTTGTTCTCCGGTCTTTGGATTGAAGAGCAATGGGATTGGGAGAAGATTCATCCTGTGATTCATATATCCTTTAGCGGCATTGGCTATCAGACCCAAGGGCTTGAAGAGGCTATTGAAGCGGAATTACGCCTGATTGGACAACAACATGATATTCAGTTTGAACAGTTTGGCATCGACCGCATGTTTGCCGAGCTGATCCGCAAGCTTTCGGCAAAAGGTCAGGTTGTTCTGCTCATTGATGAATATGACAAACCCATCATTGACTATCTGGATGAGATCGAGCAGGCCCTGGCTCATCAGAAAATCTTCAAAACCTTCTACTCAGTCATCAAGGATAGCGATCCATACATCGAACTTTTGCTGATAACAGGTGTCTCCAAGTTTAGCAAAGTTTCCATCTTTTCAGACCTGAACAATCTAGATGACATTACCCTCTATCGCCAGTTTGCTGACCTAACAGGTTACACTCAGGCTGAGCTTGAAAAATATTTCGCTCCGTATATGCCGGAAGCTCAGTCAATGCTAGTGCTAGATAGAACCGAACTGCTCAACCAGTTGCGGAACTGGTATAATGGCTATTCTTGGGATGGCACAACGTATGTTTATAACCCCTTCTCGATCCTAAAATTTTTCCGTAGTTTAGACTTTGGCAACTTCTGGTTCGAGACAGGAACACCCACGTTCTTACTTGAATTGCTCAAGGCTGAATGGCTCTACGAGCTAGAGGATTTAACAGTCGGTGAAGAGACCTTTGCCAGCTATGATATCAAGCATCTACGGGCCATACCGATTCTCTTCCAAAGTGGTTACCTAACCATCAAAGAGAAGGGTGATTTTGGCCTCTACACGCTTGACTATCCCAACGCAGAAGTTAAAGAGTCTATGCTCTCCTACATCATTGCGGATTTGCGCCACCAGCAAGCGGCGCTGACCAAACCACTGGTGATTCAACTCTACGAAGCCTTTAATGCCAACGACATGGAACGGGTGATCGTCCTCATCAAAAGCATCTTCAAAAATATTCCCTCTCAGATTTTTATCAAAAACGTCGAAGCTTACTACCACAGCCTCATCTATCTCGTCTTCTTCTATCTAGGTCAGTACACCGATGCTGAAGTCAACACCAACGACGGTCGCCTGGACTGCGTGGTGAAGACCCCAACCCACATCTATGTTTTAGAATTCAAACTGGATAAGAGCGCAGACCAAGCCTTACAACAAATCAAAGACAAAGGCTACGCCGACAAGTACGCCGCCGACCCACGCCCCAAGGTTCTCCTTGGCATCAACTTCAGCAGCGAGGAGAAGACGGTGGATGGGTGGAAGATGATGGAGATGACAGGATGACAAAGATGATGAAGATGAGTGGGGGCGAGGTCATCTCAATCATCCCCTCATCTGATTCATCTCCATCATCCGTCAAAAGATCTACCTCGCCAGCAACGGCAAGAAGATCGTCCCTCCAGTCACCACATCAATTACCGTCCGCTCGGTGGACCCATCTGACATGATGATCTCGAGCACGTAAGCATCGCCACGCTCCAACATGGTACTAGCGTCCAGCCACTGGTAGCTTGTGACGCTCGACTCGCCTGGATTCGTGGCCAAAATCATCTCATTGCTACGCACCTCATTATTTAACCCGCTCGACTTCCAAATCTGGAAACCGATAATATTGCTTTTACTTTCCGTGGACCACTGGACCAGCACACCCCCGGGAATCTGACTGATACTGCGCCCTGCCAGGGTCACGGCAGTCGGATTTAGAATCTGCACTTCGGCACAGTCGATATCGTCACCGTCCATGGTGACGGCAATCGGTGTACCAGCCCCTGGACCATCCGGGTCGGCCACGGCGTTGTCAACCTGCACAATGTTGGGGGTGTGTCCGGCAGTGCTGCAAGGTGCCACAGGCCTGAGCAAGGTTGTATCAGCCAGGGTGGTGAAGGTCACGTCGAGGCTGATGCTTCCGTTGGGTCCCACATCGCCTAGAACCGTAGTCAGGTCGCTCCAGACCAGGATGCCGTTGCCGCTGCTCACGTCCGGGGTGACGGTAGCGCTCTCGAATCGCAGGAAGAGGTCGCTGTAGCGATCTTCCAAGGGTATCACGGTGAGCGTCACGTTGCCTGTGTTGGTAATGCGGATGGTGAAAGAGATGGTCTCATTGACGCCAAAGGGGTTGTCCCCATTGAGGATCTTGCTGACGGCCAGGGAAGGTGCAGAGGGCAATACCGTCACCTGTGCTGGATCATGATCATCTTCATCACCGCCATTTTTGCCATCTTCGTTGACTTCATCATCGACCTGATCGGTGGTTTCACCAGGACCGTTGCCATCTGTGCTGTCAGCATCGGAATCGGCATCCGGCAGGTTATCGCCATTACCGTCCTTGATGCTGGTGTCAAAGTCGGCTATCTCGGCGGTGTTGGTGTAGATACCGTTGAGGGATGCCCCAGCCGTCAGCACTATGTCTACGGTTGTGGATGCCCCAACGGTACCACTGGGTGTTAGGGTTGTTGCCAACGTTCGGGTCACCGTGCCAATAGGCCCTGCGTTCCAGTTGCCATCGTTGAGAGCGAAGCCAACAGGAATGTAATCGGCAATGGTTACGTTGGTGGCCGTAACCACACCCTGGTTGTAAACGGTCATGGTAAAGGTCACATCATCCCCGGGTGAGATGGTAGCCGATTGGCCAGCCGCCAGTTGCTTCTCCAGCGCCAGATCGAAGCGACAGTAGAAGCCAAAGTCTACATTCTGTTCGTTGATGGGCAGTTGAGCCGGAATCAATATGCTCCTCGGCTGGGTGCCGTTATAGGGCTGACCACCCTGGTCGCCGCTGTAGGTGAAGCCCTCCAGCTCACCGCCAGGATTAAAGTTGCTGGCATCAATCTCGACTAGATAGAGATCATTCTCTTCAGCCGCTACATCGAAGCGATAGAAGCCCGCTCCGTTGGTGCCGCCAGTGTCGTCGCCCAAGCCACCTACATCATCCGCCGTGACGGTAAAGGTAATCAGTTCGCTCGCTTCTGGCACACCGTCTAAGGTACCCCCATTGGTGCCATCCTGGTACAAATTGACCCGCACACCATTGATGCCTGGCTCGTTGGCGTCTTTGATGCCATCGTTGTTGATATCGTGCCAGACCCAATCGCCAATGGCGGATTTGGGTTCGGGCGGATCCATATGAACCGGCACGCAAGATTCTCTGCCCATGGCAGTGGCTTTGTTGAATGTATCCCCGGCTGGAGCACATTCGCTTGCTGCTGCGTTGGTCGTTTCGGCAATGGCGATGAAGGTGACGGTGAGATCCAGTACTTCATTGGGGACGAGCTGATTGTCCCCATCAAAGTCAATCACGTTGGCCCAGAAGATCGTGCCATCGTTGGCCACCTGGGTAGCCGGGTTGGGTCCAGTCAGATCGATGGCTGCATCATAGGTCAGGTAGTTGACATCGTAGGTGTCAGTCAGCGGCAGGGTGGTGATGGTAACGCTGCCGGTGTTGGTGATGCGGATGGTGAAGGAGATGGGTTCACCCTCCGTAAAGGGGCCAACGCCGTTCAGTAATTTATCCAGGGCGATGATTGGTGTACCGGGCTGGACTACCACAATCTCTGACGGATCGTGGTCATCCTCGTCTCCGCCATTCTTACCATCCTCGTTGACTACATCGTCATCGACCAGATCATCAGTTTCGCCTGGCTCGCTGAAGTTGGTGCCGTTGGGCGTTGAGTCGATATCAGTAGTCGTGGTGCCGCCGTCGGTATCGGTGGCATCCTGAATCTCTGCCCAGTTTCGTAGAGATGAACCTTGGAAAGCTCCATCAATGGTCAAGGTCACCTCAAAGGCAACATTATCCCCTGAGGCGAGGGTTTCAATCTCGAAGGTGCCGCCACCGTTGTCGGTGATGGCAACAGCATTGCCGTTGGTGCTGTTTGCTACGGTCCCGACATTGGATGACGTGTAGATCATATCCGCCGGGATATAGTCGATGACGTCAATATCGAAGGCATCCAGCGAGCCTTGGTTGTAAACGGTGATGAGGAAAGTAACTGGGTCGCCCGGGATCGTAGTGGCACCCTGGGAAGGAGCCAAACCCTTCGTCAGCGCCAGATCAAAGCTTTCACCGATGTAGTGGCTGGGGTCCGTATCGGTAATGGGAGTGGCTGGGCCAAGGGTGGGTGTACCCGTTACGACGGCTGTATTACTGTATTGTCCTGCCTGGGCAATACCCGTTAGCAGACAGGTCATTCCCATACCAGGGGCAAGGGTATTCTGAGGACAAGTGGCTACCGTACCCTGCACGTCGTCTACCAAGGTGATCGTGGTCAGCGTCACGCTGCCTGAGTTGGTAATCTCATAGGTCCAAGTCACGATGTCACCCACATTAATGCTGGGACCATTTGGGGTATCGGCATCCTGGGGCATCTGCCCTGGGCCAGTGGTTGCTTTCTCTACATCGATGGTTGGCACAGGCTGCCAGAAGGCAAAGTCAGCGGTGAAGTTGACGTTGTTATCATCCAAGGTACCGTTATAGCTGCCTTGATCTTCCCCAGTCGCTTCAACGTTGGGCTGTAGGTCAAAGCCGATGCTGCTGATCCCATTGGTAGCGGAGTCGACGTTATCGATGCCGTTCTCATCGCTCGTTTGGTCAGTCGTTTCATCGGTACCGTTGCCGGTAGACGAAACTTGGTTCTCTAAATCTCCACCCAGTTGGAATTCGGTGGCTGGAATATGTACAAAATACAGGCCAGGTGTTAGGTTGTCAAACTCATAGAAGCCGCCGCCAGCCGTTAGTGTCGTGGAGATGGGTGCAGCAGTCAGCGGATCGTCGCCTTGGTTAAATAGCTGAACCGTTACGCCATCGATGCCAGACTCAGTGCCATCCAGTTCGCCATTGTTGGCCGTACCACCTCCTGCACCATCATCGAGCCAAACGAGATTACCGATTGCCACAAATTCTGGAGCAGATGTTACTGTAACCGTTGCGGGATCATGGTCGTCCTCATCTTGACCAGCCGCTGTACCATCCTCATTGATCTGGTCATCTTCTATATCAGTCGATTCACCACCGTTGCCGTTGGAGCCATTGCCGTCGGTGTCGTCGGGCGTCGAGTCCACATCGGGCAGGCTGTTACCGTTGACATCCAAAATGGATGACGTGTAGGTGATGATCTCGGCCGTGTTGGTGTAGGTGCCGCTGAGGGCTATACCCGCGGTTAACACAATATCCACCGAGGCTGAGTCGTTGGCTGTACCATTGGGCGTGAGCGGTCCAGCCAGCACCCTAGTGACCGTCGATGGCCCTGAGCCAGGACCGCTCCAGTTGCCGTCGTTGAGGGTAAAGCCAGCTGGGATATAGTCGGCCAGCGAAATATCCGTCGCCGTGACCACACCCTGATTGTAGATGGTGAGAGTGAAGGTCACATCGTCTCCAGGCAGTATGACGCTGGATTGTCCTGCCGCCAACGTCTTGACCAGCGCTAGGTCAAATTCGCAGTAGAATCCAAAGTCGAGCGTGTCGTCATTGACTGTTACGTTGAGAGCTGTCTGGTCGGGGTCGGCATCGTTGTTGATGGTGCCTTGGTTAGCCCCCAGCACAAAGCCTTCCAGCGGACCGCCTGGATCAAAGTTGCTGCTGGCCACTTCCACCAAATAATCATTGCCACTCACTACGTCGAACTGGTAGAAGCCGTCCACCGTGTTGCTCATCACCGTGGTTGTGGTGGTAATGAAGGTGTTAGCACCGCCAGTCACGTCATAGAGGTTGACCACCACGCCGTTAATGCCCGGTTCGTTGGCGTCTTGCTGGCCATCGTTGTCGATGTCGTGCCAGATGTAGTCGCCCAAGGTTAGCTTGGCTTCGCTTGGGTCGATAGGCACCTCAGTACAGGCCGATTTGCCGAAGGCTTCCGCCAGGTTATAGGTGCGGCCAGCCGATTCACATTGGTTATTTCCAGCCAGATTGGTCGTCTCTGCCTTAGCGGTAAAGACGACGACAATGTCCAGCGTCTCGTTGGGGTCGAGCTGGTTGTTGCCATCGTAGAGAATGATGTTGCTCCAGTTGATGATGCCATCGTCTACAGCATCGTCGGCTGGGTTGGGGCCACCGGCATCGGCGATGGGATCAAAGGTGAGATAGGTCGTGTCATACGTATCGGTCAATGGCAGGCTGGTGAAGACTGTGCCGCCTGTGTTGGTGATGCGGATGGTAAAGCTTATCAGCGAACCAACCGTGATGGTGGGTGGTGTGTTGAGCCATTTTGCGATCTCTAAATCAGGAGGTAGCTGGTTGGTAAAGCCAAAGTCGTAAGTGTGATTGTTGGCACCAGCCGATCCTGTATCGAACGCGGCAACGGCGGTCGTGCCATTGAGGATACCGTCCGAGTCGCGCAGATCGGCATCGGTGTTGGCTTGTGTCAAAAATAGGCCCGCAAGTTCTGCCTGCTGACTGCCCCCTTCGGCATTGGGAATACGCACCTCGAAACCAGTTGCGTTTGGTGTCAGTTCGGGAATGGCATAGATGGCGCTGGCCGTATCAGTGCCAGCGCCGCCGGAGAAGAGGTAGTTACCAAACTGATCCGTTTCCGCAGTAGCGATCAGATTGTTACCGCTGTCGTAGAGTTCAACCGTCACGTTTTCAATGGGTGGCTCACCAGGATCCTGGGTGCCGTCGCCATCAGTATCCTCCCAGACGCGGTTGCCGATTTCTAGTGGGGCTTCGTCACAGAGCAGCTCCACATCGCCCACGCCGTGAGACTTGCCGAAGTTTATCCAGCTACTGGTTTGGGGCTGAATCTGCGGATATAGCTCATAGCCTCGGAGCCGTGCGCCGTTGGTGTTGCTCAGGAAGAAGACACCGCCTGTATTGGTGCTCCGCAACTGAGTCGTGAGCGGGTCCATGCCGGTCATGACTACTTCGCCAGTAGTGGGGTGTTGAGCCAATCCGCCTGCTCCGGTCTCATCGTGGTGGTTGGCCGCGTTGCCGCCAATGTAAATATCACCGTGATAGAACTCACCGCCACCAGGACCATCAGCATTGTTGGTGCTGCCTGTGTTTGAACCGCAGACGCCGCCATTCTCTAGATCCCAACCCCCATTACCGTTAACACACGCTCGTAGAATATCACCACCCGAAACGGTGACCATGAGAATGTTGCTGTCAGGTCTGTAGTTGAAGGTTCCAGTTTGGTGACCAAAGCGGTCCATGAAGCCCAGAATCATGTCGCCGTTCGTGTCAAATTCGATGTCCGACAGCATGGGCTGGGGGCGTGAGTAGTAGGCACCGCCTGCGTTGCCACAGCTAGCTGGTACCGTATCCTGCCACGGGTACCAGCCGCTATCATCGTTACAATTAGCTACATAGCCAACAACGGTCGGGCCTTTGGCATAGTTGAGTGGAAAGGTAAAGACCTCGGTGAATGTGCTGCCATCTAAGCGATAAATGTGCGCGCTCAGGTTGGCTGCTGCGCCACTAGCTGCATCACAGACGCCGCCAGCATAGACCTTGCCCATGTGTACCTTCAGCGCAAAGGGGCGCCAGTTGCCACTAGTGCAGCCTGGGCCAGATAAGGCATAGCTCGCATTTAGTGTTGCATCATTCGTATTGATCGCATATACTGTCTCGTCATTCAAGCTGACAGCATAAAGAACCGAGTTGTCTTCGCTGATGTCCAAATCGCCCAACCCCACCTTGCCAACCAGAGGATACGCGTCTGGATCATTGTTGGGCTGCTGAGGCGTGGTCAGGCCACGGGTGGCGTTATCGGCGATGGTGCCGACGGAGGCGCCCAGCGTCGTCAGATCGACAAAGACACTTGTCGAGGAACCATCTCTTGGGGTAGCGTAGATGGCTCCAAGCCCTCCTGGTCCCAAACCGGAATGGCGCTTGAGAAAAGCACCGTGGTAGATGGTCTGGTTGCTGCGGTTGTAGGCCACGCCCCACGTGGTGCCACTTTGGGATTTGTCCACAATCTGGGTAGGGGTCGGGTTAAAGCCTGAATTGTTGTAGGGCCAGCGCATCATGGCTCGGTCGGGTGTGCTGGTATCGTTTGTTCCGTTGACGTAGACGGGCGCACAGAGGTCAGGATTGGCTTGACAGTAGCCCGCTGGGTAGTGAAAACCGGCATCCACAATCGTACCTGAGACTACGCTGGAAAATTGCACGGTGGTGCCGCCCGCAATGGTTGGCTCCAAGAAATTAAGGGAGCCGTCACCAGGCAGGCTGAATTCAACGCGCACGTCACCGCTCAGTCCGGACCCGGCAGTGATGGTGTATACGCCGCTGGCGTCGGTGGTTGTTGTTGCCGTGGTGCCATTAGCGTCAACAGCCATCACGGTGATGTTGGCCAGACCACCTTCACTGCCGTTTTGTGCACCGCTGATGTCGCTATCGAGGAAGACGGTACCGCGGACCTCACCTGGCTGCACAAGAGGGGCACCTTCAAAGACCTGCACCTCCGGCAGCGCCAGATAGACGTTATTTCCAGGGCGCTGTACCCGTACATAGCGACCAGAACGATTGACCGTCACAGATGTGCTGGTTCCAGCGTAAGTTCCGATAGAATAGTTTGACACGCCTGCTTGAGCAGCCGTCGTGGTAGGATCGTTCGATGTAAAAGCTGTATCCGAAACAAAGATAGTCAAATTTTGACTTCTTTCGCTACAGCAAAAGGTCAGTTTCCAGATTGTAATCGTATCAATTGATTGGATACTACCTAGATCAACCTGCCACCATGGATTGTTTTGCTGAGCAGTATGGGCATCTGTTGCCAATACCGCACCATTTGTGTTGTTGTCGATAGCGTTGCTTGCGACTTGCTGCGCATCTAGATTAGACGATTGAGTAGCGGTTCCGTTGAGGGCAATATTGTCGCCCGGTGCGGCATAGGCAATGGATGGTGCTACGAGACCTGACAGGTTTTCAAAACCTTTCAGGTCTGCGACGTGGGTGAACACTGGCGGCGGAATCAAGCCAGCTAGCATCGCGGCGATCATAAGTGCGTTGATAATGGTGCGGATTCGTTGGATTTGGTTGTTGGACATATGAAATTCCTATCAGACAAAATAGAATGGGCAAATGGCCCTCACCCCCAGCCCCTCTCCCAATTTGGGAGAGGGGAGCCAGAGGTCAAACGAATTTCTGTAAAGAGACTGAATTGTTACTAACAAATGGGACCCAACACCTCTCTCCCATTCCCTCAGTTTTCCTCCCCAAATTAAGAGAAGTTGAGAGGGGGTGAGGTAAGGATCGTGGATTGGGGCTACTCCGTACATGCCTGCACGATTGCTTCTAGGACAGCATCTATATCCTGTATAACTTGTGAATTGGTGAATCGGATCACGCTATAACCTCTTTCTTCAAGCCACGCGGTGCGCAGTTGGTCATGCTCACTTTGCTCATGATGTATCGGGTCGTCGACTTCAACAACCAGCTGGTGTTCCGCACAATAGAAGTCGACGATGAAACATTCGATTGGATGTTGGCGGCGAAATTTGAGTCCGTTGTTCTTCCGTCCGCGTAGGTGATGCCAGATGATTTCGGCTTTGGTCTGTTCTTGACGTAAGTCTCGCGCTCGCTGGCGCAGTTCGTGGGAGCCGCGGATAGGTTTGTGAGTCATGTGTCAGGTCCTTGTTGGCCCTCACCCCCAGCCCCTCTCCCAGTTTGGGAGAGGGGAGCTAACGAGCGAAATGGTTTCTCTAGTTCAAGTAGATTGCCATTAGTAAATGAGATCCAGCAGTACTCTCCCTTCCCCCGGGTTCTCCTCCCCTAATCTGGGGGAGGTTGGGAGGGGGCTCAAAGGGAAGGGCCGGGGATGGGGGCGGCATTTACCGCGCCACAAACGGCAAGAAGATATTCGCTTCATTTTCAATGGCCACACTATCTACTTGGTTAACCTTACCGGTAATTTCAGTCTCTTCGAGATAATAGATGTAGGCTATGCCGGGTTGGACGGTGTCGTCACGGAAGGTGTAGTGTCCACCGTTTGGCCCCTGGCCCAGGATATAACGTTCGGTGATGCGTACTCGATCTTCCGGATTACAGTTTGCATCATTAGGACGGCAAATTGTGCTGCGGTAGAGATGGAAGCCGTAGGTATTGATCTCTGTTGGTGTCTCCCACTGGATGAGTACCGAATCTGCTTGGCGGGTAGCCGAATAGGAGTTCAGCAATAAGTCGTCCCACCATCCGTCGTCCCACACGTATATGAAGCCAAAGTCGACAGTTAGATTTGAGTTTGCATCCGTAGCGTTGCCGCTGCCGCCACCTGGATCCGGCTCGTGGAGGACTTCTTCATTATAGCTGAGTTGGATGACGCCGCTACGCACGCCGTTACTGCTTGGCCAAGATGAATCTAACCCGTTGTCATTGCTATCACCGTTGGCATTGGGGTCTTCCTCCGTGGGGCTAGAGCTAACCAGTTCGGACAAGATACTACCGGCTTGGAAGTTACTGGGGTCGATCTGGACCATATACTCACCCGGCAGCAGATTATCAAAGAGGTAGTAACCATCTATCGTGGTCGTGGTGGTTAGGGGCTGACCATTGGCATCGCGCACTGCTCCCCCGTTGGCATCTAGTAGATTGACGATCACGCCAGCAATACCCCGCTCCTGGCCATCCATGACGCCGTTGTTTTCCAGGCCGTTGCCCACGCCATCATCAAGCCAAACGCGATTGCCCAGGCTCAGAAATTGCATGGACGCGAAACCAACAATCACCGTCCGTTCCGTCGACCCATCACTCTTTATAATCTCCAACAGATAGAGTTCTCTGCTTTGGAGCGTCGCACCAGCATCCATCCATTGATAATTCGCACCGACTGGTTGCCCCGCGTTGGTTGCGATAACCATCTCACCGCTTCGCAACTCAGCATCCACGCCGCTCGATCGCCAGATATGGAAGCCCATGATGTCACTTTCACTCGCCGTAGACCAACGCACCAGCACACCTTCGGGCACCGAGGTTATGCTGTGGTTCACCATTTGAACCGAGGTCGGGTTGAGGATCTGGACCGAATCGCATGAGACATCGTCAGCATCCTCGACCACTGGCGTTGTGCCAGCCATAGCCCCGACCGACCGTGCTAAATTGGGCGCATGGCCCGTCTGCGTACAGGGCGACATAACCGGCAGTTGAGTTGTATCCGCTTCGGTGGTAAAGGTGACTACCACGCTAACTCCCTCACCTACGCCTAGACCATCAGTATCGTTGAGACTGGCTAATAGATTGGACCAGGTCAGAATTCCTGAGTTAGGGGTGTTGTCTGGCGCAGGATTGGCGCTGACGTAGGTCATAAAGGCTTGACTGTAGCGGTCTTCCAGGGGCAAGGTGGTAATGGTGACGTTGCCCGTATTGGTGATGTGAATTGTGAAGGAGATGGTTTCGCCTACTCGATAGTCTCCGACACCGTTGAACTGCTTGTCCACTGCCAGCGTTGGCAGAGGTTGGAGCTGATAGAAGCCAAAGTCAATGGTCATATCACCATTGTTGTCGTCACCGTTATCCAACTCACTACCGCGGCCCGATTCGTCGTTTGTGCTGGAACCATCTATTGGTTCGCCATCAACGTCAATGCGGATGAGAGGGCTCGTTACGGTCATACCCATGCTGCTTTGGATGCCGTTGTCGTCTTCGTCAATCTGGTTGTCACTCGTTGCCGTGGTATCGCTTGAGTAAGGCAGATTTTCTAGCGCGCCACCTGGCTGGAAGTTTTCAATTGGAATCACCACCTGATAGTTTGAATTGGGAATCAGATCGGGAAAGACGTAGAGTCCAGATGAATCAGTCTGGGTCGTCCGGAATGGGACAAGCTCACTCCCTGTAATCGTCCCGCTTGCATTTGCATCATAGAGAACCGTGATGGTTACCCCTCCAATGCCAGGCTCAAGGGGATCAACAAGACCGTTGTTGTTTTCATCGTGCCAGACCAAGTTTCCGATAAAGGGATCAACCAAGCCAAAGTCTACTGTATAGTCATAGCTACCGCCGCCGCTTGTCCCTGGTTCTTCGCCCACAGTCAGATTGACAACGGGGCTAAGGATCTGGGTATTGGGTCCATCCGGCTGGTCGCCATTATCATCGTCGTCTACGCCATTATCTGGCTCGGACAGGGGAATGCTAGAGAGCGGTGTTACCGGCGGTGGTGCCGGAATACGTACGAAATAGTCACCCGGCAATAATTGGGTAAAGCTATACTGACCGCTGGCATTGGTGGTGGTGGTCAGGATGGCGGTTAAGCCGTCATCCCCAAGGGGTTCAGCGACACCGTCGCCATCCACGTCCTGCCACAGTTCCATCACAAGGTTGGGGATAACATCCTCACCGACATCATAGAGACCGTTATCGTTGCCATCTTCCCACACCTGATTACCGATGCTAACAGTTGGCTGTGATGGCACCACAGTAATCGTTGCAGGATCATGATCGTCCTCATCGCCGCCGTTCTTGCCATCCTCAGCAACTTCGTCATCTACCAAGTCGGCTGTTTCGCCCGCGCTGTTGCCGTTGGTGTCGTCGGGTGTCGAGTCTACATCGGGCAGGGAGTTGCCATTGCTGTCCACAATTGATGTGGTGTAGGTGATGATCTCAGCTGTGTTGGTGTAGGTGCCGCTAAGGGTTGCACCCGCGGTCAGCACAATGTCCACCGTGGTTGATGAGTTAGCCGTGGCGCTAGGCGTCAAGCTAGCGGCCAGTGTCTGAGTCACCGTGCCGGAACCGCCAGAGCCACTCCAACCGCCACCTACGACCGTAAAGTCGGTAGGCACATAGTCGGCTACGGTTACGTTGGTCGCCGTCACCAAACCCTGGTTATAGATAGTGAGGGTGAAGGTCACGTTGTCACCTGGGGCAATGACCGATGGTTGCCCCGCGGCTAACGTCTTGACCAGCGCCAGATCAAACTCGCAGTAGAAGCCAAAATCGAGCGTATCATCATTAACCATTACGTTAATCGCGGTCCGGTCTGGGTCAACATCATTGGTAATGTTGGGCTGATTCTGCCCTAGCACAAAATTGGCTAAGGGACCGCCTGGGTCGAAGTTAGTGCTGGCGACTTCGACCAGATAGTCCTTGCCACTGGCTACATTGAACTGATAAAAGCCGTCTATCGTGTTGCTGATCGATGTGGTCGTTGTGGTGATAAAGATATTGCCGCTTCCTGTCACCTCGTACAGGTTAACCATAACACCGTTGATGCCTGGCTCGCTCGGATCTTGGGTACCGTCATTGTCAATGTCGTGCCAGATCACATCTCCCAAAGTCAGCTTGGGTTCAGGCGGGGCGATGGGTATTTCTTCACAGGCGCTCATGCCCATGGCAGAGGCTTGATTGTATGTGTATCCAGCCGCTTCATTACATGCTGGGCCGCCGCCAGCTGCTCCTGTCGTTTCCAACATGGTGTCGAAGAAAACGATGATGTTCAGCACCTCGTTAGGGGCCAGTTGCCCGTCGTTGTCTACATCGAAGTCCGTTACATCAGCCCAGAGGATGCTGTTGGCGTTGATGGTCGTAGCTGGATTGGGGCCAAGCGCGTCCTCAACCGTATTGAACGTGAGATAGGTCCCATCAAAGGTATCGGTCAGCGGCAGGTTGGTAATGGTGATGCTGCCTGTGTTTGTAATGCGAATTGTGAAGCTGATAGACGAGCCAACGGTGACTGTTGGCGTCGTATTAAGCCATTTCCCAATCTCAATCTGAGGCGTAGCGCTGAACAGCCCCATATCGATCGTGAACTGGGTATTGGGATTGTTGTCGCCATCGGTGGTTGGTTCGCTATTCAAGGCCAGCGTAACCAGCCCGCTGGCAATGCTGCCGTCGGCTAGTGGCGTGCCGTGGTCGCTGTTGTCTATGGCTGGGTCTTCGCTGTTTGCACCGCTGCTGCTTTGCAGGTTGTTATAGGGGCTATTCGGATCGTCAAAATTGGTGGGTGCCAGCACCACAAAGTAGTCGCCATCGATCAGGAAATTAAATTGGTAGTTGCCATTGCTGTCGGTCGTCTGCAGGGCAGCCACCGTGTCGGTGATGGGCTCATAAACGCCATCGCCATCGTCCTGTATCAGGCTGAGGGTAACACCAGGAGCTGGCGTCTCGCCCTTGCCTGGATCGAAAATGCCGTTGTCGTCCTCTTCTGTCCAGATAAAGTTACCCAAAGCCAACGGCTGGAAGAAGCCCCAGTCGATGGTCAGATTGCCGTTGGTGTCGTCGCCGTCGTCGGCCGTATCTGGCTCGGTCCCTGGAAGCAGCGTAATCAGGCCTGAGACTAGACCGTCTATCGCCATGTCATTGAGAGATAGATCGTCGAGACCCTTGTCGTAGTTGTTGATATCGAAGTCGGGCATGACGTAGGTGGTGCTGCTCACCAGCCCATCCAGTGGACCGCTTCCCTGCCAGTTGGCGGCGTCGACGCGCACAAAGTAGAAGCCAGGGGCCAGATTATCGAATAGATAGAGGCCACCGCCGCTGGTGCTGGTCGTTCCAGCCTGGGCGTCGGTCCCGTCATCATAAATGCCATTGCCATTGCTGTCGTTGAAGAGGGTCAGGGCGACACCGTCGATGCCGACTTCGCTGCCGCTGTCATAGATGGCGTTATCGTCCAGATCGCGCCAGACCAGGTTGCCGATGCGCATGTTGGATGGCGGCGTATAGAAGCCAAAATCGACGGTCAGGTTGCCATTGGTGCCGTCGCCATCTACAGCGCTATCCGGCTCGCTGCCCAGGATCAGGCTCACAGGTGTGCTAAAGAGGCCCACGGCATGCGGTAGTGGGTTGTCACCACCATTATCGTCGTTGTCAATATCGTTGTCGGCAATCTGTCCATCCAGTGTGCTGAAGAGGCCGTTTAGGGGACCGCTGGCTGCAAAGTTGGCTGGATCTATCTGAATGTAGTAGGTACCAGCAGGGAGGTTAGCAAAACCATAGAGTCCGCTGCCATCTGTGGTCGTCTGCCGGATGGCAGTGTCGTCGCTGGGGTTGGTTAGCCCATCGCCATCGTCCAGCCAGAGGGTGAGCGCCACGTTGGCGATGCCCGATTCGGTCCCGCTGTCGAAGAGCCCGTTGCCGTTGGTATCGGTCCAGACTAGGTTGCCAATGTTGCCCAATGCCGGGTTGGCAACCGCGTTGAAGCCAAAGTCAACGCTGAGGTTGGAGTTGTTGTCGGCATCGCCATCGTTGGTTGGTTCGGTACCCAGGGTCAAGGAGATGGGCTGGGAGGCCACCGCGTCCACAAAGAGTTCCGAGACCGCTCCGTTGTCATCATCGTTGGTATCGTCATCTGGGTCGGGCCCATCTGTCGGTTCCAAACTCGATACCAGACCGGCCAGCGGCTCATTGAGGTAGAAGTTTGACCCCGGCACTACGACCGTGTACTCCCCGGCATCCAAACCTTGGAAGAGATAGATGCCGCTGCCATCGGTGGCGGTGGAGCCAAGGTAGCTGTTGTCGCTGAGGCAACGGCCGCCATAGAGATCCACCTGTACGTTGGCAATTCCCGTTTCGGCCCCGTCGAGGAGTCCGTTGTTGTCCAGATCGTTCCAGACCTGATTGCCCAACGAGAGCGTAGGCACAGAAGATATGGCGGCCAAGCTAAAGCCAAAGTCGATGGTCAGGTTGCCGTCTACGCCATCACCATCTACCCCACTATCAGGCTCGCCGCCCGATGTCAGGGTCACCAGCGAACTGCGCACGCCTGCTTGGGGGTAGCCGACCTTGCGATGGCCATGGTCCTGGTTGTCGATGTCCGAATTGCCCGTGGTCGCTGTCCCAGGCGTGGGTCGATAAGCTGCCAAGGGGCCACCGACGGCAAAGTTGCTGGGCACAATCCGCACGAAGTAATCACCTGGCTGGAGGTTGGCCACGGCCCAGTTGCCGCTGGCGTCTGTTGTAGCCGTGCCGACCAGAAAGTCGTTGGCGGCCAGATTCAGGGTGCCGTCCCCATTGTCCCTAAAGACCTCTACGTCCACGTTGGCAATGCCATTCTCCCCACCGTCGACCAGGCCATTTTCATTGCTATCTTCCCAGACCAGATTGCCCAGGTTGACGGTTGGCGTGCAGAACCCCATGATGCCCAGATCGTCGAAGCGGAACATACCTGTGCCGCCGCCCCCTTCTGTCCAGGGGATCACCTGAAAGATGACCTTTTTGCCTACCCAGGCGCTGGTGTCGATGGTATTGAAAGGCACATAGTACTTCTGCAAGTCCTTGGTTGGGTCAGCGTCCAGCACGGCCGAGCTGTAGAGCAGGTTGACGCTGGCGGGGTCGCTCACCTCGCCTCCATCCCACTCATAAACGTGAAGCTGATACTTGGCTTGGGACCCTATAATTGCCGCCACCGAACTGAGCTCCGACGCTTCGAAGTAGAAGCCCTGAATATTGGTCGGCTGGTCTGCCAGCAGCTCGACTATCAAAGAGATCCCATTCTGGTCGGCCCCGCTGGCGGCGCTGTAGGGGTCACCATTCTGAGAAAAGTCCATATAGCAGCGTGCCGCGTTGGCATTGTCAAGCGGGCTTCCGCTGGCGGGCGGGATGCAGATGCTTGAATCCGTGGGCACCGATGGCGTGGTGATGACGGTAAAGGTGTTGTACTGGACCGGATCTGTTGTGCCCGGAATGGCTCGCCTGTCGGTGGTTGTTGAGCTGATGTTGGAGATGGCCTGGTTACCGCCAGGACCATAGTAGGTCAGGTAGCGGACCGCGTCGACACAATTTTCGTGGCAGGGAATTTCGGCGCCCCGATTCCAGGCATCGAAGCTCATGCCAAAGATGAGGTTCGTGGCGTCGAAGTCCGCCACGTCACCCGTGATGGGTGGGAGGTTCCCTTGTTCCCCCCAAATGGCATCATTAGTGTCAGCCGAGGGCAGGATACCGTCGCTATCGCTGCCGTCTGCGCCGTCGACCATGCCGTCGTTGTTGCCGTCAATCACGGTGAGATCGCCGCTCTCCACCAGATCGAAGAGACCGTCATCGTCGCTGTCCAGCTCGCGAAAGTCGGGAATGTCGTCACAATCAACATCGGGCAACAGGCGACTCGTATCCGCGCTGCTGGCGATGCCGTTGCTGCCGACTGTGCCATCGGCTTGTCCATCGCCATCGGCATCGGGCGTGTCACCCTCCAGCACATCATTGATGCCATCATTGTCGCTGTCCAGATCGATGTAGTCGGGGTTGGGGTTGCCGTCGGTGTTGGCGATGGTGTAGCTAATGCTGTCGCTGTCAATACTTGTCTCGACGTCATCGGCCAAGCCATTGCCGCCCACGAGATTTGTCGGCGTGTCGATCCGGCCATCACCGTCGGCGTCTAAAGCATAAGCTGTCCAAATGGGCAAACCACTCTCCCACAGGTCGGGGATGCCATCATTGTCCGA
The DNA here is from genome assembly GCA_039028975.1 of Chloroflexota bacterium. Lineage (GTDB taxonomy): Bacteria > Chloroflexota > Anaerolineae > Caldilineales > Caldilineaceae > JAHBNG01. The sequence continues at coordinate 26,893 of JBCCHB010000068.1, forward strand.
ATCCAGATCCAGGCTGTCGTTGATGCCGTCATTATCACTGTCGCCACCGTTGAAGGCATTGGCGTCTTCCTCCGAATCAGGGATGCCGTCGTTATCGTCATCAATATCGGTATCGTCAAGAATGGTGTCGCCGTCGGTGTCATTGCTGGGTGCCGTAAAGACGTAAGCTGCGCCCGCGTTAGAAGCGCCGGTATCGTTCTGGAAGGCACCCGCAATGGATGTCGCGCCAGAGATGGAGACGGCATAGCCAAATTCATCGTCTGCCGTGGTGTCTGACGCGGTAAGTTTGTCCTGCTCGCTCCAGGTGCTGCCGCTGCGGGTAAAGACGTAAGCTGCGCCGGCCCTGGTTTCATCACCAATGGCACCAACAAGCGCGGTATCACCCGCTAATGCCGCGGCGAATCCCATCTCATCGCCGCCTGCGCCGTCTGAAGCAGTCAGCTTCTGCTGCTCGCTCCAGGTACTTCCGCTACGCGTAAAGATGTAGGCCGATCCCTGACTTGATTCATCACCGCTCGCACCAACCAGCGCTGAATCTCCAGAGACAGAGACCGACTGACCAAAGAGATCGTTGCCTGCGCCGTCAGAAGCGGTCAATTTTTGCTGTTCTGTCCACGTACTGCCGGTGCGCGTAAAGACATAGGCTGCACCTGCACTTGCGTTATGGCCATTGGCACCGACAATGGCTGTATCACCATCTACCGATACAGAGAGGCCGAAGGCATCGCCGCCACCACCGTCGGAAGCAGTCAACTTCTGCTCTTCGCTCCAGGTGCTTCCGCTGCGGGTAAAGACATAGGCCGCACCTGCGCCAGAATTCTCACCGTCTGCACCAATAATGGCTGTATCGCCTGAAACGGCCACAGCCCAGCCAAATTGGTCGCCGGTTGCGGCATCGGAGGCAGTTAGTTTCTGCTGCTCACTCCAGGTGCTTCCGCTGCGGGTAAAGACATAGGCTGCACCAGTTTCACCGCTGGGATCTTGTCGGTAGGCTCCGATCACGGCGGTATCGCCATCGATGGCCACCGCGTTACCAAAGCGATCGGTGCTGTCCCCATCCGAGGAGACGATTTTCTGTTCCAGTGTCCAGGTAGCGCCGCTACGCAGATAGATATAGACCGAACCCGAGCCATTGCCGTTGTCGTCATCCTGAAAGGAGCCGATTACGGCCGTGTCTCCGGAGACAGCGACGGCAATACCGTACTTATCATTACTGGCGGGGTCAAAGGGAACCAGCTTCTGCTCTTCTGACCAGATAAGGGGGGGCATGCTGGCGGCGAACAATCCCTCGCCTCTGTTAGCCGCCCAGGCGGTAGCTGCTGGTGACCATAAGTCTGCCAGGTTGGCCAGGCCTTGCGAGTCAGCCCCAGGCAGGTCTGTTAGCTCGGTTATGCCGGTGATTGTGGTCTGTGGAATGGCTCCGAAAAGGAGCAGGCTGATCACCAAGGCATTGAAAATGTGCCGTATTGGTTGTGTTTGACTCTTTTTCATAATGGTACTGTCACTGTCTAGGATTGGTCTAAACCTGACAGGTTTTGAAAACCTGCCAAGTCTGGTTCAATCAACTACCGAACAATCAAAGGAATAAAGAGCGTCCGCTCACTCGTCACATCAATCACCGCTCGCTCCGTCGTGCCATCGCTTTTTACAATCTCAACCAGGTATACATCACCCTGACGGAGCGTTGCATCCACATCAAGCCATTGATAGCTAGATCCATTGGTCTGCCCAGTATTGGTGGCCACAATCATCTCAGTGCTTCTCAGCTCTGCCTCTACGCCACTGGACTTCCAAATGTTGAAGCCAATGATGTCACTCTCGCTTACCGTAGACCAGCGCACGAGCACGCCACCTGAAGTTTGACTGGCGCTACTTTCGGCTAGCGTTACGGCTGTTGGATTCAGAATCTCTACCGAGTCGCAGGCATCGTCGTCGGCATCAGGCACGACAGGTGTGCCATCTGCGTTAGCGTTGCGCACTCTGGCCAAATTCGGGGCGTGACCGCTTTGTGTACACGGTGTCATCGCCGGCAGTGACGACGTATCCGCCCGGGTAGTGAAGTAGACATCCACCGAAATGGTTTCACTAATGGCCAGCCCGTCGGGGTCGCCAGCCAGCAGGTTGTCCCATGTAATTACGTTGGGGGAAGCGTTACTTTCGCTGGGCGTGGCACTCTGGAAGGTGAGGAATGCACTGTTAAAGCGATCCTCCAGTGGCAGGTGGGTGATGGTCAGTTCGCCTGTGTTGGTTATGCGAATGGTAAAGCTAACCGTCTCGTTGGTGCGCACGTCTCCCATGCCATTGTAGACCTTGCTTACGGCGACCCGTGGCGTTAATGTCAGCAGCGTCATCACTATGGCTGGGTCATGGTCGTCCTCATCAAAGATGGCCGGATTGAGGCGGAAATTGTCGCGCACGTGGTTGTCCTTGATGAAGACTTCGTTGGTGGCGTTGCTATCTGGGTCCGAGTCTACGTCATCAAGGCCGGCAATGTTGGTGGCGCTTGCGATCTCGATGATGTTGGTGTAGATCTGGCCGGGCACGATGGTCGGGCTGGCCTGGAAGAAGACTGTGTCGGTAAACCACTCACCAGGGGCCAACGTACTGTTGTAGGTACGGGTCGCCGTGCCTGGACCAGCTACATTCGAGGGCGTCCAGTTGCTGTCGGTCAGAATCAGACCAGCAGGGACGTGCTCAATCAGCGTGATGCTGGTTGCCGCCTCTGTTCCCTGATTCTCCACGTAGTACTCGTAGGTAATCACCTGGCCAGCAACGACTTCAGGTGCCTCAAAGAGGGGAATCCCTTCTTCGTCAACCAGATATTTTATGATGGCTAGGTCAAAGGTGTTCTGCACAGTAACCTGGGCCGGATCGTGGTCATCCTCGTCGGTCGTGTCCACACCGTCACCGATGGCGCCCGTGCCGTTGCCGTCAACGTAGTCATCAGCGGCACTGCCGGGCTGACCACCAGCATCGTTGGTAACATCATCATCGGGTGTCGAGTCCTCATCTACCACAGGCGGACCACCAGGCAGGTTGGAGGCCGACGAAATCTCAGCCCAGTTGGTCTGCACACCGACGATACCACCAGCCGGATAGAGTAACGAGTTAGGGCCGACCGAGCGCAAGATGATGTCGATCGTGGTCGATTCACCGGGATTGAGCGGCCCGGGCAGTACGTTGTGGTTGAGGAGCATATTCTCCGTCACCCAGCCGTTGTCGATGTTGTAGGAGGGGTGACTGTCGTCGGCCACAATGCCCTCAGGATTGTAGTCGGTCACGCGGATGTCGTAGGCTGGCACGTCACCCTGGTTGGTGACCGTCATGCGGAAGAGCACCTGATCGCCAATGCCGATGATGCCGTCGGTGCTATTGCCGTCCCGCGACGTATCGGAGATATACTCTTTGATCAGCGCCAAGTCGAAGCGTCCAACGGTCACCGAAGCGATGTCATGATCGTCCTGATCCGTGGTGCCATCGTCATCGATCTCATCATCGATCAGCGGATCGTTGCCGTTGATAGTGTCGGGCGCTGAATCCACGTCCCGCGCTGGCGGTCCAGCAGGCGTCTCGCTGGCGGTCACGATCTCGGCATAGTTGTCTAGCTGACCGAGTGCGGCGGTATCGCTAATGCGCAAGGTGATGGTGAGCCGTGCGCTTTCGGTGGGCGCAATCGGCCCAGGAATCGTATTGACCACCTGGTTGGTCTCCACCAACACCCAGCCGTTGGTGTCGTTCTCACTCAGAGCGAGCGTGTCCGTCAGGTAATCAACAACGCTGATGTCAAAGGCGTCCACGTTGCCCTGGTTGAAGACGTCGATGACGTAGGTGACATCTGCACCTTTGACAGTGGTAGTGGGTTGGCCTGGGGCCAACTGCTTGCGCAAGGCCAGATCAAAGCGCTGCACGGTCACTTCGGCCATGTCGTGATCGTCCTCGTCGATGGTGCCGTCGTCGCTGATCACGTCATCTAGCAATGCATCACCATTGTCGTCGCCTTCATCTCCCTCAGGCTCAGAATCCACATCATCACCGTCGTCACTCTGGATTTCGGCATAGTTCTGGACCGTGCCAAGGGTTGAGCCAGCGCGCAGGATGATGTCCACCGTTGTGCTTTGACCGGGCAGCAAGAAGCCTGACCAGTCGTAGGTAGCGCTCGTCCCCTGATCGGTCCAGTTTGTGTCGTTGGGGCTAAGGTTAAATCCAGCAGGATAGCGGTCCACCAAGGTGAGGTTCAGGGCAGAACTGGTCCCCTGATTGAAGACCTCAATTGTAAAGAGCACATCATCGCCTTCGTTGACAACGCTGGATTGACCGCCGCCAAGCCGCTTACGCAGCGCCAAATCGTAGATATCGGTCTGGGAGGTGACGATAATCTGGGCCGGATCGTGGTCGTCCTCGTCGTCGCCTGGGGTGTTGAGGCCATCTTCGTTGATGACGTCGTCCTTCACGTTGGCTTCGCCGTCGGTGGTGTCGGGCGTCGAGTCGATATCCACAATCGCGCTGCCGCTCGTCGAGGTCATGTTGGCGATCTCGGCTTTGTTGATGATGACCGTGTTGTCGGCCAAACCAGTTGCCACGTCTGTGTTGATATCCACAGAGACCGATTCACCAGGCCAGAGGCCGCGGGCGGGCAGTTCGTTGCCTGCTGTGAGCGTGCGCATCACCGTGCCAGGGCCAGTCAAGGTATTTGGCGTCCAGTTGGCATCATTGACGCTCAGGTTGGCTGGCACGTAGTCGATAATCTCAATGTTGTCGATGGGGCCAGCACCCTGGTTGAAGACATCGATGATGAAGACCACGTTAGAGCCTGGGGCCACATATTGGACCGGCACGCTCTTACGCAAGGCCAGATCCCAATCGTCAGGCGCAAAGCCAAAGTCGAAGGTGTGGTCGATGGTGCCGGGGCTGGTTGTGACCGAGATGACCGCGTCGTCGCCGCTGAGGGTGGCGTCCGAGTCCAGGCGGTCGTCAGAGCCCTGGTTGTCTTGAGTCAGCACCAGGCCGATCAGCGGTGTTTGCTGGGTGCCGTCTGCATTGGGGATGCGCACCGAGACGCCGCTGCCCGGAATGGCTAGACCGTACTTAGCGCTGGCCGTTGATGTGCCAGCAAATCCGCTGAAGTAGTACTCACCGCGAGCGTCGGTGGTGGCCGTGGCGATGACGCTGCTACCACTCACCAGCTCGACAGTCACGCCTGGGATGGGTGGTTCGCCGGGATCCTGTTGGCCATCTAAGTCATAATCTATCCAGACCCGGTTGCCGATCTCCAGCGGTGGTGGCGGGCAGAAGCAGGCCAGTTGGCTCATGTTGTGGGTGGTGCCCGCAGCACAAGAGAGGCTGCTGGGCAGTAACGCAGTGAGCCAGGGCTTGATGGCGCCGGTTGAGCTATCAAAGGTGCGGAACCCCTGGAAGCGGGGATTGCCGCTGGCGACGCTGGTGAACTCGCCACCTGGGCCGTAAACGCTCGAGACCACGTCGCGCCCGTTGGGGCCAATACAGAAGCCACCGCCATAGGTTTCGGCAAAGAAGAGATGGTCGATACAGAGGCCAGCTTCTTCTAGATGGAAATATTCGAGTACTGCGTTAACCCCACCACCAACGGTGCGGCGGATGCCGCCGTTATCGATGGCCGCGCAGCCTGCGCTCCCTTCCAAAATCCAGCCACCAGCGCCATTGGTACAGACTTTGGCCATTTCGCCCGCAGTAATGCCTGTGCGGGTCTTTGGATTCTCGTTCAGGGGTTTGGCCTCCAAATTGGATTGCAGGGTCTGATGACCAAAACGATCCATAAAGCCCAGAATCATGTCGCCATCAACGGTGAACTGGATATCCGACAGGATAGGCTGTGGATAGGCGTCGGCACCGAGGAAACCGCGGGATGGATTCCAGGTGCTGGCCCACGGTCGCCAGTTGCCGGTCGGGCCTACGGGACCTCCCCAGTGGACGTAGTAGATGACCTCACGACCATAGTCGAGGGGGAAGTCGATCTCGGTACTAAAGCCTGCACCGGGCGCGGCTGGATCAAAGGAGACGATGTAGGCGTGGAGATCAGCTGTATTTTGGCTCGTCTCTGCGCTACAGACAATGCCCAGATAGCCAGTGCCGCTGTTGAAGCTCAAAGCCCAAGGACGGTAGTCCCCGTTGGAACAGCCAGGATTCGTAATCGGGTACGTGGTGACGTTGCCGCCGGACGCAGCGCTTCCATTGGTGGGTAGGCCCGCCGTATCGACGCGGATCAACGTGCGCTGGTTGAGGTTGACCAGCCAGAGGGAACCATCTTGTGCCACATCGGCACCGCCGAAGCCAACCGTACCGACCTTGGCAAAGGCATCCAGATCCACGTTGTTACCCGCTAGCAGTTCATAGTCATCATCCAAGATGCCGTTGGCATCGACGGTACGACGCACCGTGCCCAAGTCAATTCCATTGACGCCCTGAAGCGTAAACCCAGGACTTGCGGGATTGAAGTTGCTGCCGCTTAGGCTGTACGGGGTGACATAGACACCATCGACTGTATAGGTGTCCACGCCGTTGAAGTTGGCTAGCGAACCCAGCCCAACGTGCCGCTTGAGGGCCGCCGCACTATAGAGCAAGCCATTGGTTGCGCTGTGGGTGTTGGCCCAGACCGAGCCCATGTCCTGGCTGCCCGCATCGTTTCTGAAGGCGGCTGGTCCGCTGTTGTAGCCAAAGGAGAAGAGACCGGCATCCGCCGAGCCTGGTCCGCTGCTGTAGCAACTTGTGGCCACTGTAGGCGTGGTACAGCTTACCGGGCGCTCCTTGGGCGCAAAGCCATTGTTAACCACGGTCCAGCCGTTGCCCACGTAGGCAAAGTTGACGTCGGTTTTGTTGTCTTGCCCAAAGACGGTCGGATCCAGCGAACCATCATCACCTGTGGCCATGAGCGCCGCCGCCATGACCGTTGAACCGCCTGCTGAGGGCAAGCTAAAGGTGATGCGGGTGCTGCCTTCGATACCGCTTTCCGGTAAGAAGACATACTTGCCGTCGGCGTCGGTCAGCGTGCTGGACATGACGCCATTGGCGTCGACCGCGGTGACAATGATGTTTTCTAGCCCCTCTTCGTCTGCGTCCCGCTGTCCGTCCACGTCGCTATCGAGGAAGACAAAGCCGCGGATGCCGCTGTTGGGCGTGGCAAAGGTGAAGCGTTGGCCGCTCACAAAGTTGATGCCGCTGATGGTGTAGAGTCCGCCGCCTTGGGCTGCCATCCGCTGAACCGTCTCGTCGCCAAAGTCGCCATCCAAGTCGGAATCGACCAGCAGGTAGAGCACACCTAAGACTTCGGGCAGATCCATCTCTGGATCGTCGACGTTTACCTGGAGGGAGACCTCGCCTACCGAGCCAGTCTCCTGCACCATCCACTCGCGGGCCAGACGGTCTTTGCCTGCGGGCACGCCGCTGGCTGCTGTGGTAGAGATCCAAGTCGTGGCATCCAGTCCATTATTGCCCCAGACGAGGAAGTTGCCCTCGCCCAGCGACGTGCGACTGCCGTCGGTGTTGGGGAGGTCGAACTCGTTGTCGGTTGCGATCACGACAATGCCGTCATCACTAGTCGAGCCGGAGATACGCTGATTCAAGCCAGCGCGGTCATCTTGACCGAGACCAGCAATGTCGTTATGATAGGAGCTGTTGATGCTGGCGTCCCACACGATGGTGGTGCCGTCGGATAGGACATAATCACCGTCATTGATACCCAGGGTATTTGGCTCTTCAAAGGGCGTGCCGTTGCCATCACTATCGTTGCTGAGGGAGACGCCATATTTGATGGCTAGGTAGGTATGGACACGAGCACGTTCAATGGCTGTCAACTCACGGCTGTAGAAGGCAATCTCCGCAATTTCACCGTTGAGGTAGCCCCCCCAAGACCCATTGTCCAACTGCCATCTACCTAGTTCTACGCGCTCTGAGGTCACGTTGGGTACAACATTGTGGTTGTTGGTGCAGCTAGGCGTCCCACCGCCGTCGCCTCGCCATTCAATTGTGTACTGATTGACTCGGCCACCATCGGCGCGATGGATCGTTGCAATCGATGGCACGCTGTTACCTGGTGCCGGAATATTATGGGTACACCACGTTTTGTTTGAGGAAGGCGAAGTCGCTTCAGAGCGAATCGTAATGGCTGTAGGAGCCATTGGGAAATAGGCAATATTTTGATTGTTGGTTCGACTCCCCATGTAAAAAGGCGTACCAGTCGTCACGTTGTCGACCACCACGAAGACCTCATGATCACCATTACCGATAGGATCTGTACTCGGCGACGTGCGACCGATGCGATCGTTGCTGCCATCAAATCGGAGTGTGGGATTGAAGTTAGCACCCAATTCTTCGTACACTGGGGTATTGCCGCCAGAAGATGTAATATCGTTGCCAAAGTCACTTTGATCGTCCCACTGGGTGATTGCCCCGCCTTGTGTTGTGGTGCTTGTGCCAGCATCGCCCTTGAACCAGAAGTTGAGATCAGGCACCACGCCACCCGGAACCGGCGGTGGCAGTTGGGCAAAGGTAAAGTAGTCGCCATCGGCAAAGGTGATGGAGGCCAGATAGTTGCCGTTGCCGTCATCGGCTAATGGAATCAGCGTGTCGCTGCTGTCGAAGGTGGTGTCGGTACTGCGCACCAGCGTGGCGAGGACGTTACTAAAGGTGGATTGGGGCACCCGCACCTGCACTGTACCTAAGGCGTTGGGATTGTCCACCCGCCAAATGCGCTCCTTGCGGTAGAGCTCGGTGCCGGTGAGCGGCACCCGTGGCGAGAGGCTGGCCCCATCGTTGCCCCAAATCATATATTCTTGATTAGCAATCGTGGAGAGGTTGGCGCTGTTGGTGGCCGCGATGCTGCCCAGACCAATCGCCACAATGCCATCCACATTCTCGCTACCCGACTGGCGCTGATAGAGACCAGAGGTGTCGTCACGCACGAGGGCCGCAATGTTATTGTGGTAGGCGCTGCTGGCGCTGGCATCCCAGATCACGGTGCCGTTGGCTAAGACGTAGTCGCCTTCGTTGCGGCCGTCGCCGTTGGGGGCTTCAAAGGGCGTGCCGTTGTTGTCATTATCGCTACCGATGGTGATGCCATATTTGAGGGCCAGGTAGGATTCGATCTTGTCCCGGTCGGCGTCGGGCGTCGTGTTCTTGTAGTGGACGACTTCGGCTAAGCGACCGTCGGCGTCGTTATTGCCGGTCCATAATGTGCCGATGCGGTTAGGGGATGAAAGAATGCCAGCCCCGCTGGGACTGCTGCCGACCAGAATGCCGTTGTGATAGATGCGGCGTTGCGAAGCGCCAGCCTGAAATGCAAATAGACCACCCCTGTTGGATACATCTTCGGTAGCGTTGGCCCCGTAGCTGTTGTTAACATACTGAAGAAGGATGTTGTTACCCGCATCATCGACAATGTTCGTTACCCCCTGATTAGAGCCTCCACCACCTGCGCTAGCCAACGTCGAATAAGTGCCCCCATCTGGGGCAAAGACGTAGAAGCCCAATGTGGCGGTATTGCCATCAATGAAGGTCGCATTGGGCAGCGCAAAGGCATCATTGACGCCGTCAAAATCGAGAACCGGATTGAAGTTGATGTTGAAATCAGGATGATCGTAGTAGGTGGCGCCCTCTACTGCGCCGCCAGTACCGGTCGCGTTGTTGCCGATGTCCGACTGATCGTCCCAAAGCGTGACGCGGTCACCATCGGTTGCCGAGCCATTGCCTTGGCCCGCCTTGAGCCACAGATTCAGGTCCGTGTCGATACCACCAGGGCCAGGGGGCGGCAATTGAGCAAAGGTGAAATAGTCGCCATCGGTAAAAGTGACGGTGGCCACGTAGTTGCCGTTGCCATCGTTCGTGAGCGGAATCTGGGTGTCGTTGCTGTCAAAGACAGTGTCAGTGCTCTGTACCAACGTGGCCATGATATGGCTAAAAGTCGACTGGGGTACCCGCATCTGCACGACCCCAACGCCATTGACATTGGCCACTCGCCACACACGCTCTTTACGAACAAGCGTTGTGCCTGTTAGCACCACGCTGGGCGAGAGGCTCAGGTTATTATGCCCCCAGACGAGGAAGCTGCGGTCTGCCCCAAAGGTGTTAGCGTTATCCGCATTGGTAGCGGCGATTGCGCCCAGCCCCATAGTCACAATGCTGTCGGCGTTGCTGCTCTGGGATTGCTTCTGGGCTAGAACGGAGCCGTCGTCCCGACCAATACCGGCTAAGCCGTTGTGGTAGCTCTGATAAGTCGCATCGGTTGTGCCAGGCCAGACCGTGGCTCCAGTTGAGTCTACATAGTCAAAGTTGGCTGCTGCGTCAGCCGTATCGGTATCCAGGGTTACGCCGTACTTTAGGCCCAGGTAGCTTTGGATCTTGTTCTGGTCCGCCAGCGTCATGGTGCCGGTGTAGACGATGATTTCCGCAATATCGCCACCAAAAGGACTGGTATTGAGTATGCTAGAACCGATCATCATATCGCCACCATTGGCGGTCGGCGCAGTAGCTGTTGCATCGCTGGCAATGGCGTCGCCGTTGCGCAGAATATCCTGATTATTGCCCAGCGGTGTAGCACTTGTGCTGTAGTTAAACGACCAGACGTAGGGCGTGCCGACAGTACCTCCCCAAGGCGTGCTCAACCGATAGGCACCAGTTCCGCTGCCCCCATCCCAGTACACTATGCCGTCACTCCAAGGGAGGTGTACCGTTATTTGCCCTGGGCTAGCCGCGTGCTGAATGAGGTCGTTGGCAACGTTGGCCGCATCGGTTTTCGCAACGGCATAGATGTGAATGTTATCGAGCGTGGCCGATGCTCCAAAGATGCCGCCCGCAATCTGCATCCGCTCGGTATTGGCGCGTACAAAGTCGAGCGCTGGATTGAAGTTGATGCCGTCGCTCAACAGGTCCGGACCAACGATAGAGACTGCGTCACGGCCGTTGCCGCTGCTGTCGCCCCACTGAGTGACTGGGGTGCTGCCGTTGACGCCGTTGTTGGCCTTGAGCCAGAGCTTCAGATTGGCCTTGACGTCACCAGGGCCAGTGGGTATAAAGCCTAGGGTAAAGTACGCACCGTCGGCCAGATTGAGACCAGAGACGCAGTTGCCTGCACTGCCTGGAGTAAGGGCAAGCTCAGTAGTTGTGCCTGGAGCAAAAGATGAATCGCTATTGTTGACCAACAAATAAGTGGCCGCCGACGAGGTGCAAAACTCTATAGTTCCCACCTCACTGTTTTCCGCCACGCGCCAGACTCGGCTCATGCGAGCGGTGGCGTTGGTGCCAGCAAAGGCGACATCAAAGGCGGTTGAGCCATTGTCATTGCCCCAGATGAGGAATTGCTGGTCACCAGCAAAGCTATTGGCATTGGCGCTATTGGTGGCCGCAATCCCGTTTACCCCAATGGTCACGAGCGCATCGCTGTTGACGCTGCGGGACTGCTTCTGATTGAGGCCAGCCGTGTCATCGCGACCGATACCGGCCACGTCGTTGTGGTAACTGCTGTTGTTGCTGGCATCCCAAATGACGGTGTCAGCCGAATTGGTGTAGCTGAGGGGCACGGTCGGGTCACCCAAGGTAATACCATACTTGAGCGCAAGTGAGCTATTGACCCGCCGCCGTTCTGCCGCCGTCAGCTTGCGATCGTAGAGTACAATTTCAGCAATATCGCCCCGGAAGACCGAATTCGCCGCTGCGCCGACAAAGGTATGGATGCTGTGGGCGCTGGCAAAGTTGACCGTGTTGGCCCCGCTGGCAAAGTTTACGATGCCATCAAAGCTGGCGGCCCAATCGTTGGGTGCGCTGTGGACGTTGTAGATGTGTAGATCTCGCACGTTGCGCGCGGGTCCCCCTGCTGGGGCGGTCGTTGGCACCCAGTTCTTGCGGACCGTTGTGCCAAAGGTATCGTAGATATTGGCGTCCAGGTAATCATACTCAGCCGTCTGGACACCACTCCCACCAAACTGACCTGGGTAGCCATCTTTCGAGTTGGCTGCACCATTATTCCGCAGGACATAGAATATTTCGCCCTCAGTTGCGCTAGGGATCAGCATCTGCGTGCCATATGTTAAGTAGTCGTCGCCGTCAAAGTTGACCGCCGGATTGAAGTTGAAGATATTCTCCTGCAAGTCGGGGTCGCTATTCTTCGCCGTAAAGCTGCCGTGGCTCCCAGTTTCGTCGGTCCAATCGGTGATAGATGTACCTGGATCGGTGATCTGACCGTCGGCCTTTAGCCAGAAGGCCAGATTGGTGCCGACGCCGCCGGGTCCGGTGGCTTGGGCAATAGCGGAGGACGGGCCAGCCAATAGGTGATGGGAAAATGGGAACTTTCCTTCAGACAACATACTCTTCGGCCCAGTTCCAGAGAAAAGTCCGCTTTGGGTTAGGATGATTGTGCTTATGACAATCAGACGAGCGATTCGGTAGAACCGAATCTTTTGATTACGGGTTTTTTGGCTCGACATTTGCTGAATCTCCTGTATACGGAATGTCAAATAGAAGCGGTGTTAAAATACACTAAGCATGATGGCGTCAAGCGCCTACTACGCAAAAAGAATGTGTAAACAGGACACCTTTCGGGAAGGTTGTGACCTGGGAACTAAACTGGCCTGAGAATCTTCCCTTAAGGTTTTCACCAAGATTCATCACATCCCAATCGTGCGCATTGGGATCCATTAATTGTGTTGATAGACGCTCCCGTTCGGGTTTGCTGCTAGGGTGGGTAAGAGGATCGGGTGATGTGCGGTTTTGGTTAAATAAGCTGCAAAGCTAAGGAGAAAGAATGTTTGTATAATTTTTGTAACAACATTCTGACAACAACTCTCTGACCGTAGATTAGCAGATTGATCCATATTCTGCATCTGTCATTTTATGTAATCATGACAAATAATAGAGCATTTTTTAGATGATTTGAGAGGGGAACGGTTGGCTAATTCCAATATAAATCGGAAAAACCATGAATGATTCGTCTTTTTCTACCAAGGAAAGCGAATCATTCATGGTTCTTGCAGCTACATTACATTCAAGATCATTCAAATAAGCGGAGACTGCAACGCACGGCGGACTTTCTGACTGGAAGTGCGAAAATCCTAGACGCCGTGCATCGCAGTCTTCACTCACTTAATGGCACTTCTATGGACTCACAGGCATATATATCTTCTCAGGCCTTGTCAAGTCATTATCTGTCTGCTTACCCGATAGATCAGTTTCATTCTGAGCTGTCTGCGCATTCACCGCGGATGTCTGGCTTGTCTGCTGCGAAAGAAGAGGGAGGTAAATCTCCACGCCCTGCACGACGCCAATCATTTCGCGCCTAGAGCTTCCGTCTTCGTAGACAATTTCGAGTACATAGATATCATCTTGGCCGAGGATTGCACCAACGTCCAACCATTCGTAGCCTACATCTCTCTGACCAATGACCGGGGCCAAAATCAACTGACGATTGCGTCGTTCGGAGGAGATGCCATCCGTGTGCCAGATGTTGAATCCAGCTACGTTGCGTTCATCTACGATTTGCCAACTGATCAATACACCGTCGGGCGTCTGCTGAAGCCTACCTTTGGCCAAGAGCGTTGCCGTCGGGTTCACAATTTGTACGGAATCACAATCCTGATCGTCTCCATCGGTAACAACAGTGACGCCGCTACCTCTTGCACCTATCGATCTAGCCAGATTGGGGGTTTCGCCGGATCGGGTACAAGGAGCAATGGCGGGAAGTAGAGTCGTGTCGGTCGACGTCCTGAAGAAGACATCTACAGATATAGATTCATTGACAGCCAAGCCATCCTGGTCATTCGCTAGCAAATCATCCCAGGTGAGAACAGAGTTCGCAACGGTATCCGGTGCTGGCGTAGCACTCTCATATGTAAGGAAAGCCCTACTAAAACGATCCTCCAACGGTAGCGTCGTCAGCGGAACATCACCTGTATTAGTAATCCGAATGGTGAAGCTGATGATCTCATTCGTACGTACTTCGCCAATCCCGTTGTAGACCTTGCTTAGCGCCAAGCTCGGATTGGCGTTGACGCTGCTAATGGTCACTGGATAGTCCTCAATCTCACCGTCAGATGCAACACCCTGGGCGTCCAGACCTGTATCCGTACTCAGGCGGAAGCGAGCGTAGCTGTCCGTCACGCCGTTGGCGGGTACGGTGCCAAAGTTAAGGTTGAATTCAACGTTGAGACTGCCCGCTGGAACCGTCGTCGTGACAAATTCGCCCGTGTCGGTAAAGACACCGTTGGCGTTGAAGTCCACAAAGCCATAGAGTACGGCTGGCGTCGTGGTGGTGTTGGTGGCGTTGGCTCGCACAGTTGCCGTATTCCCTTCGACAAAGAAGAGATCGGCTAGGTTGATACCGTCCTCATCATTGATTTGGTCGTTGTTGTCGCCATCAGCGTCAGTTGTGGGGATACCGTCCACTTCGCCATCGATGAGTGTCCCCAAGTGTAACCCCTCAACGATCAGGTGGCGTGGCCCATTGTCTGCCAGAAGCGTGCCGTAGTCGCCCGTGCCTTGGCCAACACTTGCGTCGGGATTGTCACCCCAGTCGTTGATCTGGGTCATCAGAATGGCAATGTCGTGGTCGTCTTCGTCAAAGAGGGCCGGGTCAGCCAGGAAGTTGTCGGTAAAGAAGTCATCTTTAATGACCATTTCATTGAAGCCGTCCGTATCCGGCACTGAGTCAATGTCCACCACGTTGGGATCGCCACCTGGACCCGTCGCATCGGCAATCTCGATGATGTTGGTGTAGATGGTGCTCACCGCAATGGCGGGATTGATCTGGAAGCGAATGGTATCGGTGTAGCCTTGATTGGGTGCCAGATTGATGTTGCTGTGTGTCCGCGTGGCCGTGTTTGGACCAGTCGGCGTCCAGTTGTTATCGGCCAGGATCAGGCTTTCAGGAATGTGCTCAATGAGGGTGATATCCTGGGCATCTAGCACACCCTGATTGATGATGAGATACTCGTAGGTGATGATGTCCCCTGGCTCTACCACGGGCAGTACATTGCCCCCCATGGCATCGACGAGCGGATACTTGATGATGGCTAAGTCAAAGGTCTCCACCACCGTGACCTGGGCCGGATCGTGGTCGTCCTCATCAGTTGCCGCCACGCCATCGCCGATGGTGCCTGTGCCGTTACCGTCAATGTAATTGTCGGCTGGGCTGTTTGGCTGGCCACCTGGATCGTTGGTCTCATCCGTATCTGGAATCGAGTCGATGTCTAGGATAGAGCCACCACCAGGTGCGTAGCTGGCGAATGAGATCTCGCCCCAGACCGTCTGGGTGCCGACCAGGCCACCTACCGGATAGAAAGGTGAGGCGGGACCGACGGCAAAGATGACCACGTGGGTGCTCACAGACTCGCCCGGCTCTAGCGGGCCAGGGAAGACGAAGTGACCTTGCTGGTCGCTGGTTACCTGCCAGCCGCGAGCGATATTGTACTCCAGGCTCGAGTCATCGATGATCAAGCCCTTGGGGCTGTTGTCGGTCACGCGGATGTCGTAAGCTGTGACGTCACCTTGGTTGGTCACTTCCAGCGTAAAGGTGACGCGCTCGCCCACGCCAATGATGGCATCGGTGGGGTTGCCTCCACTGGCTGGGTTGCCCTCATCATTTGTGTAGACTTTGGTCAGCGCCAGGTCAAACTCGCCGAGGGTGACACTGGCAATGTCGTGATCATCTTCGTCAGTGGTACCGTCGTTGTTGATTTCGTCGTCCACTAGCAGATCGTTGCCGTTGCCATCGTCGGGCGTAGAATCTGCATCTTCAACCGGTGGCGCAGCAGGCGTGTCCGAAGCCTGGACGATCTCTGCATAGTTATTCATCAGACCCAAGGCTGCCGTATCGGTGACGTGTAGCGTGATGGTCAATCGCTCAGATGACCCTGGTGCCAACGGTCCCGGAATCGAGTTGATGACCTGATTGGGGTTGCCTTCAATCCAGCCGTTGGTGTCGTTTTCGCTCAAGGTCAGTGTGTCGGTCAGGTAGTCAACAATCGTAATGTCGTACGCATCGACCGAGCCTTGATTGAAGACATCGATAACAAAGATCACATCCGCACCAGGGGCAGTAACGGCAGCTTGGGTAGCCGCAGGCTGCTTGCGTAGGGCCAGGTCAAAGCGGCGCACCGTCACCTCGGCCACGTCGTGATCGTCTTCATCATTCGTGCCGTTGTCGCTGGTGATGTCGTCGATGAGCGGGTCGCCATTGTCGTCGTTCTCGTCATCCTCCGGCTGAGAGTCCAGATCGTCGCCGTTGTCCTGCTTGATTTCGGCATAGTTCTGGAGCGTACCCAACGTGGTTCCTGCCCGCAGCAGAATCGAGACGTTGATGCTCTCGCCCGGGGCCAGCAGCGTGGTCAATGTGCGGGTGGCCGTGCCGTCACCTTGGTCAGTCCAGTTCGCTTCGTTGGGGCTGAGGGTGAAGCCAGCCGGGTAGCGATCCACAAGCTGGATGCCATTGGCGGGGCTGGTTCCCTGATTGAAGACGGTAATGGTAAAGAGCACATCATCCCCTTCGCTCACCACACTCTGAGCCGTGGTCTTGCGCAGGGCCAGATCATAGACGTCCGTTTGTGCTGTGACGGTGACCACGGCAACGTCGTGATCGTCCTCATCGCCGCCGGTGTTGTCGATGATGTCGTCCACAACCGTATCATCGTCCACCGAGTCCGGTGTTGAATCGCGGTCGGTGAAGGGGTTGCCGTTGATGTCGGTGACGCTGGACACCTCGGTCTTGTTGGTCAGCACCGTGTTGTCCGCCAGACCGCCATCGATCTGCATGGTGACGTTGACTACCACCGATTGGCCGGGCAGCAGCCCCTCAGCAGGTAGTTCAGCACCGGCAGTTAACGTTCTGGAAATGGTGCCGGGACCAGTCAAAGTCGTCGGCGTCCAGTTGGCATCGTTGACCGTTAGGCCAGCAGGGACGTAGTCAATCAGCGCGATGTTGTCCATGGGGCCGCCAACTTGGTTGAAGACCTCGATTGAAAAGACCACTGTATCGCCGGGTGCTGCATACTGCACGGGAACCGTCTTGCGCAGGGCAATGTCCCACGTGTCGGGCGCAAAGCCAAAGTCGTAGGTGTGGTCGATGGTGCCGCCTGGCGTATCCACGTTGATGACGGCATTGTCGCCAGTCATGGTGGCATCCGAGTCGATCTCATCGTTGGTGCCTTGGTTGTCCAGCGTCAGCATGAGGCCATCCAGCGGACTCTGCTGGCTGCCGCCTGTTGCGTTGGGAATGCGTACCGACACGCCTGCGCCCGGAATGGGCAGGTTGTATTTGGTATTGGAGGTGCTGGTTCCAGAATCCGAACTGAAGTAGTACTCGCCGCGGGCGTCGGTAATGGCCGAGCCGATGACTGTGTTGCCCGCATCGAGAATCTCAACCGTGACGCCCTGGATGGGCGGCTCACCTGGATCTTGCTCGCCGTTGAGGTTGTAGTCGATCCAGACGCGGTTGCCGATCTCCACGGGCAAGGCGGGACACAGACAGGTCAGCTCACCCACGCCATTATTGAGGCTGGCTTCGCTACCGTTGGCGGCAGAGACACAAGGCAATGTCGTTGGGAAGCCGTAGTAGCCGGTCAGCGCGCCGGTGGTCGCGTCAAACTGACGCATACCGGCCGTGTAAACGTTTCCGCCCTCACTAAATTGACCGAAGTTGGTGGCGATGATGTTGTTGCCAATCACACAGGCGCTGCCGGTCAGATCCTCAAAGGTGAGGTTGGCCCCATGACAGAGCATATGGGTATCGCCAAAGAAGAACTCACCGCCACCAAAAGGCCCGTCATTACGCAGCCGCTGCACACCGCCTGGCTCGCTGAAGGCCGTACAGCCTGTGTCACCTTCCATGACCCAGATGTTGGTGCCAATCTGGCAAGCGTACATGAGGTCACCGGCAGTGATGGCGGTATAGTTGGCCCCGGTCAGCGGGCTGGGATCGGTAACGGTCGTCTGGATGCCCCAGCGGTCCATAAAGCCGATGACCATGTTGCCGTCGGCGGTAAAGTCGATGTCAGAGAGAATTGCCTGGGGATAGCTCAGCTTGGCTGCGAAGCTACCCTGCACGTCTGCTGGGGTGCGTGCCCACGGGAACCAGCCTTGGTTCTGGGCATTGCCAGCCCAAACGCCACCATCCTGGGCAATCTCACGCGTGTAGTCCAGCGGGAAGTCGATGACGTTGACAAAGCCGTCGCCGATGTTGCTGGGGTTGAAGGTCTGAATGTAGGCATGAAGGTCAGCCGTGTTTTGGCTCGTCTCTGCACTGCAGACCAGCCCCAGGAAGCCCAAGCCGTTGTAGAAGGTGAGCGCCCAGGGACGGAATTCGCCGTTCGAGCAGCCTGGATCGGGAATCATGTGCTGGGTTACGTTGCCAGCCGGTGCTGGACCACCGTTGAGAGGCAGTCCGGACGTATCAACCTGAATGAGCGCACCTTGATGGACGTTGACCAGCCAAAGTTCACCATTGAAGACATCGGCATTGCCAAAGCCAACCGTGCCTGCCTTGTTGAAGCCGTCCAAATCGATGCTGGCGCCAGAGGCCATGATCTCGTAGTCGTCGTCCAACAGTTCGTTGGTGTCGGGGTGACGCTGGACCGTCCCCAGGTCGATGCCGTTAACGCCCTGCAGCGTAAAGCCAGGCGTAGCGGGGTTGAAGGAACCACTGCCGCCGCTGTACTGGACCACGTAAACGCCGTCAACCGTGTAGGTATCGGTGCCGTTGTAGTCAGCCAGCGGACCTAATCCAACGTGGCGCTTAAGGGTAGCCCCTGTATAGAGCTGCCCTATGTTGGCGTCGAAGGCCGTCCCCCAGACCGCGCCCATCTGGTTAGACGGTGCCTCGGCAGAGTAGCTGCTGGGTCCCGGTTGATAGGGGAAGGAGAACCAGCCCGGATCGGCCGAGCCGAGACCGTTGTCGTAACAGACGGTGGCCACCGTCGGATTGGGGCAGGGGCTAGGCCGATCCACGGGCGTAAAGCCTGCCGTCGCCACAGTCCAGCCGTCGCCCACGTGGGCAAATTGAACGGCCGTGGTGTTGTTGTCACCCACGACCGACGAAGTCAGATGATCCAGCGGGCCGTTGTTCATGGAGATGAAGAAGCCTTGGGTCGTTGCGCCGGGCAGCTCAAAGGTGATCCGCGTCTCGCCTTCCAGGCCAGAATTGAGGAAGACAAACTTGCCCTCGGGGTCAGTTGTGGTTGAGGTCATGGTGCCAGATGCATCGACCGCGGTGACGATGATGCCTTCTACACCTGGCTCGTCTGCGTCGATCTGGCCGTCGGTGTCGTTGTCTTGGAAGACGGCACCGCGCACGCCACCACCAGCCGTGCCAAAGGTGAACTTCATGCCGTCACTCAGGTCTACGTTGGCAATGGTGTAAAGACCGCCGCCTTGGGCCACCATGCGTTGAGCCGCCTCATCGCTGAAGTCACCGTCTGCGTCGCTGTCCACAATGAGATAGAGTACGCCTAGCACTTCGGGCAGATCCGTCGTTGCGTCATCGACCTGAACGCCAATGCTAACGGGACCAACGCTGCCTGTCTCCTGCACCAGCCACTCTCGAGTAAGGCGGGCCTTGCCGCTGGGATAGCCGCTGGCAATCGTATCGGTTAACCAAGTCGTTGCGTCGAGACCGTTGTGGCCCCAGATGAGGAAGCTGTCTGGGTTGACCGAGATACGACTGCTGTCGCTGTTGGCGCTGGTAAAATCATCGGTTGTGGCAACAGTAACGATGCCGCCTGGCGCAGTCGAACCAGAGATGCGCTGATCCAGCGCGGTGGATAAGTCGAAGCCGATACCCGCCACGTCGTTATGATAGGCGCTGTTGGCGGTCGCATCCCAGGTGGTGACGCCTGTTGAAGTCGTATAACTCATCAACTGGGTATTGTTCAGCGTCAGGCCATATTTCAAGGCCAGGTAACTTTCGATTTTGTTGCGCTCAGCGTCAACGCTAGCTGTGTAGGCAATAACTTCTGCAATTTGACCGTTGAGAGGAGCCGCGTCGCCGCACACTCTTCGTTGGCCCATAACGGCGGCTAGGCTACGCGTGAGATCATGGGTCGATGAAGTGATGAGGGGCGTGCCATTGCTGTTGCTAAAGGTACGCTTTTGCCCGCTAACGCGACCGCCCTCCAGCATATCCCAGTACCCATTTGCACTGACCGTGTCGATTGGTGAAGAGGTCGTTCGATGCTTATATGACTGGTTACTAAGAAAGTGCTGGAAGATAGGCGCGGTGCAAGCCTGCATGGAATAGAGGGTACCGTCTGAAGTTACATTCGATTGGGCAACAAAGAAAAGGTCATAATCTCCAGTGCCTACCGAATTCAGTCCGGTGAGTGGAAAAATCATTCGATCGCTATCGAAAGCAATGGCCGGATTGAAATTAACGCTAGCCGGATTGAGGACCGGGGTCCCTATATCGGTCACTGGGCCATCGACAGCGTCAGATTGATTGTTCCACTGACTGACATTGCCGCCCGATTCAAGCACCCCGGCATCGGCCTTCAGCCAAATTTCCAGGTCAGCAGCTATACCGCCCGGTGCCGGCCGGAAACGCCAGCCCACGTTGTTCCCGATGATGGGATAGGTCGCCGAGACGTCGGTAATCCCTGCGTTGACTGGACCGTGACCAGCGTCATCAGTATCGATAGCGTTATCCAGGCCATCCTGGTCGTCATCGGCGCTGTCGAGCACAAGGCTTGCGTCAAATGTGTCGGCACCCGCTAGATCATTGCTGTCCAAATCCATAAAGTCGGGCGTGCCGTCGCCGTCCGTATCAACAGGTACAAAACCTGTGCCATAGTTGTCATACAGCCCCTGGTACTCGCCCGTTGTGCTCACCGTGCCAGAGGGAGCGATGAAGCCTGCGGTCGTCTGTGCTTCGATGTTGTCTGGGATGCCGTCGCCGTCGGAGTCGAGGTCAAGGTGATCGGCGATGTTGTCGGCGTCCGTATGGGTTGGCGTGCAACTAGACTGCCCTGTGTTGGCATCGGTCAGGACAACATCGCTGATAATTGCGTTGTGACCCGCTACCGATGTTACCGACAAACGATAATCAGAAGCAGCCCCCTGACTTTGGTGTTTGATGACACCGCCGATTTTGAACGTGATGTAGCCCGTTTCATCAATATCGATTTCGTACAGTTCTCCGTCCACAGCATTGTGAGTGAAGTTCCAATTTGTCGTAATGTAGCCATAAACATTGCCATCTGCGCCATGATAGAGCTTCTCACCGCCGTCGTTCCAGTTGGTGGTTACTTGTGAAGCTGATGTCGGGTGCAGCCCGAACATAACTGCAACATTGTCGTCTGCTTTCAGGTATTCAAAGTGAACAGGAAGCGTGAGGGGTTGATCTGAGTATGATGTATGCCAAGAGTTGACACCAGTAACCGTCATTGAAGATGCAGACGGCGTGGTGAGCGGCACAGAGCCATTAAAGGTTAACGTGCGCAAATCGACGCCGCAGGTGTGCCCCTCATTTTCATCCAAAATGCCGTCGTTGTCATCGTCAACATCGTTGAGGTCAACAATGTTATCGCCGTCGGTGTCGGGCAGGTTTTGGCCAAAGGTGAAGTAGGTAACGCCATCAAAATTGTGACTGATTTCGAAGATGCTACCGTTGAGCGACACCACGTTCGTAATTACATTGGTGGTAAAGCCGCTGTCGTCTGCGGTAATGAGATAAAGCGGCACATTTGGATCCAGACCGTTTGACGCAGCAGAGACAGGGAATTGAATCAGCGTTGTGTCTACGCTGCCGGTCTCCTGCGCGACCCATTTGCGCATCATCCAGGCGTTGATGCCCGTATCGGTCACTTGGGTCGTCAGTGCGTCGCCTGTGCCGACCGTCTCTGCGCCGCTGTGGCCCCAGATGAGGTACTGATTATCGGCGCTAAAGGACGTTGAATGCTGGGCAGTTGAGGTGACGATTTCGCCAAGCCCAATGGTCAGTATGGCGCTGTCATTTACACTGTGGGACTGGCGCTGGTCGAGCGCGCTGCTGTCATCCCGCCCAATCCCGGCCACGTCGTTGTGATAGGTGCTGTGAGTCGTGACATCCCAAATAGTGGTGCCACCAGAATTAGTGTAGCTCAGAGGCACGGTTGGGTCGCCCAAGGTGATGCCATACTTGATGGCCAACGAGCTATTGACGCTTAGCCGTTCCGTAGCCGAAAGCTTACGTCCATAGAGGATTACCTCAGCGATATCGCCCTTGAAGACAGCACTGCTAGCTGCGCCGACATGGATGGCTGGGCTATGCGCACTAGCAAAGTTGACCGTGTTGCTGCTGCTTTCATAGTTGACAAGCCCATCGAAGCTGGCCGCCCAGTCGTTTGGCGCGCTATAAACATTATAGACGTGGGGCTGGCGCACGTTCTGTGCTGGCCCACTGACGGGTGCCTGCGGATCCCAAATATAGCGGACGGTAGAGCCAAAGGTATCGTAAATTTGAGCGTTCGAATAGTCATAATGAACCGTCGGCGAGCCACTACCGCCAAACTGACCTGGGTATCCATCCGCTGTATTGCTCGCTCCGTTGTTGCGCAGCACGTAGAAGATTTCTCCATCGGTGGCTGTCGGAATCAACATCTGGCCACCGTAAGTGAAGTAGTCATCACCGTCAAAGTTGACCGCTGGATTGAAGTTGAAGACGTTTTCCTGGAAGCTAGGAGCGCTGGAGATGGCCGTAAAGCTGCCGTGGGTGCCAGTTTCGTCAGTCCAGTTTGTCACTGCTACACCCGAATCCACGATCTGCCCATCTGCCTTGAGCCAGAATTCTAAGTCAACCGCCACGCCACCTGGTGCGGTTACGATGCCGCCAAAGGTGAAATAATCGCCATCAGTTAGGGTAATGCCAGAGGCACACATGTGATCCTGACCATTGATCGTCTTAGCAGAGAGGGCATGTTCTGTCGTTGTACCGGGGGCAAAGGCGGGATCGCTAGCGTTGACCAGCAGATTGGTACGTGACTCCAACCCTGTATTGTTCCAAACACAGACTTCTACTGCACCGACCGAATTCGTATTGGATGCCTGCCAGACTCGGTCAAAGCGGCGGTCAAAGGTCGTGCTAGGGCTAGCGTACGACTGCGTCATGCCAGCTACCCCACCATCATGCCCCCAGATGAGATATTGCAGATCGCTGCTGAAGGTACTGACATTCGCAGCGTTGGACAAATCAATTGCACCGAGCCCAATAGTGACCATGCTTTCGTTGTTGATGCTACGGGACTGCTTCTGTTCAAGTGCGCCGCTATCGTCACGCCCGATGCCTGCCACGTCATTGTGATAGGTGCTGTTGTCCCAGATGACTGTTCCCGCCGAATTGGTGTAGGTAATCGGCGAGCCGTTTTCGCCAAGCGTAATACCGTATTTGATAGCGAGTGCGCTGTTGACCTGATGGCGCTCAGTATTTGTGAGCTTGCGGTCGTACAGCAATACTTCGGCGATACGTGAATTGTCACCATCACCAACCTTGGATGCGCCAGCAAAGCTGACCGTATGCACCGTATCTTGTGCAGCGATAATGCCATCAAACGCGCCATGCCAATCGTTTGGTGCGCTGGCCTCATTGAGAATATGGTAGTTTGTCGTGAGGCGATCGGGTCCCGTAATTGTTACGCCAGTAAGCCCCTCTGAGGCAGCGGTCGCCGTATCCTTAGGGATCCATACTTTGCGATCGCTTGACCCAAACGTTAGGTAGACACGACCAGCCGAGTAAGAGTAATAAGGATCGCCGTTACCACCAAAGTAAGCGAGTGTGCGATGAGCTGTTGTATCTGGTTCGGCTTCCTTGCCGACAACGAACATTTCGCCTGCCGTAAAGCTGTTGGCAAAGGTGTCTCCTGTCCATGAAACGAGGTCGTCGCTATCGAACTCAACCACAGGGTTAAAGTTGAGCAAATCCGCGCCCGAATCGAGCAGGTCTGGATCGCCTGTATATGTAGCTGGCGTGTGTGCGCTTGTCTGGTCGACCCATTCTGTGATGGCGTTGCCGCCCGCCTCCGTAACGCCTGCGTCGGCCTTGAGCCATAGTTCTAGATCAACAGCCACCGCACCGGGTGCAGTCACAATGCCGCCAAATGTAAAGAAAGTGTCATTTGCCAGCGTAATGCCAGAGACACACATGTGATCCTGGCCATTAACAGTTTTAGCAGAGAGGGCATGTTCTGTGGTTGTGCCGGGTGCAAACCCAGGATCGCTATTGTTGACAAGCAGATGCGTGCGCGACTCTAGCCCGGTGTTGTTGCGTACACAGATTTCGACAGCGCCAGTGGAATTTGTATTCTTGACCTGCCAGACGCGGTCAAAGCGGCGATCAAAGGTGGAGCCGCTGTGTGCTTGTGTCATGCCGGCAACGCCACCTTGATGACCCCAGATGAGGAACTGATTGTCGCTGTTGAAGGTGCCTGTATTTGTCTGATTGGTTGCCGCGATGCTGTCGAGGCCAATCGAGACCAAGCTATCCGGATGCACGCTGCCAGACTGCCGCTGATAGAGGGCACCGCTGTCGTCCCGTCCAATGCCGGCCACGTCGTTGTGGTAGGTGGCGTTGTTCCAGATGGTTGCGCCGCTCGAATCGACGTAGGTCTTGGGCACGCCATTTGCGCCAAACGTGATGCCATACTTGAGTGCCAATGCGCTGTTAACTTGGTCACGTTCACCATCGGTCAGCTTGCGGTCAAAGAGCAGAATTTCGGCGATGGAACCATTGAAGTAGGTGTTGTTGTTGTAGCCGATATAGCTGTGGGTATTATCCTGCGTAGAAAAGTTGGTCGTGTTTGAGTTGGTCGTAAATTGAACGATGCCGTCGAATTTGGCTTGCCAATCATTTGTCGCGCTGTGTACGTTGTAGATGTGGGGATCCTGTGCGTTGCGCGGCGGTCCACCCGCAGGCGGATTCTGGGTATCCCAATTTCTGCGAGTGTCAGAACCAAAGGTATCGTAGACGTTGCGGGTGCTGTGGTCGTAGTAACCGCTGGCCGCGGTGCCCGCAAATTGGCCAGGATAACCCGTATCTGCGGTTGGCGTATCCGTGTTCTGCAGAACGTAGAAGATTTCACCTTCCGTTGCGGACAGGATAAAGCGCTTGCTCGTATAGCGCAGATATTCGTTGGGCATAAAGTCAACGGCAGGATTGAAGTTGATGATATTCTCTTCTAGCTTGGGCGTGCCTGTCGTAAAATCAAAGTCGCCCTGAAGACCCGTCTCATCAACCCAGCTTGTGACCTGTGTGCCGTCATCGGCAATCTGACCGTCAGCGCGCACCCAGTATTGTAGGTTGGTCCCCACGCCACCCGGTGCCGTGACAATCCCAGCAAAGGTCAGGTAGTCACCGTCGCTAAGCGTGACGCCGCTGGCGCACATGTGGTTTTCGCTGTTGATCACTTTGGGCGTGAGTTCGGTCTCGGTGTTGCCGCTAGCAAAGGTATTGTCGCTGGCGTTAACAACCAGATGGCTGCGAAATTCCGTGCCACGATTGCTGAGTACGCAGACTTCAACGCTACCGACCGAGTTGGCATTGGCAACCTGCCAGACCCGGTTCATGCGTTTGTCGGCGGCAGTGGTACTCGAAAATGCCTCAGTCAGCAGGGGTGTGCCTCCATCGTTACCCCACATGAGAAACTGTCTTGTGTTGCTAAAGGTGCCTGTAGCAGCTTGGTTGTTATCAGCATGGGTACCGATGGCGATGCTCAGTACGGTGTCGTCATGAACGCTGCGCGACTGCTTCTGATAAAGCGCGCCGCTGTCGTCGCGGCCGATGCCGGCAACATCGTTATGATAGGTGGCGTTGTTCCAGATGGTTGCGCCGCCCGAATCGACATATGTCAAGGGGATGCCGTTGTCGCCCAACGTAATGCCGTATTTGATGGCCAGCGCGCTGTTGACTTGGTCACGTTCAGCCGTGGTCAGCATGCGATCAAAGAGCAGAATTTCAGCAATGGAGCCGTTGAAGTAGGTGTTGTTGTTGTAGCCGATATAGCTATGTGCGCCATCTTGGGTAGAGAAGTTAGTCGTGTTCGAGTTGCTGGTAAACTGCACGATACCGTCGAATTTGGCCTGCCAGTCATTTGTCGCGCTATGCACGTTGTAGATGTGGGGATCCTGCACGTTGCGCACCGGTCCACCCGCAGGTGGATTCTGAGTATCCCAATTTCTACGAGTGTCAGAACCGAAGGTATCGTAGACGTTTCGGGTGCTGTGGTCGTAGTATCCGCTGGCGGCCGTACCGGCAAATTGGCCTGGGTAGCCCGTGTCTGCGGTTGGCGTATCCGTATTTTTCAGAACGTAGAAGATTTCACCTTCTGTTGCGGATAGAATAAAGCGCTTATTGGTATAGCGCAGGTACTCGTTGGGCGTGAAGTCGACGGCTGGATTGTAGTTGAAGATGTTCTCTTCAAGCTTTGGCGTACCCGTAGGGGTATCAAAATCGCCCTGAAGTCCCGTCTCATCCAGCCAGCTCGTAACCTGGGTTCCATCGTCAATGAGCTGCCCATCAGCCCGCACCCAATATTGGAGGTTTGTACCCACGCCACCTGGAGCCGTGCTAATACCACCGATGGTGAAGTAGGAGCCGTCAGCCAAGGTGACGCCGCTGGCGCACATGTAGGGCTGGCTGTTGATCGTTTTGGCTGATAGAGGCGTCTCTGTGTTGCCGCCAGCGAAGCTGTTGTCGCTAGGGTTGGTAATGAGGTGGCTGCGGTTGGCCACACCAGAACTGTTCAGAACACAGAACTCAGTAGCCCCAACCGACCCAGCATTTCCGACCTGCCAGACGCGACTCATGCGTGAATCAAATCCGCCACCGCTGAAGTTAACGTTGAAGTCGGTCGACCCATCGTCGTTGCCCCAGAGCAAAAATTGTCCGTCGCTAAGGACGTTGCTGTTGTCAGCGTTGGTTGGCTCTACTGCGCCAATCCCGATGGCGATGATACCATCTGGACTGCTGCTTATAGATTGACGTTGGTCAAGGCCAGAAGCGCTGTCCGCACCGATGCCCGTCACATCATTCTGGTAGCTGCTGTTGGCTGTGGCATCCCAAATAGTTGCGCCAGCCGAACTGACATAGTCACCTGTAAGGCTGATGCCGTACTTTAGCGCCAGGTACGATTCGACTTTGGCGCGGTCGGCGGCAGAGAGATCAGCCGAATACATCATCACTTCTGCAATATCGCCGCCGTAGTACCAACTGCTCGGCTGATAGCCACCAATATCGAGTACGCTGTTTGCACCGTTGAAGTCGATGGTGGTCTGATTGGAGGTGAGTTCAGCGCCGTTGCGCGAGATACTGTGAACGCGATTGGCAGCCGTGACGTCATGCTTAAAGCGCGTCGAGTAGAGGTACGGCGTGTTAAGCTCACCGATGTTAGCAGTGTTGGACCGATAGCCACTCCAAAATGCGCTCTCAATATTGCCGTTGTATGGTGCAAAGAGGATCTGCTGGCCTCGATTGGTGTTCTCACCATAGATTGAATTGACGCCACTTGTTTGGGCGCTGGAGACAACGGCAAAGATGCTGTAGGCCTGATTGCTGGTCGATGCCTTCCAGTAGCCCACCGCGTTACGCAGATAGTCATTCGATCCGTCGAAGGTGACAACCGGATGAAAGTTCATGAAATTTCCGGTTGTGGGCTGGCTAGCGGCTGTAGTCTGGGAAATATCGAGCGATGAAGCGCTGCTGTCATCCCAAGCAGTCACCGCACTGCCGCTTGTGGTCAGGCCGCTGTCGGCTTTAAACCACCACGCCAGATCGGTATCGACACCACCTGGCCCTGTGCCTTGAGCAGAAGCGCTGAATGATTCAGGCAAGAAATGTCCAACCGACGAAGTTAGCCTTTCGGGTATAGTGGATTGCAAAACGCCCTGGGAAACCAACCCACCCTGGAAGAGGATAATCAGGGCGATGATGGTCAATCTGGTAATGCGGTAGAATTGATTTGTTTGTTTGTCCGACATTTATTGCTGACTCCTGAAGCATGTGTTTCGAGCTGTGCAAATAGCGAGCAGTGCATGTCTACTGAAACTCAAATAGCCCAAAAGGTGATGGCTGTTGTCTCCCACCACAGGTAAATGGGCAGATCAATAGGCAAAGATCTGTGCTCAATTATCGAAGGACTTTATGACAATGGTGTACGACTTGAGCAGGATCTCACTCAAGAAGGGTGTTGCTGTAGTGGCGCCCTAAATATAGATAGACAGACGCTCTTATTTGGGCGCGTAATGATGGGGAGGAGAAAAGTAAATGGAAAACTCAAAGAATTCGTGTCGCATTCTAAAAGTTGGTGACGATAGAATAACACGCGTATCCTAATTCTACATCTGTCATTTTATGTAAATGCGTCAAATAATAGGGCTTTTTTTTGAGGATTCGAGAGGGGATAGAGTGGCAATCGGTGGTTAGTACAATATAAGTAGACCGCAATGTCAATGAGAGATTCTTCGGTTCCTCAGAATGACATTGCGATCGACTTCATATCAACGCTAATGGATGCACCCACTGTGTCGCTTGGGGTCAGAGCTGCGTTTAGGCTGTTATACTGCGGTCGTTTTGAAAATAGGAGTTTTCCGTCATTTTACCAGAATGACCAAAATCTTGTTTTCAAACGGAGCTAAGTCCAGGATCATTCGAATAGCGGAGACTGCGATGCACGGCTTGCGGCTAACTTAGTCAACCTGGCAGAAAGTCGCCATGCGTTGCAGACGGAGCGGTCTTATTTGAACAGTATTATAGCTAAGTCTGGTATGTTGTTACCTAAATTCTGATAGTAATTTTTGCAGACTGTATCCGACTGAGTAAACTTATTCTAAATCATCAATACTTCAGTAACGGCGTGCGCGTAATTTGCCTTGAGAAATGTATATGGCAAAAACAACTAATTGTCAATAGTGAAAAATTGCACAAGCTCAAATTCAGAGCCAAATTCACTGTCAATTCCCTGTCAATGTCCGAAACCGACGGTTGGATAGTTGGGTAAGTAAATGTATAATATTAGCTGATAAGCATCCCATCCAAAGGAGAACTATATGGAATATATCACGATCTACAGGGAACCTGGGCGATACGCCGGTTGGCCTGCTAACTATGGCATCTGGAATTGGGGCAACGAAATTGTGGTCGGCTTTACGCTTGGCTATATGAACCCAGACGAAGTCTTCCACACTCGAGATAAGAGCAAACCCTTTATTAGCATGCAGGCCCGTAGCCTAGATGGCGGGCAAAGCTGGGATGTCCACGGGACACCCTGCCGTACCCCCGGCAATCGCGGACTCTCAGCAGATGAGCATATGAACCCAGGCATGGGCGTCGGTGATGCATTGGATGGCGAGAACGCGCCCATGGATTGCCCTGGCGGGATCGATTTTAGTCACCCTGACTTTGCCCTCATGTGCGCCAAGACCGGATTAAAAGCTGGCGTCTCTTCATTCTTTTATACATCCATGGATCGATGTCGCTCTTGGCAGGGGCCGTACAAACTCCCCATGTACGACCAAACCGGTATTGCAGCCCGAACAGATTACCAGATCACCAATGCCAAGACATGCACCCTCTTTCTAACCGCCAACAAGCAGAATGGACGCGAAGGCCGCATCTTTTGTGCACGCACCGAGAATGGTGGTGAATCCTTTGACTTTCTCTCCTTTATCGGCCCTGAACCGGCTGGCTTCGACATCATGCCCGCTAGCGTCCGTCTTGCAGATGGCCGCATGCTGGTTGCCATCCGAGTACAGGGAGAAGGGAGTGATTTCCAGAGCGCCAAGAACTGGATCGATCTCTATCAGAGCGATGATGATGGGAAAACGTGGTCTTACTTTACCCGACCCGTTGCAGATACCGGAAAGGGGGGCAATCCGCCGACCTTAACGAAACTGCTTGATGGGCGACTCTGCCTGACCTATGGCTTCCGGGATGCACCCCACCAGATGCGAGCGCGCCTCAGCGAGGATGGCGGTGCAACCTGGGGGGAGGATATTCTTCTATCTGTGCCCGCTGGCAACCACGATATTGGCTATCCACGTACCATCCAACGCCCTGATGGGACCATTGTAACCGTTTACTATTACAACGATTCGCCAGAGGGCGAGCGATATTTGGCCGCGACGTTATGGAAAGCGTAGAAAACGATTCATCCTATCCAAGGGGGAAGCAACAAATGAAAGCAGCTCTTTACAGAGACGTAGGCAAGATCGGGATAACAGAGGTAGAACGCCAAGTACCCCCCGAAGGCTTTGTGGAGGTGCAGGTAAAACAAGCTGGCATCTGTGGAAGTGACCTGCACTCCTACTTTGGCAATTGGGGGCAATCTCATACCCGTGCCCATGGTCACGAAACGTGCGGCATTGTGACCGCCGTTGGGGCTGGTGTTCGTGATTTCCAACTGGGTGACCGGGTGACCATCGAATGCTTTTCTCACTGTGGAGCGTGTCTCTACTGTGAAACTGGACTCTATAATCAGTGCCTGAATCGTAAAGGAGTCTCCCACGAGCAGCATGGTGGCTTTGCCGAATATACAGTTGCCCATGCCTCAGGTATCTTCAAGATTCCCGATGGGATGAGCGATGAAGAAGGTGCGCTGGTAGAGCCTTTGGCTGTAGGCGTGCGCGCCGTGGCTCAAGCCGAAGCAACTCATGCCGATCGGGTTCTTGTGGTCGGTGGCGGCACGATTGGGCTACTCTGTTTGGCTGTAGCCAAGGCAGTTGGAGTTAAAGAGTGCCTCATCACCGCTAAATACCCTCAGCAGGTAGAGATAGCCAAGGAATTGGGTGCAGATCATGTTATTAATCTGTCCCAAGAGAACGTACGAGAGGTCATCAATGAACGCACCCACAATCTAGGCATAGATGTGGTTATCGAGACTGTGGGAAGTGCAAGTGCTTTTGATGACGCCATTGCCGTAGTACGCAAACGGGGACGGGTGGTATTGGTGGCCGGTTATCACAAGCCGCTAGAAGTAGACTTGACCCGCATTGTCTGGTCCGAAGCGACCATCACCGGCTCCAACTGCTATGGATATAGTGGTTTCCAGACCGACTTTGATGCCGCCATCGAGCTAATTGCCAGCGGTAAAGTAGATGCTACCAAGATCGTCACCCATCGCTTCCCTCTGGATGACGTAAGCCAGGCATTCCAAGTAGCGGCGGATAAAGAGACGGGGTCGGTGAAAGTTCACTTGGTGGTGGAGTAGGTACAACTACCTAAGCAATGTTATATGTACTTGGCTCTGTCATAGATGATAATAATCTACCCGACTGAAATAGCACTGAACATCATACGTACTTAATATTCTGTAATGGTTTTATGAAATAAGAAAGTCTAACATTATGAACACACTTGAAGCCCTGACCCAATTAAACGCTACAAGCGAAACCCTTACCGAGCAGCAGCGGCAGGAACTGGATGAAAATGGCTTCTTTATTGCCTATAATGTCTTCACTCAAGAGGAGTACGAGGCCATTGGTGCAGCCATTGATGCCCTACAAGCTGTAGAGGGCGAGCAAGGGGGGAAAGAGGTCCACACCGAAGCAGGGGCACCTCGTCTCTCTAATGTGCTCAACAAATCTACCGCGTTTGATCCCTGCTTGGCGATCCAGCCTCTATTGGCAAGCGCCCACTATCTTCTGGGAGATGAGATTCAAGTGCATGGATTTAATGCCAGGGATGCCTTACCTGGCCAAGGACACCAGAGACTGCACTCGGATGCTCCCAAGCACGAACCGGGCGACTGGCATGTGGTCAATTCATTGATCTTGCTCGATCCCTACACAGAAGAGAATGGCCCCACTCGGGTTGTACCAGGAACCCACCGCACAGGGGAACGGCCCCAGGACATTCTGGACGATCCAGAAGCGCCTTATCCAGGTGAGATCAAAGTGACTGCACCAGCAGGAGCAGTGGTTATCCTCAATGCATCTGTATGGCACGGGGGTACGCAAAACGTAAGTGGGGAGCGGCGGCGCGTTCTGCATCTGTCCTACACCCGCCGTAATCTGCCACAACAGTTGGTCCAGCGGGAGTATGTAACGCCTGTGCTGCATGATCGTATGAGCAGTGCTCATCGTTATCTGCTGAGTATTGACTAATCAAACGCAGTCGTTTTTCATGGTTCAAACAACAATTCAACACCATTATACTTTTTTTGATAAAACATGACCGGCAATATGAATCACAAAGGCTTACCAATGAAAATCACCCACGTCCGTATCCTTCAATTCACCGGCGTCTTAGAACATGAAGGCGAGTTTTGGGAGGAACGCCTGATCCGCCCCGTTGACATCTACCCTGAACATCGGAATGAAGAGCGTCGTACTGACAAACCGGATGCCAACAATCAATCCAGCAGCGGCCTTCAGATTACCGCCTATTTTGTACGCATCGAAACTGATGATGGTGTCTACGGCATTGGCGGTCCATTTAGCTATGATCAAGCGTACGTGATCGGCCAACAGCTTGCCCCTATTTTGATCGGTCATGATCCAGTGGCCACTGAACGGCTCTGGGATCGCATGTACCGATTTATGGTTCACGGGCGCAAGGGGGTGGTGATGCAGGCCATCAGCTCCGTCGATTGTGCACTTTGGGATCTAAAAGGTAAGCACTTTGATGCACCTGTTTGCCAGTTGCTGGGGGGGCCGACTCGTACGGAGATCCCCGCTTACGCCAGTACATTGGGCTTCTCCATTGATCCCGAGCTGGTCTACGAGCGAGCGCAGCAGTTTGCCCAGGAAGGCTACGGGGCTATGAAGTGGTTTTTCCGCGATGGTCCTACGGATGGTAAAGCAGGAATCGAGCGCAACCTGCGTTTGGTTCGCACTGTACGGGAGGCGGTTGGCCCTAACGTGGATATGATGTTTGATTGCTGGATGAGCTGGGACGTTCCCTACGCCATTCAGATGGCGGCACGGCTGGAAGAGTATGCGCCTCGCTGGCTGGAAGAGCCGGTCCTGCCTGATAAGATTGAACAGTATGCCGAAATCCGCCGCAATGTACGCATTCCTATTTCTGGTGGTGAGCATGAGTACACCCGTTGGGGGCTCAAGGCCCTGATGGATGCAGGTGCCTGTGATGTCTATCAGCCAGATATTTACTGGGCTGGTGGTATCTCCGAGATGATGAAGATCACTGCGCTGGCTTCAGCCTATGATGTGCCGATCATTCCTCATGGTCACTCGACACCTGCTTCGGCCCACTTTATTGCAGCTTGGCCCCAGACCACCTGTCCTCTGCTCGAATATTTGATCAAGTGGAATCAGGTTCACCAGTTCTTCCTCAAGACGCCCTTGCAACCTATCAATGGAGTGGTAACAGTACCCATGACGCCAGGTATGGGCATGGAACTGGATGAGGAGAAGGCTGAGTCAGTTACCGAATTGACGTTCTAATGGCTGACATTCTGATGAACAATAAAAATATAATTCGTATTGCTACTGAAGCGGATATCGATACCATCGTCTCTTTAAATCATGCGCTCTTCCAAGAAGACGCAGGCCAGCGCGACCCTACAATGAATGTAGATTGGGCGCTGGAACATGGCCATGAATACTTTGCATCATTACTCCAGCAAGGGGAGACCCATAGCCTAATTGCCGAAGATGACGAAAAAGCTCTGGGCTACCTGATCGGCTATTTGCGTGACTCCAGCAGCCTACGCCCTATCAATCAGGCTGAACTAGAGAGTATGTTTGTGGTGGCTGAAGCTCGCAGTTCAGGCATTGGTGCTGAATTGGTCTCGCAATTTAAGGAGTGGTGCAAGAAACAAGGTGTCGAGCGGATATCAGTGACCGCGTTCGTAGCCAATGAACGAGCCACTGCATTCTACCAAAGACACGGGTTTGAGCCACGTAACGTAACGCTGGAAACCAATCTTGAGTCAAATCTCGATCTCAATACTACTCGATCGTTTCCCGAGCGGGTGGCTGCCGAACTGGCAGGGGCAAGATCTGCCCACGCGCCCATGTACAGCCTACATGAAGGGTATGCTGTTCTGCTCGAAGAGGTGGATGAATTGTGGGATGAGATCAAGGCCAAAGTACGCAACCAGGAGAATTTAGAAGAAGAAACAGTCCAGATTGCGGCGATGTGTCAGCGACTCTTTGAAGATGTGATTCAAGGAATGTAAACAGAAGAATGTATGACCCAAGAACGGTTCGTTCTGCCCTGTAAATAACAAAGATGAAAAGGTTAGAAAGATAAAGAATCTGCACAATCTTCTAATCTTTGTTTGAGATTCATCTGTCAGTGGTGCAGCTTGTTGCATCTTTACCTACTGATAGTCAAATTCTCCAGTAATATGTCAAGCACTAACCCAAGGAAGGCACAAGACCGTGACAACCATCTATGGTGGTTGCCACTGCGGCAACATTCGTTATCAATTTGTCCGTCCCGACTTTGACCCAAATTCCGATAATGCTCTGCCTGTTCGCGCATGCACCTGCTCATTTTGCATAAAGCATGGCGGCGTCTATACTTCCCACCCAGAAGGCACGTTGACTGCCCAGATTGAAGATGAAGCCCGGATTCAGCGCTATGCGTTTGGTACCGAGACTGCCCAGTTTTACATCTGCAAAGAGTGTGGCGTCTTTCCCTTTGTGACCAGCATGCTCGATGGTAAGACCTATGCCGTGGTCAATGTCAACACCTTTGAGAATGTGACGCCCTCTGCTCTGGTTCCATCCACTGCAGATTTTGAGGGTGAGATCGTAGAAGACCGGTTAGCTCGACGGCAACGAACATGGACCCCTGAGATAAAGATAACTTACTTATGAAACTATCACCCATGTTAGCCGAACGGCTGCAACCCTCCGCCACCTTACTCATCAACGAAAAAGTCAATCAGCTGTGGTCAGAAGGGAAGACGGTCTACCACTTGGGCTTTGGCGAGTCGCGTATGCCTGTCCACCCCAAATTGCTGACTGCACTGGCTGAAAATGCACATCAGAAGAGCTACCTGGCTGGGCAAGGACTGTTAGAATTGCGGGAAGCAATAGGGGGATTTTACAGCCGCAACATGGGCATTCCTGCCACGTCCAAGCAGATTATGGTCGGGCCAGGAAGTAAGTCACTTATCTATGCACTGCAGCTGGCTATGGATGCAGAGCTGATCCTACCTACGCCGTCATGGGTTTCTTATGCACCCCAAGCTGAACTCTTAGGACGACCGGTACGCTACATTCCTGGTTCTATAAAAGATCACTACGCGCTGACTGTGGAT
Source organism: Chloroflexota bacterium (assembly GCA_039028975.1). Taxonomy (GTDB): domain Bacteria; phylum Chloroflexota; class Anaerolineae; order Caldilineales; family Caldilineaceae; genus JAHBNG01. The sequence goes on from JBCCHB010000068.1 coordinate 62,091, forward strand.
GCACTGGAGCAAACCTTGGCGGAGGCAAGCGACAAGCCCAAGATTCTGCTTCTCAACAGCCCTAATAATCCTAGTGGGCAGATGTTGTCCGAATCATTGCTGCGCGACTTAGCCGCCTACTGTCGAGAAAAGCAGATCACTGTACTTAGTGATGAAATCTATGGGATGACGGCCCATGGCTCTAAGCCTCACGTGTCGATTGCCCAATTTTATCCTGAAGGAACGGTTGTACTAGGTGGACTAAGCAAACATCTCTCATTGGGCGGTTGGCGGTTGGGTGTGGCTGTTCTGCCTGATACGGATGAGGGGGATTTGCTCATGCAGGCACTGAGAGTCATTGCCAGTGAAACGTGGTCATCACCAACGGCACCGATTCAATACGCGGCCATTGCAGCGTACGAGCATGATCCAGAGATTACCCAATACATAGCTGACTGTACGCAACTCCACGGTATCCGTACCCGCCACCTCTGGAGCTGGCTGACAGAGCTAGGCATCGACTGTACCGAACCAGAATGCGGATTTTACATGGTTGCTAATTTTGATCGTTGGCGAGAACCACTGGCTCAGAAAGGTGTCCAGACCTCCACTGATTTGGCCAATTATCTCTTGGAAGAATACCAGATTGCTACCCTGCCCGGTACATCTTTTGGCATTCCCGCCGGTGAACTCTCTTTAAGGTTAGCAACTAGCTATCTCGATATGGAGACAGATGAGAAGGCTGATGCTATGATGCGTGCATTTCGTTCTGGTTTGGATCATGAGGAACTGACCAAGAAACATTTGCCCATGATGAATGGCGCTTTGGAGCTATTTGCTGATTTTATCCAGAGCCTTTAGTGATGGAGTTGTACCCTTATTCAATTGACGTCTGCTGGTCATGAAAGGAACGCTTATGCCAAACAACAAACTCCTCGATTTAATTCCGCGTGAGCTGCTCTTTGGAAACCCTGATAAAGCAATGGCTCGCATCAGCCCAGATGGAACCCAGCTTAGCTACTTGGCCCCCGTGGATGGGGTTCTCAATGTGTGGGTTTCACCTGCCGAGAATCTTGACGACGCTAAACCTGTGACCAACGATCCAGATCGGGGCATTCGCTCTTACACTTGGTCCTACACCAACCATCACATCCTCTATATCCAAGACAAAGGTGGTGATGAGAATTGGCGAATCTATAGCGTCGATCTCCAGAGTGGTGAAACCACCGACCTAACACCATTTGATGAGGTAAAGGCCCAGATCATCGAATCTAGCCCTGATTATCCTACCGAAATTTTAGTCGGCCTGAACAACCGCACTCCCCAACTGCATGATATCCATCGCCTTAATATTGAAACCGGGGAAATGACTCTGGTTTATGAGAATGAAGGATTTCTCAGCTTTATTACTGATATGGATTACAACCTGCGTTATGCCTTGCGGATGACACCTGACGGCGGTAGTGAAGTAATGCGCAGATTTGTCAATGAAGATGGTGAAGATGATTGGATGCTCTTTGCCAAAATTGCCATGGAAGATTCGCTTACGACCCAGCCTATCGGCATGAACAGCACAGGGGATACGCTCTACATGATCGATAGCCGAGGGCGAGATACCGCAGCGGTCATGGCGGTGAATGCAGAGACTGACGAATCAACGTTGCTAGCTGAAGATGCCAGAGCCGACGCAGGTGGGGCCATGACCCATCCCACCAAACAGACTGTCGAGGCGGTCTCGTTCACCTACACACGAAGGGAGTGGACCATTCTTGATGACACCATTGCTGATGATTTAGCCTTTTTACAGACGGTTGCCGATGGTGAGGTGGATGTGGTCTCTCGCTCACAGGATGATCAAGCCTGGATTGTTGCCTATACCATGGACAACGGCCCTATACGTTACTATTTCTATGACCGAACCAATCAGCAGTCACGGTTTCTCTTTACCAATCGAACATCCTTGGAAGACCTACCGCTCACACATATGCACCCAGTAGTGATTCCAGCCAGGGATGGATTCAATCTTGTCAGCTACTATTCGTTGCCTAGTGGGTCTTTTGCTAAAAATGAGGTCAAAGATGAAACGCCGCGGCCAGACCAGGCACTCCCTCTGATTCTCTTGGTCCACGGTGGTCCTTGGTCAAGGGATCATTGGGGTTATAATCCTCTCCACCAGTTATTTGCAAACCGAGGCTATGCCGTGTTAAGTGTGAACTTCCGCAGTTCAACGGGTTTTGGCAAGGCGTTCCTCAACGCTGGCAACTTAGAGTGGGGGAAAAAGATGCATGACGATCTGCTGGATGCGGTCAATTGGGCCGTTGAATCAGGCATTGCCGATCGAAATCAAGTGGCTATTATGGGGGGAAGCTATGGTGGTTATGCCACATTGGCAGGACTGACCTTTACACCAGATGTCTTTGCCTGTGGTGTAGACATTGTGGGGCCATCCAATTTGAATACGCTGCTCAATTCGGTTCCTGAGTATTGGAAGCCTATGATTGATATGATGTACACCCGAGTAGGCAACCCGAATACTGAAGAGGGACAGGCACTTTTGAAAGAGCGCTCTCCCCTAACGCACGCAGACAAAATTCAGCGGCCTCTGCTCATCGGCCAAGGTGCCAATGATCCCCGAGTCAAACAGGCCGAATCGGACCAAATTGTCCAAGCCATGCAGAAAAAGAATATTCCCGTAACCTATGTCCTCTATCCAGATGAGGGGCACGGTTTTGCCCGGCCAGAGAATTCACTTTCATTCTTTGCCGTGGCAGAGGCATTTCTGGCCAAATGCTTAGAAAATGAGCGCTACGAACCCATTGCTGGGCCATTTGAGGGATCAAGTATCCAAGTCCCCGCAGGTGCCGGAGATGTGCCGGGCCTAGAAGCCGTGATGGCCGAGCGAACATGATACTGGTTACAGGCGGCAACGGAATGTTAGGGAGGGCAGTTGTGGAACAACTGCTGGAGCAGGGTGAGCCGGTACGAGTCTTTGACTTAGCCACCCATAGCAATCCCGAGGTTGATTCATTTGTTGGCGACATACGGAATCTGGCTGAAATCAGACAAGCTTGTACAGGTGCCGCTGGGGTGATTCATACTGCATCACTGGTTGATTTGCATTTGGGTAAACCTCAGCGGCTCTATGATATTAACGTACTTGGTGTCGAGAATCTTTTGGCCGCCTGCCTAGAAAAAAATGTTCCTAAGCTAGTCTATATGAGCACGGCTGAAGTGATCAGTGGTGCAGAACCCTTACGCCATGTGGACGAATCAATACCCTATCCAGTCCCCCACCTAACCTATTACGGTGTTACCAAAGAAGCCGCAGAGCGCCTCATCCTGGCTGCTAATGATGATGCGCTAGCCACGTGTGCTATTCGTACATTCGGGATCTTTGGCGAGGGAGATCGAAATTTCGTCGGGCGCGCAATTGAGAAAGTCCAGGGTAAACAGATTCCCCAACTGGGCCGTAACCAGGGCATCACCGACATAGTCTATGCTGGGAATGTAGCCCACGGACTCATTTCAGCTCTGTTTCAGTTAGAAGTAGGTAATCGTATCAGTGGCCACGTATTTCATCTTACCGACCACGCACCTCAGAGTATGCAAGACTTCCTAATTGATCTACTTGGACCCCTTGGCTACAGTCGATCAGCTATCACGATTCCCATAGGCATCCTGAAGTTGATGGCACGCCTATTTGAGTTGCCTTACCATCTGACCAAGGCAGAACGTCTTGCGGATCCGCTGATGACACACCATCAGATTCTGCTAGCTACCCAGGATTACTATCTGAATAGCTGCAAGGCTTGTAAACATTTGGGCTATACGCCCCGATTTACGCGCCATGAGGCAGTAGCTCGGATGCAGCGCTGGTTGGACACAGCTTTGATTAAGGAATGAGTTGTAAGTAACTTGTGCGTTTCAATCGGGTGTAGCCCCTCCAAGTGCTCAAGTTATTTAATTCCCGTTCCTAAAGCGCTAGATTAGCTGAAACTCGTAAAAAGCAGGAAGATTTTATCTTTGAATATAACCAATCAGGCGAATGTTTCCCGGTTTTGTGGCATATAGCCTGACATATCTCAAAATGGGATGTCATACTTATCTTCACCAGTACAGCTTTCCATCTACACGGGAACGAGCTGTATCTGGCTATCAATACGTACTATGGACCAGCAAATTCACCCTTACAACCCAACACTTTCGGCCCACTTTATCAACCTTGCCCTAGCTGCAGAAGCCCAATGCGCCTGGGAAACCAGCGAACCACAGCATGAGCAGCTAGAAAACCCCTTTGCTGTTCCCCTGGAATACTATGAAAAGCTCTTCGCTACCAGCAATTTGAGTGGTGAATCGGTGAAGGCCGAAGTGGACGGCCCGATTCAAGAAATGTATGATTTTATCGGATCGATTCGTTTGGGCCAGCAGCCAGTGGCAGACTATGCTGACATCGATGAAGAAGTGAGCCTCAGTAATGTACAGGATTTTGACGCGATGCTTAAACTTATGACCCACTACTCGCGTCGGTGGACGGAGGGAGTAGCCAATACGGTTCGCTATAGCGGGGCGAATCTGCTTATGGGTTTTGCTCTGCGTTCAAATGCCGACGGTCATGGCGTTATTGTCTTACGCGGGACCATGACAGCAGACGAGTGGTTGAACAACATCAATTATCGGCTTCGACCCTTTCTACCGGCTGAACCCGACTGTGGAGACGTCCACCTAGGATTTCGCGATATCTATAAAGGCTTGCGTGGCAGATACCGTGAACTGGCGGCTGAGTTTGAACCAGCCCAAAATCTCTATCTCGTTGGTCACAGCTTAGGCGCAGCCGTCTCTAAGCTTGGGGCATTTGATCTCGTATCACGTGAACCAACCCGTCGCTCAACGCTGCAAGCTTATCTCTTTGCCCCACCTCGCATCGGTGATAAGATCTTTACTCAGCAGTACGATGAGCGAGTTGGCACTAGCTATCGAATTGTCAATGTCTGTGACATCGTCCCCTATATCCCATTTGAAGAAATTGGTGAGGTTGTGGACCTCCTAGGCTACCCGTATGCCGATACCAAAGGGGAGATCGCTTATGTCCATCAGGCCGGCAACCCCATTGCCAATCATGTGGCCTCCTACCACATTGCCACCCAGCAGCAGGTTCCAGGGGTGATGGATGTGAGTTCACCCCGGAGAGTGCCTTTGGTGTAAACGGCTTGCTCCACAAAAGCAACTTGAGATAGTGGATCGTAGCGCCTGAATGTGGTGCGTATACTGACCTAGTGTATGCTTCTTCAGTAGGCCAACTGAGCTTTTTGAATGCATACTTCCATACCCTTAGGAATCGGAATTAAATAACTTGTGCATAAGATCTCTCAATCCTTCGAGATGACATGCCCAACTTATTTAATGCTCATTCCTTAAACTCACTGAGTTCACCGACCGCCGACCAATCCCCGACTTTACGGGGACCAACCGACCACCGACCACTAATCCCTCTCCGATAGAGGAACATAGCGAGCATCTTGCCTACCTTGATAGAGGGCCTTAGGACGGATAATCCGTCCATGATCTACTTGCTCAAAGCAGTGGGCTATCCAGCCCGCCGTACGGGCCACGGCAAAGGTAGGTGTGAATAGCTCTGTCTCCAAGCCGATGCCGTGCAGAAGTAGGGCAGTATAGAATTCAACATTCGTTTTCAGGTGGCGACCAGGCTTATACTCAACCAGCAATTCTATGGCTTTCTCTTCAACATGTCGGGCAAGTTCATACAGAGCACGGTCTCCTGCTTCTTCGTATAGTTTTTCGGCTGCATCGGCCAAAACAGCCGCTCGCGGATCATGCACCTTATAGACTCGATGCCCAAAGCCCATCAGACGTTCGCCCCTATCGAGCTTCTCGCGTAAAACCGCCTCGGCCCGGTCCATTTCTCTGATTTCGAAGACCATGTCCAATGCTGGACCTGGTGCGCCCCCGTGAAGTGGCCCTTTGAGTGCGCCAATTGCGCCAACAACAGCCGACAATAGATCGGTGTGGGTGGAGCTGATGACCCGGGCTGTGAAGGCTGAGGCGTTTAGCCCATGTTCTGCCACCGTATTCAAATAGGTTTCCAATGCTTTGGCTTGTTCGGGGGCAGGTGTTTCCCCCGTAAGCAAATAGAGATAGGACGCCGCAAATCCCATCTCTGGCACCTCAAGGATGGGGGCCTCTCCTTGGCGCAATCGCCAGTAGGCGGCAACGACCATGGGCATTCTTGCTTGGATTGCGCAGGCTAAGCGTAGCCGATCATTAGGCTCAGTGGCCAGCTCCAAATCAAGCGTTCCCACAGCCATGCGTAGCGCATCCATCACCGTTTTTTTCTCTTTGGCGGCATACGAGAGTAGCGAAAGGGTTGCGTCCGGCAAAGTGCGCCATTGAGTCAGTTGCCTTGCAAAGTCATTTAATTCTTTGGTAGTCGGCAAGTGATGATACCAGAGAAGATAAATCAGCTCTTCAAAGGTGGCCTGGCTTGCAATCTCCTCCAGTGGATAGCCAGAGATCACCAATTGACCTTTTTTTCCATCAATCGCGCTCAGCTGGGTCTGGGCCGCAATGATACCCTCTAAGCCAGGGACGAATCCATTTGTCTTTGGATGACTCCGACTGGTCATTTGCATATGTTCTGCTCCTTCTGCTTTATTCTTTTCTAGCAATATTCCACCACTAATGTTAGGATAGACATATTGAGCAGACTTGTCAATCTTGATTTTAAAATCAATATATCGAGTACACAATGCAAAATACCAAAGGTCAATTCTATACAGCAGAGGAAGCTGCCCAACGCCTCGGCGTAACCAAAAGTACCCTCTATTCATACGTGAGTCGCGGATTGGTACGCTCAGTCGAAGGAACGGAGTCGAATCGTTCTAGGCGTTACTTGGCCGATGATATCCGTCAGCTGGTGGAGAAAAAATCCCACAAACAGAATCCTGACCGAGTCGCCCAGCGCGCGTTGCGATTTGGTGCCCCCGTTTTGGAATCTGCCATCACCTCTATCGACGGTGAGCAGCTTTATTACCGAGGTATATCGGCATTACAGTTGGCTCAGGAATATTCTTTTGAAGCCGTCGCCAGTTTACTTTGGAGCGGGAAGATAGATGATAGGATGGTAGAGAATGTATGGCAAGACGAGCAGCCCACCCTCAACTTGATCCATGAGGTTGAAACTTGGTTTGATAGGCCTTTATCACAAAGAGGAGAGCTAAAGCCAATTGAGCGCTTCCAGGTCATGCTACCGCTGATGGCATCTCTAGATCTACCTGCTTATCATCTGGAGCCAAAAGCTGTTACCCGCACAGGAGCCAGGATACTGCAGGTCATGACCTACCTTGTTACGGGTTCTATAACGGCTAGGCCAATTGCTCAACAGCTTTGTGAATCATGGGGACTCCATTCACCAGAGGCTCAACGGCTAATCAATGCTGCCTTAATTCTAAGCGCCGACCATGAATTAAACGTATCGACATTTACCGCCCGCTGTGTGGCTTCGGCTGGCTCCACACCTTACGCAGCTATCGTGGCAGGGCTATCAGCCATACAGGGGTACAATCATGGTGGACACACAGAGTTGGTTGATCAATTCTTAGATGAAGCAAAAACCGATCTACAAGGAGCCATTCGCTCTAGGCTCAACCCAAATGGACACTTTTCAGGCTTTGGCCATCCACTCTACCCTAATGGTGATCCCCGAGGGCAACTGCTGCTCCAAATGATCTCCGATTACTTTGGCGAATCAGAAGAATTGGCACTTGCAAACCGCGTCATGGATATGGTCCATGACGTAACGGAGGCGCAACCGAACGTTGATTTTGCTCTTACCGTCTTATGCCGAGTGCTAGGGCTACCCAAGGGAACAGCCCTTACCCTCTTTACTATAGGTCGGAGTGCGGGTTGGCTTGGCCACTGTTTGGAACAATACCGTGCCGGGCAGTTGATTCGTCCGAGAGCACATTATATTGGCCCCCCGCCTTTGTCTGAAGGAAAGACTACTCACGAATCGACGGCAAATAGATCCGATACTGATGTTCCAAAAAGTCCATGAATCCATTCTACTGCCCTGTAAATAACAAAGATGAAAAGATTAGGAAGATGAAGAATCTGCGTTCGATTTTCATCGTCCGTTGCATAACTCGTTGTATGTGGAGTTTCCTTCCTGGAAGATGGTCGACTCTCAAACGATTTCCTTGTTGAGACCTTTTTGTTAACGATGTAGGTGTTTTGCCAACAAAGCCCAAAGCTGGAATGTTCACAGAATTAGGCTGTGGTTTGACGTGGATCCTGAGTCGGATTAAGATGAATATGAAATAATTCTTAGAATCTTTTCATAATGATAGGAACCGTTCTCTATGGCTCACTTTATCGACCGTCAAGTCGAGTTGGCAGAACTCAATCTACTCTTCGATTCAACAGAACGGGGGAAAAGCGAATTTGCTCTTGTATACGGACGTCGCCGGGTAGGCAAAACAACTTTATTGTTACATTGGGCTGAGCAGAGTTCACGCCCCTTTCTCTATTGGGTGGCACGTCGAGATACGACCGCGGCAACCCGACAAAGCCTAGCGCGAGCCATCTGGCGGTGGGCATATACTGGAGAAGATGATCCCCTGCCGCCACGATTCGATACCTGGGAAGCCCTCTTCGAGCAGCTAGGGCACCTGATTGGCGATAGCCCTGTAACGGTTATATTGGATGAGTTCTCCTACGCGGCTGAATCGGACAGCAGCCTCCCATCCCATCTGCAAGCGGCCTGGGATCACATTTTCAAAGACAAACCTATAACGCTGGTTCTTTCTGGATCCCATATTGGTATGATGGTCGATCTGTTGGATTATCAGGCACCCCTCTATGGGCGCTTTACCGGACAGTTACCTCTTACACCGTTACCTTTTGCCGCATTGGAAGACTTTTTCCCAAATTACTCGGCTGAAGAACGGGTTGCCACCTATGCCATTCTGGGCGGTGTTGCTGGCTATTGGGAACGATTCAATCCTGAGCAGAGCCTAGTCCAAAATATACGTCAACACCTCTTCCGGCCCATGAGTATGTTTCGCAGCGAACCGACGGTGCTGATTAGCGATCTTGTGCGAGAAACCCGCAATTATGAGGCCATCCTGCGTGCTATCGCTTCGGGAGAGCGCACGCCGACTGAAATTGCCAAGACGACAGATATCAGTTCACCCAATCTGTCACCCTATCTCAAGCGCCTCATCAAACTAGGTCTGATTGAAAGACGGGTTCCTGCTACCATTCCTCTACCGCAGCGACGTACTACAACTCGAAGCCGATACCATCTTGCGGATCCATACTTGTGCTTCTACTTTCGATTTATGGAACCGAACCTTGAGTTGATTGAACAAAACCGTACCCAATTGCTCTGGCAGCGTATCCAGGAACAACTACGCGCCTTCATTGGCGCAACTACTTGGGAAGAACTCTGTCGAGAATGGGTCTTGCTTCAGGCTGATTTGGGAAACCTACCGTTTGACGTAGAGCTAGTTGGTAGCCATTGGTCCAAGCAATCTCAGATTGATGTGGTTGCCATGAACTGGCGAGATAAAGCCGTGCTGCTCGGTGAATGTAAATGGGGCCTACAGCCCGTTGGCCGAAAGATTATTGGGGACTTGGTCGCCAAACGAACTGACGCCATCCCCGATGCGGATTGGCAAGTCACGTATGCCTATTTTGCCCGCGCTGGGTTTACCAAGGAGGCGCGGAAGGAAGCGGAGTCGATTGGCGCTCTGCTGGTCGATCTGGAGCAAATTGATTCGGATCTGCGTACAGCGTTGATTCGTTAAGTTTGTTGCTTCAACAGAAACCAAGACACTCGGTCCTTCGACAATGCTCAGAAACCGGTTCAGTAGAACTGTGGTTGATGACTCTCTATCTGGAAATTGATGGCCTTGACATCGAACCAGTCACCATACTTGCTATTTTAAAACTGCTGGTTTACTTAGTGGTTGCTTGCAGAATAATGATTTGCAAATGACTAGTAAATCTTCACAAAAACGTAGAAAGGCAGAAGTCCGGCTTTGTACAAAAGCCGGACCTCTTCATCAACGGTTATTGTTTGTCTACAAAACGTTCGTTGCCCTACTGCAGAAGCGGCAGATAGACCGATGGGTCTAGATTCTCTTCACTCTGCTCATCTTCGATATCATACTCATCCTCTTCCGTATCGACGGCTTCATCATCCACTTGTGTTTGGCTAGAGGCATTGACCTGTTCCAGAGCCACCGCGTCGAACTCAACATGAATGGCGTCTACCTTCTTGCCGGTGAAAGTGGATTCAGAACCATCAAGGAAGATAGAAAAATCAGTACATTCACTGTCGGTCCCTGGTGAATCGACTTTACAGGTCAAAATATCTTTTCCTTCTCCAGCCAGCTTTCCGATGCCAAAGTCACCCAATGTCGTGAGGTAAACGTAGCCGCTCGTCTCGTCTACAAAGGCACCCCGTACATCTTCTTCACGGATTGTACCAAGGCCGATATTGGAGCCATCTAGGTAATATCGGTCAAAACTACCTGTTGTAGTGTCGCCTATTGATTCGGACGTGAAGACAAATAGATCTTCATCTCGGTATTGAATTGTTTGGCCAGTGGCGTTCTGCACCTTGGCTGGCCCTCGGGTGCTAATCAAGATTTCTCCATTATTGAGCTCATGAATGGCTGTAATGTTCTCCCATCTTTCTGTTAATCCCACATCCGAACCGTCAAGATACATTTCAAAGGTACCTGCCGTTTCCATGCCCAACGACGCTGGCACAAAACGAATGATGTCTGATGCATCAACGTTACCGACGTCAGGTACGCTTGTTGACCCTGTAAAGCTGAACAACAAGGAGCCGTCAGGCAGCTTTGAAAAGGCATCCACATCCTTGGCACCACTCCAGCCCAAGCCTACATCCGAACCATCGAAATAGATTGCCCACGTGCCACTACTCTGGTCGTAGGCCAGGATGTCTTCATCCTGATAGCCCATATCGCCGATCTTGCCACCGTTAGTCGAGCTGACATAAATAATGCTAGTGGTTGGCTCAGGTGTTGGCTCAGGTTGACCGGAAGGAAACCAGTCAAAGATATAGACAGCATTTTTTCCAAGAGCCCTAGACATGATATTGCCATTACTGGTCGCAACAGTGTAGCCAAAGTCGTCAAATCTAGCATAGTCCTTAGGCGTTTTTTTAATGTGCAGAACCCACTCAGTGCCATTGTAATGGTAGAAATATGCGGCCCCAACCTCTCTGCCATAATCATCATCGCGCTGAACACCTACCACAGCGACATCACCATCAATAGAAACGGAATTAGCATAGGTGTAACGCCAAAAACCATTGTGCTGAGGCAAAAATTTGGCCTTTTGGACCCACTGCTCATTGCCTTCATAATGGAAGATGTATGATGAGCTGCCCAATCCAGGTGCTCCAATAATAAGACGATCCTCACTTAGTGAGAGTGTTGCACCAAATTTCATATTTTCGCCTACTTCTGAGGCCTGCACTTTTTCTTCTTGGTTCCAACCACTACTTCCGTCATAGCGGAAAATATAAGCCGAGCCAGAGTCTGTCTGTCCATCATCATCTAATTCAGCCCCAATAAGGACCACATCATTACTTACATCGACCGCACCACCGAATAGCGCATTAGGGGTGCCATCTGGAGCAATGAGTTTGGTTTCAAGTGCCCACTCTCCATTATTGCCTCTGCGGAATAGGTAAGCGGCTCCGGCCTTAATACCATCCACAAGAGCATCGTACGATCCCACGACGGCTAAATCGCCATCAATGGCAACAGCATCTCCAAATGAGAGATCGCCCGTACTGTCGGGAGCAGTTAGCGTAGCTACCTGAAGCCATTGATTCTGTGCATTCCGCTCAAAGATATAAACTGTACCTTGCCCAGCTATGGTCATTCCGCCAACTATGGCAACGCCATCGCCAATGCCGATCATCTTACGATAGCTGAGTGAGTAATTGTGCTCACTTGTGGGTATGACAAATTTTTCTATTTCGGCCCACAAGCCAGTCTCGTTCCGTTGAAAGATCGAAGCAAATTCATTGTCCGGGGTGAGCGACCGGATAATCGCAAGATTACCATGCATGTCGAGCGAATTACCCATGTAAGAGGCTGCTGCCAAACCGAGTGTATTGGGCTGTTGGATCCAGCCAAGGTTCTCATCTACATCGCAAGCGACGCCAATGCCATCTCCATCAATATCTTCCTGCTCCGGATTTGGTGTTGTGAGACAGTTGTCAGTTGGATCCAAAACTCCATCATCATCTCGATCATATTCGTCAGCCAAGTCAATGTACAACGCACCAGTTGTACATTTGGACGTTGAATCACAGACTTCATAGCGATACTGAGCACGAGTACCGAACTCTCTGCTTAAGAACGCTTTACTCGGTGTGTAAATGACACTCCAGGTTCGTGGATCGATGGTCGGTGGGCTACCAACACTACCTAAAGAGAAAATTCGAAGAGTACCAGGCATTATGTCATTGTTCGGATCAATGTCATTAGCTAAGACGTCTATAACTAGTGGCGTTAGGCTCTTGACTATTCTTCCATCCACATCTTGGATCGGTGCAACCGGGGGTACAATTTTATTATAAATGTATATAACGCCCACGGCGGCACTGTAGCCATTATCCTGGTTGGCCCCAATCATGGCTGTATCGTTATACATGGCAACGGCTTGGCCCAATCGAGCACCAGGGACTGCACTTTGTGGGATAATTTTGGTCACTAGATCCCATTCACCCGAATCATTGCGTTGAAATATATAGGCTGAACCTGTTCCTGCGGCTAACTCATCGTCTCCTGTAGCCCCAACAATTACGGTGTTTTTCTCAATGGCGACTGATGATCCAAACAAGTCACCGGCAGACTCACCCGACAATTTAGACTCCTCTATCCATGCACCACTGCTATTGCGGAAGATATAGGCTGCACCAGACTCAGAACCGTTGTCATCATCAGCCATCGCACCGATGATGACGGCGCTACCGTCCAACGAGAGCGCGTTGCCAAACTGAGCAGCCGCTTCGCCATCGCTGGCGGTTAGCTTCTGCGTTTGCACCCACTGTTGGTTTGCGTCCTTTCGGAAAATGTAGGCCGCCCCAGCCATGTCTCCATCACCAGTATCGCCAACAATGATCACTGTGCCGTTGGTTGCTACCGATATACCAAAGGAATCACCAGATATATTATCAGTTGGCATTAGCTTCGCTACTTGAACCCACTGCCCATCGTCATTATTCTGGAAAACATATACAGCCCCTCCGCCCTGGGCAGGTGCCCCAATCACGGCCACATCATCAGCATGGGTTGAACCTTGATGGATAGCAACGCTGTGGCCGAACTGATCACCCAAAGCAATGTCGTCGGCCATCAATTTTATTTCTTCGGTCCACACAACCGATCTAACAGAGTATCGAAAAATATAGGCTGCACCACCACCATCTGCCGTTGGTGCCCCAACCAATGCAAGGCTGCCATCCATAGCAACGGAACTGCCAAAGTGGTCAGACGTGGAGCCGTCAGAAGGTAGTAGTTTTGTCTCCTGCGTCCAGCTTTTGGTCGCAAAACTAATGCGCCGCAACACATAGGCTGCGCCAGCTTCAGTGCCATTATCATCATCATAAGGCGCACCAGAAATGGCTAATCGGTCACGCCTAGCACCTCCCCAGGAGACAACTTTACGATTAATGGCAACAGAATATCCAAAACTATCTCCGGAATCACCATCAGACACAATCAATCTACCAGTTTGCCCCCAATCACCAGGGGTTCCGTGCTGTGCTAGCACTGTATCGGTTAACCTATTTGTTAGAAGAAAAACCAGCACCATTAGCAAAACCACGCCAAGACGCCGAGAGAAGGGGGATAGAATACATCTCATGTTGGATAATACCTCAAACTGAATGGGTTTATGATAGACTTCTTAAAAAGCTCACAACCAGTCTACCTCAATTCTGTTCTGCCAAATCTCACAATATTTTTACAAATCACAAGCAGAAAAAATGAATCTCGAGGCCATTGAAGAAACTGATAGATGTTCCACAAACCCTGCAACGCTTATCACCCTCGAAAGTAGTTATTGGGGGGGGCAACCATCCATACACAGTAGATCCCAATGGAAACAACATCACCTGAGTCGACTTTGGACCAGGCGACCAAAGGACTGCGGACTACTGATACACAAAGGAAACTCACTATGTCTACTCCATTCACCAAAACCGCCGAACTCAAAGCTCGCGTCTGCGACTACATTGACGAGATGGCTCCCCGGCTGATCCAGATAAGCCATCAGATTCACGCCAACCCAGAAATTGCCTTTGAGGAGCATGAGTCCATGAAGCTTTTGGCTGATACGGTTGACTCAAACGGCTACGCGGTCGAACGGGGGGTGGCAGGGCTGGATACCGCTTTTGTGGCAGAGAGCAGCCGAGGAGAGGGGCCAACAGTGGCCTTTATTGCCGAATATGATGCGTTACCTGGCTTGGGCCACGCCTGTGGACACAACATCATCGGTACGGCAGCAACAGGCGCGGCGCTAGCCATGCAGGCAATTCGCGAGGAGGTAGACGGTACGGTGAAACTCATCGGCACACCTGCAGAAGAGGGCGGCGGCGGCAAAGTGATCATGGCCGAACACAACGTCTTTGATGATCTGGATGCAGCCATGATGATTCACCCCGGCACCAAGGCCATGACCACCCGCACGACCCTGGCTTCCAACAAGATCACCTTTGAGTTCTTTGGCAAACCGTCTCATGCCGCGGCCTCACCCGAAAAGGGGATCAACGCGCTGGACGCCTGTATCCAGACCTTCAACAACATCAACGCGCTGCGCCAACACCTCAAACCAGATGTGCGAATCCACGGCATCATCACCCATGGTGGCGACGCAGTCAACGTCACGCCTGAATACACGTCAGCCCTTTTCAGCGTGCGGGCTGCCGATTCTGACTACTCTTTTGAAGTACTGCAAAAGGTCATTGCCTGTGCCGAGGGAGGCGCACTCGCAGCGGGAGCCACCATGAAGTATGACCACATGATGCACTACGCCCAACGCATCGCCAACCCGACCCTGGCCCGCCTCTTTGGTGAGAACATCTCTGGCCTGGGAGAAAGAGTCCAAGAACCGGCACCTGGTGAACCAATGGGATCCAGTGATATGGGCAACGTCAGCCAGATTGTCCCCTCTATTCATCCGTACGTAACCATTGCCAAGATGGGAACCGGCGGCCACACTCAAGCCTTTGCCGAAGCATCGGCCAGCCCTTGGGGCGATCAGGCCCTGCTCCGCTCCGCCAAAGCCATGGCCATGACCGCGGTCGAGCTGCTAACCCAACCAGAGGTGATGCAACAAGTCAAAGCTGAATTTGCCGAGACGGTGGACCCAGAGGATGCAGCGTGGCGTCAGCAGCGGTTTTTTCGGAAGGAGTAGAGCCAATCCAGATAAATAAACCGTACCATTTTGATTGACTGATTGCCCCCAACCCCAAAATACAGTACAATTGTTCTATGGCCAACTCACTGCTAGAAATCTTGGATTTCCAATCTGACCAAATAACCGAACTGACGCCACCCACCCAGAATCACCTACTCGATTTTCTAATTCGCTGGGAGGGATATCATGAAGCATTTGACTGTCTGGCTAAGTTGGGTGAAGCGGGCATCACTTCCACGGATCTGCTGGATCTGCAAGCTCAAATTCTGTTGGGGGTTGAGCGCTCCAAGGAGGCTTTCCGGGTCATGGAGGCGCGCTTGGAACAGAACAATGATCTAGCTGGCTGGCTGCTCTATGGTCGTTGTTTGCTGGAGGCCCGGCAGAAGCGGAAAGCCCTTCAGGTTGCCAAGCGGCTAACCGATATGCAGGGCAATGCCCCAAGTAGCTGGTCTTTCTTAGGAGATGTTCATCACCAGCGGAATAAACGAACTGAGGCGGAACGTGCCTACTTGCAATCCCTTCAAATTGAAGCCAACTGGCCTGCCGCGCAAATTGGCCTCATGCACCTGCACCAGCGTCAGGGAGATTCGGTCACGGCCATGGCTTATGCCGTGCGCGCCTATGCGGCCATGGAGGGGATGACGTACCTACCAGCAGACGAATTTCAACAGCTTCTGGACTACTTTGCCGCTGTGAATGATGCGAATTGGACCGGAGCAGCTAGTCGTCTTTTACAAAACGCCTTTAACAGAGAGCTGGCCGACATTCACGCAGCCCTCAATAGCACTCAACCTGGGCGTCAAACCGCACTAGCCAAACCCAAGATCAACCCTCAGATAAATTCTGAATCCACTCAAAAGCCGCCTCAAAAGCCCTCTCAGAAGTCCAAGACCAAACCCCGCAACAGTGTGCGGATCATGCGTCCTGTATCCCCCGATTCAACCCTGCCTGTTCCAGAACCCTTGCCGAAACCAGCTCCCAAAGGCTCCCTAGCTTCCCCTGCAGAAGAGAAGGCGTTGACTGCGGCAGCCAATGATCTCTTTGGCTTTACATCATTGCGCCCGCCCCAGGCCGAGATTATGGCCTGTGCTCGACGGGGGGAACATGTGTTGGCCATCTTGCCCACCGGTGCCGGAAAGTCCCTCTGCTATCAGCTCCTGGCTTTTGCCGATCCAGGCATGACCCTGGTCATCTCCCCGTTGATCGCACTGATGAAGGACCAGATCGATAATCTGCCACCCAAATTGCAGATGCAGACGTTGGCCATCAACAGCACGCTGAGTGGCCAAGAGCTTCGCACAGCCACGGAGCGAATTGCCCAAGGCGACGTTAAACTGATCTACGCAGCCCCGGAACGGCTGCGTCAGCTTACCTTTCTGCATGCCCTGGGCCAGGGAGGGATTACGCGGCTGGTGATTGATGAGGCCCACTGCGTATCGATTTGGGGCCATGATTTCCGGCCCGACTATCTTCACGTGGCCCAAGCCCATAAGGATATGGGCACACCACCCATTATGGCTCTCACGGCCACGGCCCCGCCCCAGGTTCGTCATGACATTCAACGGCAACTTTTTGGTACTGGCACCTCCAAGCGCAAGAGCCAGCAGTTCCAGATCATCACGACTGACACCTTCCGCCCCAATCTAAAGTTGAGCGCTACACGAGTTCGCAATAACGATGAGCGCTTGGACTATCTCATTACCCTTTGCCGCGAACTCGTCAAAGATGGTAGTGGACTCATCTACGCCCGTACCCGTCGTCGCTGTGAGGATATCGCCGAGCTTTTACAGACCAACGGTATCAATGCCGAGCACTATCACGCGGGCATTCCTAATCGGGCCGAATTACAAGAGCGCTTTATGCAGAATCAGGTGCAAGTAGTTGTGGCGACCATCGCCTTTGGGATGGGCGTAGACAAGCCAGATATTCGCTTTGTCATCCACCATGGCCTGCCCGATTCGGTCGAGTCCTACTATCAGGAAGCGGGCCGAGCTGGCCGAGATGGAGAGGCATCCCGCTGTACCCTTCTCTACACTAGTCGGGACGAGAGCACATTGAAGCGCTATGCTGAAGAGGCCGTCGTATCGGTCGAGCATCTGCGGCTGGTCTATGGCCGACTAAAATCGCTTTTGGCCCAACACAACCCGGGGCTGATCTCGCTGGATGAGCTAAAAGAGAAGATTCGGTTGGATCAGACCCAAGTTCGGGTCGCACTCAGCATGTTGGAAGAGGTAGAATTGATTCAGCGCCACTATGATTCGCCTCGCTCGGTATCGCTGAAGATTCTTAAAATGAGTAAAGCAAAGGCCTTTGGTACCCTACTCAATGCAATGAATTTGACGTTGGGTGCTTGGGGGCAGTACGACTATATCGATCTTGCGGAACGGAGCGGGATCTCCCCGGTTGAGCTGGAAGGGTTGCTGCTCAAGTGGCAGGATCGGGGCAATCTCACCTACTCGGCTAAGGGGCGAACGTTGCTTATCTCTCTCAATGAAGCTACGGACCAAGCCTCTCGTCGAATTGAGAGCTTGCTTGACCAATATGCCACCATTCAGATGCACCGTGTCACCGAGATTGTAGGCTATGCCAATACGCTCAACTGCCGTCATGGTCATTTGGGCAGCTATCTCGGTGGAGAAAAACGTACGGATTGTGGTGCCTGCGACATCTGCTTAGAGCGACAGCAGATTCAACAGGATCCGAGTCTACCCAATGAGATGAAACAGTATCAATTGGTCTTGCAAGCCCTTGACGGTGGTGGCTGGGGCAAACGTAACCTGACCCGCCTTTTGCGAGGAGACGACGAAGCACCGCCCCGCTGCCAGCAAAATAGTGTCTTTGGTCAGCTCCACTTCCGTAGCGAGACGAGCGTTGAGCAGATCATTGGAAGTCTACTCAACGCAGGCTATATCAGCGAGAATCAGATGGATCATGGTGGGGTGGCACTCGGTTTAACCCAACGTGGGCGACGGGCTGTGAAGAATGGGGAGGCGTTGGGACATTTGGTTTAGCACGATACGGATTGAATGTTCGGACTCCATGTGATAAACTACGCTCGATGGTTTATAGAGATTCCGCACCGTGACCTAGACCAAAATATGGAAAAAAAACTTAATTTTAACCAGTGTACGTTGCCGTTACTGGATAAGACGTTTGGTACGCGACGGGTCCATCAATCGAATATTTTGGATGAGTGGCTTAATCGTGCCTTAGCCATTGATTTATCAGACTTTGAAAAACAAAGCTGTGTAGAGCTTCGTAGTTTGCTCCACGCAAATGCTGATAGCTGGCAAGAGCAGGAACTGTCCCTCCATTTCATTGGTCCTATGTTCAGTATGGTAAAGTTGACCGACCTCTACCGTTATAATCTATTTGCGCAGCGCCATATAGAAGCAACTATCGATGACATCCTATTGGCCGGCGAACCTGATGGCCTCATTGCTTCTGGCTATTATGAACCCGAAATCCCTTACTTTGCTTTCTCGGAATATAAGCGACAGCGTGATCCAAATGGTGATCCGATAGCCCAGGCCTTGGCGGCAATGCTTGTTGGCCAGACATTGAATCACAATAAGCATCCAGTTTACGGTTGTTACGTCATTGGTCGCGATTGGAATTTTATGGTTCTCGAAAATTCTTTCTACACAACCAGTCGCGATTTCTCTGGTCTCTCTGACGAAGTCTTTGACATTCTCCGCATCCTCAAGGCCCTCAAAGAAATTGTGATTGAATTAACGGCTTAGTATATTAGTACGGACCAACAGGGCGAAGAGTCAGATCTAGCCTGCCAAATATTACCTCCACGGACTGAGAGAAGCACGGGGACAGTAGAATTGTTCGTGATTCTTTCTGAATCATGGGGAAAGTTTGTCGTCGATCCGAGCTAGAACCTTGCGAGATCGTTACGATAAAAAGGACAATGTTAAACACGAATGAATTTCTACCAACAGATCCAACAGCTTAATTTCCCTGCTCCACTACCTCATACGCTACTTCGCGTTGAACAGCGTTTTGACTGCCCACTCGTCGAGGATATCGCAGCAGATACAGCGAATGCCCTCAATCAGAGTGGCATCCTCAGCCAAATCAGCCCTGGTGATAGTGTGGCTCTGGGCGTAGGTAGCCGAGGCATCGCCAATTTGGCCACCGTTGTCAAAGCTGCGGTGGATACACTCAAAGGAATGGGTGCCGAGCCTTTTATCATTCCGGCCATGGGCAGCCATGCCGGTGCAACTGCTGAAGGGCAGACTGAGATGCTCCACAATCTGGGGGTGACACCAGAAGTCGTCGGTGCCGAAATTCGGGCGACAATGGAGGTACGCGAGATCGGCCAGTTAGCCGATGGGCCTCCTCTCTATCAAGACATCATCTCCCATGAGGCCGAACACTCGATCCTGATCAACCGGGTTAAGCCCCATACCAGCTTCCGCAGCAAAATTGAGAGTGGATTGGCCAAAATGGCGGTGATTGGCTTGGGCAAGCAGCACGGTGCCGCAACCATGCACGCCAACGGTGTGGAAGGGCTAAAAACCTATCTGGCACCGGCTTCTCGCATTTATGAGAAGGAGACCAATTTGCGAGGGGGCTTGGCCATTGTGGAGAATGCCTACGACGAGACGGCTGAGATCGTAGGGCTGACTGCGGCAGAAATTGGAGCGGACAAAGAAGCTCAGCTATTGGAAAAGGCCAAATCGCTCATGGCCAGCCTGCCCTTTCCTGAAATTGACGTGCTGGTTGTGCGGGAACTAGGCAAAAATATTTCCGGCACTGGGATGGACACCAATGTCATTAAGCGTCTCAAGATTCCTCGCCAAGTTGAACCGACTGATGGTCCGGATATCTCTACCATTACCGTTCTGGATCTGACTGAAGCGACCCATGGCAATTCCAACGGCATGGGGCTGGCCAATGTGGTTACGGCTCGCTTGGCTAGCAAGGTTGATTGGCAGGCCATCTACACCAACTCGCTTACGTCTGGTGTGTTGGGTATGTGGCGCGCGTCCATGCCTATGACCATGGCTGACGACAAGCGAGCCATTCAAGCCGCCATCATCGGCTGCGGCGAACCAGCAGAGGAAGCACGGCTCGCCTTCATTCGCAATACGTTGACGCTGGATGAGCTATGGGTTAGCCCCAACCTAAGTGAAGCAGTGGAGAATCATCCACGCTTAACGGGGCTAGATGAGGTGCCGTTGACTTTTGATGAGGATGGGGCGATGACGAGTCCATGGAAATTGCGGTAAACTTCAGGTAGCCATCAACCGAATTAGCTAAACAGAATGCCAATGATATGATTTGGATGTGAATTCGTTACACATTTAAGTCATACCAAGAGGGTCGAAAAATGGTTGAAAGGTGAGATTATCTCCGACCGAATGAGAGACTTGACAAGATGAGTATGCTAAAGGGATGAAGAACGAAAAATCATCCCAAAGACCGCTGGAAAGTCTGGCATGTGTAGTGCCAGAATGTGAAGTATACGGCCAA
>JBCCHB010000069.1:0-82894 GCA_039028975.1 Chloroflexota bacterium
CAAAGCTTGATTCCTTGACACGGACTATTTCGGCCTCACGTTCTTTTATCGTCATCAGAGATCCCCTTTCTTGGTTTCTCTGATAAGTTTACTCTATCTTTTTACTAACTCGACACTGGCGAATAATCCGTGACACCAACCGATGCTCGATTCTTCAAGTTCCTCACCTTCATATGGATCATGAAATGGCACAAGTTCTGCGCGGTTCATCGTTGTCCGTAGTCGTTTATGGTCTTGATTTCCATAAATGGTAAGTGTAACCGTTACATTTGCATGGCCTAACGCTTGCGCCACAATTTCGGCGTTGATACCACTGTCGAGCCAAGCCTGTGCAACGCGATGCCGGAAGGCATGAGGATTATGTTTCCCTTTAATACCTGCACGTTCCGCTAAACGATTGAAGAGTTGACGAACGCCGTCTTCGGTGAGCGATTCTCTGTATTGATTAAGCCAAAGTGAGCTAGTCACAGCGTTAGGCCGATCTTCAAGGTAGTCCCGAATGACCTGCTTGCTGGTTTTCCCTAAGAAGATCTTGCGCCATCCTCGTTTTCCATTGACCCAAATTTCTCCTCGATTGAGATTCATGCGCTTGATGTCCATACTGACCAACTCTCCAGCTCGCACGCCAGACGTGGCCATAATCGTCACAATAGCGAAATCGCGGGGGCCAGAAGTTCTTGCAGCCTTCCAAATGGCACGTAGATCATCGGGCGTTATCGCCTTCATCTCAACAGGACAGTCGTCTTTGGTCGCTTCAATATGGTCAAAAGGATTATATTCCACTTCCTTCTGTGCAACCATCTTATTCCAAAAAGTACGGGCGGCACGGAGATAGTTCTCTAGTGTTGTTGGCGATAACTTGCGTTCTTCTGGTTTCTTGTAGGGGTGATCTTCATAACAAATTTGACGATTCTGAACCGATTGCCAATATGCTTCTGCATTGACTCGCTTCACTGAATTGAGCTGGCACTCTTCACCAAAGAATTGGATCATCGGTCGCAGATAAGTCATATACCACTTGCGCGTATGTGGACTGTTTTTCAAGTTGATAAAGCGGGTCACATGGGTATCCAATGTGTCAATAGTCATTGCTACTCCTCAAGTTGATCAGTTGGATTAGAAATCAAAATGAACCGCGTCGACGCTACTCCGTTTTGCATGCGAAAATCACCATATCACAGGTTTTGGCTGTTGGAACGAAAGTCACAAAAAAGTCATAAAAAAGGAGCAGAAAAGGAGATGTTTTAGAAAAACAGCTATTTTTACCCGTTCGTTTTCGGATTCGGAGTATCGTTTTCAAGACCCTAGGGGAGATTCTGAATCCGTTTATTTTAATCATATGCAGGAGATCAAACTGAGATGCCAAATGCACAAAGATTACCTAAGAAACACTTAACCACCATTCAACAAGGACAAGATGAGTTGCGGTTGTTGGCTCAAAAGAGTCGTCAAACGCTTGAAGTCATTGAAGGAAACGATATGTACCTTGAAATAGCAGAATCGCTACTTCGCGAAATCGAAAGCAGCGCCTACCGCATCGCGCTATCACTCACAGAACTCCGCTTCACCGACGATTGCACCGGCTGTCCCTGCGCACCATCCAGCACACCCGCCCAAATCCACTTGATGGTGCTGGCCGATGAACTGGAACGCCAAGCAAACTTAGCCAGGCAGATGGCGTCACCAGCAACCGTCGAGCTGACGACCCAAGAAGAGGTCTTTCCTTTCTTGGTGGAAAAGGTGGCCGAATACAGTCATGTCGAGTTTCCAATTGGCTTGTTAGAAGGGAAGGGCTTATAGACCAAAAAGTAATCTAACGTTAAGAAGAATTGGAGGCCTGCCCGGTGTTCAGACCACCAGACAGGCCAGGCGTATCCGCTGACTATTCCAGCGGCACGCCGGTTTCCATGATACCGAGGGGTGATTCGTTCGCCAAATCTCGGCATAGATGTTTGTTCATGGACGCCGCCGGGCCGCGTTTAATCGCAGTTACCTTTACTACTTTTCAACACACTCGGAGGTGTCTACGATGTCGAATGATGTCAACCAAAATCCAAAGTATGCCCGTATCGTCGATGTGATTGAGCCTGCCCAGTTGGCTCATTTGGGTGTCGGCCAATCCGTTCCTGTTTTTGAAATGGTGAATGTGGCCGACCAGCGCAAGTGGTGTCGGGCAACCCAAGCTTGGCTAGAACGGGGACAGGTGCCTGCCAACGGTTGTCCCACCCGCGATCTGTTAGAAGATGGCGTCTGTCGGCGCAGCCCTAGCGGAGGAAAGTGTCTTCTACTCTTGCCCTTCAACCACCCGGACTGGAAGCCAGCGTTGCGGGAGGAGTATGTAGAAGGAATGGGTTTCATGCTGCGGGATGAACCGGCTCAAGCTCCGGTCGGTCGGCAGCCGATTGCACTTGAGGTGTTGGAACGATGAAGATGAATCAAGAAGCGCAAGCTATCAACCAACTCTTTGGAGAGCATGGGGTGCGCTGTCGGGTTGCGCCACCGCCTCAGTCATATCAAACATCAGCTGTGCGGGTTTACATGTTGGAGCGGGGTCAGGGCGTCACCGTCTCCAAAGTGACCAGCCTAGCCGATGAACTAGATGAAGCCCTAACGTCAGCCCGTCAAGAGCCGGTCCACTGTCGTTTTGACCGTCTACCTCTCTGCTTGGAGGTACCGCGGCCAGACCCCAAACCGCTGCTTGTGGTGGAGGTCTTGAAGCGGTTGCATAACGGACGGCAACATCTAGACCTGAACCATCGGCTGCTCTCTGTCGTCGGTGAGGCCAACAACTATGCCCAAGCTGACTGTATTCTGCTGGACCTAATCAACCCCAACTCCCCTCATGCGCTAATTGCTGGGACAACGGGTAGCGGCAAGAGCAATCTGCTCACGGCCATGGCGGTCAGCACAGCTGTACTTCACTCACCTCAAGAGGTGGCTATGATTATTCTGGATCCCAAGGGCATTGACTTCCCCGCCTTCAATCGACTGCCTCATTTAGCTTGCCCAGTGGTGACGGAACCGTTGGCAGCTGTCCAAACGTTGGCGCAAGTTGTGGCCGAGTTGGAACGGCGCAAGCGAGAAGGCGTATCCGGTCCGCGAATTTTAGTCTTGATTGACGAGTTGGCTGAGCTGGCTGATGTGGCTGGACCTCAAGTTGAAAGTCATATCAAGCGGTTGCTCCAGGTGGGTCGAGGACTGGGCATTCACGTCATCGGGGCCACTCAGAAGCCGTTGGCCAGCGTCATCGGTTCATTGGTCAAAGCCAACTTTCCGGTGCGGATTGTGGGCAAAGTGGCCAGTGTGGATGATGCCCGAGTAGCGGCTGGTGTATCAGGCAGTGGGGCCGAGCGTCTGCCGGGCAAGGGTGCCATGTTGCTGCTACGGGCTGGCGAGACCAAGCGAATTCAAGCGTACCTGCTGCCCCCCAACCACGTTGAGGTGAACATCGAACGGATTGGGAACCTGTGGCGGGGTGTAGAGAGTCCAGGTTGGCGATTACCAGCGCTGACCGAAGAGATCGCTCACATACCAGTAAGCACGATTGCTGGGCCAAACCATGCCCAAAGCTATCCCGAATGGTTGCGAGACATGGTGGCCGAGTATGTCCATGAACATGGCAAGCCGCCCAGCCAGAAGGCCGTACAGCGTGCGTATCAGGAGGAGACGGGGCAGATGCTCAACTGGCAGTTCATCAAGTCTGCCATTGCCGATGGCGTTGCCCAAGTTGACGATTCGCGCGTAACGCAACCGTAACGTAACAGCCCATTCCCCCGATTTTGTGGTCTGTTACGCCGTAACAGGGTTACGTTACGGTTACGTTGCACTTTTTAGAAGAGCAGGTGAGCAAGGTTGCAGGTAAGCAAGGTTGCAGGGTTGTAGATATCTAGAGAACCATCGGCACTTGCCCACTTAAACACCAGAGGAGCGAAGAGATGAAGCGAATCAATACAGGCGGGTTGTGGGCTGTTGTTGCCCTCTTTGTCTTGGTCATTTCGGTGGTGCTGTTTATCTACATCGACCAGCGCTTTGGTCCTGAGACATCAGCGTTTCTGCTTGGCGCGGTCCTGGGCATCCCATTTCTGCTGATTGTGGTGGCCATTGTGGGCCTCATCTACATTCTGGTCATCCGCGGGGTAACCCACATGCAAGAGCGGGACGATGCAGGTGAGATTGAGCGCATGAAGGCCATGCGGGAGTTGGCCCGCACCAACCGGTCCCTCTCCCAAAGCGAGAAGGCTCAGTTGGATGCCGAGTTGAAGCAGGTGCGATTGCTGGAGGCCTGGAAGCGGCAGCACCCTGATGGCGAAGACAGTGCTGAAGGGGCTGTTGGTCCATGGCAGCGATCCCTACCCGACCATGGCTGGCCTGATGAAGAATCTGATGATGATGACCGAGCCACAGGGAGTGCCAGCTATCGTATCTTGGATTGAGTAGGAAAAACAAAGCAGATAGTTCTGTAAAAAAGAGAGTGCCGCCCCCGTTAAGAGCGACACTCACACACAGAAAAATTATTCTAACTGGAGAATATTCTAATGAAAATTTGTTCGAATGGCAAATTGCCCCAAGCGGTAAATGAGACAGTAACCATCCATTTCACTCTGATAGGTGTCGATTCTGCACCCGAAGTGGAGGTCGTTTATGTGTAATTTCATCGACTTTTCCCACGTTGCCATCGAGAGCAAAATCAGCAATGGTGACTACCGTACCTACATGATTCTCTGCGCGTTGGCGCTTGAAAATCAGGCGGAAACGGGCGAGGTAGCCATTGAGTTGAGCTATGCCGAGATTGGTGAACGGCACCCCAAACCGCTGACGACAAGCGGTGTCCGTTCCCGTATCAATCGGCTGATGAAGGCTGGACTGGTTGAGCGAGAGAGGCTCGATAGCAAACGCTGGCGCACGATTCTAACGCTATCCAATTCTGTGGATAATGCTGGAGAGAGCGCGGTAGGTACCCTGCTGGAAGCCACAACCCAAGAAACCCATCATGTTGTGAGTCAGCACACCCAACCTGCGACACCGTTGCCAGAGACAACAGCTAGCATGGAAAGCGTTACCGTCCACCACACACAAGGTGAGCGACCGATCTCCACTGAAACACCCAGCCCAGCTCGAAAGCGCGATATGGTGACAGAGGCCGTTGCCACAGACAACACCCAACCTAAGTCGCCGTTGTCGCCTGCACCACCCAGTGAGCTAGCCGTTGCCACAAACAACACCCAACCTAACTCAGCGTGCTCCACCGCAGCACCCATTACACCAACCGTTGCTGCTGACAACACCCCAAACGAGCGACCGCTCTACACCACAACACCCAACCCAGATCGAAAGTGCGATATGGTGACAGAGACCGTTGCCACAGGCAGCACCCAACCTGATTCGCCGTTGTCGTCTGCAACACCCAGTGAGCTAACCGTTGCCAGCGACAACACCCAAACCAGCAAATCAGGCCGCCTCTACGACTACATTCACCCCGATGGTAGCACCGTTCAAGGCGACTACATCGAGCTTTCTCATGGTGGCTATGAGGACGACGAAACCCTCTCGGTCCTCGAGAAGATGCGCCTAGATTGCCAGCGTAAGGGCGAAATTCGAGCGGCCATGGCTGCCCTTCAACATCCGGACCAAAAAGGTCAAAATCAAGAATCCACAGACGACGTGGGTGCTGCCGCTCAGAACGCTCCTTCTTTGATCATTGATCATGATCATGATTTATATCATAAACAATCAATTCATGATCATGATCAGATCAATTCTTCTCAAACGACTTTGTCCAGTTCGACTCAACTTGGCAGCACCCAACCCCAAGCCAACCTGGGCAACATGGACCAAGAGAAGCACTTGACCACCATCCTGGCCAACCTGCCCAAGCCCATGAATCCAGACGGCATCGTCGAGTGCCTGCAACAACCCGACCTCTGTGCTGCCTGGCTCGCCTACGCCACCAACCCAGCTCATGGCGTACGCAACCCGGCTGCTTACGTCCGCAAGGGCGTTCGCAGCGGTCACTATCCACCGAATGCAACCAAAGCCTACGTGAGTCCAAACTCACCCTACTACACCGGAAAGGAGAAGCTGAATCATGAATCAACCGACGATGGAAACTATTCTGGAACCGCCCAAGGAGGGGTGGCTCGATGACGACGAATCCAAGCAACCTCCTGCCTGGCGCTGGAGCAGAGCCGATCTGCTGGCTGGCAGCTGGTTCTGTGGGCAGTGCGAAACCTGTGAAGGCACTGGTATCGTCAATCTACGAGACCAGAATGCCACCTGTCCCTGGTGCAAAGGCCAAATTGAGATGAACCTCCACAATGCTGGCGGCATCCAGAGTTGGCAGCGCTACGACGAGACGGACTTGGCGACCTTCGACTGGAGCCGCATCGGTGCTCAATCTGCCGACATGATCCAGTGCTACGCCGAGTGGATGGACGACTCCATCGGCAACGGTTGCGGATTGGTCATCACCGGCTCGACCGGTACCGGCAAGACCCACTTGGCCGTCGGGCTGGGTGTAGTGGCTCTAGGCATGGGCTACGAGGTCTACGCTACCATGCTGGGTGAGGTGCTGCTCACCATCCGCGCCTCGTGGGGTGAGTATCTCCCTGGTCGCACCGATGAAGCCAAGCTGACCGAGAAGCTCTGCACCATCAAACTGCTCATCCTAGACGACCTGGGCAGCGAAAAACCAACTGAGTGGGCCATCGAGCGACTGGCTTACATCATCAATCGCCGCTACACCGCCCAGCTGCCGACCATCATTACCACCAATCTGGACATCAGCGAGCTGGAAACCCTCTGGTCCAGCCGGGTGACGAGTCGCCTGTTGGGAACGGCCCAACTGATTGAATTGCATGACGTGAAGGACTATCGAAGGAAGTAGCTATCAGCTGGTCAGCACTTCAGCTTGTCACGGGGTATTCGTTCTGGTTGGACATAGCCTACAGTGGCTCGATATACTCGGCACGGTCATAAATTTAACTTTTTCAGGCGGGTAGACGTTTAAATTTGTTCCCATTCGCAGTATAACTTCAAAGTTAGCCATTGTCCATAAATCGTGCCAACCACGAAAAAGCTGACTAGCTGAAATGCTGACCAGCTACAAAAAATACAGGAGCAAACAAACATGACAAAGCAACAAACTAAATCCAAACACGAAACCACCTACGTCGGCCTCGATTTGGGGATGCGAGCCTTAAAGTACTTTGACGACTTTGGCGGTCTGGAGATGCCGTCATTCGTGGCCGTGGGTGGCGGTGCAACCGTCGGCAAGATGCACGGTTTCAAGTCCCAAAACGCCATGCAGATGACCGTGGGCAATCAGCGCTACTACGTGGGCAAGAACGCGCACGACCAGGGCCGTCCCATCGAGAATTTGGACTACGACCGACTGACCAACAGCCCCGAAATTATCGCTCTACTCTACGGCGCACTCACTGAGCGCATCAACCAGCATGGCGACTTTGACGCACCCATCACCTGCATTGTGGGCATGCCCATCGAGACCTTGAGTGGTGATGACGCCAAAGCCAACGTGGCGGCTGTCCGCAAGTGGATGAGGGGCAAACATACCTGGGATGCCGACGGGAAAACCCATCAGATTGAGATTGCCGACGTGAAGGTGACGTCCCAGCCAGCAGGTGCCTTGATGGATTTCCTGCTCGATGATGATGGCGTTTTCATCGCTGAGCGCAAAGGCTTCATGAAAAAGGAAGTTGGGGTGGTGTCGGTGGGCTTTAACACACTAGAGCTGATGGCCGTCCGGGACAAAACACCCGTCCAACGCCTAACAGCGGGCAGCACGGTTGGCGTGCGTCGCCTCCTCGAACTGCTCAACCACGACGGTCACTACAGCCTGGGCGAGCTAGATGCCAGCCTGCGCAGCGGCTCCCTTGATCTGACCGAAGCCATGCCCATCTGGCAGCGGGAGGTGACCGGCTCCATCGAGCGTAAGTGGGGACAACAGTGGCGACGCTTTGAACGGATCATCGTAGTCGGTGGCGGGGCCGTGCTGCTGGGTAATACCTTCATCAACCGCTTCAACGGCAAAGCGTACGTGCCAGACCAGCCAGTGCTTTCCATCGCTAGAGGACTTTACAAGCAGGCCCAGGCGGGTCGTAAGCGAGGTGCCTAATGCCTCGCCCCAAGCTCCAAACCAAGATCTACCGTTTCGACATTAACATGACCTTGCGGGAAGGAGAAGACGACGATCTTATTGAATTCTTCCAGAGCATACCCAAGCGCAGCCGAGTCCTAGCCGTCAAGACCGCCCTCCGTTCAGGCAAGCTCAAAATAGCCGTCCAGTCCGACCTACCAGAAGACGATGAACTCGCCGATGCTTTAGACGATCTGATGTTTTGAAGGAAGTGTTTAGCCAGAAGATTGTCAGCAGTCAGCTTACTAATCACCCTGCTACTCTTTGTACAACAAGTAACTCAGCGAGAGCACAAGCTAATAGCTGACAATCTGACCGGCTGACAAGCTATCTTGACGCAAGTTATAAGGGTCTATAGATTGACGCAAGATTCACCAGAGAGGCAAATTGGGCCAAAATCAGCCCCAATTTGCCTGCATCGGTCAAGCCTGCCCCGGTGAAGGTAGGGAGCAGCGTTCAATTCAAGATGGACCAACCACTCAGTCCACCATATTGACTATCCAAACCCTTGGACCGCACCCCCCGGTCCAGAAGTACTCATGACATAATGATGGAGATGACAAGCTTATGCTGAACAAAGTCGACGTGATAAGGAATCAGGATCAAATAAAACCCGAAACTTCGACGCTGTCATCTCGAGTTCCCAAGGGATCTTTCATTTGGTTTTATAAAATTCTCACTCCTAAGTGAGACAAAGGGGACAAGCATCTCCGTGACTAACAAGATCTTCATCTCAATCATCTCAATCATCTTTTGCAAACAAGGAGCAAAGTATGCCAACTCAACAACCAAACACAAAGGAGGACCGCCATGCGCCGCAACAATAACGTCTTTCTCATGGGCACCGTTACCTCACACAGTACCCGAACCATTCCCGTCGATGGCGAAACAACTCCCGTCATGGACCTCCTCGTCCAGACCGACAATCCAGACAAAGGCGGTCGCCATAGAGTCTTCGTCACCGGACGCCAGGCCACTGAGCTATTCCACTTCATGAACGCCTCCCAGGACGAACCCCTGGAGGTGACCATCCTAGGTTGGTTGCATAGCCAGGTAGATGGAGCCGTTGTCATGGCCGGGCGAGTCACCGCGGTGGTCCCCAGAGCCGTGCGCAAGCTAGCCGTCGAGTCGATTCGCAAGGAACGCTTACTCGAAAGCCGATGAGCGAATGCAAAGATGCTGAAGACGATTGAGATGAGTCGATGATGGAGATAAATCAGATGAAGTTCGACTATCTCACGGAGATGCGTGTCCCCCTCATCTTATTCACCCCCCTCATCTCATTCATCTTGTCATCCTCATCATCTTCCGCCTGGACCACCGGACGTGAGGCCAACCGCCACTATAGGACCAGAACCTGGATGGGAGGTGGACTAGGGGCAAAACGAACCGTGGACCTGAATGTATCGCGCAGGACCACCAGCGTTAACCCTAGGCTTGGTGGCCCCTTCTTCTCGTTTTACGGCATTTGCCCTCGCTTTGCTTAATGATGATACTAAGTGCCAAACAGATCGAAGTGCCAGAGACGGCTATTACAGAGGAGCAAGACATCGAAACAATCTAAGCTGCGGTTTCACCTCTGCCAAGTAAAATCGTAACCAACGATATGGCTGCGCCATCGCCTGTTTCCGCTAACGGTTCCCCTGTAATTTGGAATAGGGCATACCCAACGACAATACTTATGATTGCTGGAGCAATAATTCTGTTACCGATAAACGAGATAAAGCCGATGTTCCAGATGAATCTGAGGATGCCGATGCCGATGAGTGTTCCGTAAACATCTCGGTTGATGGCACCGAGCACGCCGCGAATTTCGCTACGCCATGCGGATGGCTCTTTTTCCTTCCTTGGGTGGCGCATTGAGGGAAATGCACCACCGGTCTATCACTGCTGTTCTTTGCACCTGTCTTGATAGATATTCAGTAGAGTGCAATGAAAGGATGGCATCCTCAGATAGGACAACAGGCCATATCTGAGGACGTCGGGTACCCCATGGAGGCCTCTACGAGCTACTGATATTGAATGGAACTTCTGTTCCTATCTCAGAAGTGGTAG
This sequence comes from Chloroflexota bacterium, assembly GCA_039028975.1. Taxonomy (GTDB): domain Bacteria; phylum Chloroflexota; class Anaerolineae; order Caldilineales; family Caldilineaceae; genus JAHBNG01. Next base: position 10,211 of record JBCCHB010000069.1, read on the forward strand.
ATAGATATCATGATTTTCTGCAGACCCGACAGGCGTCGCCGTCGGTACAGGTGTCGCCGTCGGTACAGGTGTGTCCGTTGGATTTTGTGTGTCGGGCGGCAGATCTGTGATCGTAGGCACGGGAGTATTTGTAGGCACTGATGTAAAGGTGGAGGTAGGTGTCGGTGTAGGCATATTGGTGGCGCTTGACGTAGCAGTCGTTGTTGGTGTATCTGTTGGCGTTGACGTAGAAGTCGCCGTGGGCGCTGGTGTCGGCGGTGCAACCAGTAGAATCGAACCCAGTTCGGTGAGTGACTCATTTCCAGCGCCATCGCGGAAGCGAGCATAGACCCGAGCCTCCTCATCGATTGCTGTATCTGCCAAGCGCCAGGCCACATTCTGTGCAAACGGTTGCCAACTTGCATCAGCCTGGAATGGGTCATTGCTGATAAGCATCTCTACGATATCGTCAAAGACCGCGGCTTCCTCTTCCTCGTAGGCTTGGAAGGTCAAAATGACATCCAAATCAGAGGTTGTTGCTGCACCATTGTCAATAACAACTTGAGCTTGCGGCGGAATTGGATCGGCCATGGGCGTGACGGGCTCGCTGGTCAGGACCGCACTCTGGTGGTCATCTGCATCAATGGCGAAGATGCGATAGTAGTATGTCTGGTCATTTTCTGCAGGGTCGCTGTAGATGCCTGTGAGTGGTAGCTCGGTGACCTGAAGGCTCCATGGCCCATCAAGGCTTGTTGCACGATACAACAGGATAGAAGTGTATTCATCCTTCACATCATAGGTAAGGGTGACGGCGCTGCTGGCTGCAATGGCTCGGAAATATTCTGGTGCTTCGATCTGACCATCATCGGGGTTCAAGGGATCTTGTTGGTGAATCAGCACCTCTGCTCCATCGTTCTCACCATCACCATCTGTGTCGGGATTCTCTGGATCGGTTCCCGATAGGAACTCGCTCAGGTTGTCTAGCCCATCCAGATCCAAATCGAGGTTCGGATCATCGACACCATACTCTGCCTCGAACGCGTCTGGCAGCGAATCGTTGTCCGTATCTTGCCCCTCTGCAACGGAGAAGGCACCCAAAACTTCGCGCTGGGATGCTACGTGAGATGAACGGACCACAACTCGGTAGCCAGCATCATTGGACGCTTGGTCACCGCCTTGTAGGCTTCGGCTTGTTGCCACAGTTTGATTGGCTCGCGTAAACAAACCTGCATAGAGTCCATCACCCGCACGACCATCGTCGTGTTGACCATCGTCCAGCAACTGGACAACTGTCTCGGTACCTTGTGCGGATGTAACAACCGCCTCCAACTCGGCATCGGTAATCGGTTCGTTGCCCGAAAGGAAGGCGTAAATTGGAATACGGTTGCCCGTTTCGTAGCTCGTATCGAGTCGATCTGGCAGCAAGACATCTAGGGTTACGTTGGAGCGGCTGCTTACGATTACTTGGTAAGGAATTGTCTCTTGCGCACCACCGGAATAAGTAACCAGTAGATTCCATTGACCAGGCACAGGATTGTCAATGCGCCAACCCAAATGTCCACTCTGCGAGTCTTCGAAGGTGTAGGGCGGTGAGTTGGGCCCCATCACGCTGCCGTCTGGCATCTCCAGGAACAGCTCCAGGGTGGTATCGACGTTGGTCCAATCCAGCGCAACCAGAACTTCGGTTGTTGCGTCATCGATAAGGACTTCGTAGCTCTGCTCTTGTTCAATTGGTGAAATCAAGCCTTGCTCGGATAGAAGGCGTTGCCGACCTTCTTCTTGAGAGAGGATATACTCAAATGCGTTAGCTAGATCCAGATTAGTTTGATCGGTTGATACATCTTGGATAGCAGTTGGACTATTGGCAGCCTGTATGGGCAGGCTCTGGAAGACATCGTTGAAGAAGTGGAGGCCACCGGTTTTCTGTGCAATCTCCTGCATGAGCAATTCATCCGAAGCGGGTCCGAATGCAATGGTGGTAACAGGACAACCGCTGGCAATAACAGTCGATTCTACATCTGACCAGTAAAGAGATGCGGTCTCCATTCCGTCGGAAAGCAATACAAAGGAACAGCGGCTGTTGCCGGTCGTGCTAGCAGTTCGTTGAGCCACAGCCTCATTAAGACCATCTCCGATACTAGTCAAATTAGCTGTAGTCAATGCATTGATATAGCTTTGAGCACTATTTTTGACAGACAGGTTTACAGCCGTTAAGCCGAATGGTTCTGGTGAGACATCTGTTTCAAACGGAATGACCCCCAACCCATCCTGATTTGGTAGAATATCGAGATAAAAGTTGGCCGCTGCTTTGGCCGCGACCATCTTTTCATCATCAGCCATAGAGCCAGAGCGATCAATCACAAGTAGGTGATCGGTCCGCGCCGCATCGTAGACAACACTGCTCGCGCTTGTATCTGAAGCCAAAATAGTTGAGCTGCCGGGTTCCTCCAAAGTGATCTCCAAATCGTAGACACCGTTGGGCTTGCCGTCTGGCGCGTCAACAACAAGCCAGTACTGCTCTTGTACAAAACCACCCGTAACGACGCGGGCATTGTCACCGTCAACCTTGGCTTCAAAATCACGATAATTTAGCCCAGCAACCACCGGCGAATTCGGTGAGCTAGCGTTAACCGAGACCTGGGCCAGTAGTTTATTGCCTGTGCCAACAAAAGTCCGGGCACCGTCATTCGGCATCACAATATCCAGGGATGGCTGAACACAACTCATGATCAGCTTGGTTTTCTCGGCTGAGTTGGCTAACCCACCGACAATTGCCGTTACCCGGGTAATGCCATTGTTGAGAAAGCTTTGGCTCCAGCGTTCGCCGCTGCCTTCTACATGATTGTGAAATACATTGCCATTCTGGGTAACGATATGGTAAAAGGGACGCCCTTTTGTGGTATCAAACGAGACGGAAACAACTGGACAGTTGTCCCCAACTGGAGCGGAGGCATAGCGTGCCCCATAGCGAGAAATGAACGGGATGTCGATAGTTGCCGATGTACCAACAGTAATAGTTACCCCTTTCGATGGCATGATGGGGCCATACTTTAGTTGAGTAAGACCAAGTGCCAGGGCCTGCTCTTCGTCGATATAGTTGTATGAATCGTCGGGCAGATTGGTTAGATCTTTGGTCCAGTTGGCTACGACAAAGCGTCGAAATGCTTCATCGAATCGCTGACCTGCCCCGAGGCTTGAGAGTGCGCTGTTCACGGCTGCTATATCATTGCTTGATTCGGCAGCTTCCCATAAGACACGCAGTGCATCAATACCTAATTCTGGCTCGGTGCTTACCGTGCCAAACTGCTCAGTAAAGTACTTCCAGAAAAGAGCAGCTTTGTACGGTCGCTGTGTGCTCGTTACATCTGAGTTCGCATTTTCCGAAGCTAGATATCGATTCACCTCTTTATTGAACGATGATGAGACTGCGCTATGTGCAGTTGGCCAATTATCTATGTTGGGCGCAGCATTATCCTCGATAGCTCGGGCTGTTCCTTCATAAAACCAAAACTCCTCCCTTAGATCGTAGCTAAACTGAACTCGGTGAAACAGCTCATGCCCTAAGACTTTCTGAATAGATTCAGGTGTGTCGAAACAGACAGTACTTGTCACGAAGTAATTACGGCCCGTGCTGGTGTACCCATTACACATGGGATCACCTTTCGAATTGACCTGCTCAAAAAGGTAAACATTCAGGCGACCTGTGGCAGTAGGGGGACGAAAGCCAAAGTCGCTTACATACCGATTCCAGTAGGTTTGAATGTGGTTGGCGGCAGTTTGGGCCTCTACGTCCGTAGCATCGATATCGTAGTAGACACAGAAGTTGGGCCGGGTGATAACCGAGGAAAATGTGTTTGGGGCTTCATCTGGTGGATCGACAGGTGTGGTGGGGCAGTTTAGCTGAGTAAGTGGAGCGGCCACCACTGACTTACTTAAGTCAAATCGAGACCGGATTTGACCATCGTGGGGTGGAATGGTCGTGAACATAATGAATACAATAAGTAGCAAACGCGTCCACGGACGTTTACGGAACGAACAAATTATTTTGGACATCTGTCCTCCTCTCAAAGGGTATTGTAGGAGCCAAAATATACTTTAGCGTCTTTTGGCCGCTCTTCATGAATAGGGCGAAAAGAGAATCGGCATTATTAATTGGCAACCACCTGATAACTTGACGATACTACGTGCAATTGGGCAGCATTGTTATACAGACTTGCAGCAGCGATGCAATATCCAGTGTAAAACAAAAGTGCTGGCCATCGGCCAGCACTTTTCCCTTAAGCTACCATCACAATTCTATTATTGAATCTATTTGAGAGGATTCTTCTATTCGGCGGTCGTTGTGTTAAACATTACCTGAATAACCTTTGGCTCACTGTTATTTGCGGGTAAATCGAATGGCGTACTTTCTGCGACTACTGATTCACTTTCGACCTCATAAACTACCCACCGAAATGGACCAGTACCCCAATCCTTTTCTTCAACCCACCAGATGGTTTTGCCGTTGACGACGGTTCCTCGCCACCCATCAACGTCATGCCAGTCATCTTGAAAATCTTGCCATTGGACGATAGACGAAAGTCCACTTTGAACTGGCTGAACTTCCAAAAGCAAGATGGCCACAGGAGGCTTCGGCTTCTTTGGTTCGCTGGTTGCGGCTGGTGTTGGAACGTCTGTCGGCGTTGGGATGGGTGTTGCCGTTGGCCGTGGCGTTACAGTTGGTCTTGGAGGGGGGCCTTCCTGGCCCGAGACAGGTTTTGATACCGATGCTTGCCAACTGCAAAACAGTACCGCCACGCAAAGAACTGTTAACAAAAAACTATAGTTTCTTGACAGTTTAAACATTACCTTCCCTCCCCTTGAAAGAATGGCAACCAAATCGTTGATCTGAAAGGTTGTTGATTGCCTATCTGAGACTCTGTCTGTAATGGCTCAGCTATTTGCAGCCATTCCTCTTTCACGCCAATGGTGCTTGGGCGTACGGGCAGGTTGACATCTCGTCTCGATGCATCATTGACGCCATCACTATCTAAGAAGTCTACAACGGAAACAACCGCATTACTAATGACAGTTGTAGACATAATGTTATTGTATGATAATTCGCCGCCAAACTCATCTAATTCAAACACTGCCCCATAGCTTGTATTTGCATTTGCTGAATCCACCTGCGCATAAACGATGGTTCCAACTTCCAGTGTAGAAGTAAATACGCTAAGCGTTGACGTATAGTATCTGTCATTTAGCGTCAAGCTTACGCTAGCCCCTGGAGGTAATGGCAATGCTGGCCCTGTTACAGCCCAAACCATGCCTTGGAAGGAAAGTCCCGTCCAAATTTGATTTGGTCCACTGGGAGTTGGATTTGGATCAACATATACGTCAACCCAGAAGTCATTAGTGACGGTAATCTCCCCTTGATTTCGTATGGTTAATTGTACATTATCGGTAACGGCAACCATATTTGTAATTGTCAAATCAGATGCTGATGAAGAATAGTTATCTAACACGATTGGCAAGTATACAGGAGGCTGGGGAGGGGTCGGTATCGCTGGCAAAAATATTGGTCGGGAATTCGGTATATGTACAGCCAATGATAGTTGCTCATTCTCATAGAAAGTATGCGAAGCAAAAACATCGGATAACGGACCTTGTATATGTGAGACCATTAGATCATATATGGCATTTGTCTCTCCGTACACGCCAACAATGTACTCACCATTAAAAGGAGCCTCAAAATTAACGTCATCATCTCCTTTATCAATGCTTCCATCATCAACAGACCAATAATTATCTGTATGCCATACAAATAGATTTGCATCTGTATTAACGTCATCCTCCACATTTAGATTGAGGTGGATTTCATCACCAATGCCGGCGCTGAACAGAAAGTACTGTGTTTCGCCACTATTGATTTCTATATCTGAAGGTGTGTAGTTAAATTTGACGATTGCGGGAAATCGGGTTGGATTGGCACCACTTTTGCCCCAAATATGCATCTCAACGGGACCAGGTGTTAAAGGCCATCTTGAAAGCGGGATCGAAATAGGTTCACCTAGCTCAATAGTCTTACTGATCGCTTGCATAAGAATAGAGCCGTCATCAAGTTCTGATTGAGTGGCATTTACTTTTTTAGCAACTTGCGTATTTGGTGCTCCTTCCTCTGCTTGGTATTGATAAGCATAAATCTGAAGATCTGCTACAGTAATACCGGGTCCTTGAGAGATAGTTACGTCAAGTTGACTTCCAGCAACCCATTGGCTTGGTATGGTAGCAGATATTACAGGACGCGGAGAACTGCCTGTATCTACAATGTACGATTCGGTGATTATGTTATCCCCTTCGTTTCCCTCGATGAAACTGTTGTTTGAATCAACTGTGGCCGTCAGAATCATGGTTCCGACGTTGCGTGGTACAAAGGTAGTTTCAACCATATGTACGCCAGTAATCATGTCACCTGCACTAACAGTATTCGTAAAAAACACACCATTAGAATCTGCTATTTTGAATTCAACTAGTGCGTTCTGCGCTTCCTCTTCGGTACGAACGGCAACTGCAAAACGAGAGGGGATACCAACGCTGAGCATTCCTGGAAAATCCAATGGAAAGATTACGCGCTCGAAGCTAAGTTCACCGTCGGTCACGACAGGTGGGAATTCAGGTAAACAGAAATCTCCTCTGGCCGATTTTGATTGCCAAACACGATGAAAGACGTCTGCCCAAGTTTTCGAGTCTTCCGATTGTACAAAGGCGAATGGGTGTTCGTTGGGAAAATCTTTAGTTGTTTCATTACTGGCTAGCCTAACCGTATCTGTATACCAATAAGAATGCCAACTGATAAATTGAGTCTCCTCATTGGTTTCCTCATCGATGCCCTTTTCCCCCACAAAATCTGTATAAAGTGCTAGCCCAGAACCGCCAAACTCCCACAGAGGTTTGGGGTCTGTTTCTGCGAACCAAGGTCGACCGATCTTACTAGTGCTGGTAATAATCGCGCTCTCCACTAGTGTGCTAATCGCGCTAGCATGTTGCTGCACTTCTGAGATTGTGCTATATTCGTCTGCCAGTTTTGTCACAAAGTCGGCAAGATCAGAAAGCCCATCCGGTGGCTTGGTCTCCCAGTCCTGCGGAGCACAATAGGTTGTATCATATTTTAGGCTATTGGTGTAAGCATCGCTGATCTTTATTTCGTTGAAGATCCCTGGTTCTAGCAACGCTGAGGACATGGCGTCAATCGTGTCTTTAATCGGTTGAAGCTTGCTACTATCAACCGCGACTAATAAATGAGGGTGTCCACCAAATTCGTTCGTATCGGTGATCTTTGCATCTGCCTCAAGCAAAACCTGATGATAATCGCGTACAATAGCATTTGCCATGCCACTAGCGGTTTGATCAGGTGTCATACTGACTAACGAGCGGCGCATGATTTCGGGTCCGAAATATGTATAATTGGGGGAACCAATCATAACCTCGGCATAGGGCTGGCCTTCTGGATTGGATAGCTCGTAAAACTCCTCTATACTGGCTGCAAAACAGTGGGTAAGGTCCAACACGGTTAATGGATTTTGACCGCCATCTGTCCCGATTTCCAGCGCTTGTTGTAGCTCATAAGGTGAAATTAAGCCTTCGTCATTAAAATCCGTAATGTCGGGATGGCTTAATTTGCGCGATGGCGGCAGGGGAGGAAGGATATCATCCACAGCATGGACACTACTGGCGGTTACTGACTCTGGGAAGATATCGGTAACATCGGTTTTTGGAGCTAGGGGCAAACCATGTCCGATGTAGGCGAAGTATGAGTTGTCTGCTGGATGGGTATCTCGGGCCCATTTGATAACTCGACCTAAGAGTTTTCCATTCGTCATATCAAATTCGCGGATAGTCATGGCTGGCTCATCGCCTACTGCTGGCAAGGTGGTAATAGGCCATGCTATACCGTTTTCTATTTGCAATAGACGGGTATTGCCATCGCCGGTAAGATCCACAAGCACAATTGCTATTTTCTCCGAGTTACCTGCTGTTGCGGCTGTGATTGCTTTGATCGAAGCACGATGATAAGCAGTAAGGTTGTTGGTGCTAACCGGATCGTTGTCGAGTGCCAGAGCATAGATAGCTAAAACTCTATCCACTTTGGGAATGTTCCAAAATCCTGTGGCTAAAGTGTAGTTGCCGCCCGTCGTGATGCCCGTGAATGTCTGACCAAATGAAACCGTTGACCGCAGTTCTCCTCCTGTTGCCTCAGTTTCAGTAATGATCCCGCCACCAGAAACAGGCATAAGTCTAGGCAACTTTGGGCCATCACTTTGGGCCAAAACCAGATTAGTGGGCGTCTTTGGCTTACTTCTGGTATCTTGAGTAGTAATTCCTGTCCCACGGTCAGCAGCGGGTATCGATCCAGGAATTGCAGACGTGCCGCTGTGAGTCAATGTAATACTGCCGAAGAGTAATATACAGAGTAACGCACCCATCTGGAAGGGTCTCATACGCATGATATGTGCTCCAGGTTGCATAACATAAATCGGGTATACATCATTGACTTGCACTTGGCATGGGGGCTTCCCTTGTACCGATGCCTGATGTTGTGGTTGATGTCACTGATGAGCTAGCTTGAACTTGTGCGTACACCAGTGGATGCAAATAGCGACCCCGGTCACCTTCTGGTTTGTCCTCTTCGACCTCGATACGATGCGCATTGGCATACGGGTCATGGCGAATGCCAGTTACCTGCCACGAAACCTTCATGCCCGATACGCCACCTGCGATCTTGAAACGGTTATTGAGCATTTCTTCCGCAACGTGGAGATTGGGACCTGGAGCTCCAATGGGTGTAAGCTGGTAGCGGAATTCCATATTCAACGCTTCAAACCAATCTGGCATCTGTACCCAGCTCTCGCCGTTTTGATCAAGTACAATATTTCCATTGTAAATGTTCATCATATCCGGCGACTCCACGAAAGAGTGATTTAGATATTTATTTGCCGGATCCAATGGGTGGTCAATTTTGAAAGAACCAGCACTCTTTGTGAGGAAACCAACTGTAGCCACATCACCACTAAACCACGCTGCCTTACCGCCCTCTGCATAACTACGTCCATACACTGCGTAGCCATCAGGTGAATAGGTAAAGCCGAGGACACCATCACCCTGTCCACCTTCGGCACCTGCAACACCAAAAACTCCAGCTGACGCGCTTCCCAAAGATCCCTGAGTGCCAGCCGGATGATTGCGACCGTAAACGCCATAACCTTGAAGAGCAAATGTGTATCCCGCAGCACCAATGCCATCTCCTTCCCAAGGAAGAAGATTTCCTTGACCATCTTCGCGTCTTTCACCTGCCGTACCTACTACGCCTATTGAAGGTACGGACTCACCCCCCACTACAGGGGCATCGTGTTTAGATAAAGTGAACCCAGTTACTCCATAATTGGGACCATCGCTGCTTGTAGCTATCGCATTAACAGCGCGACCAGTTGATGAATTAGTGGTTGCGAAAACAGTTTCACCACTATGGCTATGAGGATGGCTATGAGAATGACTATGGGTACGTCTTGCAACACTATTAAAATCAACACTCAACGTGACATTCCCACTACTACCGCCGCCGCTTAGCCCAGTGCCATCATTAACGGCTGTAATATCACCAACGTCTTCACATTCGGCTGTGCCATCAGCGTTTATCGAGCGAATACGTTGGTTGGACCCACATGTAGTTGTCACTCTCGCTTGGATTTGGTCAGTTTGCACAGCCAACCTGCCATCTACTAATTCCAAGCCAAAACCGTCTGGACTCCCGATCACACCCTCCCATGGCACTTGAGTAGAATAGATTGAGTAGGCAGTAGCCGCCACTTCTAACCGAGAGCTAAAGGGGACATAAGAATTGACTCTTGAAGGACATTTAACTTCGACAGATAACCAGCGTGGCTCACCATTAAATATTCTTTTCATGGTAACTGTATCAGTGAAGACTATGGATGTGTTGAATTGACCATTATTAACCGCAACGGGTGTCTTTACGACTTTGCCCAGTTCATTACCTCCGCCCTCAGCATCAAAGGCCGTGAATCTAAAATCACAGGGACGAGTGTCGGTATAGGGTTGACCTTCAAACTCCAATTGTCCTGTAAAGCTTATGCCAAGCGTTTGAGTTTCTTGGAAAATCGGACTCCCCCAAACGGAACTGTCACCGGTCAGAGACACCATTAGTGATACGATAACAATTACTAAGAAAGGCTTTTTGGGATGCATAATTTTCTCCTAATTTCAATTTGCGGTAGTCGTTGAAGCTGAAAACGGGTAGAGCAGTAGATGCTATACTGCGGTCGCTTTCAAAACCGGAGTTTTCCATAGCCTCTACAGGAGGGATAAAACTCCGGTTTTGAAACGGAGCTGAGTATGACAGGAAGAATTTATCTCACTGAAAGAGCAGATATCACGATGTGGCAATACAATTGATACTTGAAACTGGATAAGTGCTGGTACGTTTTGTTTAATCCACTAAAAACTGAGCGGGTTATACTTAGCGAATGGGCGGCTTAATCTATCCTTTTAGAGGATGAATTGAGTGTACATACCATGACTGTATCTATGTTGTCGATTCGGCCTGTTTTAATAAATAACGAGTGGATCGTCCATCTCCCTCCTTTTCCAAATAGCCTAACTCGACTAGTTTATTGAGATGAATTGATGCCGTTCCTCTGGCTACGCCGGTCAACTTCCGATAACGGCGGCTGGTTAGTTCTCCTTCAATTCTAATGGTGGTTAGAGCAAGCTGTTGATTGTCATCGAGTTCAGTTGCGAGTTCGGGGTAATAGTCAACTGCTTGGGCAAGATCTGCCAGTAACCCCTCCTGCTCCAGTTCTGTTAGTCCGCCTAGCTTACTTCTATTATGTGCAATATCTAGAGCTTTCTGATAATTTTGGCGTCCCGATACGACATCACCCACGCCCGCATAAGCGTTGGCTAAGTCATGATAAACGTGCCCGACCCAATTCACATTATGCAGTTCAAGAAACAACGGCTCTGCTTGGTTGAGATATGAAATCGCAGTTGCAAATTTAGCCTTACCAGAATCTGGTTCTGCCTCCTCGCCCTGAAGTACGTAGCTCGCAGCAATTGCTCGATAGCATTTCGCCTCATGTTGCCGATCCCCAATCTCTTTTGCCAACTTTAGGGTCTTCTGAAGGTAGTCAAGTCCGATTTCATGTTCTTCTCGCCAGATGTATTCGTGCCCTAAATTGTGTCCCGTCATGACCATCAGACTTTTGTCTTGTGCTTCTGTAGCTGCAACCCAAGCCTCAAAACAATGGTGAAATCCTTTTTCTTTGTCTTGTTTTTTCCAATAGAACTCAATCCAAGCATTGTGGAAAAGTGCGCGGCGACGGCTATCTTTCTTCGGTAGCCAACGCTCAGCTTCTTTGAGGTCTGCTTCTGCTTTGTCTAAATCAGGTCGTTCTTGAATATAGATCCACGCTCTGTCGATGTAGATGTCAACCAGCAATTCGTTGTTGGTTTCTTCCGCTTTTAATAGGTCAATTCCTTTCTGATAATGAAAAAAACATTCTCTCCATCGATTGAGAAGCTCATAAGAACGAGCGCGCCGGGAGTAGGCCAATGCCCGCTGATCAATGGTTGCCCCATCCGTACCCAGCACATAACCGTACTCAGTGAGTGATGTATCGAGATCCTTTAAGATTGTCGAGACATCGCCACTAACAATTTTGAGTTGGGCCCAAGTAGTTGGTGTTAAACTATGAACATGGAATTCAAGCAATAGCTCTTGTAGCTCTCCGATTTGACCATCATCAATAATTGCTTGGTATTCCTCTATCAAAATCTGTGCAGCCTTCTCAAATTCTGATGCCTCACGCCAGTGATAGGCCGCCTCAAGATAACTATGTTCTTGTTCGTAATAGTTTGCAGCAACTTCGTGGAGTTTGGGTCGTTCTCTTAGAAGAATACAAGCATGTAGGTGGTTACGTACCTCTGGACGGATACTGATCATCCTGAATCCTCCTGTTGTACGAACCAATTGTCTAGTAATCCACGAATATTTGCGATTGGATCTGCAACGCCAACTTCGGCAGATAGCTGTTGTAAAGCCTGGAGAGGCAGAGGTTTACGAAGGATTGTCGCTAAATGTAAAATGTTCTGTTCATCTGGACGCAAAGCGCGATATCGATGTTCTACGACATATTTCCGACGGAGATCAAGCTCCTGGGGAGTGCTCAACTCCTGGTGTAATCTTGAGGCAACAATATTTAATGCCTGCTTACGGATTCTAAATAGTGCCCGTTCGCTCAACGCCATCTGTTCAGATAGCTTGTTGAACGTCCATCTAAGCTTTGCCGCAAACAAGGGCTGGATGGCCTCAAGTTCTAGAAGGTATTGTTCAGAATCGATATCAGCTTGCTCCACTTGTGCTAGACCGGACTGTTCTTGAACGCCCTGATCTACCCATTCGCCTTCTGCAAGATATGGATAGAATAGACTGTTATATAGCTGCCATTGACGCTCGACAAAACTATGTGCCCCCCCTGGCGATAGTTTATCGACCCCCCAGTGCAAAATCCCTTGAAGATTTCGCCCGCGCGTTTCAATCGTACTTGGTTCCCCTTTTAGAAGGCAGTCTAAAACCAGCGAGCTATCTGCTAATTTCGATGTCGCCAGTACTGATAAATCTCCTTCTAACCGGAACTGTTTATGAAGTTTTAACGCCTCGTCAACAGCACCAGCAAAGGCATCTTGAGACAAATCAAGTAGATTCGCGTCATTGCTCATTCAATAATTCCCCTAATCGCGCGATTATGGGCTACCCAAGCCAGTAATCGCGCCCCGATTTGTTCAGTTCCTACCCATTATGTATCACCCGAATTACTGATAAAGTATAGCTGTACAACCTACACAGCCCTGGCCAACTGAAAACGGTTTGTACATCGGTGTTCGTTGAGGAAGGCTGCAGCGCCACATTCCGCTCGATAGCAATGGATGCGGTTGAAATTTCTCAACTCAATGAACTCTTCCATACGGAGAGACATTGTGAACCCGAATCTTGTCCGACCCAATTTGTACCCGTTTTACACGCTGTTACTCGCGGTGATGATTATCCTAGCCGCTGCCAAGGCATCCGTTCTGACTACCGCTGTTGAGACTACTGTTCCTGCCCAAGCCCCTGTCATGCTCGAAGTGGCAGAGACCGAAGACGGTCTGTGTGGCTAACCGTTTAAAGTAGCTCCAGATAATTCAGTCGTAATCTGGAGCGAACAACTCAAAACAGACCGAGAGGACGCTCATGGAGGGGGCGTCCTTTCGCCAATGGGCTGGTATTCAACCGTTTTGGCTTGCACTTGGGTCAAATGTGCTGTCACCTCTTCTAGTAAAGCCCCATACCCCGGTTCATTCTTGATATCACTCAACGCATTCAAGGCATCGTGGAATTTCGTCGTGGCCTGTGGGTACAGCCCCTGATCTTCATAGAGTCGCCCTAGTTCCATCACAGCATTGATAAATGATTTGGTATTGCCAATCTGCTGCCACCGTTCAATCGCATCCAAGAGTGACATTCTGGCCCATGACCAATTCTGCATATGGCGGTGGATCACCCCGATATTTGTATAGACCATGGCCAATCGCAATTCATCCTGCATTTCGCGAAAAACAAATTCGGCCTTGGTGTAGAGGTCATCCGCCATTTCATATTGTTTAAGGGCTTCGTAGACATTTCCCAAATTCATATGGGCGACGGCCCGAAAGAGGGAGTCGTTGATCTGGTCAAAGAGGTCGATAGCCTGCTCATAATAGCGAATGGCCTCTTCATACTCGTCCAGTCTGCGCATGGCTGCCCCTAAGTTTGTCAAGCTCCAGGCTACCATGCGCAGGTTCTCTTGCTGTTGCCACAGAGTCAAGGATTTCTTGAACAGAGTCGCCGCCTCAGCCCAATCACGCTGATCAAAAGCGATAGACCCTTGCACGAAGTAGCTATATGCCCTCTCTGGATCATCATCCTCTATCCATACTTCCACCTGGTCTAGTAATTGTGTTGCTTCATCATATCGACGCTGCAACCTGGCTACATAGGCCCATCGATTGAGAACCTTGATCTGTCCCCGTCGGTCGCCCATTTTGGCAAAGCCAGTTGCGCTCAATCTCAATGTATCACCAGCCCCCTCAAATTGTCCCAACAGTTGGTAGAGAATGCCCAGTTGAAAGTGCAGTTCAGCTTCAGTTGACGTATCGTGATGGTAACGACTCTGCTCAATCCCCTGCTTTAGAAGCGGTATCCAGTCGTCGCGGTGGCCTTCCTGTTCCATCTTCGGAGCCAAAATCACCAAGATCTTGCGGGTAAAAGTCCAGGCCTCCCCATGCTCTAACATGTAGGATAAGTTGTGTAACGCCAGATCACGTACATCAGGAGATATTGGAGAGTCACCGAGTCCTTCAAGTTCCTGGAGGATATGTTGAGCAATACGAGCGATATTATCCCGAAATAGTGCGGGAAAGCCAACGGACACTTGAAGTTCTTCTTGTGACTCCTTAAGGCTCTCGTCAGTGACTAGATCATATATTGTAGAGGAAATTTCCAATAGATTTGGAAACTCGGCCGCGATGACATTGTCTGTTGGAAAGTCAAAATCACTCGTCTCCAAGATCGGTTCAGCATGAATGACGCGATGCTCATCAAGAACGCCAGAACCAACCAAGCTGAGCAGTGGCTCTACAGTATATGCGGGCAATTCAATTATTAATTCCACGGAGCCTCGCTTTATCTTTTTTAAAAGCAATTCTTCATCAATATCCAACTGTTTGCAGATGGCTTTTAGTAATTTAATGGCTTTGTCCAAAATATCATCGCCATCATAATCTTCGTCGAGCGTGAGTTGAACCAGTGCATTCTCTTGCCGAACCGAGCGAGTATGGCAGAGTACTTCACCATCTGTAAATAAGACTGGAATCGTATGTTCAGGAAGATTGGCTAACCAAATCGCGTTACACCCTAGCCGATAGGCGAATTCAATTTCTTCCTGGGCTTCAACTTCATTGTCAGCAGCCAATGCAAGATAAAAGCCTATTGAGAATCGAATAGCCGCTTCATCGCTAATATCTTTGAGCATGCCTACTACATATTTGATATGCTTGGCTATAAGTTTGGCTGTTGCTTCTGATTTGCAGGAGTTGAGTACGATACAGCAGACGCCATTCACCCATCGAAACAGGTCTGCCATGGCATCACTAGCAACGACGTGATCATCCAACTGGATTCCATCTCTGCCAAAACCGTGGCCAGTAATATGGACAATATGCGGCTTATAGACTAGCAGAAGTTTTTGGAGATCGGCGGATGTGACGGCCCATTCATCCTCTATCCTAAATTTTTCTCGTTTGTCAATTTCCCTAAGGATTAGCTTAATCGCACGGACTTCCTTGTCTAGACCAAGCCGCTGTGTGTTAATGGGATTGGCGGCCAAAATCAGGATCGTCTTTTCAGACATGATAAACCTTTGGTGCTATGGGTAGGTTATCAACAAACGTGATCAAGCATGTAGAGCGGCTAGACAGGCTACTGCCACGAAACAACTTGTTTGTGTAGAAATGTGCGGGTCAGGCTGTGTATAGTATAGCGGCTATTAGCCAAGCCGCCATTGCGATTGATCAAATTGAGCGTTACTAATTTGGCCAAGCCATTATTTAAGACAGACATATCAAGCCCACTAACCTTTGCCAGCAAGGCCGAATCACCACCAGCTTCTGGCACAAAGGGCATAGCGAGCAAAACACGGCGAGAAAGATCATCCAGATGGTCCCAAGCATAGCGATAAATATGCAGGTAGAGCTTCTCAATGGCCTCCCCACGTGCCTCTTTAAGGCTGTCAAGAACATCATGAAGGGAATGGATATGGCTCTGTCCCACCACCAATTTTAGCGCTAGTGGGTTCCCCCCAGTCGTATCAAAAATGGGCATCAGCTGATCGTCATCGCCATTTGCAATATCTGGTAAATTGCGCAGGATAGCTTCATGGCGCACCAAATGGAGAGCGTCTTGCTGAACTAATTCCGGAACGGAAAAAGGGTAAACAGCCATTTCTGTCTGGATATTCTTTCGGGAGGTCAGCAGAAATTTAGACGGGTTAGCTAAACGCTGGAGCGTAGGTAAAAGTACCTCAACGTCAATCACTGTCTCTAAGTTATCAACCGCAATCAGATGGGGAATCTGCTTTAAACGGGTCTGCAAAAGAGGAAGAGCATGCTTGTATGAGAATGGAACAGGCAAAATTGCGTCGGGCAGAAGCTGTTGACATAGGGCCTCAATCAGTGCCTCTCCAGTTAAAGCGGGTGTGTCAACCGGACGAATTGTACCAACCATTTGAAAACGACTCTGGCGTGCGCTAACCCAAGCAAAATCGTCAAATAGGTTGTTTGCAATCGCCCGCCGTATAAGCGCATCGGCCAAAGATGTTTTGCCGATACCACCCATACCTTGGATAAGGAGCGTATAAACGTCTTTGCCCGGGACAATTACATCTGAAAGTTTGTCCAGATGGTTGTCAATGCCAAATAACTGATCATAAAAGGGTGCTTCAAGGCGTTCCTCAAATTGGGCAATGTGGGCTTGCTGGGCTTGACGTTCTTGTTCGTCGAAAATAGATGCCAGTTTCTCGATGGCTTCACGCTGCTTCCGTTCGACGGTGGTCTGGGCCAAATCTAATTTTTGGGCAACCTGATATCCTGTCATGCGCTCTACAAAGCGCAGCCGCAGTATGGTGGCGAACTCAGGTTTGGTTTCATCCAGGTGTTTTAACCCCTCATCCAGAAGTTGGGTGGTGACCTGATGATCTGGCTGCGATCTGCCCTGTTTAACTTGGCGGAATAGATTTAATTCCTTCAGCGGACTTGCGGTGCTATGTTCACCACGTTGGCGGAATGCCTGCAGAATCTTCTCATAGAGAATACCTTGCCTGTCCGAAAAATCAGGCTGCGCGGTTGACATCGACATCTCCTTTGGGCGCTGTTGTAATATAGATAGCGATATTGCGGTCGTTTTGAAACTAGGAGTTTTCCGTAACCTCTGCTGGAGAGACCAAACTTCTAGTTTCAAACGGAGCTAAATATAAATTAAATTGTCCTCATTCTTCGAAACAGAATGGATTGGGTAGGATAAAAATCCAGATAATATTTTTCAGGCAACCTATACGATGCGTTGAGATATTATGAATACGATACATAAAAATTGCCAAATCGTCAAGCCCTCTTGCCCTTGATAGTGGAATTTTAGAGGATTTATGATGGATAGGTGATGGATAGGTGATGGATAGGTGATGGTCCGTGAAGGATGGTTGACAACGAAACCTCTTTACAATGATGTTTACGCGACCAATCCATGGGTCTCATGATGGAATGAAAGGGAATCCAAGTGGAAAGATAATGGGTCAGAAATAGCTATTTCCCTGTAAGCTGCAAAACACGTCTCACGCCCATCACTCTTATTCAGCTAGGGGTTTCAACTATGTTCAACAGGGGTTCATTTAACTTTATCACCGATCTGTTTAAAAACAATAGTAGAAGTAGTGGCAATTACCTAAGCAGTTTGATACTCCGAAACGTCGACTCCGTCATTTCAAAAGCCTGGAGAAATCGGCGGAATAAAAAAATTCCTAAAGAAGAAAAGACGGCAACGGTCATCACATTAGATGATGATCAGACTTTGTTATCTATTGGAGCAATGCTGGAAGAGGCCCGTCGAGCGAAAGAACTCTCCCTAGCACAAGCTGAAGCATCGGTTCAGGTTCGCCGAAAGTATCTCGCAGCCTTAGAAAAAGCAGAGTGGGACTTGTTGCCTAATCAGATAATAGGACTTCAATTCCTGCAACGTTACCTATTCTATTTGGAGCTGGAAAATCAGATTGTACTACCTAGGGATCAAAAGATACGTTGGTGGGGACTACTGTATACCTATCCCCTGCGCCTCTTGCTTATCCTATTGGTGATGCTGGCCATAGTACTCAGCCTTGGTGGTTTCTTCATCGGTAAAGGTGTTCTACTTACTCCCCAAGTGATCGAAGCACCGCAGGTTGACCAGCTAACAATTCCAGAACCATTTTTGGTTGGCGATCAGATAATGCTAAACGGTACAGGTACGCCTGGTTCTCATCTAAAGATTTGGATCGGCGCGGACGTTATAGAGAGCAAAGAGATAAATCAAATAGGCGTGTGGGAGAGCGAACTGGACTTTCGGGAACCTGGCGATTACCAAGTACGGGTCAGTATTCATGATGATAATGGTAAGTTACTCCATACTAGTGACCCCATACAAGTGACTGTGGTTGAACCAACCCCTACGTCAACGCCAACCGGAACGTCAACCGGAACGTCAACCGTGACACCAACCCAAACCAATACAGCCACGCCGACACCCACCATTACGCCAACAACAACAGTCACGCCAACTGAAACAGATACACCAACGTCTACACCAACAGATACACCAAAACCAACGTATACCAACACACCGTCGCCAACGGCTACATCAACGCCCGTTCCAACATCTACCTACACACCAACACCGGTTCCTATTCAAGCAGAAGTATTGGAACGGAACCTTAACGTTCGTAGCAGGCCTGAATTTGGTGAAAATGTTTTGTTTAAACTTGGAAAAGGTTCTATCGTAACCATTATTTGTGGGCCGATAGAAGTTGCACAGGTCAGGTGGTGGCGCATCACAGATAAAGAGGGGCGAATTGGTTGGCTCGGAGGGAGACATCTTGGGTACAACAAAGATTTTATTGAGTTTTGGGTCGAGCCGGCAGCCGTTACCCTCTGTGAATAAGAATTAAGGAATGAGCCGCAAATAAGTTGCGCGTTGGTGACTGGCACTTAACGTCCTAGCGAGCGTATGACATGGCCTACCAAACAAATGACTTCGTGAGTGCCAGTCACTTTGTGACCAAGTTATTTAATTCCCATTCCTAAGGAACGAGAATTAAATAAAAGTGAAAACTTGAGTAAAACGGCCCTGGGAAGGAAGGTCGCTCGCCTGTTGTCTGTAGGTGCGGTTTCTATACCGCACAGAGGCGGAAGCCCCTCGTAACGCTGCCACGAACTTGTGGCGACACCTGCTGGAAGGGCCATGCTCGTGCGGTATGGAAACCGCACCTACCATGGGCAACTTTCCGCTTTTATTTGTAACTCATTCCTAAGTCAATGATATTTTACGGCGCTCGGATATAGATGAGTATATAGCCTAACAGAGCTGAATATAGCGTTATCTATTCTAATGCCAAATACAAGTAATATTGAATGAAGACGCAGTCATCTTCATCAGGAGGAGTGTAGTGATTAGGAAACAGAGCTTTGAAGAATTAAGTGGCGGCAGTATCAAAAAACGAGAGGCTAATGAAAGGACGATGGATAAATCTATGAGTGAACACAACGTCGAACGCAAGAAACATCTCCGACTATGGATTAGCGATGATTGGTATATTCCTATTAATGAGAAAGGACAGTCTGTTGGCATCTGTAATGAAGGTGCTTTGGGGTTTGTCATACAGCTTTGGTCTACGAGCAATGACGAGTCCCGGATGGCGCTGAAAATCCCCAAACTCATGGCCGAAACCCATCGCGAAAATGCCTACGTTAGCGAACTTATGACTCAGGAGTTGGAAACGGTACGGGTTATCTTTCATGGACAAGGAAACCGGCGAGGATTGCTCCAGGCCCATGATGCATCAGATTTGCTGCAAGGTCCCATATCTATCAAGTCAATCCGAGAAGCCCAAGAATGGGATAATGCACACATCATGGTCCGCTATGAAAAAAGCCAAAATCCCTATTTCTGCCTGGTCAAGTGGGAGAATGACAAGCTGCATAAATTCCCTGAAGGGGCAGACTGTCCAGAAATGGATGAGGCTACCTTTGAGCGATTAAAAGATAAAGCGTATGACGCTACGATTCATGAGCGAGATTGGTCTAAAACTGTCTTTATAGAGCTAAGCGAGAGCCAAACTGCCGATACGATAGAGCAAGGTATAGAAACATCCCAGAGGAAAGAACCCCTAAGGGTTTTGAATGTCGCTGAAGCACTAGAAACAAATGAGATCGGTCGCACTTGGTTCACCTGTTTGCCAAGTGTCATGTACCCATGGGCACCCAATACGCTGCAGGAGACCATTAGTCTAGGTTACCGAGACGATAGCTGGTCAGTACGCCAACATCTACAGTTAATTGAGCAGGTCTGTACTGGCTTAGATGTGTTACACAGCAGAGGATTGATACATGCAGATGTACGTCCAGCTAACATTGTCTATCAAGGCAACGTTCAAGAGCCCCAATCTTATGTCGTCTCCGACTATGGTAGTTTAGCCACTGCTGGTGTCGTCTCGGCCCAGCATGCCCCAGTCCTTACAGGAGCTACTGTTATCGGCCCAGTTGTCCAAGGTGAACGATCTTCCTTCTTTTATGCACCAGAGCGCGGCCTGAGTCGGGAACGTGAAAACGCGGATACTGCAATTATTGTCGATCCTGGAGGAGGAGGTAGTCTCTATATCGTTCTGGGCTGGAAAACCGATCTCATCCAATCAGACTTACTTGATATGAATGGGAAACCTGTACCGGAGCCAGAGCAATATGTCAAGTTTATTAACACGCTAGTTGAGGATAATGAAGAGGAAAGTGTCAATACACGTCTTCACGAAGGGGATCGAATTCAAATACGTGACTATATCTTTGAACTGGTCGACACCGAACGACACGGGCACAATTTACAAACATTTGAATGTAAAAAAGAGCATTGGGTCGTCTATCATGGACGGATCGTCGTCAGATGTGAGCAGAACGAATTTGAATCTTGTCACTCATTTCCCATCTCCCGAACAATCGAGTTGCTACAGTGGTCAGCATCTACAGATCTATACAGCTTGGGCGTTTTGGCTCTTTACTCTGTCTACTGCCATGGATTACAGGATGTAAGAAACTCAGCTGGACCAATAGATAGTGAATCTGAAGTGGAAGTAGAAGCTCTTGATAGTAATGATGAAATAATTCCAGATGATGAAAGATTGATCGATGAACGATTTTTAGAGATGCTTACCTATTTGGCCAATAAATCTCACTTTAACGCGATTTGGCGACGACTTGAGTGGTTGCGCAAACAATTAGAAGAGGGACTTTCACAAGACCACACTGGTGAATATTTCGCCAATCTTCCCTTTGAACGGCATCGGGTCTTAGATTCCGAGAAAAAACAACGTACGCTAAAAGAAGAAGCAGAAGCTGTGGTATCGCGCATTACCCAAACCGTGCCTGGTACAGAAGATCTACTGAGAGTCTTGGATTACAATCTTGGATCCTTCGTCTTCTATTTACATTTCGTTTTGCGCTGTTTACATCGGATAGATGATCTAGAGGTTCAGGAAGAGTGGATGTCGGCACCATTTTGTCAAAACCGGCATGAATCGCCCACAGCAGGTGCCGCAGAGCATGCGCTGAATAGAGTCGGTGAAATTCAAGACATTCTTCAAAAGCCAGCGTTAAAAGCCCTTCATATCGAACCAAAATCTATCCCTGGATTCGATCTCCGCCCAGAGACAGAAATCCGAGCCGATGTTCATGCATTACGTGACCGGGAAAAGGATTTAACCAAGCAACTCCAAGGGCTGCAGAAACAAGAGGAACAATTGAATGAAGAAGTAAATAGTCTTCAGCAGAGTAAGCAGGAAGCGAGCAGGTCTATCGAGCAATTACAGGGTGAATTAGAGCACATTCGCTCTGCAAAGCAAGAGTTGGATTCTGAGTGGGCATCCGTCAACGAATACATCGGTCATGCTCTGAATCTAATGGAAAATGCCACAAGATACAACCCGTTTGATGTCATCAGAATTTTTCAAGAAGTACAAGACAACTTTTGGCGTGCTTATCGTCCATCAACACCTACCAGAGCTGAAAGGGAGCCGATAGTTACATATGAACTACCTACAACGACCTAGTATTCCTACAGAAATTATGAAGCAACCGCTCAGAAAAAATGAACAGAAGAAGATCGCTCAATGGCTTGCACTGCCTGCTGACAAACGTAGGCAACAGCCGCATATGCCCCCTCGCTTAGAGCAGATCCCAGAGGCAATGGCTGCGCTGCATAAAGTTTTTCACGGTAAGTGTGCCTACTGTGAATCATCTCTTTCGCTTAAAGATGCTCGTCTAGCATTCTTTCGACCCATTGAAGAGTACCTGTGGTTGTTATGGGATTGGACCAATTTATATATAGCCTGTCGAGTCTGTCGTGATTTGAAAGGAAGCAAATTCCCCATTGGACGTGAAAACAGAGCCTTGCCCGGCACATATGGTGCAGCCCGACTTAGATTTATAGAGACTCCCTTGCTCTTGGATCCATGTCTTGATAATCCATCTTTCCACCTTGAATTTAGAGAAGATGGCACAATCGAAGCCAAAACGAACCGAGGTGAATTGACTATCACTACATTGGAACTCAATCGCAGAAGCCTGTGCCAAGCCCGTCAAGTAGATATTCAGTCCATCCAGCAGGTTATAGACAAAGGGTTCGATTCTAATATAGTTGAAGAACTCAATCATCTATGCCAAGACGACCAACCGTTTGTCGGAATGAGACGCCAGCTATTGCAGCGTTGGTTTCAAATCAAGCGTTCCTCACCGGATACGCCAGCCGAAGTTAAAGCTGCTTTGAATGAGCCACTTTGGCAGGAATTTATTAAACAGTTAGACATGTGGCATCAGTTGCCATCACTAGCTGCAGAGTTGCTTGAAGCATATGTTCATGTTTTGACTTATCCAGATGCTCGGAGCTCACAAACTCAGGCAGAACGATTGGCCGAATTAGATGGTGTTAATCGAGTACCCCAAAGTGTATGGGGGGGACTTGAGGAATTGTCTCAAGAAGCTGGGGTCGATATGAAGGCAATTCAGAGTTCAACCCTCCTCGATTCTGTACGACACATCATCTCTGTTGCCCAAAACAATAAACGATTGGACGACGTGATAGAATGGCTCGACAATCGCTGCCTTCCAGGTGTCAAACCTATTCAAAATCGGTGGGCCTTGCTCATTGGCATCAACGACTATGATGAGCCAGCGTTTGCTTCGTTGAACTATTGTATCAATGATGTGGTTGCACTTGAAAAGCTGCTAGAGAATCTTGGCTACACTGTCATCATTCTACATGATGATATGGCGCAAAAGCATCTGAAGCCGACGCGCAATAATATCTTAGCTGCTTTGACGCGAATCTGCCAGATTGCAGAAGAGAATGATCTCATTTTTGTGCATTTTGCAGGACATGGCACGCAAGTAAACGGAGAACCAGTACTCGTGGTCAGTGATGCACGCGAACCTGTACTTGAATCAACAGGGATTCTAATCACCGAACTTGAGGAACAAATGCGTAGCGCTATTGTGCGCCGTTTGATACTAACGCTCGATGCATGCCATGTTGGGGTTGAGATTGGACGCTCAAGATCAGATTACGACTTGTTTATTCGCAACGTCTATGAATTAGCAGAGGGCTTTGCCTTAATCGCTGGCAGCACTGCTCAGCAAGTTGCTTGCGAATGGCATGAAAAAGAACATGGTGTCTTTAGTTATTATTTGCTCAAAGGGATTAGCGGTGCCGCAAAAAACGAGGACAACTTGGTGACAGTTAGTCAACTAAAAGATTTTATCCTGGATAAACTACGCCGATGGAATCTCCAGCAGGGCAATATCCTCCAAGAACCAACCGCTCGCATAGAGGGTATAGGCGATATGATTCTGGGTGATTATCGAGATATTCCTTGCTAATTCGACCGAAATGCGCGCTAGAGCGGTTGGATTTGATGAAGACCAACAGAGTCTGAAAGATTTTGGCCTTGTCGTGCGTCAATATAATTGTATTGTGTTTTCTCGCAGAATGTAACATGATGCTCTCCCTTTTCTATTTTCCGTTCGCTCTCTACAGTCGCAAGCATGGCTAAACGAGCCATAATTCTCAACACTCAAAAGGTGCATAAATGGCAATACCCCAAGAGGTACTACAGCGGTACTTTGTTGTTCAAGAAGATGCACAACTTCCTTCTCGTCCTGTGCCGGCAACATTTATGAACAGCAAGGTAACCCCCTTGTTGACCAGTGAATCTTATGGGCAAGCATTGCTGAACGCGCTCAATGAAGTGGGTACAGGTTCATCTATCGCTGCCAATCAAGAGCACTTTATCCTAATGGCAAGCTGGTGGCCTGGCTTGGCAGGTGGTGCCTACGCGGCATCCTCTGAGCAACTACTATTGAGTCCCGAACCAACTATCTTAACGCCTGACTATCGTTTAGATGGGGCGGGCGGTACACAGAGCCTCATTTCGATTCTCAAACAGAAGGCCCAAGCTGGTGTCGATGTGCGGATGCTTGGTGCTGTCTCGTATATCACTGCCGATCGAGGCATTGCCATACTCAACAATGCCGGTACCACAGCAAGCTTTAATGCCTTTACAATGGCGTCAATTCGAGATCTGCGCTCTGAGCCTCAGATCGGTGCCAAAGCCACCCTTAATGTAATTGCCCATCCCGCCGGAAGTGTGCATACCCGAATTATCCTGATCGGAACCGGCACAACTATTACCGGCTTCACCGGCAGCGTCGATTTTCACAGCGGCCATTGGCCAGAGTCGGACATAACCAGACAGGAGTGGCACGAGGTGGAGGCCCAGATTGAGGGGGCTGCTGCAAAGGCACTATATGATTGGTATCGCTTCCTTTGGCAGACGAACCGAAATCATGATGTATTACGATTTCGCTATGGGGATACCGTGCTGCCTCACATTCTCGATGATACGCCCGAACTGCCAGCTCGCCAATTCCCTACAGAGCCAGTTGGCACAATTGGCCTACAAAGTATCCGAACGATTCCCAAAATCGACCCCGAGGATAGTTTCTGTTTTCCTTCGCCACCGCCACTGCCAGACCACCCACAAGGTACCTTTGAATATAGTCGAGCATTGCAAAAAGCGATTGCCAATGCTCAAAGCTACATTTATCTGGAAGACAGGTATCTATGGTCCCAGGAAATCATGAGTTGGATTCGGGAGGCGATCAAGAACAATGCGTCTCTACGGGTTATCCTGGTGATGTCTGGACAAGATTGGCGAGAAGATAATCTTTTACCCATTCGTCAGATCTTGAGCCAGTCGATCAACCAGACGCTGCTTGCCGGTCTAAGCGATGCACAACGTAACCAGCTCCGTGTTTTTCGCCGCTGGGGCAACAGCGTCAAGATTCGCGATCTAACCATACAGGGCGTCAGCACTGAAGGCAGCATAAACCGCGTGACAACCGATATTGAGGCTGCGAATGCACTCGATGCAGATGCCCTTGGGAAGCGTCAGCTTTGGCTGAAAAGCCAGAATACCTTCTTTTCCATTAGAGGGAACGATGCCGTTGGGGCTGGCAATTCGATGGTCGTCACAGTAGCCAATAGTGAGGCCAATACTTCCCCCAATGCAAATACCAGTGCCGAATTGTGGCAAACTGTCGGCGTCATTATCGGTGGCCAAACGGTGATAATCGATGATCAGTGGGCTCTGATCGGATCGACCAATGGAAATCGACGTAGCCTCTATATCGACTTCGAACATGGGATTACATTTGCCGACGAGAATGCAGTTGCAGTAAGGGAACTCCGCAAACAACTGTGGTCCAAGCATTTTCAGCATTCGGCCCCAGGCGACTTTGAAGTAATAGAAGCTTCACTCCATGCATGGAACAATGATTGGGGCATGGCTGGTTCGGCACCGGCACGCCCTCAAAGATCCGCGGATGAGCCTGGCCCTCCTTACTTGGAGGAAATTGAGCTACCCATTACGCCTGAATTACCCCTGGCTGATGAATTGCTTGCACGATACAACCTGTATCTGGATCCCGTCAGTGATCAAGGCAGTACACCGCCAGCACAACCCCAGACACCGATCTATGGCAACTATACGTTGCAGCGTGGTGATCGGGACCGTGGATTTGTCTATGGTGGGAGCGCACGTTCCGAAGCCAATGGAGATCGAGTACCGTCTGATCCGGCCGCTGGATTTGTGCAAGAATTACAAAATGATCTAAGTACTCTCGGTTTTGGCATCGTTGGCAATGCAGACGGCGGCTTTGGACGGCGCAGCGAGTGGGCTGTACGTGAGTTTCAGATTTATGCCAAAATGAGCCACACAGCCCAAGAAGCAAATGCCCAACCCGCAGGGACTACTCGCTACATAGACCGGCTATCACAAGTCGAAATTCCGGCTGCTCACAGATATACAGGGCCGGTTAGTGGCGTCACGAATCGGGCAACAAGAGAGGCGATTAAGCGCTGGGTCCGTAATCGGTGGCGCTGCCCTGTTGTTATCGGTGCGTATCAAGTTGCAGGCGGTAACCTCGGGAACGTCTTTAACGATCATGAAAACATCTGGCTGCATAACGAAGTCGCCAACAGCACCCCGCGTATGTATGCCGTGGACTATAGTCAACATTACACCTTCCCAGCCGGACGTGATCCCCAACAACTATTTGTATTAGGGGATTATGTTCCAGATGGGCGTTTTGGCGGTCCAAGATCTGTTCCGCCTCGGCATACATGGACGGAAGGAGAAATTCTGCCACGTAACCTTGTTGGTGTTAATTTAGCCAGTCTTAGCGATACTCAACGGTCAACTTTCAAGGTTGTTAGAGCGGTTTCTGAAGTTGAATGTTATGGATACTATGATAGTGTCAACGCCTACGACAATGCGCTTATCTCCATCGGCCCCTGCCATTGGACTCTGGGGCTAGTAGGAAATAATGTAGTAGGTGAAGGTGAACTTTGTGGATACTTGGCCTATCTCTACGCATTCGACCAGCCTTCTTTTAATCAAGCATTTGAGTTTTTTGGATTACGAATTGACGAAGCCTGGAGAGACAGTAACGGTGTATTGAATGGCAATGACCTGTTTATAAACAGTTTACGAAAATACGCTGGATGGGTTGCGGTGCAGCAGGAAGATAGCCGCTATCAACGATTGAGAGCAAACGAAGATGAAGGTAACTACTTCAAATCGTGGCACTGGTTTTACCGATTTATCATGGCTGGACGCACAGTGTCTGGGTATCAGCGTCGCATGTGGCACATGGCGCGCATGCGAATTAGAGACATACGAAACACTCAATTCCCCGCCAATGTTGTTCCGGACGTACCACAAGCAGACGGTAGCTCCCGTCGGGCGACAATCGGAGATGTCTATACGTCGGAGCGAGCCATAGGCATAATCCTACGTTGGCATGTTCGTGTGCCGGCCCGCAATATTCGAAACGGCCGAGTTGCTCGGGATCTGCTTGCTGCTTATCGTCGCGCCCAAATTCCTAGTGCTGCCGGTAGCCCCCCGGACTGGACAAATGCTCATGAACAGGACCTAATTCAGGGCCTGATGGACCAAGCCCGCCCTACAAACTATTTCGATACCATTGAGCAGGTTCATAATTGGCCGAATAGACCTAATACACGCAATTGGCAACTACCGAACATGGGGGATCTATCAGCAGACCGAGATTCTTTCGCCTTTGACGATTCAGACTTACCGCCAACACCATATTAATGTCATCCCATAAAGTTACTACCTGATAGATCCGTTTCTCGCTCAGTTCTCAAAATATGTGCTGATGCCTGCCTCTGGAGAGAATTCCATATGACCCTTAGAACCCTCGTTCCCCTAAAAGATTACCTAGACTCCCAATGGCCTGAATTCCTGCCC
The DNA here is from genome assembly GCA_039028975.1 of Chloroflexota bacterium. GTDB lineage: Bacteria > Chloroflexota > Anaerolineae > Caldilineales > Caldilineaceae > JAHBNG01. The sequence continues at coordinate 37,936 of JBCCHB010000069.1, forward strand.
CCACTTCCCAATATCAACGTCCTTGACCAGATCTGGATCGAGCCGCTTGAAGTCATCACAGATGAGGCTCAGTTTAAATTATCAACAACTGTCTTCGTTGATGAAGAGCTTGTCATCAACATGCCCGGATTAAGTGGCATGGCTCTGGTGGTGGCACCAAGCAATGGTGGAACCCAGTTTATGTTGGAGGTAGACGTGCGCCCAGAATTTGAGATGCGCCTACTCCAGATTCCATTGGCCTTGCGCTTTGACACAGGTTTACTGCGACCAATGCGAAAAATTTCCCAAAATGGGACACCTATTTACGAACCTGATCTATCGCGTCCCCATACAGACCTACCCTTAGGCACGCTAGACATTTCTATTGGCGGATCGGGCGGCATCGATTTAAGTAGTCGCATCGTCGCCACCATTTCGGAACCGCTCCAGATTGGGCATCTGAACTTTGTGCTTGAATCAGGGCAGATCGTCGTTGATCTAACTGGCTCCGCTCAATGCCTGCTCATCCAGTGGACGGAATCGAATTTAGGCAGTCAGCTTAATCGGCTGACGCCAAGCCTTGGTCTGCCGAATGAAACCGACCCCATTGAGATCACGGTTCGGGTCATTTTAGGCGATCCAATCAGTGAGATTTTTCTAGAATGGTCTGGAGGTCCAGAGCGTACACTAACGCTTCCGGGGCTCAGTGCAACTATCTCACCAGCCACCCGCTACGGTATTGTACTGGGTAATGATCCAAGTATTTCCACTACAGGCATCAACCGTCTAGCTTTTATCCTGACAATGCCCAATCAAGGTACGGTCACGGCCAAAAGCACCTTTGCATGGAGCCGTGAAGGTGAACGAGAATTGCAGAACGACCAGGAACCACCGGCGAATGAAGACCCCCTCTTCCGATTTGTACTTACCAACAACAAAGGCGATGCGGCCAGCCTTGTCCTCTTGTCCATTAACTTATTGGAGTTTGAACTGCCAACTTTTCTCAAACAGTTGGAGAATCCCATTCCAGAACTAATGCTACCAACACCAGACCAAACCGACGAAGAGGCACAAGCGTTCTGTACGCCCATCGGTCTCAATACTGTATCTCTGCGCAGTCAAGACGATTGGGGAACCGACTTCAGCTTTGCGCTCAGCCAATTCCAACTCCCCTTCCTCAACCAGCCCGAATCCCCCAACAATGAGAATGGTCTCGCCCAGTTTGTGCGCATCGATACACCGGGCGGCGGTCTGACACCCAATTTGGATTTTGCCAACCAGACCGTCTCTTTCCCCGTCAACATCACGCTGAAGTTGGGCAGCATCGAGCTAAAGAGCGGCGTCGATTTTGGCTTTAACTGGGAATCCTTTGCTCTGGAATTTAACCATGACGATGGCCTTAAATTGATCTCCAGCGAGCCGATGTTGCCGCCGGGCGGTGCGGCGGAACTGCTGGGGCTGGAGTGGACATTCAAAGGGGCCAAGACAGATGATGGCCGCTACCACTACTTCACCCTGGTTACCAAAAACTTCAATTACCAAATCCAGCAGGCCCCTGGTTCGACTATCGAACTCCGCTACGGCGGCATCAGCAGCGACCCCATTGTCTTCCAGGTGAGTGAATTCGCCATCACCGACAAAGGGCTGAACCTAACCACCAAGGTTCTGGATGGCCCCGTCCGCCTCAATGGTCTGGATACCAAATTCCGTTTTGACGGCTCGGGCATCGTCATCGAAAATAGTCAGATAAAGGAATTCACCATTGCGGGGTCGGGCGCGCTACCGCCGGATCTGGTAGGTGATTCGCGGGCTAGCATTGCGCTCCAGTTTGGCCGCAACCAGGATAACAACTTAACCCTCATCTCGGGAGAAGCTAAGCTGGAAGGCAACAAGCTACTCCATTGCTCTGGAACCCGCTTCCAGTTCTCGGTGGATGCGCTGGGGCTGAAGTTTGTCAGCGACGGCAAGTTCCACCTCTACTTTACCATAACGGGTACTGCTGTATTTGTGCTGGCGGATGGCGACGATGCAGAAGGTGCCTTGGCCCTGCTGCCCAAAATCAAACTTGACTTGATCGAAGCACCCCTAACGGGTGATGTCAGCGTCATCGGCAAACATATCAAATTCCTGGTCGAGCTACCCAAGCCGGTCTCCTTTAATTTCCTGGGTTGCTTTGAGTTTGAACTGCGGGGCATCGGTTTTGAACCCCAAGCCGAAGTCTTTGACGGGGATGGGGCCATGTTGATCAGTGGGCAGCTGAAATTCGCCCAAGGTGGTGGCGATATCGTTGACGCCCGTATCGACTTCCACAATTTGCATATCGGTCTGCCCAAGCCTGGTGATTTTCTCCCGCGGCTCTATTTCAAGCAGTTGGCGGTGAGTTTGGCGATCAGCGGGGCCTTTAAGCTGAATGCCGTGGTGGACTTTATCGAAGAAGACAATCAGAAGGGCTTCCTGGGCGAAGGCATGGTTGACATTCAGGGGTTGCCTGCTATGGCTGGGGCCTTTGGCTTCCTGCGGGTGCGCCACGACGAGAACTCGCCCTGGCAGCGAGCTTGGTTTATCTATCTGGAGATTCGCAAAGTCAGCTTTGTGATTCCTGTGGTACAGATCTACCTGCGCGAAGTTGGCTTGGGCTTTGGCTACCGCTTTACCCTCGCCAGCATCAAAGCGGCCGACCAAGAGGGGGATGTACGCAAGCTGCTTAAAGAACTACGCGCGCTCTCCCGTACCCAGGGCGATCTCTCCAAGCGGGACCGCTGGGCTGTAGATCTGGAAGCCCCTGGTCAGGATCCACGCTGGACCATTGTCTTGCGGGCCATGATTGCCCAATCTTCGGCATCGCCGATCATTACCTACTCCGAGGCCAGCGAGAAAGAATTGCCCTGCATCTACCTCTTTGATGCGGTCATTGCCTTCCGCAGCGATTTTACCTTCTTTATGGCCATTCGCGGCTGGTTCAACACCAACTACAATGATTTTTTGGTCGATGATGAGGGCATCCGCAACAAGCCTCTCTTGTCGGGCTTTGTGCTGCTCTCGCCCCGTCAAAAGCGCTTCCTGGCTCATGTCGCTTCCAATCCTGATGGCAAGATCGGACGTCACCCACCCCTGCCCGACTTTGTGAAGTCCGCCATCGAAGCGGCCCAATTCTCGGCAACCCTTCTCGTCGAGCCAGGGTTGCTTCATTATGAGATGGGCTGGCCCAACATGCTGCGTTGGAAGGGCAAGCTTGGCCCGCTGGAGGTGGAATTCCAGGGTGGCTTTATCTTCCGCATCTCCAAGACGGAGCTGGTGACGGGCACGAGCTTTATGGCCCGGGGTACGCTCAGCATGAAGGCAGGATTTAGCGCTGGCTTCTTTGGCGTTTCTATCAGCATCTTTGCACGGGTGGCCTATGGCGCACGGTATATTGGCGTGTTGGCCTTTAAGGATATTACAGCCAACTCGGCCTTCTACGGTGTCGTTGGTCTGGAGATCTATATCAAGATCACCATCAAGTTCTGGATCAAGCTGCTCTTCATCAAAAAGACCTTCAGTTTTAGTATCGGCCTAGGGCTAACTGCCGCATTAGAGATTGCCATTTTGGGCAATCTGGAGCCGGGTATACGCGGACGAGGCACCCTCTCACTCAAAGCCATGGGGCGTAGTATTCGCTTCTCTGTCAAAGTTGCCATCAATGGTGGCGCGGTTGATGAAGCCATCGAGCGCACCAATAAATTCTTGAATGTCGGTCTCGAATCGTCCGATGTAGAAGCGATACCTGGCCTCGATCCGCAAGAGCCAGAAGCAGCCCAAATTTCTCGTGCCAGCGCAGCCTTTATACGACAAGGATTTGAGGCCACACCCGGCGTTCGCCCGCTAGCGGATGTGGCCAGTGGCAAAACCCTCAATGCGCCTGGCTACACGCTCTTTGCTATTCGGCTCTCCATGGACGAGACCTATTTTGTGTTGCTGCCTGCTGGGGAGCAGGATGCCAGCAATGGCTTTAATGCGGAACCTGGCTTCCTGCCAGTACCGCCAGAGAGCCGAGTCCTCTCGCTGACTGGAGACGACGTAACCGCCCTCTCCCAGATAGCCGAGAGCAATGTCCCTGTACCCGCAACATTGCGCACAAATATCAATACCCAGTTGACGGTTGGTCCCCAGCTTTCGGCAGAAGCGATTGCCCGTATTGGCAACCGCGACCGCAACTTAAGCCCCATCGAATGGCTCCTTCAAGAACCCCATAATCCTGATGCCCCAGACGTTGGGCGAATCGTGCGGGTACGCAAAGCAGGCAACGTATATACGGCAACGACTCTTGCCGACCCAGGCCCAAACTACGAGAGCGATTTCCAGGCCGATTTCCGCACAACCGCCAATGCAGCATCGCTCCAGTTGGCCCAATTTGATCCTGCATCACAAAGCTGGATGAATCGCACAGAGCTAGAGGCCGGCCCCTTTAGCTGGCGGGTCAATTGGCGAGCGTCTATCCTCGAACCCGATGGCGACTTCTCCAACACAGACCACATGGATGACGGCGAACCAGAAGGGGGTGACAATCCCCAGATTAGTATATCGCTGGCAGAATATCTGCGCGGGGCGTTTATCGAGCAGACCGATGGCACCTTGTGCGATCCCGATGCCATCAACGAAGGCCAAGAGCGCATGGAGGATGGCCGAGTCTACAATCCCACCGACAATGCCTTCGAATCAGCTGTGCGCGGGGCCTTTGAGCAATTTAGCGGTTCGCCCCTCTTCAAATTCGACCCCAACAACAGCTATGATGATATGCTCAAAAAGGCGTTCAGTGCAGGCACCAGCATCTACTACGATGTGCCGGAGCAGGGCGAGAATAGCCAGGCAGAAGTTCAACGGGAGCATACAGATCAAGTCCGCGGCCTGATCACCCACGATCTAATTGCCGACCTGCAAGAGTACGTTGAACGAGTACAAGCATTGGCCCAGGCACAAGAAAGTAGCGCGGAACCGAGTACCCTGGACAAGCTACAGATGGAGCTGAACGCGTTTGTTCAAACATCGATAGCCTTCCAGATGGGGCTGATCTTCCGAGTGGATGGCAAGCGGGCTCTGTGGCTAGACACCATTCGGAGCGACACAGCTCAACTGCCCAAGATCGCCCAACGGTTGGGTGAAACTGATGAAGCCGCGGATGCCTCCAGCCAGCCGATCCGACCCTTTAACATTCCCACCACCAGCTTTAAGAACAACCCGCCCCGCTTTGATCGAGTGGTCCATTATACCAATTCGAGCACAGTCGGCATTACCTGGGATCTGGTCTGGGACCAGCCACCGGCCCCGGGATGTACCACCTGCCAAGCCCAGCCGGAGCATCATCTCATGAATTACGAGGTGCGTCGTCGCTCGCTGGACAGCCAGGAACGAGACGTGGTTCTTACCGTGAAGAGTGGCGAAATTCTGCACCGGGCCAAAGGCACAAATCAGATCGATCTGTTGCGTCCTCGCTTCCAGTTTGTGGACAATTTCGAAGAGCAGACCGAAGCCGAATTGGCCCGCATTCCTGAACGGGGTCTTAGCTATCTATACACCATCACGCCCATCGACTTCTGCCAGGACCGAGGCCGACCGCTGACGATTGTCGCCACCCGCTACCCTGATACACCGCCTCAAGTACCAGTCAATGGTGAACTGACCGTGGCGTATAGCGTCAGCCGCAGCGATACTCTGGCCGAGCAGGTTGAAGAGGTGCCCATGCCCGAACTGGTGATGCCAGAAGAAGTGATGATCCAGTGGGCCGAGCCACGGCGCCTGGCAGACCGAGTCTTTGTGCCCATCAAAGAATATCAGCTAGTCTTCCGTCGAGAATCGACCCTGCCCATTGGTAGCTATGGTCTGGATAGCGCCACGCAGCGTGAAGCCGTCAAAGCACTACCAACCAGTAATGCACGCGTTCGCCCTACAGATATCATAGTCCCTATCGACCTGGCTCTGATTGATACGCTTGATGATGTCACGTCGCTCAACACGCCAGCCGGTATTGAGGATAGCAACCACGACCGGGTCGCCATTATTTCGCTGGAGTTGCTCCGGTCATTGGGCATCTTCCCAGCGGATGAAAAGCCCAAATGGCAGCCCGAAGCTTGGCGCATTTTTTTCCGCACCGTTTCGGACGGCGGCGTTCCGTCGGCACTTGCGCCTGTGCAACTCAAGCTACGGGTCACGTCAAATGAGCCAGCAGAACTAAGCTTTACGGCTCACCCAGAAGAGCGACGCCCTGCCGAACTGGAATGGCTACCCAATCCAATTCAACTACCGCTGCTGCCGCCCCAGGATCAGAAGGCCACAACAGGGCAGGCCCACTTCCCCATGCCGACAATGGATACGGTGGGAATAGAGCAGCCAGCCCATATGTCGTGGCAATTTACGCCAGCATTCTCTAATGTACGCTTCCAGGAACATCCTGCTGAGTTGCGGGCCATTCGCTTCCGCTGGAATCAGGGGCCAAGCAACCAGCCAGACTATCCCCTTAACCTGAGCGCGGGTTATGAGTTGCTGGAACTGGATATCGATGCCCACACCAACGAAACCTTGACCGGTTTTAGGGAAATTCCGCATCAGAATGGCTCAAATGGCTCTGCAAGTGTCCAGATCCCGAGGCTGCTGGATGTGCTGCGTCCCATTCAAAATGTGCAGATGCTGCCTGCCGAGGATCTACTCTTAACGCCGGGCGATACGCTGGCAACGAACCAATGGGAAGCATGGTATGCCAGCGCCCAGATTCGCCTGGAAAATCGACGTATCCAGCAGGCCGGGAAAGAGGCAATCGACGGCAATGAGACGCCCTTTGGCCCCTGGTTCTCGTGGCGCGAATCGGTGCTTGTGTGGCCGGAGTGGTCAGCCGTAAGAACAGGTAAGCGCAACAACCTTAACACCGTCTACCATCCATTTTTTAATGCCTTGATTAATGTGCTTCAGGCCACAGCAGAAGAAAACTCGGGCGAGTACATGGTCGATTTACAAGGCGTGCCGCCCATGCAACCGATGACCTTTACCGATTTTCGGCGGTTGACCAGTCCCTCATCGGATCCGTACGGTTGGGGAGTACTGCAACACTTTGGCCTTTGCCTCACCTTTTCGCTGCGCGAAGAGGGAAGCGGCAAATTGATAATAGGTCAAGATTTGCTCAATGCCGTCGATGACGGATTGGCGCAGATTAAGGAACAGTATGCGACACTCATCAAACATCTCCACGTAGAGTTGCTCTTCCAGGCTGGCGAAAGTGTGATGCTACAGGAAGATCAAACGTCACCTAAAGGGCTGCTGGGCCTGCTTCAGCTAAGCTTAAGGCCGATACCGATTCAGGTGCTACGCTATACGGAACTCGCCGTCAGCGGTCTTGCCGGCGAAGAAGTAGAGTTAGTCCTTTACCATTTTGAACACCCCATCACGCTGATTGTTCAGACTGGAGCCATCAATCAATCATTCGAAATCGATCCGCCCGCGCCGCCTGAAGTGGAACCAGGCGAAGACGGACCAGAGTTTTTACAGCCAACCATCCAGCGCATCACCCTACCGCTCAACGGTCGAACCAAAATCTTTATCCGCAGCGATGAGGTCTTCACTTACGAAGCAGATCCAAAAGCCCAAATTCCGATTCCCAACGAGGATGATGAGAATTCACCCTCCCTCCATCTGCGGTATCTGCTGGAAGATGAGCCACCTGCGGCTCCGGCCATATCACCTTATGCCCGAGTTGATGCTATCGATCAACGAAACTATCTTCTCTTTACAGGTGCTCTCGCCAATGGACGTCAAGACGAATTAACATCAGGCGAGAGCGAGATTAGTAAACAACTAGAAGACGCCCTCAAGGTAAAAGACAAAGCCATCGCGTCCTTTGGCTTTACCCTGCCCACTGAATTTGAGCCGACTGCTGAATCAGCTACCTACTTCCTTTCACCAGTCGATGCGATGGTGGAAACAATTAGCAACGATATCGAGACAGTCGATCCCAACAATTACGCTATCCACACCCGACAGTGGCTGCGCTTGAAGCAGTATGCCGAATCGCTCAACGGTAGCGGACGGGACAACGAGGCCCTGACCGATGAACCCACCATTGTGGTACCAACAGCCAAAGACGATCTGTCTAACGATAATCTGCTGGCCCAGGTTCTCAGTTGGACTCAGCGCTTTATGGATCATTCCAGCCCTGTGAAATCGGCCAAGACCCTTGGTATTGGTCCAGATAATCCACTTGAACCTGACAGACCAATCGCCCTTCAAGACGATGGCCCATGGTTGGCTACGGCCTACCCGCGAGCAGGAACGCCAGCTTACGCCACACCCGACGATGTAGGACGGCTTGAGTATTTCCATCTGCTGGAAGATAAATGGGCGCACAACTATCGTTATTACATTCGTCCAACCAACCGCTACCAGCAGCTTTGGCGCAATCTCTATCTATCCACCCTCTTGTGGTCCCCAGAAGAAGAGGTAGACCAAGCGCGGCTTCTGCCTGCGCTGCCTGCCATAGCAGACAAACAAGTCGCGGGCGGTGGCCTGGACGTGGTGCTAGATCGCACCAAGCCTGTCTCTATGCCCACCATCTTGCGGTCGGCGCGGCTGGATCGCCTAAGTATGCCGGGTCAGCCTGCGGCACCGGGCAAGATTTGGGAAGTGATCATTGCTCAACATCGGGAACAGGCACTGAGCGAACGCAATCAGACCGTCTATCGGCAGCTCTCCTTCCGCCATGTAGCCTACACGCTCCTGCGCCGCTTTGCCTTCGATGAGATATGGAACCGCTGGAGAGCAGACAGCGCGATTCCATATCCATATACCTTCGACTATCCAGTCAACCAAGAGGCAGGTCTGCCTCAGACGCTTGAACCGAGAAGCTACGATGTAGACAACCCGCTAGGCTTGACCGAAGATGATGAGATTCGTTTTGCCCTACCAGAGCGACTAGATGTCTTCCAGCAGGGAGCGCTGGTTGTTCAGTGGGAGGCTTTGCCCTTCTACTATGCCCATCGTATGTTGGTGATTGCCCAGACGGCCACCCAGGTATCGCCGGTTAATTCAGTGATTCAACAAGACTTTGAGTACCGAGCGCCCGAGCCAGCCGACGAGACTGCGACAAGAATCTTCTGCGCCAACTTTATGGACGGTACGGATAGAGCCGCCGAGCGGATCATTCAGATCCCTTTGCGTCGTCTGTGGGATAGCCTGCCGCCAACCGTGCAAGAGCAATGGCCGGACGAAAATCCTGCTATCAAACCAAATGAAGGCGTCGGGCGTCGTCCGGGTATTTTGCCTGATCCAGAGGTGGTCTATCAGATTGTAGAGTTCTTCCAAGGGAACATTGAAGTTCAGGCCGAAATCTACTTTGAAACAGCCACCGAGTCCGATGGTACAGAGCCGCCTGAAGTGGAAGACGATGAGATGCCACGGCCCATCCGTTACGCTGTTCGTCAGCTGGGCAAACGCCAAATTGTGCTCGAAGAAAATCCGCCAGTTATATCCTTGACCGACGCAGAAGCCTATGCTGTGCCGATCACGCTGCGGCAGGAAGATGAGGCAGGGATCTTCAACTGGCGCAGTGAAGCACTGGTTTCTGTCGAGCTTGAGGGCGACCCCAGCCCTGTGTTGAATGAGTTGCGTCTGCTGTGGCCGGGAGAAATGGATGCCGCAACGGCAAAGAGTCTACAATCTGAGCTCAAGGGTGATGAACGCTTTATCCAGGCACTAACCCGTTTGGTCACAACTGCGCAGGCGGTGACGCCACCCCAAAAGCCGACCGATGTTGTGGTTACCGTCGAAAGCGTGCCGCTAGGCTTGGATCAGCTTCCTGCTCAAGGCCCCCCTGGCACAACGTACGCCAACCTACAGCTAAGTGGTCTGCCCGAAGGCGCACTCTTGACCATTGTCGATGGCCCCGATCCTGAACAAGAGCAACCGGCTGGGGAGGAACCCACAGCAGAGATCCCTGATGTAGAGATTCCTGATGCAGAGAAAACCCACTATGTTGCCCTGGAATGGACAGGGATACTCTTTAGCGACCAGCAGACCCAGCTACTGACCGATTTGCAACAATTCTTCCAATTGACCGAAATTCAGACAGCATTGGCATCGCTATTTAGCGAGTTAAGCCAAGCCACTCCATCTGCACCATATGAGGGCGATCTGGATAACAGCATTATGCCACCGCCATTCGCATCCCGACTAGAAATCGTGGTCCTGGATGACGAGACCAAGCGACTCCAGCTCACAGGTCTGCTAGCCAATGCAGAAGAGTTGGCAACCCTGCGCGACTTGCCTAACCAGATTTCAACACCAGAGAGTGACTTTGCCGATGCTATTGAGGCACTCATTGAGGAGATGCAGGCGGCAACGATTTCGGTAGCACTCAACATGCCCAAGCGTCCCACCCAAGATACGCTGCCCGACACACTGCCCGATTCAGTGCGAGACAAACTTATGCTCGGGCGCTCCCTGCTCTCTGTGAATACTATCATCAGCCAATCCACCGCACAATCGATAGCCGACGGATTTGAAAGAGCAGTGGACAAACGGGCTGTAGAACGCCTTTACTACAGAAGCCTCCAGGCCAACCTAACTGGTCGCGAACTGCAAATTCGTACCCGCCGCGGCAGCGCAGCACCAAGCGCCCGCCGGACATTAGACCCTATGATTATTGACCTTTCTACCCCAACACCAGTGGAAGGAGAAAGCGCATGACCACGCCTCTAAGCAGTCCAACCATTACCGTAAAGGGACCATTCTGGTCGGCAGACGTTGATCTGATCAGCGTAACCACCCCGCCAGCCCTCGGTCCTGGGGAGTTGCTGATTGAACGGTTCTCTCAATATGAAGCCAATCAAGATCCGCTCCATTGGGTTGACACTCGGCCCGGCAACAGCTTTGATGAGGATCAATCTCTCTTCAAAACCTTTGCACAAGAGAACCAGGTTGTCTTTGGCACCGACGCCACGGCCAACAACATTCATAGCCATTACGTTGCGCCCGGTGTCCTCAACTGGACCAACTACCTCTTTACAGGACGTCTCTTCATCACCGAGAGCCAAGCCGGTATCGGCGTTACCTTCTTTAGCCGATATCCTGAAGACGAGGATAGCTACTATCGATTGCGGATCACCAGAAGCCGACAAACCTTTCATATTGCCCCCCATCCCCACGGCGAGCGCACGGTTGACCAAGCGAAATTTGATTCTGGCATTACACCCCAGGCCAATACTTGGTATCGCTTCCAGATTGAGATCGAAGATGCTGGCGACCGCACCAACATCCGCGCCAAGATCTGGGAAGAAAGGACGCCCGTACCAGATGAGTTCCAGATAGAGACATTCGACGACAGCAACGATAGGCTGCGCTCTGGCACGGTTGGGATTTGGACGGGGCACGCCGGTGAGAAGTACGTAGACGACCTGCGAGTGCGCACCCTGAACGGTGCGGATCTGCTGTTGCCTCAGCTTGGGGCGATTGTGCTAGACGAAACATTTGAAACGTATGAGGCAAGTCAGGATCCTGCATCCTGGCAGGATACGGCCGCCAATAACCATTTCACCATCGATGATTCTCTCTTCAAAACTGCCCTCGTAAGCGAACAGAAGGTCTTTGGCACCCAATCGGAACAGCTCAACATCCATTCCCACTATGTGACCCCAGGTGCGCTCAATTGGACGAATTACACCTACAGCGGTCGTCTCTTTATCACCGACAGTCAAGGTGGGGTTGGTGTGACTTTCTTTAGTCGCTATCCTGAAGACGAAGATAGCTACTATCGCCTGCGCACCACCAAAAGTAAACAGACTTTCCATATTGCCCCTCACCCCCACGGTGAGCGCACGGTTGACCAAGCGAAGTTTGATTCTGGCATTACACCCCAGGCCAATACTTGGTATCGCTTTTATATCGAAGTTGAAGATGCTGCTGATCGCACCAACATCCGCGCCAAGATCTGGGTCGAAGGAACGCCCGAGCCGAATGCGTTCCAGATGGATACCTTTGACGATAGCGCTGATCGGTTGCGGTCGGGTACGGTTGGCTTCTGGGCTGGTCATACTGGTGAGAAGTATGTGGATGACCTGCTTGTGCAGCCCCTATTGCCTCGAAATGCCGCCCTGAGAACTCTCTTTGTTGACCGCCAGCCGCGGTCAGCGCTTGGCAGTCAAAATGTCCTGATTCCAGGCACACTCATTGCCCTGGTCTCGCCTCGTACTGTGGAAATACGCCCTGGCGGCCCAGGCGATGCAACGTACCAGTGGCGGCAAGGAAACGCACTATCATTCGACCGCCTCACCATTGAGGCCATCAAAGAGCATCTGGCCACTGGTGAGCTGAGTCTGCTGCTCCTGGAAGCAAACCCTGCCAATTGGCCCCAACAGAGTGGAACGCTTCCCGACTTTACCTGCATCAATGGCGAAATTAATCTTGATCTGCTCCAGGCCCAAGACGACGGTGATGTGAACCTGTATAATGCGCTTCAGCTAGACATCAATGCAGAACTGGGTGAGCGCCCTGGCCGAACCGAACTGCTCGGACGCACAACCGTTCACAGCAGTGGGGCTACGCTCTTTGGTGGTGTTCATCTCCCTTGGATGGCGCAAGGTGAGCAAGTGAATGCCCCGTTTCTGCTGGCCCGCTTGCTCTCGCGCAACAGAGCCGAATCAGCCAATGCCTCCTACCGCCTCAAGGCCGAAGTTGAACGTCTTTCCCCTACAGAAGAGGCCAGTTGGATTCGCGCGTGGCGGGATCTGAGCAGTTACTTGAATCCGCGCAATCCGCTCAATGGCGTTGGATTGGTTCAGCGTACAGCTCCCCTTTGGAGTACCCTGGAGATCACCGATCCGCTCAATGTCCCTAATCTCTTCTGGCATATTCAGCAGTGGGCAGATGATCCTCAAGTTCATTTTGCTCCCGGAGAGATCAATCTGTTGCTAAGTGATCGCGATCCCTATAGCCAGGAGCAGCCGCCCACCACCCTGGCGACCATTGCGCCCACGGCCGATATTCCGTTAACGGTTGACGAAGAAGATGGTGGAACCCTCAAAATTGAACTGATTGTGGGTAGCGGTGACGAGAGTACAGATAATTTCGTCAAATATGCTGCTTCACCAGATGTACCCCCAACCGGCAATGACGATCATTTCATGGTCGAGACGGTTGAATTGCCTGATTTTGAATTGGCCTTTGACGCGGTCGAGACACCTCGCCTATTGCGCAACACATTGGGGCGACCGACGCCAGAAGAGATTGCCAGCGCGGGCGACGATCTGGAATCCGAGCCAATCTTGTGGGGCTTTTCACCTCTGGCCGACGGGTGGGCGCAGCTCCCCGTGCCAAATATGACGGAGCGGATCTACTTCGAGGCCTTGGCCAAAGCTCAAAATGACGACCAACAAGAGAACACTGAACAAGATGACAGCGCTCAGGCCGATGGCCGTATGGAAGAGCCAACGGATGGCGAGCCTTTATCAATCCTCCAAGGAGCTGTTGGATTGGGAAATAGCTATCCAGACACGCTGGCCGCCCACCCCAATGAGCAACCGTGGAGCCTAACCATTACCAGCCTCCAGTTTGCCGAAGGATTATGGACTTTATCGAGACGGAAAGATGGGGATGGTTTTGAGCTAACCGACATTGCACTGCGGCTGGAAGAGCCAGAGCTCGTTGCCAATGGTTTCTTCTGGTTAAGCAGCGGGCGACCAACCGCCGGGGATGCATTGCCAGATTTGGAGAACTGGGTCAACGGGCTTAGGCAGATTCCGCTACGCTCGTTAAGCAAACTCCCGGCTTCCCAGCCGCCCATAGTTCGCCTGGATTTTGACGCTGTCACTCTCCGACTGCGAGAACCACAAGAAGCACCATCCGCCCACCTCAACAAATGGTCGCTCCACTATCGGATCCATCAAGAGACGCTGGAGCAGTTAGCAGAGGTTAAGTCGCTCATCAACGAGACGCTCGAAAAGGTGCCGCCATTGGTCTGGCGACGGCACCCAACCCTGCCCACTATCCAAGCTCTACCCATGACCCAGACCCTCTCTCCGCCTAACTTTCCCAGCGCCAGCCGTCAACTAGCGCCTTACCAACTTGCCCTGGACGAACCGGCTTGGGAACTAGGTGTGTTGGCTCTGGAAGGGAGTGAACGCTCGGCCGCCGGCCAATGGCCCCAAATTTTGAGCGCTAGCACACCCGCTTTAGAGTGGCAGAAACACCCTGATCTACCAATAGCAGCGCTGACTTTGCCTGGCCTGAACTTTGATCCCAATACCCAATTGACTGCATCCGGTCTCACGGATCCGATGCAGACTCTACTGTCACCCCGATACCGTTTTGACTTACCCTACACGGATCAGCTCAATGCGCTGGCCCAAGTTCCCAAAGAGCCGCGGGATCCAAATGAAGTGTCTCCCCTGCCCGATTCGCCGCCGCCCCAGGTTGCGAAGCCGTTGGAACGGGCCACCCTTGAGGAACACTGGTCGCGACTTTCGGAGCAGGCTAGCTTGGCAAGTGTTGCGGCAGCCGATGCATTCATTCAGGAAACAACAGGTCAGACAACCATGCAGCGGCTCATCGAACCGTTAAAGTGGCCGGTTTCTGTGGAGCTAGATTTGACTGCTTATCCCGGTATCATTCAGATCAACAATGCTGTTGAGCCGTTAGATGATCCGCTTCTCTTATCCAATGAGTCAGCGCTTGAGGGGATTTCTGGCCATTTTGTGGATGTGGCCGAACAGACTGATACCATTGCACTGACTGACATCCCCGAGGCTGATGCTTATTCGGTACGTGCTGGCAGCATGACAAGCCGACTTGTTGGTCAGGGTTTACGCGATCAGCGAGGGCTATTGCGTCAGTTGACCCAACATCACGCTGACAATCAAAATCTGCTCTTCACCGAAGTGACCCTCAATGGCGACCCAACGCTGGGCGACGATCCTGATAGCAACCGCAACCGTACCTATCACCTCATGTCGTTCATCAATGCGATTAACTTGAAGAATACCGATAGCGACACCTGGCGCTTTTGGCTAAAAGATCTTCCTGCAGAGGTTGACGCCACTGGGGATGTCATAGCAAGGCGCTTTGATCGGGAATCTATCCTGTCTCCTGCTCTCCATTCTTTAGAGCCAATAGAGCAAAATGGCAGCGTTGCCGCCATCAATGATCCAGAAGCGCTAGCCAGAGAACAGAATTATCGCATGGGGTATGAGTGGCGCTTGGGGCCAAGCGGTGCAGAAGGTGCATCTGGTGCAATACAGCCGCTACGCCTCAATGGCTTGGTCTTCTTCCCGCTGACGCTAGAACGAGTTGAGTTTGAAGGAGAAAAAATCGTCCAGGTTGATATCGTGGGGCGGCTCCAACTCCCGCTGGCTCCTGCTAGCACAGCCGAGACCGAACTGACCGGCCTGAGTAATGCCGTACGCTTGATCTACAAAGCACCAGAGCCTTCAACACCAATCAGGGCTGCCGAGGAAGAGGGCAGTGCCGCACCAGCCCTCGAACTGAGCCAAATTCAGGCCGAATCGCCCGTCGTCGAATGGCCCCTTCAACTTCTCGATGGTGAGCAGACCAACGCGCCTCGCATTGAATGGGGCCAAGTACGATTGGGCGAAAATCAAGAGATCATCGTCGGCAATGCGGACCAACGTCTCCCCGAAACGGCCAAATGCCGTTTTGTTCTCTTTGGCCAGCCGTGGTGTGTTCCTCTGGGCGAATTGACCTTTGCTCCAGGTGTGAACGATGCCGATAACAATCTATCCTTTGATTTGGTGACCAGTAGCGTTCAGTTTGTAGAAACCAGTCAGGACCGCTCATTGGTCCCGTATGATCTGCATATTACCCTCAGTCGTGGTGCGGGTCTTCATGAAGCAGTACTCCGTCTGCAGCTCCGTACCGGAACGGTAGCTCAACCGAGCCTGGAAGCACTGATTCAATTTATGCTCGTACCGCCGTTGCTTGCTAATGATGAGCATGAAGAAGGTCATGACGACGATATGCCGCCGCCTCCGTCAGTCATCCTCGAATCAGCCAATCTCTTTGGGCAACTAGCCGTTGAGACCATCGACCAACCAGTCCAATATGTGCCTGAATCGCTCCAATTTGTCTGGCAAGAGTGCAAACCGATAGAATCGACCGATTCCCAATCCGCCATTCATTTTTTGCCGGGCATGGTCCTTAAGGAAACTGAATGTCCTGGATTCCTTGCCCTCACATTCCAAGCCCAGCATGAAGATGATGGCCAAGACGGTAATCAAGCTCAAATTCCTGCCTTGAGCCTGACATCAGCCTTTAGCGAGACTTTGCTACAGACCTGTTGGGGTACCTTCTCGCAAAGCCAGATTGGAGAGATCACCCCTGGCGAACATCTGATGGAAAAGCGCTTTGGCTCATCGGCTGGCGAAATTTTTATCGGCTACACGGCCCAGTGGACGCGCGCTAATTCTGGTAGCCATGCAGCTTCCAACGAACCTGATTTGGATGGGGGGCTATGGGACGAGTCGTTCCTGCTCAACGGCTTCCTGGAGGTAAAGAACCTCATCTCCTGGCCAGCCCAATCAAATGTGCAGATCGACGAAGAACGGCAGATCTTGCATCTACCGGCACCTTCATCGGACCCACTGTTTAGCCATACCCATCACACGATCCGTGTCTTGCTCAACCAGCAGCAGCTGCCATCAAAGATCGTAAGGCGCTCCGACCCACAAGACGCCGAGGATGGAGAGGCACTTCCCTCTTCAGCCTCTTCCATCTTCACATTGAATGCTCAACATAGCTGGCAATTTTTAGCTGTTGTTGAGCATCAACTGTTGGGAAGTAAATTGACGGCACCATCAGATACAGACGACGAATTGGTGCCATTACCAGCCAGCATCGAGCTTGTTTCAGAGCGCCGTTGGACTGCTCTACAAGAAATCCGCTTGCTTCTGCCTCAGACTTATGCTGAATTTCTGGAGGAGGAGGATGCCCCGATTTTTGATCTGGTCAACGGCATTGCGCCCCGCTGGAGCCTGTATGGGCACTTCCAGTCCGCTTGGGCGTCCCGGCTAACCGCTTCAGATGGTGCAGATTCGCTTGCTGCATTGAGCGCAGATATGCTGCTGGTTGAGGCATCGGCCCCCCACTGGATTCGCAACCAATCTGTGGAAGAACTTTTGGCAGAGCAAATTGATTTTGGCAATGATGACAGTGATGACAGTGATGACAGTGATGACGTGAATGAAATCGACGTGTCCGTACCGCTCTTTTCTGGTACCACGCTTCAGTTCCTGCCAACGGGGAGCCACTCTGGTATTTTGAGCAGCCTACAGGACTATGAACCATCAGCCCCAAGTTCGCCCGAATGGCAATTGCTGACCATGCCCTTTCTAGGGCGACTCCAGGAAGCAAGCCAGGATGGACTGACCACATCTGCAAGCGGAGAACCGGATGCTGGTTTGGCTCGGATAAACCACCCGTTGAAAGTCGATCCGCTTTTGCAGCTTTGGCGTAAGTCTCAAGGCGAAACGCTGGAGCTGTCGCCGCTGGTCTATATGCTCACATCATGGAGCGTGGAAGCGGAAATTGCCCTGCGCTTTTCTGAATTTGACCATGTGGTAAGCCGCACGTGGGCCAGACTCGATCCACTTTCATTGGAAGAGAATTGGTTCCGTCTGCAGAACCCTCCGACCGAGCCGCCATTTGGCCGCGTTCGCAGCGTGATGGCAGCCCTGCCCGATACACCCGCCCGGTTAAGCCGAGCCACGGCATTGCGCAAAGCCTTTGATGCATTCCGCAGCTACTATCCACCCCAATTAGCGATTGATGCAGCGCTGCCAACGCCTAATCCGAATACAGATGTGGAAAAAGCGCCCGTCTGGCGAGAAGAGCGCTTACTGCTGTGGCAGGCAGGCATCCAAAATAATTCGGGGACCACTGTTGCCTATCCCTGGCTTCCAGTTGGTCTTCAGTTGTGGACCAGCCCGCTTTTGGAGCCATCTACAGCAACTAGCCAACCCCATCATGCCGCGGCCACACTACTGCCAGCCCGCTTGTCGCTAGATGGTCAGGATAATCCAACCCCCGTCAGTTTTGCTGTTAGCCCGTACCTGGGCCTTTCTCGACACCCCGCACCAGCAGATGTGGAGCTATTTCTGGCAAGCCTGGAGCTATTGGGGCTGGATTCTTCGACCAACCAGCTTCGCCCGATTGCCAGCCTGTTGCGGGAAGAGAATAGCCCCGAAACGTTGGAGACCTTTGCCCGGAATTGGGGGTACGAAACCCGCCGAAGAGAGCGTCCCAATTCGCCATTGGGTATTGTACGGCGGCGTCAGCTCAAAAAGATGCCAATGGATGCCGAGGCTGTAGAACCTGCGGCGACAGAGAGTGAATTACTGGTCAATCCTGCGTTATTGATTGCTACGTATGGATTTTCGCTGGTTGAGGAAGCCCAAGGAGGCGGGATTCTGACCAAGCGAGTGGTGGCCTTACGCAGTCAGATCCAGGAGCTGCGCTTCCGTGAGGGGCAATATGGAGGCATAATCATGCCAACGTCATTACAGCCTTACGAAGTGGCTCCCCCCCTAACCAACGGTGTGCAGCCCATCTACACAACACCGCTAACATCTATTGAGGAAATCGAATTAGATGATCTGGAAGTAGGGGAGATTGAAGTAGATGATGTGCCGCGGGTAAGACCCGATTGGCGATGGGGCATCAGCGCGTTGACGGTAGGCGTTCAATACACATCAGCTCAGGCTGAAGCTGGGTCAAATGCAGCCCCTATTGGGGTAACCGGTCGCGTACCTGGAGCGCCCGAACTTCCGGCAACGTTATGGTGGCACGCGCCTCAGCATCATGTTCAGTTTCGCTCCACACTATCGGATGTCGGAGCGACGGCTGGATTGCCACCGCTCTTCAGGGCCAAAGCCATCAATAGCCTCTTGCCGACCTTGCCTCAGGTGGCTTTCCCAACGGCAGGTGCGCTTCAGGCCAGCGCAGGCAAAAAAGAAGATCGTGCCCCAACCGATTCACTAATTCACTGGCAGCCAGCGTTGCCAGGGTCACTTAGCTACCTTCTGGTGGGTGCAAGATCCGGTGCCATGTTGGCCATTCGGAACCAGCTGTTGCGTCAGCAAGGCTTACTCTTTTCCGATGATGGAGCAGAGGTAGAAGAGATGACGATTATTGACACACTGATTTCTGGAAGTGTCCCCGTCCAGCATCGAGTCCCTCGCCCCGTGCCGTTGCCCGCGAATGAAGAGGATGAGCAGGACAGTGCACTACAGACGTGGGCGAGTTACGTCACACCGACCCAGCGCCTCGAAACCCTGACGTCCCCAGTTGACGAGGCATTTTTTGCCGAGTGTGGCGAAGAACCAGACCGTACACCGATACGTCGTTTGCGAGCCGAGCTTGTCTGGCCCCCAAGAGGAGAAATTAATGCTCAATGGGATGGTCGGGTAGAATTCCTCTTCCGAAACGAGGAGAATGAAGTAACTGAAAGTGGGTGGTTTGCGCGGGTAGAACTCGGGGATGGTGACCTCAAAATTCCGCTTATCACGTCAAACTCGACCGATGATCCGGAAACCGCTTTCGGTACAGAATGGAGTCCTGAATCCGTCAATGAACGCAATGCCATCCGCGCGCTGATTGGCAATCGGCAAGTCGGGCAAACAATACTGCTCCAGGCTCATGTTAAGCCAGCTACCGCGACCAGTAACTTCCGTCAGAGCTTGACCTTTCCGCTGCGGATTGTGGATGATCGACAATTGCGCCTGCCGCTGGAGCCAAGATTTACCCTCTTTGAAGATCCCGAATACAATCGGCGACTGGCCTCATTAGCAGGGCGGTTTGCTATGCCTGTGCAGGTAAAGCAGACATCTGCTGACAAGGAGATAGAGCTGGTACTCCAGAGTGTATCGATTTCAACAGATCGGCGCGAATACAATCCTGAGAGCATTGTCTGGATTCGGTACGATTGGGACAATCAAGAGATGCAAGAAGATGCAACGAATCTGGGCGTTCTCTCGTTCCAAAAGGTGGACAAAAGCAACAACCCATTTGATTTGACGTTGCCAGATGTCAGTAAACAGGTTGTCGTAGAGACGGGTAATACGCAGCTTTTCCGTCTTGATCTTGCCCAACTTCAGCCAAACGACCCAGATGATCCCAACGGCATCTTTCCTGGGGACTCGCTTATCATTCAGCTAGACCTGTTTACACCTAATTCTGAATCGCCTGACAAGGTCGAAAACGCCACTATTAGTAATCTAGTCAAAGACGAAACCATCAAACTCGAAGTAGACATTGTAGCCGAGCCAGTGATTCCTCTCCCGGACGCTGCCTATGGATTGCTGCGTAGCCAGATCGTTGATAGCCGCCAGGAGGTGGAATGCGTGCGCTTTGCCTGGGGACCTAACGCCGGCCGCTTTGAGCTAATCTGCCCAGACGATCTGCTCCAGGAAGTGGTGAGACGGCGAGCCGTATTCAAATGGACAGATAGTGCGCGACCAGCAACGGATGATAGCCAAGGAGCACACTACCAGATTCAAAAAATAGCCGAAAATGGAGCGACGCATTTTCCTCTGTTTCGCGAGCTGGAGCCTACTCCCTAGATTTGCTTTCTTCAAGCCTGCCATACCAGAACAATTGATCTACACTCTCCATTGAAAGGGATCTCCGCTAGCTAGCGGAGATCCCTTTTTGATCCACTCATCTGTCACAAACGTCTAACTGACCCTTACACAAAATGTCGGAGACTCGTTCATTTGATCTCAACATGACGCTGCGAGTAGGTAATGCCGCTAAATGGACCAAGTCATGTCATGGGACAATACGTTGTTTCACAGCCTTCAGAAGTTACTGTATGAGGCTTATCTGACGAGCATGGGTACGTAAATATTGAAATTTTCTTTTTGGTCGTCTTGTGCCTCATCCACGTCTGCTTCATCAAGATCGTTATCAGAACCATCATCTTTGGCATCGCTGTTTATATCATGCTCCGCGCTTACCTTCAATTCAATATTAAATTTAGGGAGCTGACCGGTAAGACTGTCGTTATTCATTGGAGATATGTTTGGCGCACTGGCTATAGCGAATCCGTCGATGACCTCATCACCAAAGCTATACGAGGTGCCGTTCCAGTAATTCATCAATGTGCAGCTACTGTTTCTCCCTATAGACTCAGGCATACATATAAAGATGTCAGAACCGCTGCCACTGATGTCCTCGACATCAAATGTACCTTTTGTCGTCAAGTAGATTTCGTCCGTGGTTTCGTCTACCCAAGCTCCGAAGATATCTTCATCAGATGTCGTATTCAATCCAACTTCAGAGCCATCAAAATAGAGTGACCAAGATCCTGCCGTATCACTGCCGAGCTGTGTTGGTGTAAAGAGGATCAGATCTTCATCTTTGGCTGTCAGGTTGGTTGTCTTGACATTGCCAAGCGTACTCAGGACTAGACGCCCGTCGTCAAGGATAGTCATACCGTTGATGTCCTCTCCGTTGCTTGTCAACTCCACATCCGAGGCGTCAAAGTACCATTCAAAGTTACCTGCAGTATTCGCGCCCAGTGATGTGGGGATGAACCGGACAATGTCCGAGTCGTCGACGAGACCAATTCCTGTGATGTCGAATTCTTTGATCAGGCTCAGAAGGATTGAACCATCGTCTAACAGAGCAAGCGCATCGACGTCTGACTGGCCTAAACCGACATCAGAACCATCAAAGTAGAGCGACCAGGTGTTAGCTGCCATGTCATAGGCCAGAATATCTTCGTCCTTGAACTTCACGCCCGCAACCGTACCGACCGTTGTCGAACTGAGGTAGAGAACACGATGGGTTCCTGTCGGCGGTGGATTTGATGGCGCGACCGTCCACTGGAAGGAAACGGACGAACTATCCAGCCCATCGTTGGCCGTTATGGATACGGTATAGACGCCGGTACTGTTGGTCGCCAACGTCCCCTCAATTTGACCGCTGCCACTGTCTAGAGAGAGTGTGGTAGGTAGACCCGTGGCACTGAAGGTAAGGGGATCGCCATCGGGATCGCTGGCGTTGATGGCAAGTGAAACGGTATCACCCTCTGTACTGCTTTGCGCACCAGGATTGGTGACGATTGGGGGCTGATTGCTTGGCGCTGAGCCGTCACCAACCTGAAGGGGGACACGTTGCGAGACGGACTCTGCCAGCACCGTGATGCTGCCCTGGCCCGCTTGCGTGTCGGCGGTGAAGGTCGCGGCAACTTGCCCGTTCTCATCGGTCACGCCATTGGCAGGATCCAGCGTACCCAAGATGCTCTGGAAGACAATGACCGTGCCGCGTAACGGCTGGCCGTTCTGGTCGTAGACTGTGGCCGTAACGTTGGTCTGCTCACCGGGGGCTAGCTCAGTCGCGCCAAGCGCAACATCCAGCGACTCTGGCCAAGATGACGGCGGGCGCACCACCACGAACTGCCCTTGGGTGGTCAGCGGTTGGGGGGTGAAACCGGTGATTGTCTCCTCGAAGAGGCCTGCCAGGACTTCGCCATCTTCGAGGATCTGCCCCACTAGATTCACCCGCCGCTCCACCGGACGGCCTGATATGGTATCGGCAAAGGGTGCCGATGTCATGGTGAAGGTGGGGGTGATGTTGCTGGTGGTGTCGATGCTGCCCGTGAGGGGCGGTATGGTTTCGTAGATGAGCGTGTGATTGGCATCGATCTGGCCGGTGAGGGTCCCTTGATTGTCGGTGATTTCGATGGCGATGTCCAACGCGCCCAGGTCGATGGGGGTGGTTAGGGCGATGGTGCCTTGGTAGGTGTCAGTGAGGGTAGGGGAGTCTACAACTTCTGCTGCTTTTAATGGTTGTGTGATTGTTCGGACAAGAGTTAATGTATTCTCCTTTGCGAAGAATAATACGATCGAAAACAAAGTAACTGATAACAACATACCAATGATGAGCATCCTCTGGATCAACTTGTTCTTGAACATCAGACTTTCTCCTTGTGTCTTGTTAAATGCCGCTATAGCTATTCAGGCAGCATTCGCAATTATTTTTCCTACTTGTGTGCTGAGCGTGTTCCACGGAGATACCTTTTTATCGACCTCAATACCCTCCGGATTAAACTCTCTTGTACACGATATATAAAGCCCATGGCTCATTTCCTCGATATAAGCACCTTTGAACAAATTTCTTAGTAAGGTCACCGTATTTGCTCCCATAAAAGATTCGCTAATATAAAAATCTCTAAACGCCAAACTTCTTGGATCGTTTTTCAGATCTGCTGGAACCTCTAAGGGCCATTCTATTGTGATAGAACCATACGCAGGATTTATTATTTCGATAATGCTTTTCAATCGGATGTACGTCCGTTTTCCTGCTTGTTTCGCCTTGATGGCATACTTTTTTGAATCTGATATTGGAAGCCTTGCAAGAGAAAATATATCGCCCATTGATAAAACACTTACGGTTGGTGTATCGTGCCGAGCCGCTTGATCTGAAATACTTCCATATGTGACGATTACACACTCATCTTTCGTTGTGTCGCTTGCATTTGTCATTAACACTTCTAAAACGCGAATTTCTTCCGAATCTAACCAAGACTGAAGTTCTTGAAAATTGCTTACATGGAGCTGTTTCTCGCGGTAAATCCGAGCTTTGGGTATAAAATATCCGCTCTCCTCCATGTTAAGAGTGCATCCTCGAGCGATTCCAGAGAAATTAGCTCCGCATTCTAACAGTGCTTTTACTAACATATTTAGTGCGATCTCAGGGGTCTGATTAGGCAAATAGAAACTCAACTGCAGAAGATCCCCTTTCGGCTCTTTCATAATTCTTGTGCCTCCATTTTTAGATATATGTTTAACCTTCGGGGTGATCAAATAACACCCCGAAGCTCGAAACGACATACTTACTTTCCAAGAAGTTCATTAATAGCACGTAGTTGGCCAGGATTGGGTATAAAGGCTGTTGCAAGTTCACCCGCCCGATCTCCCTCCTTAAAAAACTGCACGGCAAAGTGTTTGCCATCAATAAAGGCAAGGTGAAGTTGAGTTGCATCGGCACCAGTTCTCCAATCTACCACATTTTTGCTTTTTGCAGCTCGCTCAACCAATTCCTGCCACTGAGACTTATAATTTGCTACAAACCGAGATTCAGCTTTCCCCTGTGGTTTGACTATGCCCCACCATTGATGCGCATGCTCGCTGAATGAATGCTCAAGTCCCTTTGTCCCAGCAATCAAGCCACCACAATTATGAACTAGCCATCGCGCTTGCCCCACATAAAAAGTATGTGCATCAGCTACAGTTAGGTCATACATCAGTTGCAGCTGTTGAATCCAGTTGAGTGACTGCACCATCCCATAGCTACCGTCTGCTCGTCGAATTCGATTCCCAACTTTAAGATCGCCAGCAGTAATCCACTCATTCGTCAAAGTAAAGAAAGGATGCTCAGGCGTTGTCTCAATCTGCTCATCATCTAATGTGAGAACAACCACCACTGGATCTAGATGCACCACAGCTGTAGTGACGGTATAATAGCCACTAGTCCCGAGAGCCTCATGATAGGCCAATGCCAAGTCACCTGCTTGAATATCTTCAATGGCTACGGGACCGCCCACTGTGGTGACTACAGTATCACCAGAGAAGGAGCAACCGCGTTTGAAGACGCTCTTGACAGCATCCCAAGCCTTTGCTTTAACACTGGATGGCATTAGTTTAGACGCTAGTTTTCCAACGCCGCCTGTCGCTGCATTGATGACCATATCAATACCTACCGATTTGGCTGCACTACCAATGCCACCTTCTTGATAAGCTTGATACGCATCATAAGCAGTCATTCCTGCGCCTGCAATAGCGATACCAGCCGCGATACAGGCTCCGGCACAAAGGAATTGACCATTCGGATCCACATACTTCACCGGATTCTGCCCAGCATAGTGATACAGATTCAGGTTAGTCGTATTAAACACCCCACCCAAGCCCGGCAACCCTTCATTGCTCCTAACTGTTGGCAGATACTGGCCCAAAATCGGGTCCGTCGAGAGCCAAGTACTGGCATATGGATCATAGTAGCGCGCGCCATAGTAATACAGTCCCGTCTCATCCAACTCCTTCCCCGTAAAGCGATAGCGCACCTCCTTGCCATTCATTGCATAGCGCGTTAGCCCATAGGGATAGTAGGTGCTCTCCGCTTCAACCTGCCCGCTTTCATCCAGCAGCAGACTGGTACCACCCAAGTGATCCGAAAGATACCACGCCGCGTCCAGCGGACCAGGGTCGTAGGCAACGTCGCCGGTGAAGCCCTGAATCAAGCGCGCGGGATCGAAGGTGGACGTGACTTGGGCAACCCGACCATCATTGGCAAAGATGTATTGCACCAGTTGGTCGCCGTTTGGGGTGCTGCGGACTTCGGCGTACTGGCCCAGATAGAGGGTGGTGGTCACACTGCCAGTGGCGACAACAGTTTGGCGCACACGCTGCCCGCCCGCGTCATAGACGTAACTGGAGGTAGTATCGTTTTCGTCCACAGAAGTGAGCTGATTACGATGGTCCCAAGCGTAGGTGGCCGTGCCGTTGCTGAGGCGGTTGCCGTTGGCGTCGTAACGATAGGTCTCGTCGCCGACTGTGGTTAGCGCATGAGGGCCAGCACCATTTTCACCGTAGCGCATGTCACCCAGATTGAGGCGAGGGTCGGCGCTGCTGCTCTTGCGTACCAAATTGTGGATGCTGTCGTAAACGTAGTCGATTGACCCGTAAGTGCCATTGGCACCGATCAACCGGTAGAGATCATCATAGATATAACGTTGGGTTAAATCGTTCTGTGTGGTACGCGCCGCCCGGCCATCGCGGATGGCGATCATGTTGCTGGCGTTGTCAAAATCGTAGTGCAGGTCTTGGAGCACGGTCTGCCGATCATTGGTGCTATGCAGATGGCTCAAGCGTAGGCGGCTGTCGTAGGCGTAATCGCTGTGGACGCCGTTGCCGTAGGTGATCTGCGCACGTTGGTCGGACGCCGTGTAGTCGATGTTCTCCACAAAGCCGGGAACCGCGTCCAGCAAGCCTTGGGCATTATGGGTAAAGTCCACGGTAAGGCCGTCTGGGTAGGTGACGGACGTAACCCGATCCATGGCGTCGTGGGTCATGCGGGTGACGAAGGCTAGATTCTCCTCGGCAAAGGTGCGGACGGTGCCAACTGTGTTGCCTCGCGCATCGTACGAGTAGGCGATGGTGCCTGCCTGATCCTCGATATAGGTAATTTGTCCCAAGGTATTCTGGGCGTCTGGCTGACGGGGGCTGCGGTCATGGTCATAGTGGTAGGTGGCGTAGGGCACCTGAGTGCCGTCGGCCAATGTCCACAACTCCTGACGCAGGCGGTTGGCCGGGTCATAGCGATAGGTAATGGTCTGCCCTTTGGCGTCAACCCGCTGCACGAGATTTCCGGCGTCATCATAGTGGTAGTGCTGGATGCCTTGATCGGGATTGTCCAACCGCAGACGGCGGGAGAGCGCGTCGTACGTACTGGTCGTAACGTTCCCCTGCACATCTGTGATCCGAGTGAGGTTGCCCAGCATGTCATAGCCATAGGTCGTGGCATAGGTCTCCTGCTGCCCATTCACGATGTTGACCTCGGCGACCTGCGTGATGCGTTCCAGCCCATCATAGCGACGGGTTGTCGGCGTATCAAAATGGGGTGAGTCGGCCGTATTGTCTTCTTCGTCATAGAGCACGTCCGTTAGTGGACGATGACTAACTGTGGCAAAGGAGCCGTCGGGATTGACCGTGCGTACGACGCGCCCCAGCGGATCATAGTGTGTGGCCGTGTGTGGTAATGACCTGTCAGGCGGCGCGTAGGCGAACGATGCGTCGAAGTAAGGCAAGAAGCTCTGATAGGCACTCTGGCGGGCGTTGAATATGACGGCGTTGTCCACGATGAAGCGGCCATCTTCCGCCGCGCGACGGGTTTGCAGAGTGCGCCCCAACCCATCGACGTAGGTGATGGTGCGGAGGAGAGCGTCCTCACCAGACTGCTCACGACTTTCAGTTAAGATTGAACTGCGCGGACTGCTTAGATTGTAGGTGAACTGCTGTGTGGGATGCGCTAGTGTGTCGCCAGGTTTCGCGATTTTCTGTAAGCGTCCGAAGGCGTCGTAACTGAAATGGGTAACGTGGCCGTTGAAGTTTGCGGCCGCAGCCACCTGCCCCAGCCCCATGTTATAGGTAGCAATGCTCGTGAGTTTCTGACCGTCTGACAGGTGGATATGTTCGGCGACAGGAAAGGTGTGCTGCAAGGGATCGTAGTCAACGCTCGTGAGGTTATCGTTGGCGTCCAGAATGCCTACCACGTTGCCATGACTATCGAAGGCTTGACGCCGCGTTGGAATATACCGGTTATCCTGGTTGCCGAGCCATTGGGTCTGCCGTGTCAGGTTGCCCTGTTCAATTTCATGCAGGGGCAGCCCAAGATAGTCTGCACCGTCGTAGTAAAAGCGGGTTTCACTCACTAGGTTTTCCGCAGCGTCGGTCTGACGTACAACTGCAGGTCGGTTGACTAACCAGGTATCTAGATTGTGTGCGTATTCGGTATACTGTAGAAGCTCATCGTTGCCACAGGTAACGTCATCATCGCAAACCTGACCGTAGTTCAGATCGGCTGTGCGATTTCCAAACTCATCCAGCATAAAGGCTTGACGCAACTGGATAGGGACTTGCTCATTCTCGTGAATGTATGTGTTCGTCTGGCTAACGAAGGAATGAGCTACTTCTTCACCGCTGCTGCCGGCATGGAGGACTCTAGTAGCGAGTTGGTTAACCGCACGGCGATAACATTCGTAGATCTCTCCCTCACAGCTACCACCTTCGCCCAGAACAGCCATCTCCAGCACCATGCCCTTGCGGCTTTCGTCGGTCAGCCCCAGATCATAGATATGGCGAGTGATGGTGGTGGCCGCCGTCTCATCACCCACGGCAACAGTATCGACCTGCCCGAAGCCGCGAAATTCCTTCTGCTCACCATCATAATGACCATCTCGATAGACATAGTCGGTGATGTAAGTGTCGCCGCTGTTGGCATCCTGCACTTGGACCCGACTCACCACCTGTACGGCAAAGGGAAGCGTCTTGTCCCAACGATCATCATTGTCCCAAGCGGCAACATAATCGACAGTTGATGCTTTATAGGTGATGATAATGGTGCGACCCAGACCATTGTCGACGGTGGCCAGCAGATTGGGCTGAGGACCGGTGGAAAAGTCGACATATTGGAGGGTCTCATCGGCGGGGGCGGGATAGCGGCTGTAGAGCATCTCGCAACGGCCATCGCCATCGACATCTGCCAGACGCAAGGCGGTATCGAGCGGGTTGTAGCCAGGCGTCCCCGTAATCTGGCGGGCATCGGTAAAGCTGCCATCGCCACGGTTGAGCCAGTAGCGTAGGCTATGGTTACCCGCCAGAATCAGGTCGTCTAGGCCATCATTGTTGATGTCGTCTAACTGAATCTGCTGCGCCAAGTCCCCTAGCCCACGAGGGACATTTTGCATGGTTACGCCAACGTCGAAGTCGCCATTCCCGTTGTGGGGAAAGTAGACCAGCAGCCCATCGCGCACGAAAACCAGCTCCTGCAGGCGGTCACCCGTCATGTCGCCCAGCTTGACGTGGGGATCCGCAAAGCGCAGCGGCGTCCCCACCGCAACGGGTGGGACTACAAAATCGGCTTCTGCACTCCACGAATCGTTGGCTTGCGCCAGCCAAATAAAGTAGCGATTATGGGTGGTGAGCATCACATCGATACGCTTGTCGTGGTTGACGTCCAGCCAGCGCAGATTAGGGTCATCCAAGGCAAAGTTGGGATTGCTGCCAAGAATGATGCGGTCATCCGGCTCCCAAAGTTGCCCCGGTTGGCGGGCATAGTAGTAGAAGGCCCCAGTGGCGGCTCTAGCCCCGCCGCCCGCCGCGCGGACGACCAGATCGACCTGACCATTGCCCGTCACGTCGACCATCTGTGTCTCGGCTTGCGAGAGGCGATCGCCGGGGGAGTGGGCCGGAAACTCGGCGTCCGGTTGCAGGCGTTCCGCGCCCCGATTGATGTGAAAACGGTGGCCCTGCAATGGCGTATAGACCACATCGGGCAAGCCGTCATAGTTGATGTCGACCAGTTCGGCGTCGGCGTTGCGCAAGCTCACCGGCGGCGGATTCTGCATGGAGACCACATCGTGGGCGGCATCGTCGAACGCGGTATAGGTGAAGGTGGTTGGCGGCAATTCGCTTGCACCGTCATTACCAATTTGGGTAACTTGTGCCAGTAGAGAGTGGGTGTCGGTAGAGCGTTCGCGCACGTAGTCGAAGCGGTAGGCGCGTGTCAGTTGAGCCAACGCCACCACTTGCATCTGGGCAACACGCCAGGCCGTGGTCATGGGCGCACGGCTGGTGCGGTCGGTGAAGATATCGGCGCGCGGCTCGTATTGGAATACAACAGCGTTTGTCCGTCCATCGCTGCTTGGATTGTAGCGAATTTCGCTGAGGTAGGCGACGTTGCTGCCCTGTTCGACATCGCGGGTGTAGAGATAGTCTATAGCGTTGCCGTTGGTGTCGATTTGGCTTTCCAACCGCCAGCGAAAGATGCCGTATTGGTTCTGCTCTCGCGCCTGCTCTTCGGCCCCAAAAACGTAGCGCACGCCGTCGGGACGATGGGCTTCCCAGCCGCCATTATCCAAGCGGCGGAAGCGCAGGAACTCGCCCTCATTCGCGAAGCGATAGTCGCCATTGGCAAGCGCAACCAGCTTTTCTCCGTTGCTGTAGATAAAGCGGTCTTTGGCATCATCATAGGCTGGCAATCCCTCGTCGGTCTGCCGCTGGATATGGGGGACGTTGAGCCGCCAGCCCAAACCCCACGGTCCGTTAGCATGACCGCCGTTGTAATTCAGCGTAAGCGCCGGAGCAAAGCCATTCCGGCCCGGTGCGACCGCAAAGTTGACGCTGTAGCGCGCCGTACCCGTGCTCAGATCTGGCTCAAACGATTCACCAATCCCTTCGATGGATCCGGGGCCAGAGGGTAGCGAGATGACCTGAGGGGCCACGCCCGATTTGTTGGTGGGCGATTGGGCGTAGAGTGTGGGACTGGTGATGCAGAGAAACAGGGCGACCAAGATGGCAATGAAGGTTGGCTGATGCCCGTATCGCGGCGACTGTAGCCAGGGAATGGGCATGCCGAATATACTAGAGGAGAGGCTGTTCTTCTGCCTGTTGAAATTCATCATGTCTCCTTAGGTTAAAAAATGACATACCTTGTGCATGCCTTGTGGCGGCGACGAAAGCGTCCCCTTACGAAGTCGAGGGAATCTCATGCACAAGGTATTTACAGCTTATTCCTGTGGTAAAGAATCGAGCGTGCTGCGTCTCATACCTTGGGCAAAGTCGGCAGCAAGATGCTGTGAATCGGCAACCGCTTGTTGCTGAAGCCCCTGTAATCCAATACCAGTTGTGTCCATCAGAATTTCGATATCTTCGAGCTGGCTGAGGTCCAGATTGCGGTTGAATGGCGAGGTAAAGTCAACTTGTAAGGTCCAAGTGGAAGCTGCGACACTAAGATTAAAGAGCGCACTTGTGGGCGTGCCTTGACCATTGCCATTGACGCTGCTCAGAATTACCGCTGAGGTATTTTTGTTCTCAAAACCAGGCGGTATGGGGAGTTCAATTAGTCGTGCTGGGCCGGGTGTATATTCGACGATCTCGTTGATGGCTGTTCGGTAAGATGCCTGACCGCCGTGAGTGAGGATAACTTCCGGCGTCCCGACATCGCCAAATTGGTGAGTTAGGAGATTGATAGACAATCCTTGTAAGTTGGGTACTTCAGCCGGAAGGCCGATGCCAGCAATACGGCTATTCCAGATGTTTTGACTAAAGACTTTATTATCCAGCACAGACGTTGTAAAGGGTAGTGTAAGCGTATCTGTCTCGGTATACTGCTGGATGTACGCTTGGAATTGGTCATAGCGCAACTGCGCGCGTTGGGATGGGGATAGTTCGCCATTGGGATCTAGATTGGCGTCCGACAGTCCCAGTAGGTCCTCCGCGACAGAGATACGATAAGGATAGCGGTTGCGTTGACCAAGACTCAGATTCTGCGCGTATTGCAGGAGATCGTTGAGGAAGTTGTCAATATCATCAGCCGTACGCGCTTTATAGATATCGTCCATAATTGTGGTCGGCACCGGTGTCAGAAATTCGTATTCCAGAGCTTTTGCCGTCAAGTAGGCAAATTGGGTAGCAACCTCATGACTGCGGGCAGCCTCCAACGTCAATGTCTCGCGAAAGATCCGGTAAGCAGGATTGTTTAGGTAGCTGTCTAACAAGTTCTGTTGCGCGCGCGTGCGTAGACCGAGTAGGTTATGGTAGCTCTCTACCAGATGATTGTGTTCTGCTGATAACTGATTCCAATGGTCGTAAGCTAGGTCTAATTCGATGAGCAGTTCAGCCTGTCGGAGTAGCAGATTACGTATGGCCGCTGCGCTGTTGGCACCGGTGATCTGGGCTTGAGTCGCGGCGGACTGTACTTCCTTTAGGCCATTAAGCCGCCCGATCTCTTGCTGGGCTGGTTCCCATGTTTTTGTTACCGCTTGGGTCTTGGAGTATTCATGTCGGTAACTTTCCTTATTTGAGCCACCAAATAGACCGCCAGCAATTCCATTGATAATTCCTACCGCGGCGGCACCCCAATCTTGCGAGATAAAAGCTGTTCCAATTGCGACGACATCGAATTCGGACGTAAAGCCTCGGTTACTGTTGTACCACGTTTCTTTCGTAGATTCTGCTATCGTTTTCGTCTCGCGATAAGCATTCCGTACACCTATCGAGTACGCCAGCGCAGATAGCTTTGTACCACCTTCTATGGTTATCTCAATGACCCGACCAGCTCGCTCTTCTTCGATCTGGATCTGGGCAGGTATGTTGGCCAGTCGTTGACTGGCCAATTGGATTTGGCGACTGGCGGCGGACATAGCAAGGTAGTTCTGTTCCATCGTACCACCCACACAAGTGAGGAAGTCATCTTCCGTTGCGCCACACATTTCCAGCAATTGGCGGTCATATGATGTACGTAAGTTTTGTAGTTCAGTATTCAACGCCGTCGCGTTGCGATCAAACTCACGTTGCCCCGTTTGGGCGGCACCTTCGTCTTCTTCTGCATCGCGCAAGAATTGATTCTGCGTCAGCGCATGCAACTCACCGAATGTAAGCAGCGGCACATAGTCTTCTGTGAAACCAAAGGGATTAAGACCGTCGCGGATGGCTTGGGCACGAGCATGAAGCTGATTAAGATTGTTCATGAGTTGCCAACCACCGTTATCTAAGAAATCGACGCCGCGTGCTTCGGCTTTAGTAGCCAAGGCTAAGGCGTGAGCATATTGTGATGTGGCCGCTTGTGCATAGAGAGCCAGCGCCTCATCATCCAGGCGGCGTTGTCGATAGCGTCGCCCTAACTGATCCGTGACTTCCACCATGCGTTGACTGATGATGGAAAAGCGTTCAAAGTCATCCGCTGTAAAGAAATCGGCAATGTAGGTTTTGTTTGGCCCGCCAATATCGGCATTCAAGGCATGGGCCAGCACATCAAACGCCAATGTGTATTGCTGGGCAGCCAATCTGAGTTGTTCCAGTTCCTCAGCAATAATGGCATCAGCGCTCATGCTCGTATCGCTAAAGCGATAGTCTAAGGCATCTACCATAAACTCATTCCCAAAGATCAAGTGGATGTTGACGAGTTCACGGATTGCCTCCAGTACGCCAGCACGTCCAATCTCACGGATATTGAGAGGGGTAGTCTCTGGATCGCCGTCTGTATCTAGAGCCAAATTGGCTGGATCGGCGACACTCATCATGGCAAACAATCGGCGTGCGCGGATTAGCTTGTTACGCACATTATCTGACCCAAGACAGCTACCATCTTGGTTCAACTGGTCATAATCGGCACAGAACTTGTAGAAAAGATCGCCGTTGTTATAATCTTTATAGTTGAGAAGTACATCCTCGAATGGAATGCCGTATCCACCGCCGGGCAAGGGATTCTGGATTTCCGTGGTACGGAAGGTGACGCCAACATCCAATAGATCCCGCGCTTCGTCATACACGCTCTGATAATCTGCACGACTAAGTCGCGAAGGTGGTACCATGCGCGGGCTGAGCATTAGTTCACGGCTTGGTGTTGTGGAAGGTTCGCCGACTGCGCTGAAAGTGGCATTGGTGATGGTGTTTCCCGCACCATCGACCATATCTATGGTGAGTTCGCCAGCGTCCGCCGCCCAAACGGTAGCTGGTGGGAGTGGGGTCAGCACGATGATGATGGCTAAGGCGATTCGGATTGGTTTTAGCATAGGGTTGTGTCCTTTGTTGTAAAGAGCAGAAAATCGTCTCTGTTTTTGAAATGGAGCATGTTATTCGCCGCCTGGTTCGACACAATGAATAGACATTATTCGGAATAAGCTAGACCCCTACTGAAGATTCTTATTCCGAACAAACTCGGACATTCTATTTAACCGCCATCACAACTGCCGTCGTCAGTCCTGTCATATGTTGTCCAATTCGAGCAAGTACCACCGATGCAAAATCTTAGCTGATGGTGCGCATCGCAGCTATTACCCGTTATTTGTGTTTCAATTTTAAGTTCACCCGTGTAGCCATGATCGCCATTTGCAAGATCGCCGGGTACATCAATGATATTCTCCCAGTGTATGGAGGCAGATCCACTAGTCGCTAAATCATCTTGGGTGTAGTAGCGCGAATCGTGCTCGTGTACAACTGGTGCAAAATCGGCAGAGTCAAAGCCATCTAGAGTGTCGGCATTATTCGCGTTGGATGCCGTGTCAGCGAGAATGGCATGTTGGGCTTCAATCGCAAATGGCACGTGGACCAGTCGCTGACGAGGAACCATTTCGTCGAAGCCAGCAACAGTGACGCCAATGAAGCGATCCTGACCAGCAAACACAGCTTGGGTCAAAGGGGTGATGTCGCCAAGTGTGAGGCTAAATTCCCCGTCCCGCACAGTGATGCCCGTATGATCTTCACGCCAGATTTCGGATCCCACAGCGGCTGTAACATCCGCATAGAGACGAATGGTCAGGTCGAAGGTGCCGCTGAGTTGGTTGCCTTCGGCATCGCTTAAGGTTCCCTGGTAACTCATTAGGGTAGGCATCTGTTCCTGCAGAGATACATCTTGCGGGGCTGTCATTGATGACGAGTTCGCCTGTGAGGCCGTTACAGATTTGGAGAGAATACCCAATGTTGAGACGGGGTTTTGGATAAAGAGAGTATATAGTAGAATGGTAAGCAGGCTAAGGGATAGGTGGTTAACAAACCGAGAAAAAAGCTTCCGTTTAGACATAGTTCAAATCTCCTTGTAATTGAAATTGATGTAGCAGAATTTATGAATATTATCATGGCATAATCCTTGTCGGGTTGTCACCAATCTTCACCTATCAAAGTGACAGATCGGACCTGTCATCTGTTGGCTGTCACCAATCATCACCAATCATTTTCACAAGATGGGTTCAATAAATCGTCCATGTCTAGAGAAAATCAACATAAATCCGACGATGAATTTCGTAGAGCGGAACGTCTTGAATTCTTACGAAGCCTGCGGAGAGAAGCAGGTATCTCTCAGAAAGATGCAGCGACAAAATTTGACCTTGAAGGGAGGCAGGCCCGGCAAACCATAGGTGCCTGGGAACGTGGCCAACAAATACCTGATGTACGCCATCGGACTCGCTTTATCGGTTATTTGTGGGATAACTTGAGATTAAGAAATAGCCCTGCTAAATTTGAAGAAACCTGGCAGATTCTAGTTGAGGAATGGCAGTGGTCTCCCATTAGCGAGACAGAGATAAAGGAGTATCATCTGGGTAGGACATCTGCCCAAGATACGATAGTTAGGGAGGAAAATCAGCAAGCACCGTTTAAGGGGCTACTTCATTTCGGTATGAGTGATGCAGATATCTTCTTCGGACGTGAAGAGTTAACGGTAGAGCTAGTCAAGCTAATTAAGGAGCAGTCGTTTTTGGCTGTGATTGGTGCATCTGGCAGTGGCAAATCGTCCGTCGTTCGTGCTGGTTTAGCATCCGCAATTGAGCGAGGGGCGCTCCCAATCGATGGGATACAAATGCCGATGAATTCTACAAACTGGCCTATTCATATTATTACCCCTACAAATCGCCCATTGAATGAGCTAGCCGCTAGTCTCACTCGAAATGAGAAATCTGTGGCGACTACTGCATCCTTACTGAATGATCTAAGCAATGATCCGAGGAGTCTGCATCTCTACATATGCCGCCTAATGGAAGGCCGCCCATCCGATGAAAGTCTGTTACTTATCATAGATCAGTTTGAGGAGCTATTCACACTTTGCCGAAACCCTTCCATGCGGCAATCGTTTGTTGACAACCTCTTGTATGCCGCAGGTTTTCCGTTATCTTCAGAGAGCAATGAGCTAGAAATTTCCTCTAGCTCTGCGATTGTCATTCTGACGTTGCGTGCGGATTTTTATACTCACTGCGCAGAATTTACCTTGTTACGTAGGGCATTAGAAAAATATCAGAAATACATCGGCCCAATGAACCGGCATGAATTACGACAAGTCATCGAAAAGCCTGTGCTGCAAAGTGGAGGGAATTTAGAACCTGGCTTAGTAGACTTAATGTTGGACGATGCATCTCAAGAGCCCGGCGCGTTGCCCCTACTCTCTCATGCGTTACTAGAGACATGGAAGCGACGAAATAGCAGGACACTGACCTTTGCTGGATACCAGGCTTCAGGGAGGGTGCAAGGTGCCATTACAAAAACCGCGGAAAGCACATATTCTGTATTAACACAAGCGCAACAAACGATAGCAAAGAACATCTTCTTAAGACTGACTCAATTGGGTGAAGGTGTTCAGGATACTCGCCGTCGCGTTCCGTTGACTGAA
Organism: Chloroflexota bacterium; assembly: GCA_039028975.1. Lineage (GTDB taxonomy): Bacteria > Chloroflexota > Anaerolineae > Caldilineales > Caldilineaceae > JAHBNG01. The sequence goes on from JBCCHB010000069.1 coordinate 73,816, forward strand.
CTATTATCTAATTCACAGGCTGCCTCTGATACGGAGGAGGTATTGCAAACATTACAGAATGCACGTTTGTTAACTGCAGTACATGAATCTAAGTCTGAAGAAGATATCGAAAAAGAGACCGCACAGGAGGAGATCTATATAGACGTGGCGCATGAGGCATTGATTAGAGAATGGGGAACCTTACGAGAGTGGTTGACCGATGACCGGGAAGGCCTGAGAATCCATCGTCATTTGACCGAATCTGCCCAGGCATGGTTAGTCTTAGCGAAAGATCCCGGCGAACTTTATCGCGGTATACGACTTAGCAGAGCATTAGCCTGGGAAATTGAGCACAGCAACGAACTTAATGAATTCGAACGAGACTTTTTGGATAATAGTCGAAGGGAACGCGACAAACTGATCGAACAAGAAAATTTACGTCAAACCGAACGCGAGGAGAGTCGCCAAAGGGAACTAAAAGCCGCAGAGGAAATGGTAACGAATCAAGATATGTACCTAAGGCGTCTTTCCATCTTTGCTGTAATCACTGTCATCTTGGCAGGACTTGCCCTCTTCTTCTTTATTCAGGCTAGAAACAGAGCAGTTCTAGCGCAACAACAACTGGACAGATTGCAGGCTGGCTCCATTCTACAGGTGGCTAGAGAGGCCAAAGTTAACTTGAAACCTGAGCAGGCTATTGAGAAGTTTCGAGAAGCTGAACAGGAAGCAGACCAGGCCAGTCCCCCAATTGACTTACATGTAGATATGCAAAGAGAAATTAGCGATACCTTGCGGTATGTAGCGGAACAGTGGACATGGCAAGGCGAAGAACTGCTACGTGAAGCTCTGGCTTCAGATTCAGAGCCGCAGTGGCAACAGGCATATATTTCAGCTACAAGTCTTTTCTCAAATGCATTGGCACTAAAGCCTCCATCTAATACTTATGTTTATGTCAAAATGCCAGCGTTTATAGTTGGATCGACACGAGATGGTTTTGTTTTTACGGATGACAACCCTCCAAAACCAATTCAGATAGACGAATTTTGGATTATGCGTACTGAGGTGACAAATAAGCAATACAAACGTTGCGTAGACGCCGGAATCTGTAAACCACCCTTTAACAACCACTGGAACAAAGAACAATTTATGTTACAACCTGTAGTACGCATTAACTGGTATCAAGCAAATGCTTATGCAAAATGGGTGGGAGGCCGACTTCCTAGCGATGCTGAATGGGAATACGCATGTCGAGGAAAAGAAGGTTGGACGTACCCTTGGGAAAATGGAGAACCAAACGCTTCACTTCTGAACTACAGAAATAGTGATTTAAATATCTTGGTCGAGGTTGGCGGATATTCACCCGGTGTACACGGACTTTATGATATGGCGGGGAATGTATGGGAGTGGACCAGCAGTAAAAGGCCGAACTACCCTTTCGATCGGCGAGCCGATCAGTACTCTCTAGCTAGTGGTTCGTTTGCAGATAGAGATCCACGCATACGTTGTTCTTTCCGTACCAAGCTCACTCCAGATAGAATCAGCCACTTCGCCGGTTTTCGAGTTATTGTGAGTTCTTCCAGCTTTTGAACATGGAGCGAGCTATGTTCAGCAAAAATTAATCCATACAGGGTGTAATATTTGTTGACAAATCCTACTTTGAAGAATAAAACTGAGAGGGACAGGATGGGGATCTCCCCGAAAAATGCGGAAACGACATTTGATCTTGAAGGTAAGCAGGCTAAGTAAGGAGGCCACTAAATCGGTCGATCCTGAGTTATTAGGCGAGGACAGTATTCTAGAACCAAACGAATCCTTTACCATGATTTTCGATATCGGTCTTGCCAAGCGGCGCAAATTCCGGTTTAAGGTGGATGCCTATGGCGTTGCCGACGATCTCGTCGACTCGGCAGCGCTTGATCAAGATGGTTTCATTATGGACGTCGACGAGAGTCAAATCGAGGAACAGCCCAACTATCTGTTCTATTTGCCGACTGCCTTTGATTGATCTGGCACAAATAGAGCCATCTAAACGGCTACGAGGCTTACCACTGCATTTAGAATTGGCGAACGAGACTTACGATTGAGGAAGACATGCGGTTGGGTCGCCAAGTATGACCATACTACGTCTATCCAGACCCATTAGTTGATAGAGTAGACTATCCTCTTGGGCGTTTTGGCGTACCTGGGCATTGCTATCTGTAAGACGATGGCGGGCCATTTCCCATTGAGTCATAAGGGAGCCAATGTGGCTGTATATAGGTTTTAGTGCCATACCAATCGTTTCTCGTTCGCTCTGATAGAGGTGATCATATAGCCCTTTGCGAATCGAGCTAGTTAAGAATTGCCCTGTTAGTGGATGTTCTAGAGTCCAATCAAATGTTGGTTCCACATGACCGATAAACGCTCTTAATGGTTTTTCGGCACCAAGTAATCGCTTAGGCAATGGTGCAGTGAGAGATCCTAATGACTGAATGGACTCAATGGATTGTTGCAAGCTGGAAAACGCAGCGATGAGTTCCCCGTAACTTGTTTCAGAATCACTTCCGGCAGAACAACATGCATGAGCATACCAAATCGCACCGCATGGCTCCCAGCTATCCAATAGTGCGTTAGGTGTCACTGCTACATGGTTTTGATCGACGGGAAAGCCAAGTTGGCTGGCCAATTTCTCCATGTTATTGAGAGGCCCAGTTCGGCCATGACTAGTCGTGATGATCAAGGCTGGTTGATGCTTTTGAAGCTCTTCGATTAAGCGCTCTTCGGTAGCATCCTTTCCGTACAAAGCCGTTAAGGAGTCCTGGATATCACTATCCATAATTAAATCACTAGCGATTGGTTCTGCAATAGACTTACGCATCAAGTACGTTATGTCATTATTGTTATGGTCAACTGACCATACAACAGGCTGATAAGGTCGACTATCCATCCCTACCCAGTTGTGGATTAAAGCATCAACGTAGTGGTTGAGGCCTTCAGGGTCCAAATCTAGTCGCCCTACGAAGCACGTCTGGTTTAATAGATATTGGAAACGCCATGGAATCTCTTCTGGTGAAGCATAGATAAGTAAGTAGTGAGGCAACTGGGCAACACCTGAACCTCGCTCAACGCCGGTCAGAAAAACTGGTTTATACCCATCTGTTTTGTAGTAACCATGAAGATGATTGGGTTCTGCATACTGATATCGGAATACTGGCGAGTCAGGCCGATGGGCCAAGAGTCGGCGGATTGCGTCTGGGGCATCAATGGCTTCGGCCTTTTCTTCATCTGAAAGTTCTGGATTATCTGGCAATATGAGTCCCCAACCGACGTTGGGATCTTGCCAGTGGCGCAGGTTAACATGCCTTGGAGCATCGGCCATAATGGGGTATTTCCCTAAACGAGCCGTTATCCCCCACCGTTTGATCCCATCGCCAACCTCACCAGTTGACTCAGACTCATTTCCTGTATATAGGTTTGCCTGAAGTTTAATGGGAAAACTCATTGGATTATCTTTGCCTGGCCTTACTCTGTGATAGCTCTATATAAAACTCATGAAATCAGCATGCTGCCCTTTGAATCTATCGAAAAGCCAGGAGGACTATTGTTAATGCAGCCACACTACAGTTCGCCAAATAGTGCCCCCGGTGTATCTGGCTTGATGGTAAGGATCTCTAGAATTCTTTTCCTTATCTCAATGGGTAAATCAGGTCTGGCCATCCTCAAGAAACGCAAGACTTCTCGGTCTGAATCATTATCAGGTTCTATCGCGGGTTTAATACTAATATCTTTAGGAGATTGATTATCAATTCCTATAATCGGTTGGCTGCCATCCTTTTGCTGTATTGCAAAGTAAAATTGTTCATGACGCAAATATAGCGAAGGCAATGCCCATTGGTGCTGACGCTTGTCCGATTGACGACCGTTGCCATTACGGTATCGTTCTGCTATGTTCGTACGCCCCGCCAGTAACGTTTCTTCGAATCGCAATTCGGCGAGTTGTCCATCAGGTGTTTCTGTAACAACTTCTACCAGCTTATCAAAAAGCGATGCATATAGTCCTGCGCAGAACACGTGAGCATCATTAACGTCAATAGTATCCAACATCCCAATCGCGGCCGGGACTCCATTAGCAACTAACTTGCGAACCATCGATTGGAGATTGTTGTTCGACTCGGCATCATCAAGGTTGAGTTCAGTTGTATTCGCTCCATGGCAACAGTTTAGAATAACCAACCAAGTCTTACTTGCGCGGCAAGCTCGAATTAGCGCCTCTACAATTACAGTGATAGAAGCACGTCCGCCGTCTTCCATAGCGTCAGTCGTTGGCGCTATCTCTAAGCGCGGTTCGTGCACGACGGTTCCATGACAAAAGAAATGAATGATGTGAGGCTTATATTTTCTCATTTCACGCAGAAGCTCACTGCTATTGTCTTTGATTAAGGCAACCTCAATACCAACTAGATGACCGCTCTTAATTTCAGCATCGATCTCTATAAACAGATCTACATTGCTTACGTATACTTTTGCTTCGATTGACAGGCCTTCGGCTTGAGCTCTTAAAATCGCGGCCCTTAGTTGCAGCCACTCTGGTTTTGGATCAAGACCAACACCAGATAGACAGGCAAATAGCCTTAGCGGCAAAATTAATGTTATCTTTTTATCCTCATCAATATCCCCTATTTCTGTAAATGCACTACGCGCAAATCGGGCTATTGGCCAATTGGGGTTGAGTGCTAGAAATTCATCTTGTTCATCAACTAACGTTTCCCAGTAGAGCTGCTCTGCTTCGTCTGAATCAATATATAAGAATAATGGTCGGATTTCATTACTGGGCAGCAACATTTTCTTGAATGCCTGTTTGACTGCCTCATGCCGCAGTAGAGATTCACGTAGAAGCTTGCCATACTCGGAAACCGACTCTTCATTCGAACCCCACAATGGCATTGTTTCCTTTTGATACTCGAATGCCTGTTGTACTCCTCCGAATTCATTAGGCTGCACAACCTTGAAAATCACTTGCTGCTCTTCATCATTATGAATATCTACCAACGTCTCAAATGAAATAATTGTGGCGTTACTCATATTCATTATCCAACCACGAAATTTTCTTCAAATAGAAAACTCCTTGCTAGGTACTGGCTCAGAGAATTCTTGATGAATATCTTTTCCTATGCAATGTTGGTGCCAGATATCTTTTCTGCAGGAATTTTATCGCTGCGCATATCATCCCCATGGATGATTTTGTCTCTTCCCAGGAAGTCTCCACCGATGGTTTTTACACTCCCGCCGATGTATGCCCACCACCTGTATTGATATCGTTTCTTTCTTCCATAGGATTCCTATCCTCGCCATCCCCTGTAGGTGCGGATTCAGTGTCTGCTGGTGACCGCGCTCCGTTCCCTGAAGCTGATTCCTGGATAATCTGTTGAATTTCGATCAACGCATCAACCGCAGCCTTGGTATTGGCATGCGCTTGGATTGTGGATTGGGCGTCATCATCCGCTTTTGCGTCAATTTGTTTTGTAAGCTCTAGTATCCTTTGCTCGACATAGCGATTTGACGACTCTACCCACACTTGCTCTGTCTCTTCGGGTAGTGAAGCTGGCGTAGGTCCGCGTGTAGTTGAAGCTGTGTCGCTCACCTGTCTAGTCTGACGAACTTTCTTGCCGATGGCTATGCCGGAGCCAGAAACATTAGAAGCATCAATCTTGTCACCTTGAATCTCATCCCTGAAGACACTCTTATCTCTACCGACAAAATCTCCACCGTAGGTATCGACACGGCCACGAATATAGGCACCGTCTTGCCTTGAGATTTGCTGATGTGCCTGTAAGACACCGGATTCGTGAGTGGCATTTAGCCCTTTGGTAGCATAAATCATGCCAGCATCGTTTAGCATTGCCTCTTCTAGCCTTGATTCAGCTACCAATCCAGGATGGCAATACAGTATTAAACTACTAGAATCTGGTGGCATAACCTTGTTTGGACTAAATAGAAATCGGTAGGTTGTTTCTAATGCATCATAATCTTCTGTATCAAGTTGGGGCACATGTTGAAACAACGGACCAGGTCGCATTTGAGCTATGCTATTTGCAAGGCGTCGGAGTCCAATCTCTGAATAGTTGCTGTCTGGGGAGGTAAACCCAGCCGACCATGCACCAACGTGATTGAGAAAGATAGAGAGCTCAGTTGCACCGACGAGTTCGCTAACATAACGAGTATTGTTTTCTAGGGGTGGCTCAGTAAAGGCGATTACTCCGGCATCTCGGCTGTAAACGCCATGGTTCAGGAAATGTACCATATCTACGCTACGGCCTCCAAGCGCATCACGAATCCACAATAGCCACGAATTACGCAGTCGGTCTGATACTCTACGAATGTCTGCAGAGTATTTCATAAGACTTTGAGGCTCATGGACATTAGTTATAGCATATAATTGCTCACGTGACTCAAGCCATTCTCTCACTCCATCTATATTCAGGTTATCTGTAAAGATATCTATGGTTATCCGCCCTGACGTTGCTATAAACAACCTGTCGACCAACTTAACCAACTCTCTAGCTACCCAAAACTGTTTACCAGATTCATCAATATGTTCACTAGGATCATCAATCTGCTCGGTTGGTTTGAGTGGGTTCGCGCAAAGAACTACATTCAGATGACCACGCTGGCGAGGCGTTGAGACAACAAATTCAGGTACGCGCAGCAACGGGCGAGACAGAGCCGGCTCTAGCAGCATCTCCCAAGGGACTATGTCTAGGTCACCATGTGGTCGGACTAGATGCAACCACAGTGGATCATTTGGTTCAAGTAGCGCATGGACTTTTTCAACAATAAAATTTAGGATTTCAGGAGGCAATGTAAAGTCAATCCCATGCCCGATTGAATTTTTTTGAGTAATAAAGCTAGGAAAGCCAAATGCATCTAGAGGGGCCCTTCGAGAATCACTTTCGTCTTGGTCGCCACTAGTGGCGTTCTTTGCCACGTTGGGGCCATCAAATTTTACCTTGACTTGTGGTTCGCGACCTTGGGTATCTAGAGAAATTGTAAGAGCGGTAAGGTCATATTGTTTTTTTACAACTTCTGCCATAGAGGGTTACCCTTTTTATCTTTCACTATTATCGTTGTTTGAATCACGTAAACCAATTAGGCTTTTGGGCGTACAAGATCATACAGTGCCCACCAAGTAGCGACCTGAGAGATGTCGCCATGTCCCTTGATAACACTAGTGCCATCCAGCCCGATGATCTGACTATCAGCGTTTAAATCATAATGGTCGCCAGCGGCTTTAATTGGGATTAGCACTTCGTCGCAGCCGCGCGGGCCGTAGCCACCCAGTGCAGCATAGTGACTAGGTGGCTGCCCATCTAGCGCAATGCGCAATTCGAATAGATCTTTTCTTCGTCGTAAGGCCCTATGAAAGAATTTGTGTAGCGGCCAGTCTTGTTCGCTGTAAGTCGATAGAATAGGTTGCTCAACCCTTTCCAGCGCCTTGCGGTATCCTCCTGCCTTTCCAGAGCCAGGAACTTCGGCGGCAAAGCAGAGATGGTTGACGGCGGGCTGCAAAAGGAGCATTGATGATGCGTTCCGTGGTATGGTCTCTCCCTCGCAAAGCGCCGACAGTATAACCTTGCAGCCATACGAGTGGCCAACAAGGTGGACTCGACCATCGCTATGTTTCAAAATTTGAGCGAGCAGTTGCCCTAAGCCCTTGCTGCCTACTAGCCCAGCTCGGTCTTTCATCTTCCAGACTGTTAGCATTCGCATTGCATTTTGCGGCGTGAATCTTGATGCTTCGCCAGCCATATCTGGCACACCGCCACTACGACCAGGGGTAATGCGAGGACCCAATAATCGGCCGCGTTCAATTGGGCGTACTTCGCCAGTAGCGGTTGATGCATTGCCTAGTTCTTCATCTGCTGCTTTCCAAATAGCCAGAAAATCAGCAGCACTTATTGGCTCATCAAACTGCAATTCATCATCTTTACCGCTAATGAGTAACGCCGCTATGGAGGCAAGCTACACAGCCTCTTCTTCGTTGAGTTGATCTTTTTGGATCAATTCACGGAAAAATTCAGATTGAGCGTTCGAGAGCGGCGACGTAAGGTCTGCTATGGGATCAACGGGGGCAAAGGGTGCATTGGGCTGTGACTCGTCGAGGATTGGATCATCTTGTTCGGCACCTGCGAACTCAGGGCCAACTTGGGCCTCACCAGAGACGAAGTCTATACTTGGCCAAAAGACACCGATCATTAGAGGTCGGTAATGATCAGGCATACCATGAACATCCCGCATATTGGCAAAGTTCTCTTGAAAAGCTTTATACCCGCGAACTGCCGCGCTCCAGTCCGTATTCCAGCCGTGGGAAAAGATAAAGATATCGCTAAATCTGTTAGAGCTTACATCATTCATCAAACGCTCCAGCGTCTGGTGAGCTTCGCTAATCCCCTGTTGTGTAAAGGGTGCAATATAAAAAGGTATGTTCGTTTCGGTATTTAAGATTAGGTAATCTATGGGGCCAGCAATCGGCGAGGTCAGCATAACGTTCCTCCTCAAATATCCCGTCAATTTATGGCTTATGTATGGGTATCTAGCTACCGTAGGGTTTGGTTTAGCCTGAGAATTTAACAAAAACTAGCTTCGAGACCACCGATTTTGAGCGATTACTGGGCTGAAATTGTAACTTTCGATCCGGTTTTCCAGGCAGAAACTGGTCGTCACAGCGGTTTTTCGGCTGATTTACTCGAGTGATTCAAAACCCTACGGTAGCTAGTATGGGTATCATTAGGCCTTCAAGGCTATGAGATCGGCTAATGAAAAGTTCATCAGCCACTTTAATCCGTGTCCCTTTTTGATTCTGGCTTTGCTAGGATAGTGAATAGCATCCGAATCTTCACAGGGCAACCTGTTGCTCGTTCAGTCAAGACGTCGACCACAATGGATGTGCCAATTTGAGTGAATGTTCACTTTGCTTAGGTTTCAATTTCCTGCCCTACAGAACTTTTGTTCAGAAGGAGTGTCCCGTGATGTAGCTGATGGTATGAAAAAGTCAGCGAAATAGTGTAGGGAAGTAAGGAATCAGTCATGAAAATTAGTCAAAGGAAAAGTAGAGTGAAGGCAG
>JBCCHB010000070.1:0-82868 GCA_039028975.1 Chloroflexota bacterium
GGTCTCTACACCTTCACCGATCTGCTGCCGGGCGACTACATCGTCCAGGTGACGCCGCCAGCAGGCTACGAACTTAGCCCGCTGGATCAGGGTGGCAACGATCAGACTGACTCGGACGGGTCCCAATCTGGTCCAGTCGTGGTCAGCCCGGTCACAACCCTAACCGTTGGTGGTGAGACTGGTGATGGCGATGACGCCACGGATCCAAATGGCAACAACGATCCAACGGTTGACTTCGGCTTCTATCAGCCAGTCAGCCTGGGTGACTACATCTGGTTCGATGAGAACGCAGACGGCACACAGGATGCTGGCGAAACGCCGATTCTCGGTGCAGTGGTTGAGCTGTATGATGTGACTGGCACAACGATTGTCACGGACATCAACGGATCGACTGTGGCCTCTCAGACGACAGGTATCGACGGACTCTACTTCTTCGACAACCTGCGACCGGGTGACTACGTGGTCCGCGTCACGCCACCGACGGGCTATCTGCCCACCACCGATGGCGGTGATCCGGACAACGACGACAATACGGACTCCAACGGTCAGGCTGTGGCTGGTCAGACGTACGTCCAGTCTCTGCCTGTGACGCTTGAGGCTGGAAACGAACCAACAGACGACGGAGACACAAGCAACAACTCTAACCTAAGCATAGACTTCGGCTTCGTGGTCTTCGACCTAGCGCTGCGCAAGACAGTAGCCAGCACAAGCAACACGCCGCTGATTCCTGGTGCAAGCACGGTGACCTTCAACATTGAGATCATCAACCAGGGTAACATCACGGCAACGAACGTGAGCATCGTAGACTACGTCCAGACGGGCTTCACCTTCAACGCTGGCGACAATACTGGTTGGGATGGCACCAACGTGACCACGCCAACCTTCGCTATCACCGGCGACATTGCCCCAGGTGCCATCGTCACCCAGACGATTACTCTGGCGGTGGATGCAGGCACGCTCGACCAGACGCTCGAGAACTACGCAGAAATTCTGTCAGCAGATGATCCGCAGGGCAACAGCCCAGCCGCTGACGTGGACTCGACACCCGAGACCACCCAGGCTAACGGCAATGCCGATCCAACTGTAGACAATGAGATTAACGACGATGGCGACATCGACGAAGATGACTCTGACAAGGCCATGATCTCTGTTGAACGCTTCGACCTGGCTCTGGTTAAACGACTGAGCGGCCAGTCCGAGACGCCCATCAACCCAGGCACGACTTTGGTGACCTATACCATCGAAGTCTTCAACCAGGGTGACACAGATCTGACTGACTCAATTCAGGTTGTGGACTATCCGCAAGCTGGCCTGACCTTCGATGCAGCCCTGAACACCGCGGCCTTGACGGGCAACGGCAACGATTGGCTGACTGTTGGTACGACGCCAACGCTGGTCATTGACAACGATATCGCAGTCGGTGGTAGCGTGACGGTCGACATTGTCTTACGTGTCGACGCGGGCACCCAGGGTCAGACGCTCTACAACTTCGCCGAGATTGCCGACGACGGACAGCCTGGCGATGCTGATCCTGACTCTACGCCAGACAGCGCCAACGACGAAGCGGTCGATCCGCTGGATCCGACCGACGATGTGGTGAAAGATGGCGAGACCGCGGAAGATGGCCAGACCAACCCGGCCGACGACGAGGACGACCATGATGTGGAAAGCATCGAGGTGCCGACCTTTGACCTGGCCCTGGTCAAGACCGTCAACAGCATGAGCGACACGCCGCTGGTCCCAGGTTCGAGCACGGTGACCTTCGACATCACCGTCTTCAACCAGGGCGACGTGGCCGCACGCAACATCGACATTGTCGACTACATCGTGGCCGGTGATTACACCTACGATTCAGCGGTGAACCCAGACTGGACGCAGGCAGCAACCACCACGCCAACCACGACCATCGCTGGTCCGTTGTTGGCGGGTGATTCACTGACCACCACCATCACATTGCGTGTAGCCAGCGGCACCGCGGGCACCGACATCGAGAACTATGCAGAAATCACTTCTGCTGAGGATGCCAATGGCAATACACCTGTGGACCTCGACTCGACGCCGGACACTAACGATGCCAATGACGGTACACCAAAGGACAACTTCACCAGTGAAGATGCCAAGACCAATCCTGGCGTGGATGACGAGGACGACCACGACATCGCAACGTTGACCGTGGGCACATTCGACTTAGCGTTGGTCAAGCGCGTCGAGAGCGTGAGCAGTACGCCAATTCTGCCCACAGATCTTGTCACCTTCACCATCGAAGTCTACAACCAGGGCGATATCACGGCGACCGCGCCCATCACCATTGTCGATTATGTCCAAGCAGGCTTCACCTTCGACCCAGCCAACAATGGCACGTGGGACGGCACGGATGTGAACAATCCAGTGTACACAATCAACAGTGATATCGCACCGGGTCAGTCTGCCACGGCACAGATTATCCTGACCGTGGACACAGGCACAGCTGGCGACACGCTCTACAACTTCGCTGAAATTGCTGGCGACGGCCCAGAGACCGATCCGGACTCGACGCCTGACAGCACCAATGATGAAGCGGGAGCCGATCCGCTGGATCCGGCTGATGACGATGTGAAAGACGATGTGACCCTAGAAGATGGTCTCAACGTACCTGGCGAAGATGAGGATGACCATGACGTGGCCACCATCGACGTCAGCCAACCTGTGACCGTGGGGAACTACGTCTGGATCGACGCCAATGTAGACGGTACCCAGGACGAGGGCACGGCTGCTGGTTTGGCCGGTGCAACGGTGACGCTCTTCGTCACAACTGATGGCGGTGCGACCCTTGTGGCGGCAACCGACATCGATGGCACCGCAGTTGTTTCACAGACCACAGGCGCAGACGGCCTCTACGAGTTCGGCAACCTGGCTCCAGGTGAGTATGTGGTCCAGGTCACGCCACCGGCAGGCTATGCCCTGACCATTGGCGGTAGCGACCCAGACAACGATGACAACACCGACTCCAATGGTGTAGCTGTCGCAGGTCAAGACTACGTCCAGTCGCTGCCTGTATTGCTAACCGTTGACGGCGAGCCGACTGACGATGATGACACAAATGCAGACGACAACAACAGCAACCAGAGCGTAGACTTCGGCTTCTTCCAGCCCGTCTCGCTAGGTGACTATGTCTGGTTCGACCAGGATATCGACGGCGTTCAAGGTGGGACCGAGCCTGGTCTGGCTGGCGTACGGGTCGAGCTATTCCTAGCCGATGGCGTCACGCCTGCTGAAGATGTGAATGGCGATCCAGTGCTGGCCGTCACCACGGATGTCTCTGGTACCTATGCCTTTACTAACCTGGTGCCGGGCGACTATGTGGTCCAGATTGTGCCGCCAGCAGGCTATGCCTCAACCGTAGGTGGTGCGGACCCAGACGACGACGACAACACCGACTCCAACGGTCTGCCGGTTGGTGACGTCATCCAGTCCCTGCCTGTGACCCTCTCGGTTGGTGGCGAATCTGGCGACGGCGATGCCAACGACAACAACAATGATAGCGTGGACTTCGGTCTCTACCAACCAGTCTCTGTGGGTAACTTCGTCTGGTACGACCAGGATGCCGATGGTACCCAGGATGTAGGTGAGCCTGGCATTGAGGGAGCGGTTGTGGAACTCTTCCAGAGTGATGGAGTCTCTGCTGTGACGGACGCGTCCGGCGCCGCAGTCATCTCCCAGACCACTGATGCTTCTGGGCTCTACCTCTTTGAGGATCTGCTTCCTGGCGACTACGTGGTGCGGGTCGCACCGCCTGCGGGCTATGGACCATCACCTGTACAGGTTGGCGATCCGAACACGGATGACAATACAGACTCTAACATTGCTAGCGGTGCGGCGGGTAGCTACCAGAGTGCGGCAGTAACGCTCTCCTCTGGTCTGGAACCGACCGATGATGGCGACACTGATACCAACTCCAACCTGAGCGTGGACTTCGGCTTCGTGGCCTTCGATCTGGCCCTGCGCAAGACCGTTGCCTCAACAAGCGATACGCCGCTGATTCCGGGCGTCTCAACGGTGACCTTCAATATCGAGGTCATCAACCAGGGTGGTATCGATGCTTCCAACATTGAGGTGCTGGACTATGTGGACACTGCTATGTTTGGTGCCTTCGATACGGCGCTGAACCCGAATGGCACAACCACGGGCGATGCGGCACTGACCTACACTTGGTTCACAAACGCCAGTGGTGGCCTAGCCCAGTTGAATGGTACGCTGGCGGCTGGTCAGGCAATTACCCTGCCGGTAACCCTACAAGTGGCAGCAACCACAACCCAGGGCGACCAGTTGGCTAACTTCGCTGAGATTTCTACGGCGGATGACGCGCTCGGCAACAGCCCAGCCACCGACATCGACTCCCAGCCCGAGGCTGTGGAAGGTGACACCAATGGCGATCCATTGGTCGACAATGAAGTAGACGATGAAGGCAACACCGATGAAGATGACCACGATGTCGCCTACATCACCATCGACGCCTACGACCTGGCCCTCATCAAGACGTTGAGCGGTCAGTCGGATACGCCGCTGGTGGCGGGCAGTAGCACGGTCACCTTCGAGATTGAGATCTTCAACCAGGGTGATGTGACGGCTACGGCACCGATTACCATCGTGGACTATGTTGACCCAGCCATGTTCACCATGGTCGATGGCAACTGGACCGCGGGTGATGCCAACGAGTATGTCCGCACCATCGACACGGACATCGGCCCAGGTGCTTCAGCGGTAACGACCATTGAGCTGCAGATCGTAGCGGGTACGGCGGGAACAACCCTGCGCAACTTTGCTGAGATTGCCGACGATGGTCAGACTGCTGGAACCGACGTGGACTCAACGCCGGATACCATCTCTGGCAACGACGGGACGGTTGAGGATGGCACGGTCAAGGACAACGTGACGGCAGAAGATGGCAAGGCCAATCCTGGCGTGGATGATGAAGACGACCACGACTATGCCGACGTGATTGTGCCCATCTTCGACCTGGCCTTGGTCAAGGTGGTCAACAGCGCAAGTGATTCACCACTGATTCCAGGCGTGAGCACGGTGACCTTCGACGTCATTGTCTACAACCAGGGGTCGGTCACGGCTACCAACGTGGTGATTGCAGACTACATCATCGGTACGGATTACAGCTTCGATGCCGCAGCCAACATCGGCTGGAGCACAAGCACCACCGCGCCGACCTATACCTTACCAATGGCGATTGCCCCAGGTGGCGCTGTAACCACCAGCATCACACTCAACGTGGTGGCGACGGCTACAGGAACAATCGACAACTATGCAGAGGTTGTCTCGGCCACGGATCAGAACAACAACCCGACGGTTGATGTCGATTCGACGCCAGACAGCACAAATGATGAACTGACTGATGGCGACCCCATCAAGGACAACTTTACCGAAGAAGATGCTCTGGCCAACCCAGGCGTAGATGATGAGGATGACCACGACATCGCCCAGCTAACCGTGGGTGCCTTCGACCTAGCCTTGGTCAAGCGCATCGACAGCATGAGCAGTACGCCGATCTTGCCCAACGGCACGATTACGTACACCATCGAGGTCTTCAACCAGGGTGACATCGTGGCCACCGCGCCAATTGAGATTGTGGACTACTTGGATACAGCCAGCCTAACCTACGTCTCTGGCGGTTGGAACACGGCAGGTGCCAATCCAGTCTACACCATCAATAGCGATATTGATCCTGGTCAGTCAACCACAATCAGCTTGGTGGTAACGGTCAACACAGCCACGGCTGGCACGACCATCACCAACACAGCTGAAATCGCAGACGATGGTCCAGGCACCGACATTGACTCAACGCCGGACACGGACAACACAGAAGATCCAGTCAAACCTGGTGTAACCTCGGAAGACGGCTTGGGCAACCCAGGTGTGGACGACGAAGACGACCATGATCTGGTCACCGTAACCGTAGCTGAACCCGTTAGTCTGGGTGACTACGTTTGGTTTGACGAAGACGTGGATGGCTTCCAAGACGTGACCGAAAATGGTCTGGCTGGTGCACTGGTCGAGCTATTTGTCACAACCGACGGCGGCGCAACCCTAACGGCTGCCAACGACATCGACGGCAACCCTGTAACCGCAGTTACGGCTGCTGGCGGTGGTGTGACCGATGTAGATGGTGCCTATCTCTTCGAGAATCTGGCCCCAGGCGAGTATGTAGTACGCGTCACGCCGCCAGTCGGTTATGTGCGTACCATTGGTGGCGACGATCCGGATGACAACGACAACACCGACTCCAACGGTTTGGCCGTCTCTGGAGAGACTTACTACCAAAGCCTACCCGTTGTATTAGGTGTGGATCAAGAGCCAACCGATGACAATGACAACACAGCCGACGATAACAACGGCAACATGAGCGTAGACTTCGGCTTCTTCCAACCGGTCAGCTTGGGCGACTACGTCTGGCTGGACCAGGATGCCGACGGCGTCCAGGATGGTACCGAGCCTGGTTTGGCGGGTGCCGTGGTTGAACTCTTCGAAGCTGACGGTGTGACGCCTGTTGTGGATGCTATGGGCCAAACAGTTCTGGCTCAAACAACCGCAGCTGACGGACTCTACCAGTTTGATGATCTGCTGCCGGGCGACTATGTTGTTCAGGTTGTGCCGCCCGCTGGCTATGAGGTAACGACTGGTGGTGCCGACCCAGATGACAACGTCAACGATGACTCCAACGGCGTTCAGTCCGGTGCGGTTGTGAAGAGCCAGCCCGTGACCTTGAGTGTCGGTGGTGAAACCGGTGACGGTGACGCTGACGACAACAACAATGACAGCGTGGACTTCGGCTTCTATCAGCCCGTCAGCCTGGGTGACTATGTCTGGTTCGACGAGGATGCAGATGGCTTGCAGGATGGTGGTGAAGCACCCATTACTGGTGCGACAGTAGAGCTATTCAGCACGCCAGACAATGGTGGTACTTTGGTGGCTGCGGTTGACGATGATGGTGTGGCCGTCCCAAGCCAGGTAACTGGTCCAGACGGACTCTACTACTTCGACAACCTGACCCCAGGTGACTATGTCGTACGTGTCACGCCACCGACGGGTTACGTACCCACAACGTTTGGCGGTGATCCAGACGACAACAACAACGACGACTCTAACGGTCAAGCCGTTGCTGGTCAGACCTATGTTGAAACTCAGCCGGTCACGCTAAGTAGTGGACAGGAACCCGATGGCGGTATCTTCATCGATGGCGACACCGATCCAAACAGCAATCTCTCTGTGGACTTCGGCTTCCTGGCCTTCGATCTGGCCCTGCGCAAGACGGTTCTTTCCGTTAGCGATACGCCGCTGATCCCAGATGTTAGCACGGTGACCTTCAACATTGAAGTCATCAACCAGGGCAATATCGATGCATCCAGCATCCGTCTCGCTGACACGTGGGATACCAGCATGTTCAAGGCATTCAATGCCGCACTCAACCCCAATGGCATTACGTCAGGTGGTGAGTTCTTGAACTATATCTGGGCCGCTACGGCAGATGGCGCAGATGTGACCATTGCTGGTACCCTGCCTGCAGGTGACTCGCTGATTGTACCGATTACCCTAGAGGTCGCTGCGGGTACGCTGGACACGACCTTAGAGAATTATGCTGAGATTGCCACGGCTAGCGATGGCCTAGGCAATACGCCAGCATTAGATGTTGACTCGACTGTAGAGGATACCGAAGCCAATGGCAACGCCGATCCGCTGGTCGACAACGAAATCAATGATGGCGGCGACACCGATGAGGATGACCACGACGTGGCCATGATCTCGGTCGATCGCTTCGACCTCGCCTTGGTCAAGCGGCTGTCGCAGCAGTCCGAGACGCCGCTGGTCCCAGGCATGAGTACAATCACCTTCACGATTGAGATCTTCAATCAGGGTGATATCACGCTGACTGACTCGATTACTGTGGTTGATTACGTCCAAACAGGCTTCACCTTCAGTGCCGCTGACAACACGGCAGCCCTGACAGGAAATGAAAATGACTGGACTGGTTCGACTACGGCACCGACGTTGGTAATTGATGCCGATATCCCACCAGGTGGATCGACGTCTGTAGACATTGTGCTCAGCCTCGATGCCCTGACTGATGGCATGACCCTCTACAACTTCGCTGAGATTGCGGATGATGGTCAACCGTTGGACGCAGCTGGCAATCCAGTCGCTGACGAGGATTCGACGCCGGACAGCACCAATGATGAGGCGGATCCCGATCCGCTCGATCCGACCGACGATAACGTCAAGGATGGTGAGACGGCTGAAGATGGTCGCAACAACCCGGGTGATGACGAGGACGATCACGACATCGCCAGCGTTGAGGTACCTGTCTTCGACTTGGCCTTGGTCAAGACCGTCGCCAGCCAGACGGACATCCCGCTGGTGCCTGGTCAGAGCACGGTAACGTTCGACATTACCGTCTATAACCAGGGTGACATCGCAGCTCGCGACATCGAAATTGTGGACTACATTGTGGATGGTGACTATGTCTACGACCCAGCCCTCAATGTAGATTGGACGCAGGCCGTGACAGCGGCACCGACAACCACTCTAGAAGGACCGCTGCTGGCCGGTAGCGCCATCACAACGAGCATCACACTGCGCGTAGCCATCGGCACCGCAGGCGAGGTCATCGAGAACTATGCTGAGGTTGCCTCCGCTACGGACAACAACGGCAACGTTCAGAATGATATCGACTCGACGCCGGACAGCACGAATGACGAACTGACTGATGGCGATCCGATCAAGGATAACTTCACCAGTGAGGACGCCAAGACCAATCCTGGCGTGGATGATGAAGACGATCACGATATCGCCGTCATGACTGTAGGGGCCTTCGATCTGGCTCTGGTCAAGCGCTTCAGCAGCGCCAGTGAAGTCTCCATCGATGGAGTAACCCTGCTGCCAACCAGCTTGGTTACCTTCACGATTGAGGTCTTCAATCAGGGCGACATCACGGCCACTGCGCCCATTACCGTAGTGGACTATGTACAGGCCGGCCTGACGTTCACAGCAACCAACAATGTGAACTGGGTAGGTGCGGACGGTGCAACTGCACCAACCATCCAGCTGACCAACGACATCCCGCCAGGTGCATCGGCAACCGTCGATATTGTACTCGGCATTGACGCTGGCACAGTTGGGCAGACGCTCTACAACTTTGCTGAAATCGCCGAAGATGGGCCAGAGACCGATCCAGATTCGACGCCGGACGCCACAAACGACGAAGCTGGCGCTGATCCGCTCAACCCAGCCGACGACAACGTGGAGGACGATGAGACGCTGGGCGATCCAATTGCCAACCCAGGTGAGGACGAGGATGACCATGATGTGGCGACCGTCCAGATCGCCGAGGCGGTGGCCGTGGGTAACTACATCTGGATCGACGCTGATGTGAACGGCACCCAAGATGGTGGTGAAGACCCAATTGCCGACGGTACCGTGGTCGGACTCTACGTAACTACCAACGGTGGCGCGACGCTGACCCAGGCTGTCGATATTGATGGCAACTTGGTTCCGTCAACGACGACAACTGCTGGTATCTACAGCTTCACCGATCTGCCACCAGGCGAGTACGTGGTGCGGGTTGTGCCACCGGCTGGCTATGCGCTGACGACTGGCGGTAGCGATCCAGATGACAACAGCGACACTGACTCCAATGGCCGACAGGTAACGGGTCAGACATATGTGGAGACCTTGCCGGTCACGCTCCTCCCCGGAGAGGAACCGACGGGCGATGCCATTGATCAGGCCGGTACGGATGAGAATGGCAATGGTACCGTAGATATCGGCTTCTTCCAGCCTGTTGCGATTGGTAACTTCATCTGGTTCGATGCCGACGGTGATGGGCAGCAAGGACCAATTGCTGACGAGCCAGCTCTGGAAAATGCTCGAGTGGAGCTATTCCTGGGTGATGGTGTCACGCCAGCTGTGGATGCCTTTGGCAATACCGTTCCGGCTCAGACGACTGGCATCTCGGGTACATACATCTTTACCGACCTGCTGCCAGGTGAGTACGTGGTTCAGGTAACACCCCCTGCGGGCTATGCGCCCACGGTCGGTGGTGCTGACGTGGATGCGGACGACTCCAACACCGACTCCAATGGTGTTGTGGTACCGACGCAGAATTACGTCCAGAGCCTGCCCGTTACACTGACCAGCGGCGGCGAGCCAACCAACGACGGCGATACCGACAACAACACCAACTTGAGTGTGGACTTCGGCTTTGTCCAGCCTCTCTCTGTTGGTAACTACGTCTGGTACGACGTCAATGGTGACGGTGTTCAGGATGCGGATGAGTCTGGCATTCCTGGCGCAATTGTCGAGCTCTTCGTCATCTCTGGCACACAGCAGATTACGGTGACGGACGTAACAGACAGCCAGGTTGTCTCGCAGACGACCGACGCCGGTGGCTTCTACCTCTTTGAGGATCTGCTGCCCGGTGACTACGTGGTCCGCGTGACACCTCCAGCCGGCTACGCACCCACCAACAACCAGGTGGCCGATCCGGATAATGATGACAATACAGATACGAATATAGACAACAGCCGCTCGGCTACAACCGACGGCTACTACGAGAGCGGCGTCTTCACTCTGGCTTCTACGACAGAACCAGTTGACGATGGCGACACAGACAATAACAGCAACTTGAGCATAGACTTTGGCTTCATCGGCTTTGACCTAGCGCTGCGTAAGACGGTCAACTCGACCAGCAATACGCCGCTGATCCCAGGTGCAAGCACGGTGACCTTCGATATAGCCGTCATCAACCAGGGTCAGATCACGGCTACAGGTGTGCAGATTGTGGACTTTGTGCAGAGTGGATTTACCTTCAACGGGGCCAACAACGTCACGTGGGATGGTACCGACGCTACGGCACCGGTCTTCAATATTGCAGGCAACATTGCACCGGGAGAGACGGTGACTACCACCATCACTCTGGATGTAGACCTGGGTACGCTAGACCAAACGCTGGAGAACTACGCCGAGGTGCTGACGGCCTCGACGACGCTGCCGGGCATTCCTGCCATCGACGTCGACTCTCAGCCCGAAGCTGATGAGAATGATATGAATGGTGATCCGCTGGCCGACAACGTCATTAACGATGACGGCGACGCGGATGAGGATGACCATGATATCGCCCTGATCTCGGTTGAACGCTTCGACCTAGCCTTGGTTAAGCGCTTCACCAGTCAGTCTGATACGCCGATCGTTCCTGGTACGAGCACAGTGACCTTCACCATTGAGATCTTCAACCAAGGTGACGTCACCATGACCGATGCCATCACCGTCGTGGACTACATCAACCTTGTTCAGTTCACGCTGGCTGATGGTGACTGGGACGGCACGAATCCAGCGGCACCGACTATCGTTGTCAATGACGATATCGCACCAGGTAGCTCGACCTCCGTCGACATTACCTTGCTGGTCAATGCTGGTACCGATGGGCAGACCTTGCTGAACTACGCTGAGATTGCAGGCGACAGCCAGCCTGGTAACGCTGACCCCGACTCGAATCCAGATACCATTGATAACAACGATGGTATCGTCAAGGACAACGAGACGGCTGAAGATGGTGAAGCCAATCCAAGCATAGATGATGAGGATGATCACGATGTGGCCGAACTTGAGGTACCCGTCTTCGACTTGGCTTTGGTCAAGACTATCTCGTCACTCTCTGACACGCCGCTGATTCCAGGTGTAAGCACGGTAACCTTCGATGTGACCGTCTTTAACCAGGGTGATATCACGGCTCAGGACATCACCATCGTGGATTATGTCATCGCCGGTGACTATGTCTATACGACAACAGGACAGACCGATGCTTGGTCAGCTTCTACCAGTGCGCCTACCATCACTATCCCTGGCCCCATTGCGCCAGGAGCTAGCGTGACGCGTACGATTACGCTTCAGGTCGATGCAGGTGCTTCCGGTCAGCAGTTAGACAACTTCGCTGAGATTGTCTCTGCCACCGACGTCAACGGTGCTACCCACGTAGACATCGACTCGACGCCGGATGCCATTGACAACAATGATGGGGATCCGAAAGACAACTTCACGGGTGAAGATGGTAAGACCAACCCAGGCGTGGATGATGAGGATGATCACGATGTGGCGATGGTCACGGCCGGTGTCTTCGACCTTGCGCTGAACAAGCGGGTCGAAAGCACCAGCGATATCAACTTGGTTCCAGGCTCGATTGTGACCTATACCATCGAGATCTACAACCAGGGTGATATTACGGCAACGGCTAGTATCACCGATCCAATCCTCATCGTAGACTATCTGGATACCAGCGTATTCACCTTAGTCTCTACAGAATGGGATAACACGGGGGCTAGCCCAACGCTGGCCATTACCAACGATATCCTTGCTGGCCAATCGACCACCGTCGAGCTTGCTGTGAGCATCAACAACAATACTGCGGGACAGACGTTGTCCAATTACGCCGAGATTCTGGACGATGGAATCGGCATTGATCACGATTCACAGCCAGAAGGTGACGAGAACGACTCTGGCACGACAGGTGCTGGTGACCTACTGATCGATGACGAAATCTTCGACGATGGCACTGCAGATGAAGATGACCACGACATTGCGCAGGTCACGGTTGTGGAGACAGTCAGCGTGGGGAACTACGTCTGGATTGACTCGGATGCCGATGGTAGCCAAAATGAGGTGAGTACAGGGCTGGACAATGTAACGGTTAAATTGTTGGTCACAACTGATGGCGGCGGTACCTTCGAGGATGCCACCGACATCAACGGTGCCCTAGTCCCAACCCAGACCACAACGGGTGGCGGTTACTATCACTTCGATAACTTGGCACCGGGTGAATATGCCGTACGCGTCACCATCCCCGATGGGTACGCCCCAACGGCTGGCACCACAGTGGTGAGTGGTGCGGACCCGGATGATAACAGCGATATCGATTCTAATGGCATTCAAGTTCTAGGCCAGAACTACGTTCAGAGCTTGCCTGTTATCCTGACTGCCGGTGGTGAACCTCAATCTGAGGCCAATGGCAACGGCGGCGGCGATCCGACGCCAGATGCTAACAGTAACCTGACGGTAGACTTTGGCTTCGTTGAGCTGCTCTCAATCGGTAATGTTGTCTGGTACGATACCAATGACGACGGTATGTACGATTCTGGTGGCGAAACGGGGATCGAGGGCGTTGAGCTGCAGCTGCTCAACGGCGACGGTACGCCATACATGGAGAACGGCGCTGTTGTCACCACAACCACCAATGCTGCAGGCATCTACTCATTCACCAACCTGATCTCCGGTACCTACCGGGTCCAGGTAGTAACGAGTAACTTCGGCAACGGTGCTGTACTAGACAACCACCAAAGCAGTAGCGATCCGGCCACGGGAGCTACGCCAGACAACGATGTAGATAACGATGATAACGGTCCAGGTCGTGTAGGTGGTTCGCTAACCAGTGGTTTGATTACGCTTACATATGATGGCGAACCGATTACGGACGGCGACACAAGCACCAGCACCAACTACTCAGTCGACTTTGGCTTCTTTGAGCCACTGAGCCTGGGCAACCAAGTTTGGATCGACCTGGACAACAGCGGTACCATCGACGCTAGCGAAGATGGAGCGGATGGCGTGACGGTCAACCTCTACCGAGACGGTGCAGACGGCTCTACGCCAAATGGCACCATCGAGGTAGGTGAATTCGTTACCACGACCACAACCGACGATGGCGGCTACTATCTCTTCGACAACCTCATCACTGGTGAGTACGTGGTTGAGATTCCAGCAGCCAACTTTGCGGCCAACGCAGTGCTGGACGGCTACTACTCTAGCGACGATCGTACGATACCAGCAGTAATCGGTGGCGACGTGGATGTGGTTCTAGTCGATGATGACGACAACGGTATCGACGACGCTGATCCGGCTACCAACGGCATTCGCAGTAACTTAATCAGCTTGGCTCCACAGACCGAACCGCAGGGTGAAACCAACCTCGGTCCGGATGGCGACGGTAGCGCATCTGAGGCTAGCAGCGAACTGACCGCCGACTTCGGATTCGTCCAGCCGGTCACCGTAGGTGATAGGGTCTGGTACGACTACAATGCCGATGGCGTTCAGGACAACGATACGGCCGTCGAACCCGGCGTTGGAAATGTTCAGGTGAACATCTTTAACGCTGATGACGACACGCTGGTCACAGTCGATCTGCTGGGCAACCCTGTGAGCACAGCCACGACCAATGCGAGCGGTATCTACAGCTTCACCAACCTGCCTCCGGGCGACTACTACGTCACCTTCGTCACGACGACGCTGCCTGCGGGCTACGTCATCAGTGACCCAGGTCTGGGCGGTGATGATGCAGAAGACAGCGACGCCGACACCACCAGCGGTCAGACGCCATCAACTGGCTTCTTGGCCTCGGGTGAGGAAGACCTGACCCTGGACATGGGTATCCATGCCCTAGTTAGCGTGGGTGACCGCGTCTGGTACGACTTCAACAACAATGGTATCCAGGATGCTGACGGCGTTGAGGACATCACCGGCGTAGAGGGTGTGGAAGCACAGCTCTACAACGCAGCCACCAACCTACCTGTGCTGGATGCAGGCGGTCAGCCGCTGACGGATGTGACCGACGGCAACGGCAACTACCTCTTCGAGAACCTCGAACCCGGTAGCTACTACGTGGTCTTCGTCACCAGCACGCTGCCAGCGGGCTACGAAATCACCATCAAGGACGTGGATGATGCCACTGACGCTGGTGATGCCGTAGACTCAGACGCCGATCCGATCTCTGGCCAGACCGACGCCACGCCATTCTTGACGGGTGATCCGGCTGACGCCAACAACTCGGATTTGACGCTGGATATGGGTGTCTTCGGCCTGGTGGCTGTGGGTGACACAGTTTGGTATGACAATGATCGAGACGGCATCTACGAGCCTGAAGGCCCAGACGGTGTGGCTGGTTCGGGCGACGACGAACTTGGTGTTGAGGGCGTGGTGGCTCGCCTCTACAACGGCGACGGCACGGCATACATCGGACCAGGTGAGACGGCGCAGTACACAACAACAACCAATGCAGACGGTAAGTATCTCTTTACCGACCTCCTACCTGGTGACTACTTCGTCGAGTTTGACCTGACGACGCTGCCTGCCAACTATCAGGTGACTGAGCAGGATGAGGCGACAGCAACTGATGAGACCGACTCTGACGCAGACCCAGTCACAGGCCGTACCGGCACAACGGCATTCTTGCCGAACGGTACCCAGGATATCACCCTCGACATGGGTATTTGGGCACCGGTGACTGTGGGCGACCGGGTCTGGGTGGACACCGACGGCGACGGTACACAAGATGCGACCGAAACAGAAGGTGTGGAAGGCGTGACCGTGGAGGTCTTCAATGACGAGGGTATATCTAACGGCACGACGACGACCGACGCAAGCGGCTATTACACCTTCACAAACCTAGTGCCGGATGACTACTACGTGATATTCGACCTGAATACACTACCAGTCACCTATACAGTCACCTTCCAGGACGTCACCGCCATTGACGATGCGCTCGATAGCGATGCCGACCGCACAACCGGTCAGACAGCACCGACAGGCTTCCTCTTCTCCAACGAAGAAGACCTGACGCTGGACATGGGTGTTTACATCCCTGTCCGCGTAGGTGACTATGTCTGGTACGACGAGGACCGTGACGGCATCCAAGACGACCCAGCAGACGAGCCAGGCGTCGAGTTCGTGACCGTGATGCTGTACGAGCTGGGTAACAGCACGCCAATCAGCACCACGACCACCGATGCCACTGGCTTCTACGTCTTCGAGGAACTGCCGCCGAACGATTACTATGTGGTCTTCGATCTGAACACGCTGCCACCGGTCTATGTACCGACAACGCCAAATGTCAACGAGCCAATCAGCGACACGGTCGACTCCGACGCCAACCTAAGCACGGGCGCAACGGCACCAACTGGATTCCTAAATAGCGGCGAGGAAGATCTCACGCTTGACATGGGTATCCTGCTGCCTGCCGATGTACGTGTGGGTGACACCGTCTGGGACGATCTGAATGCTGACGGCGTGCAGGATATCGGCGAGCCAGGTGTGGAAGGTGTGCGGGTAGAGCTATTCGAGGTCGGTGGTACTGAACCGATTAGCGATACGCTAACCGACGTCAACGGCACCTATCTCTTCGAGGAGCTGCCGCCAGGCGACTACTACGTGCAGTTCGACCTGACGACTCTGCCAGTGGATTACGTGGTGACCACTGTGGATGCCACCAACCCACTGACAGACACCATGGACTCGGACGCCGATCCAGTAACGGGCATCACTCCGTCCACCGGACCGCTGACCACTGGTGATCAGGATCTGACGCTGGATATGGGTATCTACAAACCAGCCAGCCTGGGTGACTTCGTCTGGTTCGATGACGATGCCGATGGTATTCAGGATCCAGGTGAGAATGGCATCGAGAATGTGGCAGTTGAGATCTTCAACGGTGACGGTACGTCTGTAACGAATGCAAGCGGCAACCCTGTTGGTCCAACAACCACCGACGTGAACGGCTCCTACGCCTTCACCGACCTGGTACCGGGTGACTACTATGTGGTCTTCACCCCACTGGCGGATCACATCATCAGCCCGCAGGATACGGCTGATGACCCAGACACGGGCGACGACACCGTAGACTCGGACGCCAACGCTGACCGAGCGAGCGCGGATTACGGTCGTACCGCAACCACCACGCTCATCTCTGGCGAGAACGATCCGACCTGGGACGCTGGCATGTACATCCCGCTGGCGCTGGGTAACGTAGTCTGGTTCGATCCGGACAACGATGGACTGTACGAGCCTGCTGACGGTGAAATGGGTATCGCTGACGTGGTTGTCGAACTCTATGACGCGGACAACAGCCGCATCATGACCACAACAACCGATGCCACTGGCTTCTACCTCTTCGATGAGCTGGCTGCTGGTGACTACTCCGTAGTGATCGCGCCGAGCAACTTCGAGGCAGGTGGTCCGTTGGTCGAGTATCTGAGCAGCACACCGACTGAAAACGATCCGAATGCTGGTCCTTCTGGTGGCATCAATAACGATGACAACGGTATCGATAGTGCCAACATGGACAGCAACGGCATCCGCAGCGGTATGATCACCCTGAGCGTTGGCAATGAACCGACTGATGATGACCATGCCGGTCATCCTGATTCGGGTGCGATTGTGGCCACTGATGCCAACACCAACCTGACGGTAGACTTCGGCTTCTACGAGCCACTAAGTCTTGGTAATCAGGTCTGGCTGGACAGCAACGACAATGGTGTTGTTGATGGTACAGAAGCTGGCATCGATGGTGTGGTGGTCAACCTCTACCGTGATGACGATCAGGATGGTACGCCAGATGGTGGCGCAATCGACAGCCAAACTACGGCTGATGGAGGCTTCTACCTCTTCGATAACCTGAGTGAAGGCTTCTACGTAGTTGAGATCGATTCGGACAACTTCCAGCCAGATCGTCCGCTGGACAACTTGGCCTCGAGCAAGATAACGGCCACTGATCCGAACACAGACGCGGACGATAACGACGATAATGGTCTCGACGACACCGATCCGGCAACGGATGGCGTCCTCAGCGGTACCATTGAGCTGACCGTCGATGGCGAGCCACCAGCTGAGTCTCCATTAGGCCCAGATGGTGACGGCATTGCCGACGACGACAACAGCAACATGACTGTGGACTTTGGTTTCTACGAACCGCTAAGCCTGGGTAACATCATCTGGCACGATGCTGACAATGATGGCACTATCGATGCTGGCGAAACAGGTGTGGATGGCGTAACTGTCAATCTCTACCTCGACGCTGACCAGAATGGTGTAGCCGACGGCGCAGCAATCGCCAGCCAAACCACGGCGGATGGTGGCTACTACCTCTTCGATGATCTGCTGCCCAACAGCTATATTGTCGAGGTGGATGCAGCCAACTTCCAGGGTGCCAATCCGTTGGTAGGCTATCTGAGTAGCCAGACCACAGAAGCATCACCCAACGACGATGTTGATTCTAACGACAACGGTCTGGATGATTTGGCGCCCGCAACCAATGGCATCAAGAGCGCTACTGTAACGCTATTGGCCAATGCTGAGCCAATTAGTGAGACAGATCTGGGCACTTTGGGCGACGGTAGTGCCGCACCAGACAGCAGTAATCTAACGGTCGACTTCGGCTTCTTCCAGCCTGTCTCCGTGGGTGACTTGGTCTGGAACGACAGCGATGCTGATGGTGTGCAGGAGTTGACTGCTGGTGAGACAGGTGTGCCAAATGTAACGGTCAACCTGTTAAACAGTGCAGATGGTTCACTGGTGACAGATGTCTTCGGTAACCCAGTTGGTGCAACGACCACCGATTCTGATGGTCTCTACACCTTCGAGAATCTGCCACCAGGGGATTACTATGTAGTCTTTGATCTGGTTACCCTGCCGACAGGCTATGTGGTGACAACCCAGGATGCTGCTGGCGTGGCCGATGAAGATGATTCGGATGCCGATGCGACGACGGGACGTAGCAGTGATACAGGATTCTTGCCATCGGGTAGCAATGATCCGACGCTAGATATGGGTATCTATCTGCCGCTGTCCGTAGGTGATACAGTCTGGTATGACTACGATATCGACGGTATCCAGGACTTTGATGACGGCGAGAAGGGTGTGCCAGGAGTCAGTGTAACCATCTACTACAGCGACACTCAGACCCCGGTCATCATTGGCGGTGCGCCGTATCAAACGACGACCGACAGTAATGGGAACTACCTGTTCACGGGTCTGGAACCGAATGCCTACTACGTCAGCTTCGACCTAGATACGCTACCAACAGGCTATACGATAACGGTCCAGAATAGCGGTACGGATGACTTGGTCGATTCCGATGTCTACACGTCAACTGGTACCACCACACCCACCCCGATCCTGACGGGCGGCGATGTGGACCTATCGTTGGATATGGGTATCTACAGCCAGGTGGCCGTAGGTGACTATGTCTGGTTCGACGATGACTTTGATGGCAACCAGGATCCAGATGAAGGTGGCGTACCGGGTATTCAAGTGACGCTCTACAGCACCACAACGAATACACCGGTCAGCGACCCAGCAAATCCAGGTACACCTTGGACGGTCGAGACAGATGCTGATGGGCATTATCTCTTCGATGCGTTGCCTGTGGATGGATACTACGTCGTCTTTGACCTAGCTACGATACCGGATGGCTATCAGGTAACGAAGCAGAACGTGGTTGCTGATGTCTCTGACTCGGATGCTGATCCAAATACCGGACAGTCTGGTACAACAGGCCAGCTCGACAATGGTAGTGCGGATCTGACGTTGGATATGGGTATCTATAAACTGGTGAGTGTCGGTGACAAAGTCTGGTTTGACAACGATGCAGATGGCCAGCAAGATGCTGGTGAGCCAGGTGTTCCGAACGTAACTGTGACGCTTTACCAGGCCGACGGTACAGCAACGGGACTGACCGAGACAACTGATGCCAACGGCAACTATCTCTTTGAGAATCTTGAGCCAGGCGACTACTATGTGGTCTTTGATCCAGCATCGTTACCAGCAAACCATATCATCACCACCCAGGATGCAGCAGGTGTTGACAACCTCTTCGACTCGGACGCGGATCCGACGACGGGGCAGACATCACCCAGTGGCTTCATTCCGAGTGGTGAGGCGTATCTCGGACTTGATATGGGTATCATCGGCCCGGTCAGTATCGGTAACCGTGTCTGGTATGACACCGATCGGGACGGCCTTCAGGATGATGACGAGACGCAAGGCGTGGCCAACGTTACGGTACGCGTCTACACCTTCGACGGTCAGCTTGTAGTCGACTTGGACGGTAACCCTGTCGGTGAGATACAGACCGATGACCAAGGGAACTATATGTTCGAGAATCTGCCACCTGGTGCCTATATGGTCGAGTTTGATGTGAGCACCGTTCCTGGTAACTTTGTCATCAGTGAGCAATCAGTCGGTGCAAACTCCGCGGTTGATTCGGATGCAAGCCTATCCACCGGACGTACGGCAGCAACCTTCTATCTACCAGCAGGTGAGCAGGATCTAAACTTGGATATGGGTGTCCATCAACCAATAGGTGTTCGCATAGGTGACTTCGTCTGGGAAGACCTGAATGGTGACGGTATCCAGGATCTAGGCGAGCCAGGCGTCGGCGGTGTTACAGTCGAACTCTGGACGCTTGATGCAGATGGTAAGGGTGTCTATACTGGCCAAAGTGTACCGACCGACCAGAATGGTGGCTATCTCTTCGACGAAATGCCTGCGGGTGAGTACTATGTAGTCTTCGACCTGGAGACCCTGCCTGATGGTTATGCACCGACCATAGCGAACAAGCCGTTGTTGGATGACTCTCTAGATTCGGACGCTGATCCGCAGACAGGTCAAACGCCAAGCACTGGCCCACTTACCAATGGTCAGCAGGATCTAACGCTGGATATGGGTGTATACCGTCTGGCAAGCTTGGGTGATACGGTTTGGCTAGATGGGGATGCTGACGGTATCCAAGAGACTGGCGAACCAGGTGTGGAAGGTGTTACAGCCGAGCTCTTCAACGGAGATGGCACATCTACTGGTCTAACGACTACGACTGACGCGGATGGGAAGTACAGCTTTACCAACCTGGCACCGGGAGACTACTACGTACGCTTTACGTTGCCAGACGGGTTTACTATCACTTCCCAGAACCAAGGTGTTGATGATGCTGTTGATTCAGATGTGGATGCAGTCACACAGCAGACGCCTGTGACTACGCTTATCAGTGGCGAGAATGATCCGAGCTGGGATATGGGTATCTTCAAGCCAGCCGCCATTGGTAATTATGTCTGGTCTGAAGACGACGGGGATGGCATCCAAGAAGCGGGTGAGGAACCACTGGAGAACGTAACCGTTCAGCTCTACAATTCTGAGAATCAGCTGATTGCGACTATGCAGACTGACTCGAATGGTTATTATGGCTTCACGGATCTCGATCCAGGCGACTACTATGTGCAATTTGTCTCACCTGTTGGTTTGGTACCAACGCAAAGCAATCAGGGAGATGATGACACGGTTGATTCTGATGTCGAGCCCACTACGGGACGGACATCTGTGACAACCCTAGATAGCGACGAGTTCGACTCAACGTGGGACGCAGGCTTTACGCAACCGGCTTCTTTGGGTAACTTTGTCTGGCTTGATGTGAATAAGAATGGTATTAAGGATGAGTTTGAGAGTGGTGTTGGTGGTGTGACGGTTGTTCTCTATGATAACCAAACCGGTGATATTGTGGATACCACAACGACGGATAACACAGGTTTCTACCAGTTTACGAATCTAGCACCAGGCGACTACTATCTCGACTTCGAACCTACGGCGAACTTCCAGTTCACCCAGCAGGGTGTAACTGGCAGCCCAACTGATTTCAATTCAGATGCCGATCCCGAAACGGGTCTGACAGAGTCCATTACACTTGAAGCAGGAGAAGATTCTCCGGACTGGGGTGCTGGTCTCTTCATTGAACCAACGGCACTGGATGAGACAGATGAACCGGATGATGAACCAGATACAGAGCCGCTAGACACATTTGTTCCGTTCTTCACACTGCGCTAGGAGGGCCCAGCAGATAACAACCAACTGACCAGGGGTTTGCCAAATCCCTGGTTAGTACCCCGAGCTTTGGCACAGATGAGAACAGGGTATTCGACTGAAACGATGCCGCATTAGTCTCACCTAGTGCTAAGGATTTCTAGGGTAGTTTCGAGTATTCAGTAAAGAGAGTGGAAGCTTGACACTTCAAGCTTCCACTCTCTTTTTTTCGGCTCTTTGGGATTTCATGTGGTTGACAACTTTACTGAACAAGGATTTTAAAGAGTACGAAGATTTCTCTCTTCTACTCTTAGAAATCTGGCTAATCCCTGTTCATTTTTTCTGTCAACCTCGTGAGAGCCGGTTGAATCTTTTTTTTCTTGTTGTATAGGAAAGTGTAAAACTCGTACCTGAAACATGGACAAATTCTGGCTGCTCAGGCAGTGGTCGCTCCGAACTAGCTGACGGCTGATTGGCTGAAAGCTTTTTATAATTTTTCTTGTAAAGTAATCGTAAGGCTATGGGTGAAGGACTATTGTAAAATAGTCTGATGACCACACTATCGATTCTTAGTGTTTTGTTGCTTTGGGGTACACTGCTGGTAGAGGCAAGCATTGTGCGCTATGCTTGGTTGCGCCGTACTGCATCTGGAGCTGTGCCGCTGATACTTCTGATAGGAATCGAAGTTATCCTGATTTTGATATCTTGGGGGGAGGCATTTGTTTATGCGACAGCAGAGCGTACCTACATCACAATGGTCGCTTTATTTCTCTTATCTCTCTATGGGCCGATTGCGTTTGTTTTGTTGTTACAGCTAAGTGGGCGAACCCACTGGATGACGGCTCGGACCTGGGGGATACTTTCTATCGAACCATTGATCAGTATCTTGATTGGCGTTGCAGGTGATAGTCAGGGACTGATCCTGGAGCGCAGTTGGTATACTAATGGTCAGCCTTTGGATGGTTCCATTCTATCGTACGTTGGGCCTTGGTTAGTCTTTGACACATTATATGGGTACGGGCTGACTTTTTTTGCCATGGGTCTACTCGCCGTGGATTACCATGACGCATCTCCACTCTTTCGTCGGCAGATCCAGTTTGTCCTGCTTAGCGGCCTGATTGCGGTTCTATTCGATCAGAATTATGTAACGTATGACTTTATCGTTCCTCCCTACGTAATTGATGCTGTTGGGATGATGAGCAGCTCAGTCATTTTATGCATCGGGCTCTTCTATTACCAAACACTGGATCTTCTGCCCATTGCCAATAACCGGGTGATTGAGACATTAGCTGACGGCGTAATTGTATTGGATGCGCAGTTGCGCATTATTAATGGTAATCCGGCCGCGGAACAATTTATTGGGCATCCTCTGACTTCACTCATTGGGCTTTCGGCTAGAGATGCAATTTTCCCCACAGACCAAATTGCCCCTCTTTTTCACACCCAAGATGCCAGCCTGGGCGAAATGATGATTACGACTACAGGTGGACCAATCTGTTTACATGTACAGAAAACGCCAATCGATTATCCCCGAACGGGTATTGTTGGGTATACACTTTTGATTCGGGATATCACAAGTCAAAAGAGATTAGAGATTTTGCTCACAGAGGCTAAAGAAGAAGCAGAAGCGGATAGTCAGGCCAAAAGTGATTTTCTCTCGCTTATTGGCCATGAGCTGCGGACGCCACTCAGCGTGATTCTGTTACGAAGTCGCATTCTCCAGAAGCAAATTGGAAAATACCCAAACGATAAGCAGATTGCCTCTGCGCAAAGCATTGAGGAGAATAGTCGAAAATTGGCTGCCCTGATCGATGATATGTTAGAGCAGGCTCGGCTTCAGCGTGAGGAGCGCAGCGTGCTGACCATGGCAGATGTTTTTACCGATTCTCTGGTGCGCTATGCCATTATGTGTGTCAGTGCAGATGCCGAGATAAAAGGTGTTAATGTCACATTTAATACCCTATTTGCACCCAAATATATTTATGGAGATAGACAGAAACTCTGCCAATTGATGAAAATCTTGCTTGAGAAGGCTCTCTGGCTTTCAGCCAAAGGGGAACGGATAGCGATCGATATTATTACAAATCAAATTACACACAACCAAACTACTTACAACCAAGTAGAAAAAAGTCAACGCAAGCAAAACCAAGAAATGTCCATCATCCAAATTACCATCAGTGCTGCCCACACTGCTCTAGATTGGGGAGAGTTGGACCAAATCCGAAAATTTTTCATACCATCAGAGCCAGATTCACTTCGAGCCGACGCATCTAACCCGATTCGGGTAATTCCCGATGCCTTTTACCAAGGCAATCCTGAATGGGTACGCGTCAAGCACCTCCTTGAACTCCACTACGGGCAGATGGACATTACCATCACCGAGGAAGAGGAGATCACATTCAATGTCTTGCTACCCAGCGAGCATCCGCTGGATGCAGCCACTCCTCTCGAGAAGGTTCTAGGGGTCGCCCATGGCTCAAGGTCCACCGCCAAGGACGAAAAAGAACCTGCTAATCCTTCTGAATTCGTTTCCTACTTTCAGAGCAGATAGCCATTGAGTACTTTGTAAACAAAATGGTTTGGTATTTTCGTCCTTACCCCTGGCCCTTCATATCCGTCAACTTAGCGGGAAGAGGAATTTATAGTAATTCAGAAATAGCTTAAACTTCAGCAATCGTTGAAAACAGAGCAGAAAGAGGACTGTCCCGAAAGAATCAGGTGAAGCGAGCAATTTTTAAAGATTGGAATGAACTAGTCAAAAGCCTGCCGGAGGACCTAGACGAAAGTGCGAAAGAACCCCTTTTGGATAAACTCGCATTTTTCATTTTTCGTGTGACTTATACTAACTTGCCTCTGGTCAACCTGGATGGATTCCGTTTCGATATTCTCACTTGGCTCAAAGGCATTGATGAGAGCTCTAACTACTCTGAAATCACAGTCGTCTCCAAAGATGATGGACAAAAACGACTTCTATTTCCAATCCTCTCTTTCTGAATCCCCCACTTCCACCAACCGAATCACTTCCATCGTATTCTCACCCTTCTCCCCATAAGCAGGCAACGGAGCTAGCCTCCGATCATTGGCAACGATTCGATGGTGAACGGTTTGGTGAGTATGTCCGGATATGCTGGCCGCCTGAAGTGGTCCCGCTGGTAGTGGACCAATTGAGCCAGTGAGTGGGTCTTTCAATGCCTCAAGCTCAGCCTCTCGTAGCTCTTGGGCAGCCTTGATGCACTCCTGGCCGTATGTGCCGCGTAGATCTCGTTCTACCAACTCCAAAGAGGGTAAGCCAGTGATGGTGAGAAAGTCTTCCACCTTGTATTTGTCGTTGCGGAGGGCCTCAAATAGATTGACCACGCTGGGTGTTTCATGCTGGATCAAATAGTTCATAACAGTCCAGGCAAAATCATAATCAAAGGTCCCTGGCTCATCATACCCGGTTCGAAGAACCAATAAGCTCTGAAGACTTTGGCCACCAATTCTGTCGCAGACGGTGAGCAATCGATCTCTAGGATATGGATCGGTACTGATGCCTCTATCAATACCTACCTCGGCGAAAAATTCCGCCGTGCCTTCATCAATCCAGCCTTTGGGTTGCTCATGGTAGCCCACATCTGACCAGACGCCGGGCAGGACATAGCGACCCATGAGATAGTGGGTAAACTCGTGCTGAATCAGGTGTTCAACTGTAAAGAAGCTCTCACCCACCGTTCGCTGGTAAGTGTAGAGCCTATTTTCGCTCTCAAAGTACAATCCACCCGCATCGCCGCCATATCCCACAAAGGCGTTCATATATTGCTGATAGAGCGGATGAGAGGCAAACAATAGCAGCTCCAGATCGGCACTATCTGAACCGAGAACGGGTGACTGAAATGATGGTCCAAAAAGGTCAAAGAAGAGCACCTCTTGAGTGGCCATCAATCCGATGATGACGGGTAGTTCTTCGGCTGGCAAACCGCTGCGAATGGAAATGTGATCCATTGTCAGCGTATTGGCTAGATGTTCCGCCTCAAAGGCTAATTGCAACTCAGCTAATCGTTCTGAGCCTTGGTAGATATCCAGCGCGTGGACCATAGCCGACTGGGCAGCAAAGTCATCTTCAAGTCGATACGCTTCTTCCATGATAGCAACAATCTGGGTCTTTTGATTGGATTGGGCGACAAACCGAGTCATGGTTGTAAAGGCAAAGGCTGCGTATTCGCGTAGCCAAGATTCGTCACTGGTCAATCTTCCTTGGAGGAAGTGCAAATCTGCCTCCGATAGTGCCTCTTTTGCTTGGATCAGGCGCGTGGTTGCTACCATAGCCCGATAGCGTAAATCCGCACTGATTTGGCTGTTTTGAATGAGCTGTTCCAACGCTGGTTGGGCAGCAAAATGGGGAAAATAGAAGGTATCCATGAGCCACACAGCTTCGAGCAAAACGTCTTCAGAAAACTCATTCCTTAGCTGGTCCAGCAGTAGGGCGCTCATGCGTTCAGCAACCACAGAGCGCATTAAAACCTGGAGTGCCTCATCTTGGTTGCGTTCAGCCAAGCGCCCAAGGACCCGTAAGGCATTGCGGCGCGCCCACGGGATCTCTGCAATGGCGGCTAGCTCTATGAGCATCTGCACGTCGTCATAGCGGGCGGTCTCGCCTAAATCGGAAGCGACTGCTTCGATGCAGTAATAGTCGCCATAGGGAACCATTGCCAGTAGTGACTGGCTGTTCATAATGGCACCAATATCTAGGCCACTTTCTGAGCCGCTACTTTGAGATCCCGTAGAGAGTAACGGGCATCGGTACATTTGACCCGATTCGAGGGCAGGGATGACGAATGTGGACCACTGTTCACAAAGGTGGGAATCCGTACATTGCTGAATTGCAGGGATGAGATTCTTGTAGAGATCATCGATGATCTCGCTATCAAAACGAAATTGATCATCTTTGAGACGCTGAAAGACAGCCCACCAGACGCCATCGGCGGCAGCCTCTGAGCGTATGAGCAAGTAAAAGGCTTCGAGATATTGGGATGGCGTGCTGAGTAAGCGTTCCACCAGCAAGTCTGCACAGCTTGGATTGGTTTCAACCAAGTTGATCTGACGCGCTGGTTCAGTTACGGTTGTTAACTCTAAGCAGGATAGTTCTTCGGAAAAGGCTATTTTGTAGGTCTGAATGGCTCTTTCGGCAGGTGCTGATTTATGCTGGTTTGATGAGTCATCCGCATCGAGAGAGGTTGTATCGGTTTCTAGGGAGCGACTGACCAGACTATTGTGCAGGTAATCAGGGGGGATTTCTTTGGCCTGGGCAGATTCAGTCGATATGGGATTGCTTAGGGAAACGACTAGGCAGAATAGATAGAAGAACTGTGCGCATCGGGGGAACGAAGGGCGCGGGACAAACGGGTACAACTTGGACGGCATACTACTCTCTCCTGTACTACGATAGATGGCCAGAAAAAGCTTGTCCCCATGAAAAAGGGGCTCTCCTCTCTTTTCGGAAATATCCAGAGCAGATTGGATAAGCGCCGGGACAAGGCTTTTCTGGCTATTTCACTTGGGCAAACTACGGCTTTTAGATCGACCGTAACTAATACAGTGTACTGTAAATTATACAACATTAAAAGGTTCTGTCGTAGGCGCTGTTTTCAACTGCGCAAGCGTGGCCAACCACTCATTTTCAAGAGGAATGAAGGGATTCTCCATGCTCGTGCGGTTACAAACCGCACCTACGACGGGTCGTTTCTAAAGTAGCCATCCATTTTGGGCGGGAGGGGGACGAAATCGCCCTGTTCCAGGCGAAACTCACGGATTCTTGACGTCCACCGCCCTGCAAGGACGGTCTACCAATGGACTGTCCTAATATTGCAAAACTTAGCATATACTGCACTGGTTTCGATCAGGGTATAGGCAAAGATGTGGGCTTTGGGTAGAATGCGGGTAGGGTCCGCAAGTAGGGTGTGATGTACTTCGATGCTGACCGAATGGGTTATGTGGAGAGGATTTTATTACGGCGGGGCTGAGAAGAGGGTGACAGTTAACCGTCAAATATTTCAAATAGATAGTACGTCATTTGGCTTAGGCCAAATTTTACGAATGAGAACTCAAAAACTTGCTCATTTGATGAAGGGATACCCGAATGAAATGCGCGAGTTCTCTACGGGAGAGGGGCCAGTACTGAAGGCAGGAATCCCCAATGACTTCGTTGACAGAATACTTAATCGGCGGGCGACTGATTCTGATAGCCTGCCTTCAACCCGTTTTCGCTTGTCTTTTCATAAAGCGGACCCAACAAATCCATTAGGGATTCATTCATAAACCCAGGTTGTCCCAAGCGCCGCAGAACCGATAGAGAGGTGACAGGCTCCCGAATCGACGTGGCAATCTGTTCAACTGACTGACCCAAGTCCCAGAAGTACTCCAATGTCTCTTCCAAGGGGATGGCAGGTTCCTCGGTGATGTACTCCGCCTGCTCTTCAGCCAATTCCAGAGCACCGTCCGCTTCGGCACTTCGATGGCCGAGGGCTTCTGCAATCTCTTCTTGCGTACGACCTCGTAATTTGAAAATTAGGAAGGGATCTTCGTCAAACTGCTCACCCAGGATATAGTGGACCGCAGCGACATGTTTACATGGGTTAGATGGATCAGGGCAGCTACAGTTGGTCTCCAGTTCCCTGCGTTTTTCGGGAAAAAGGCTCACCTGTGCCGCAGAAAAGGCCTCCTCGATATCTTGGGGCATCTCCCCCGCCAATAGTTGAGCACTCAAGATGGCTCGTTCGCTCATGGCATCCAGAACTTTGTCCCACTGCTTATCCGTCAGCGGCTTAAGCGCAATCTCCACTTCATAGGGTGTATAGCTCGATCCCTGAACCGATGCCACAATTCCCCAACTGGTATCCTCTAAGGAGAGTACCTGGCCTTTTCGTGCATAGGTGCGCCCTCTACTCAACCGTCCCGAAGCAGTGATCTTTTCTAGCGCTTCAATCCAGCGCTTGGCCCACCAGCTCTTGGTAAAGTCGCCTCGCTTGCTGCGCGCTTTGATGCCTTCATCCGTTTGGATAGGCTTGGTATATTCATAGGAATCGTAGAAGTTGTAGGCCATAAATGGGTATTCCAGCTTTTCAGCATTTCAGCTTGTCAGCATTACATTATGACAGCCTGAAATGCTGTTCTATGTGAATAATTCTTTACAAACATGAATTAATCAGAACGGGTTCGATGCAAGACGACACACTACTCATCACTCAAAACATCCCTTCTCAACTCTACCATATCCCGCAGATCATCAGTGGATAACTCGGTCAGCCAACTCTCATCGCCACCAACGATGCTCTCGGCCAGGGCTTTCTTGTTGTCAATCATGGTATCGATCTTCTCTTCTAGCGTGCCGGTACAAATATATTTGTGGACCTGCACATTCTTCTTCTGACCGATGCGGAATGCCCGATCTGTAGCCTGATCTTCGACGGCTGGGTTCCACCAGCGATCAAAGTGGAAGACGTGATTGGCGCGGGTTAAAGTAATGCCCGTACCGCCTGCCTTGAGGGAGAGAATGAAGATTGAAGGGCCATCTTCATCACCTTGGAAGCGTTCAATCATCTCGTTGCGGCGGCGGGCTGGCGTACCACCGTGAAGAAAGAGCACGTTAACCCCAAGCCGCTGCTGCAAAAAGGCGCGCAATAGGTGGCCCATTTCGGCAAATTGGGTGAAGATAAGCGCCCGCTCATCGACTGCCAAGACCATTTCAAGCTGCTCAACTAGACGAATCAATTTACCGGAGCGCACCTCTTCATCTAGGTAGGAGACCGTGGCCGATTGGCTCTGTTCGTCACCGACTTGGTGGAGAAATTGGGCAGGGTGGTTGCATATCTGTTTGAGCCTTGTTAGCATACCCAAAACGAGACCGCGACGTTCGATTCCCTCAGAAGCCTCAATGGTCTCCATTGCCTCTCGCACTACTGACTCGTAGAGAGTTGCCTGTTCGGTGGTTAGGTTGGCATAAGCTTTCATCTCTACCTTGTCCGGCAGATCTTGAATCACGGTCGGATCTGTTTTGAGGCGACGCAGGATGAATGGCGTGGTCAATTGGCGCAGGCGACGGGTGGCCCCCTCGTCGGCATAGCGCTCGA
Source organism: Chloroflexota bacterium (assembly GCA_039028975.1). GTDB lineage: Bacteria > Chloroflexota > Anaerolineae > Caldilineales > Caldilineaceae > JAHBNG01. Next base: position 29,754 of record JBCCHB010000070.1, read on the forward strand.
TAGGGACGGCAAAGCGATTGCGAAAATCGCTCCGATTGCCCAAGTAGCCAGGGTTGAGAAAGTGCATAATCGACCAAAGCTCAGAGAGGCGGTTCTCAACCGGTGTACCCGTCAGGGCCAAGCGAAAGTCGGTACTCAAGGAGCGAATAGCCCGAGCTTGCTGGGTTTGGGCATTTTTAATGTTTTGTGCCTCATCCAAAATAACACCGTACCACTGAATCTGCTGAATCGTCTCGCTATCTCGTCGCATCAAAGGATAGGAGGTCAGCACCATATGGACCTCCTTGGTCTCTTCAATGAATTCGTCTCCCTTTAGCCGATTGCTACCTTGGTGGGTGTGGATGCGCAAATCGGGCGCAAACTTTTCGGCCTCTTTGGCCCAATTAGTCACCACAGACGTGGGGCAGATGAGCAGAATCGGGCCAGGTAGCTCACCCAAGTTCTCTTTATCTTTCAGAATCATGGAGAGGGTCTGAATGGTTTTGCCCAGCCCCATATCATCGGCCAAGCAGGCTCCCATGCCCCACTCTTTCAGAAAACCCAACCAAGAGTAACCATATTGCTGATAAGGCCGTAGCGTCGCCCTCAGTGACGTGGGCTGATCAAGAAGGGTCATGCTTTCGCCACCCGTTAGTCGATCCATCCAATCGCTTACCCATTCGTCCGTATCAACGCCTTCAACCGGCAACCCATCAACCTCATCCGCCCCCAAGCCCATACGCATAGCCTCTTGCAGCCCTGCACTACCTTCGGTATCCTGATTCTCCCAAAAGCGGATGGCGGCTTCGATGCGTTCCGGGTCGAGCTGTACCCACTGGCCACGAATCTGAACCAACGGCGACTTGAGGGCGACCAGCGCCTCGAATTCTTCTTTGGTCAACTCAGCATCGCCAACGGAGAGCTTCCACTTATAAGAAATGAGACTGTCCATGGAGACGCCCGATGCACCTGGCACCACATCAGCCCCTGCCGAGGTCCCCTGGCGATTTTGCATCTGTAGGCGAACGCCCAAACGAGTCCCCGGCTGATTCCACCAAGGCGGAGAAAGGACGGCAAAACCGCTATCCACGAGCAGGGGTGCCGTTTCTCGAAGGAAGGAGTACGCCTCGTCTGCCGTTAACATCACCTCGGTAGGCTGGGACGTCTGCAGCCCTCGCTCCAGGGGTGGAAATAGTCTGGTGGCGAATCCTAGACCCGTCAGCAATTTCTGCTGTGGTTGGTCAAAGCGACGATCGAGCAGTTGGAATGCCTGCCCATTGCCGGCCCACACTTCAGAGGCGGACGCAAGAAGGCTCGGATCGTCCCGAGCCTGCAGTAAGAAGTGCAACCCCCAATCTCTGGCATCGTCCTTTGCACGGCCTTGTTTACTTCCCTTTTTACGACCTTTTGCACGACCAAAGGAAGAAGGCTCGTTGGCTTTGTTCTGAAGCGGGGCCTCCAAACGAAACCCGATGCGGAAATTTTTGTCCCCGGCCGCGTAGAGATTGCGCAACCAAGCCTGATGGCTCGAATGGAGGCGATTGAGTTGAGCCGCCGAGCCTTTGATGGTTGGATCATCGGCTGTTAGGGCTTTGAGCCAGTTGCCCGCTGGTCCGCTGGGGAGTGAGCGGGCAGAGACTGTCGAGCGTCCCCACTCTCGCATCGCGGCATCACCCATGACATTGAGAAAGGTCGTCAGCAATTGGCGTGGCGGTAGAGCCGCTACAGCTTCATTTCCTGTTGCCCGACAGAGGGGAGGCATAGCACTGATCAATTGGGCCATTCGTGGACCATCCCGCGGACCATCTAGGACCGGCATCCAGCGGGCGTGGAAGTGTTTTTTTGCCACATCGATTGGTGCCAACGTCGGTAGGACCTTGTGCTGGGTGATGGCTTCCAAGAGCAATTCAGTGGCAGTCTGCCAGTAGCGGGTATCAGTACCCAACGCAAATTGGGGTGGAAGATCCTGTTCGCTTAGCAGGCCCGACAGCAGGTGAATTGCGTCTTGTGGCTCGACCATAAAACCGTTAACAAGCCAAGGGCGTAGGTCAACTTTGCCCTGATCACGGATGTCCCACTCATGGATCAACTGGGGAGAAGGCAATGGGCCATATTTGCCAGCAGGTAGAAGCATGGCGATCTGCCCAGCTTTGCCGGATAGGTTCTCCAAAATCTGTGAGTGCAAAAGATCTACAACCTGCTCAGAATTGACCACAAATGGGTGCAATCGTGCTCCTTTTTTGCGCCGATCTATCTTCTTTAATTGTGGTAAATCTGACGTCTCACTCCAGAGACAGATCTGTCCACTTTCATTTGGGGTAGTTGGGGGAATCCATTGGGCGTGGAGGATGTTCATGGTTCTGCCTACTTGCTATACCTGTTGAGCAAAGTGAACCAAAATACCACATGGATCCCACATGTAGGTGACGATGGCACCATATGACTCTTTCTTGGGTGGCTCCACCCTTGCCGAAATAAACTCGCCCTTCTGGAGAATTGTATGAACATGATCGTACCAAGCTTGCGCATCGTCTACGCTAACGTAGATCATGAAATTTTCGGCCCACTCTTTTGTATAATAGTTTTGCAGGTAGAGACGGGTTCCAGCTAATTCGATCTCGGCCAACCCTGCATCCTGCCAGTTGAGCTGCCAGCCCAGGGTTGTGTAAAATTGAAGTGATTCATTGAAGTCGCGCGTTGGGGTAAAGACTTTCAGATCGGTTGCGATCGGTCTGCTCACTGACATCTATTCCTCCTCTATCCTGAGGGCAAATTCACAAAGCAAATCCGGCAAATTTTGATTTGAACGGATGAATGATTGATTGCCAATAGTTTACCATAAAATAATGAGCGAGCCGTAATGTCAAAAGATTCTTATTTGTTCTCATGAAATCCTTATTTTTGTATGGTATGGTCTCGATATGCGTATCTTACTTGTTGAAGACGAACCAGGAATTGCCGATTTTATTCGGCAAGGTTTAGTAGAAGCTGCTCACGCTGTTGACGTAGCGGTCGATGGGCTGGATGGGCTGGCTTACGCTACGAGTGCAGAGTATGACGTGCTGATTCTTGACATTATGCTGCCCAAGCTCAATGGACTCGATCTCATGGAGGAGCTGCGACGACGTGATATTCGTGTCCCTACCCTGATGCTCACCGCACGGGATACTGTAGATGATCGGGTGGCCGGATTGAATGCCGGCGCGGATGACTACTTGGTCAAACCTTTTGCCTTTGCTGAGCTACTGGCTCGGGTTCGGGCACTATTGCGTCGTCCGCCCTTGCAGTCTGGCTCTGTACTTTCCATGATGGATTTGGAACTAGATACAGTCCATCATCAGGTCCGTCGCGGTGGTTGCCCGATTGAACTGAGCCCGAAAGAGTTTGCCATGCTCGAATACTTAATGCGCCATCCAAATCAGGTGCTGTCCCGAACGCAAATCGGTGAGCACGTTTGGAATTTTGATTTCTACAATGAATCAAACGTAGTTGATGTTTATATTGGATACTTGCGTCGCAAGATCGACAAAGAGCATCGCCCTCGCTTGATCCACACTGTGCGGGGTGTTGGCTATCGAATCGGTGAAGATTTATGAACTTACCAATTCGCCTACGGTTGACGCTCTGGTATCTAGGGGCGATGCTCGTCTTTTTGCTCCTTTTTGCCTCCTTCTTTCTGGGACAGGCATACCTCACCCTTCTGGGACAGACTGACAATACACTCGTCCTGGCCGCTGGACAGGCTATTGATGACGTCATGCTCGTTCCAGAGCCAGCCTTCATGGATGAGATGGCGCTACGTGTGTCAATGTTTCAGATTGATAGCGACTTAACCGTGATGCTTGTCGATCCAGATGGTCACCAGATCCACCGAGTCACCCACATCCCGCCCTTTTTCAGAGATATTATTGAAGTGGATGGCGAGGTATTTGAATTTGGAACCGAGTTTCGGAACGAGCATGGTCCATCTCTAGAGGTGTTGCTTTCGGAGCATGAGGAGCTACCTAGAGTCCTGCCCTTAGAGGGATTCAATACAATAAGTTCCGGTGGTGTCCGCTGGCGATTCTTCAGTCAGCCTGTAGTGGAAGACATTACCGATAATTCGAACGATGCAACCGCTTGGGTTCAGGTAGCCCAATCCCTGGATGTGGTCGATACGTTTGTCTACGACATGCTCATACAACTGCTGCTCTATGTACCGCTTGCTCTACTAATTGCAGGTATCATCGGCTCATGGCTAGCTCACCGGGCGCTGAAACCCATCGAGCAGATGACCACCACTGCACAAGAGATCGGTGCGCAAGACCTAGACCTCCGCATCGACTACCGAGGCCCTTCAGATGAGGTTGGGCGCCTGGCCAAGACCATGGATGGGATGCTAGAGCGGCTCCAGAATGCGTTTGAACGGGAAAGACGCTTTACCAGCGACGCTGCTCATGAACTGCGTACACCCCTAACAGCACTCAAAGGCAATATCGACGTCACCCTTAGCCGGACTCGCCAGCCGGATGAGTACGAAACATCCATGAAAGCCATGAGAGCACAGGTCGACCGGTTGATTCGCCTAAGTGGGGATCTGCTCTTTATGGCCCGGTTTGATCAGAAAGGCACTGATGCCATCACAACCAGCCAAGTCGATCTGCATCCGCTACTCGCATCGGTCATTGATCAGATAGCGCCTTTGGCGGAGAAGAAAGAGATTACCCTCACCCAGAAACTTGTGCCAGATCTGCTCATCCAAGGGGATATGGACTTACTGATCCGCGTCTTCATCAATCTATTGGATAACGCCATCAAATTTACTCCTGAAGAGGGTACAGTCTTTATCCTGGCCGATCAGGAACCAAAGTGCATTCGCATTCAGATCTGCGATACAGGCATCGGCATTCTGCCCGAAGATCTGCCCCACCTCTTTACTCGCTTCTACCGCGTGGCCCAAGACCGTACCCGCCAAGACAACATGACCAGCGGCTCTGGCTTAGGTCTGGCCATTGCCCAAGAAATTGTCCTCGCACACGGCGGCACCATCATGGCGACATCTACACTGGATCATGGAACATCCATGACGGTACAGTTGCCCGCCCTTATTAAGAATCATTCTTAATATTTCCTCATCTGCCTCTCGCATTCACCTATCAATCTATAGCCACAGCGAAAAGCATATAAAGAATTCATCATTCACTATTCATCAAGTGTAATCCTCATGAACAAAATAACAGCGCAGTCTAAATTAGCGATTTGGACACTCTTCGTCATGCTGAACTTTGCAGGTCAACATAGTCTGCCTGTCGCACGAGCACATTCTCAAAGTAGGGCAAGCCTTATTGAGAATCCAGCTGACTTGTCCCTTTTTGTCGATGAATTCGTAACTCAGCAGTTGGCAGAGCAAGCAATTCCCGGAGCAGCCATTGTCATCGTACAAAATGACGAAATCGTGTATGCCAACGGTTATGGCGTGGCAGATCTTATTGATTCAGTCCAAGTGAGTGCTGGTAGAACAGTCTTTCGTACTGCTTCAATTTCGAAACTGTTTGTGGCAACTGCCATTATGCAGCTTGTTGAAGCAGGCACTCTTGACCTGCATGCCGATGTCAACAGATACCTAAAGAGCTTTCAGCTAACCAATCAGTTCGAGCGGCCATTGACTCTACATCATCTCTTAACTCATACAGGTGGCTTTGATGATCTGTATGTTGGTTCTCTCACGCTCGAAGAATCTCAGCGGATAGAACTGGGCGATTACCTGGCAAAGCGGATGCCACCCCGAATCATGCCGCCGGGTGAGGTCACTAGCTATTCCAATCATGGATTTGCGCTAGCCGCACTAATTGCTGAAGAAGTGACGGGTGTTCCATTCTGGCAGTATACGGAAGAACATATCATCACTCCGTTAAAAATGAAATACAGCGGATATCTGATCGCCCCAGATTGGTCTGCAAACCTTGCAGTGGGATACAAATATGAAAGCGGTGCGCTCAAGAGTTTACCATACGAATACTTCCATCGGTATCCCTCATCATCGTTTATGGCAACGGCCACCGATATGGCTCATTTCATTATTGCCCAGCTCAATGCAGGTCAATTTGAGGATAACACCATCCTGCGCTCAGAGAGTATTCAAACAATGCAGCAGCAGCAGTTCAGCCATCATCATGCGTTGACTGGAATGGGATATGGCTTTTTTGAATCATTTGAACGCAATCAACGTTTGCTTTGGCATGATGGTTCAACCGGCGGGTTTAACAGTGACTTGGTACTTATCCCCGATGCAAGGATCGGTTACTTCATCACCACGAACAGTCGACAAGGCAGTCAGTTGACCAGACCTTTCAGAGAAGCATTCTTAGACTTCTTATACCCTGTTGAAAGAGCATCAGCGAATACACGCGATAACTTAGGCTCAGGTCGAAATCTGGTGGCAGGTGACCTAGACCGCTTTGCTGGATCCTATCAGTACAATCGTTACTCACGCACGACCATAGAAAAAGTGGAACAGTTGGTCAATGATAAGCTGGTAGTCTCAATAGCCCAGGATAGCCTATTCCTAGATGAGAAAGAATTCACAGCAATCGAACCTCTATTATTTCAAGATGCGGATACAGGTAACCAGATCGCCTTTCGTGCCGATGAAGATGGTCAGATTACACATCTCTTTATTGGCCCTTTTGCCTTCGAGAAGCTGTTCTGGCATCAGCAAAGTTGGTTCCACTTTGGCCTAGTTGGGTTCTGTTTGATTGTCTTTGGCTCAACCATAGCGTGGGCATTCGTCAACACATTTCTGCCGAGATATCGCTGCACATTTGAAGCACCCTTCTCTAAGTACATGGTATGGGGAAGTGCAGGAATTGGCTTATTCAAAATTGGCTTAGCAATCAGTATGTTCACCATTCTGTCTAGTGTTGCTGTCAGCGAAACTATGCGTTCACATGTGCCACCGATCGTCATTAGCCTACTTGTGGGTGCACTCATATCGGCTTTTCTAGCTGGCGTAAGCGCCTTCATTGCTTTGGCCGTATGGGTTCGTAGAGACGTATCTTACTGGCAATGCATTCACTATACTCTGATGGCAATTGCATCCGCAGCAATTGTTTGGTTTCTGCACTACTGGAATCTGCTGGGCTTTCGGTATCCACTATAGATTAAGAACAGTTCTTAATATTTCCTCATATTTCTCTCACGCCTGGCCTCTATACTGTAGATATCTTCTCATTCATGAACAGATCGAACCTGAGAAGATAGTTTAAAGACATGAATCAGCGCGACAACTTAGATCCAATAACATGACACGATGCAATAAAGGAGCATACGTTCAATGAAAGTTCAACTCAACCGCCAGAGATTGGTTAGAGGAGCAGTGATTGCCACGCTCGCCACAGCCATCATTATGGCACGTCCAATTCAACCAGCATTTGCCCAAAGCAATGACAATGACCAGGTGATCATTAACGAGCAACACGGTCTTGGCGAGACTTTTCGTGCAGAGCGGTTTATCGACTCAATGGATACATCTGGTGGCTATATCGGTGAAGATCAACTCATTGCCAATGCCCTCGGCCTGAATGAAGAGGAATTAGAGGAAGCCTACAGCAAAGCGTTTGACTTAGCACTTGAGCAAGCTGTTTCAGATGGCAAGCTGACTCAAGCCCAAGCTGACGAGCTGAAAGAGAATAACCATGGCCTCTACATGCTGGAAGGCTTTGCTTCCGATGATGAAATGGAACAATATTTGGCCCAGGCCCTAGACCTCAGCCAAGAGGAATTCGATGCTGCGATGGATAGTGCAATCCAGAAAGCAGCCGACGACGGACTGATTACTCAAGCCCAGGCCAATGACATGTTGCTGGAGAAGTTGATCGAAGAGAAGTTGGAAGAAGCATATGGTCAGGCCCTAGATGAAGGGGTTCGACGGGACCTCATCACCCAATCACAGGCTGACACCATGCGAGAGGAGTCATGGGGTGGTTTAGGAGATGAGGAAGAAGTGTTCATGATGGATTTATGTGGCCCCATGGGTGACTTTGGCAGATTTGACTTCCATTTTGGACCCGGTGGCACGGAGGAGGAACTGTTCCACTTTTTTGGTTCTGAGGGATTTAACTTTGACCTTGACGAAGAATTCGATCGCTTTGGCTTCTTGGAAGAGCTGCATGATTTTGGAGGCCGATGGTTCCACTCTCCAGAGAGCAACCCTTTTCGCTAGAGATTCCGTTGTGGCTGATTGACCATTTTCGTGCCATTTATGGCAAGCGCACGTTACAGTGGTATAGTGTAGATTATCACACACCCCATGACGAGGACACTGTCATCTCATTGGGGGTACCCGAGCGAGAGATCTGGACATCCCTAACGGAAGATTTCTCCTCGTTGCACTCGTCGAAATGACAGGCCAGAGGTAATCTCATCTCTACAAAAGTAACCAAGACGCGGTAATCAAACTGGCAGCAAAATAGACCTGGCAGCCCTTCAAAACCTGCCAGGTCTTTCCTATTGGTTTTGCGAATAAACGACGGCGAATGCTATCTTCTTCTGGATTGACTTTTGACCATGCCAACGTTCAGAATCAGTCAGCTCAAGATCCATAGGTATTGGGTGGATCGATAATCAAAATGTGCAGATCCCATGATGGACCGCCGTTGCTTCTACTGATCTCAATTGAACCATCTCCTAATTTGAATGGCGCAACAGATGCAGGTGGGAGACGCCATGTCTTGTTAATGGCATGGTTGCCCGTTACAGTGCCGTTGATATCACCATGAATTCTAGAAAGCAGAGGGACCGCCATATTTTGTACATTGGTTGCAGGATCACCATGGGTAAAGATAGGTGCTGCGACATCTCCATATCGACTTCTTAAGGCAAGGTTCCAATTGTTGTCTACCGTAACCTCTACTTTCAAATCAGGATGGTCGACCACTGAATAGACGCTGGAATTTGCATGGTGAAACTGGGCAAGAGCATACACGTAGAAGTTTGCCATGGATTCCCCACCAGCAGCAAAGTACTTATTACATTCAATATGAAAAGTTCCATCGAATCGCGCCATACCATCCCCAACGGCTGATGGAGCGGGATTACCTATGATATCGCACTGTTCGACTTTATACTCTGTGTTACCAATCAACACTCCCTCTGGATCATACGAGGAGGGATTCCGGGTAATTTTGCAAGCTTCAGAATGAGTGCCATTTGGGGCGTGTTCAAAGTTTAAGACCAATGCCCGTGCATTTCCTTCGATTCGTGGCACAACGGGTTCACCCTTTTTATTGAGACATGCGGTTGGAACCGTCGGTACTGCTGTTGGTGTGGGCGTTAGCGTTGGTCTCCGTGTTGCCGTCACAGGTATCCCCGTGGGTACATTTCGGGTCGGTTGAGATGTAACTCTGGATGGGGCCGGGCCTGGCGTAAAGCCTGTTTGTGCATCCTGAGCAGCTACCTTTGCCGTATCCACTGTTGCCAGTAGACCTACCATAGCAACAACGACCGACAACAAGAGTGTGACAAATAGTGGGGGGATTAGTTTTGTCATTTTCCTTATTCCTTTATACGAACTTCTCTCTGCGAATTAGCATGAAACGAATTTTGTTGTAGCATATCAGAGAATTCAAACTATGGAAGCAAATCGATCTATCAATTCCTATAATCATTCTGTCAAGGTGAAAGAGATCGGCGAGCTGATATGTTTATATGGATAGATCGTCTCTGACAAAGTCCATTATAATAAGGACCAACGCAAACAACAGGACAAAAGTCCCAGTTTTGTGCCATTTTGTCCCAGGAACAACCAAATCGAACTATCAATAAACCGCAATTGTTCAACGAGCATGCTCACGTGCGACATGAGGCGTGCCTACTCAAATGCGGTCTACAGACTATAGCTTGAGAAAGAATCTGCCATGGGATCGCCCAAACCACCTTCACCGAATCGTTTTAATGAATGTCTGCGCAATACGCTAGAACACATCGGTGATCATAATTGGTTGGTAAAGAATTCCCCCTTAACATCTCTTTTCTTTGCCGGTGCCCATGAGCCAAAAAAGCGACAGCCACAGATTATGCTTACGGGTCAAGAAGATTTAGACAGGCATCTGCGCACAATTTGGCATGATTGGGAGAACTGTACGAAATCCCCTCTACAAGCACTGATTTGGGAAACCGTCTGCCATCTTTCCCCCGAAACAAAGGATCAGACACAAGCGATCTTACTACTCACCTACTTTGACCACGAACACCCCAAACAAAGCCAGGTCATTAAACGGTTGGCTGTCGGCCGATCCACTTACTATCGATATCTCGAACGTGCGATCGATTCTCTTGGGCGTTTAATAACCGAGGCCGCACGTCCTGCATTGCATTTAGAAAGACCTCAACCGTCGCCCCTCATCGGGCGTAAAGAGCAAAAATCGCATCTACTGAAGGGCATAAGAGCTGGACGTGTGCTCCACGTTGTGGGTGGGAGTGGGTTAGGCAAAACGGCGCTTGCGGCTGCTGTTGCAGACGAATGGCCCAACAGCGTCTTCTGGTATACCTTTCGTCCCGGCTTGGCAGATCATTTTGAAAACTTGCTCTTTGCCGTGGCCTATTTTCTGCATGAGCAAGGAGCATCTGGTCTTTGGCTTCACCTGACGACCAATTCAGAATTGACCACACCGTCCCGCGCTATGATGGTGATACGTGATCATCTAAATGCTCTTAAGGAACAGCCGCCACTCTTCTGCTTTGATGAGGTTGATCTGTTACTGCCAGATACACTCAATGATTCTGAGGAATATTCGTTACTCCGCGGATTTCTTGACGAGTGGGCTACGTCCGAGCGTTCAGGAAGCCCTTTACTCATGGTGGGGCAGAAGTTGCTGATGGAACCCGATATGGGGTGTTTGGTTACAGCAGAGCCGTTTACCCTATCTGAGCTAACCCGACTTTTGAAGAGCAGAGGGCAAGAATTGAGCCAAAGAGAGTGCAACCATCTGTTACAGCTCACCCGTGGGAACCCGCTTCTCTTGAATCTGGTTGTACTCCTCTACCAGAGCAACCCGCTGCTCCTGGATAGTGTGGAAAGATTAGCCAGCCCACTGACTCTCGGGTGGTTTCTCAAGCGTCTTGTTCAGCACCTATCGTTGAAAGAGCAAGTGGTACTGCATGAGCTTTCAATCTTCCCAGACAACGCGCCGATGAATGGCTGGCAGCGTACGAAAAAGCAATTAGCCACCCTACTCGATCTGGGCCTCGCTACCAAATTGGGGGTCGACAACGTCGCCCTCCATCCTGCTCTGCGAAACCTTGTCTACCAACAATTGCCCCATACACGTAGAGTCGAACTGCACTTGGCCGCAGGTAATCTGTTGGCTGAACGGGGTTGCTTTACAGCGGCGGCATGGCACTATATTCAGGGTGAACAACCAGAAATGGGCATCTGGACTTGGTATAGCCATCAACAGCAGGAAGTTGATCAAGGGTTTGGCAGTGCCGCGTTGGATCTCTTTGCCCCCCTTGCCCATGAGAAGCTATCCCGAAACGATGACCAACGAGCATTAGCACTGCTTCTTACGCCATTATTAAAACGTGCTGGGCGCTACAAAGAGGGCTTGGATCTGCTGGAGCAGGTCTACTGGTCTAAGGCTTCGGTGAGCGGCATCATGGCTTACGATATGAAGGGCGAGCTACTTGCGGAGGATGGCCGAATTGAACAGAGCCTGCAAACGTTTCGTAAAGGCCTAGAAAGCCTAAGACATCTACGGTCCACCCAAGAAGTTGAGTTTCATCTCCAAATTGGGCGTCGCTTGTTTGCTCGTTTAGGTGACTTGGAGAAGGCACGTCATGAAGCTCTTGAGGCCAGATTGAGCCTTGATGTGCATCAGGGAAGGCTGGCAGAAGTGACCGGGCATTATGAATCCGCGCGCAACCACTATACAAACGCCCTCCAGCTTGCCGAAGGGACGACAGATATAAAGCGGTTGGCGCTCATCCACCAAGGGTTGGGCTTCTTGGAAGCGCATCTGGCCAATGTAGATGCCGCAGTAAAACATGCCAATGAGACAAGGCGCTTATTTGAGTTATTGGGGGATCAGATTCTATCAGTTGGAACGCCCAACTCAATTCTTTCTGTTGCCTATCTTGTCAATAGGCAGTATGCTGACGCCGTTGAACCAGCCGAAACCGCGCTTACTTTTTTCCGCAACTTGAATCACGTCTATTGGATAGCAGCAAATGAAACCTATTTGGCTGAAGCATGGCTCTACCTGGGTGACATCGAGAAATCCGAAGCATATGCTCAATCAGCTCTTCGCCATGAAGAGATCATGTTTCGACCCTATTGTCTTTTCATTCTGGGGCATGTGCGGCGTATCCAGCATAGATTTGAAGAATCAGAAGCCTACTGTCGCGACGCCATCTCAACTGGCGAAGAGCTAGAAGAACCAAGTGCAATCGCACCCGCCTGGAGCGCGCTTGGTGAAACCCTGCGTGATTGGGGGAAGGTTGAGGAAGCTCAGATGGCACTGGAACAGGCACTGGCTATCTGGCAGCGACTCAATAATCAGCTGGAGATCAAACACACCCAGGATTTACTGGCTTCTCTGGCGCAGAACGAGAAGGGTTTTTAACCGCCCTCAGTTCTTCTTGCCATTGTTCTTCTACCCACTGTAAACATTTGTTCAGTGTTGTGCCAATTCTGGGACGCCCACGGAATAAGGCACATCTCAAAGCGGTGGATGGTGGCATGAGGGTCGCAGAGTCAAGGAAACGCGGAACGATTCTAGAACAGCTTAATCCGCGCTTGCTCTGATCTGCAACCCTTAATGAATTCCCCGAACCTGAGACGCACCCGCCACCCGATCGTGGCTGTTTGAGCTTAGTCTACAAATCGATTAAAATGTAGGCAATTTACTCGCTCCCGCTTTCTAACCACACCACAGGTGACAGTAAACCAATGGAGGCTGAGATTGATTGCCGAATTAGACGTTCTTGAACAGAACGAATCCAAATCCCCAACCCGTACGCCAGTCATTGATTGCGACATCCACAACTATGATGGATATGGCCAAAAAGAATTTGATGATATTATCGTCCGCTACTTAGAGCAGAAGTGGCAGCGACACCACGAAATGATCGGGCGTCGTGGCCATGCCGCTGGTGCATTCCCCCGCGGCTTCAAGAACGCGGCACGTAATGATGCCTGGCCGCCCAGCGGAATGCCCCCTGGCTTGGATATGAAATTTGTCACCGGTCAACTGCTGGATGAATGGGATATGGATTACGGAATTCTCAATCCGCTGGCTGGGCCGGGCACCCAACTGAACATTGACTATGGCTCTGCCTATGCCCGTGCCATCAACGATTATCAGATTGCTGAATGGCTAGAGCCAGAGCCAAGGTATCGCGCCTCCATGGTTGTCTGTGAAGAGGATGCTGAGGGGGCCGCGCGAGAAATTCATCGCCTAGGCAACCGAGACGATTTTGTCCAGGTTCTGCTTTTGGCGCGCACCAAAGAGCCGCTGGGACGACGAAAATATTGGAAGATATACGAGGCGGCTGTGGAACACAGCCTGCCCATTGGCATCCACTTTGGCGGCAATGGCGGTCATCCCTACACAGGAGGAGGTTGGCCTTCGTATTACATCGAAGATCATGGGGGCATGTCCCAATCATTTCAGGCCCAGGTGACGAGTTTTGTTTGTGAAGGCGTATTTGAACACTTCCCCACATTGAAGGTCGTAGTCATCGAAGGGGGATTTGCTTGGTTGCCCTCACTGGCTTGGCGACTGGATCAGAGCTGGACCCGACTCAAAGAAGAAGTTCCCTATCTTAAACGTAAGCCATCCGAGTACATTGCCGACCACATCTGGTTGACTACTCAACCTATGGAGGAGCCGCGCCAGCCTCACCACTTCCATCAACTACTCAATCAGATGAATGGTGGAGAGCGACTTATGTTTGCCACCGACTATCCCCACTGGGATTTCGACTCGCCCGCCCGAGCCGTGCCGCTCGATCTGCCGGATAACGTGCGGCGGAATATTATGGCAGAAAACGCACGCAATCTTTACGGCCTTGAATAAAATCAGTAGATAAAAGGGTAATTGAGATGAGCAAGAACTAAGGAATCGGAATTAAATAACTTGTGCATAAGATCTCTCAATCCTTCGAGATGACATGCCCAACTTATTTAATGCTCATTCCTAAAGGATAGCCTATGACGACAAATTTAGTTGCCCCCTCGGCAGCAGTTGCCCATAATGGGCGTTCGGTTACACGCCCAGCAGTGATCGACTGTGATATCCACAACGAAGTGCCTGCCCTGGAGACACTCTTTCCTTATTTGGCCGATCATTGGGTTGACTATATCCGGACCTCTGAGTTTAACGGACCAAGCGCCAATGATTACCCGAAAGGTGCGCCCACATCGGCACGGCCAGGAAGCATGCCAAAAGAAGGTGGTCCCGCTGGCTCTACGCTGAAACTGGTACAGGAACAGGTACTCGACCCTTGGGCCACTGAGGTCGGAATTTTGACCTGCTCGTATCGGGTACAGAGCATTAAAAATGAAGACATTTCTGCCGACATAGCAACCGCCATTAACGGCTGGCAGATTGACACCTGGCTTGAACCAGAACCTCGCTTGCGGGGTTCTCTAGTGGTACCCAGCCAGACACCGTCTCGTGCTGCTGAGGAAATTGCCCGCTTTGGTGGCCACCCCCAATTTGTGCAAGTGAGCCTACCCGTTCGCTCGTACATTCCCTATGGCAATCGTCTATATGATCCCCTTTATGCTGCTGCGGTAGAGCACGATTTGGTTGTTGGCATCCACTTTGGTGGCGCGCCAGGCCATCCACCTACACCAACAGGCTGGCCTTCGACTTACCTTGAGGAGTATGCAGGCATGGCTCAAGTCTTTCAGTCTCAGGTCATTAGCATGGTCATTGAGGGTGTTTTCGTCCGCTTCCCCACATTGCGGGTGGCGTTGATTGAAGGGGGATTTGCCTGGATGCCATCACTCATGTGGCGGCTAGATAAGGATTGGAAGGGGTTGCGCTCCAACACACCTTGGGTCAAGCGATGGCCCTCTGAATATATGAGGGAACACATGCGTCTGACGGTTCAGCCCACTGGCGCGCCGCCCAAGCAAGCGTACCTGATGCACGTTATCGATCAGCTGGAATCAGATTCCATGCTCATGTTTGCTACCGATTATCCTCATTGGCATTATGATAAGGACGAAGAAGCTTGGCCACTGGAATTGCCAGAGCCGTTGAATTCAAACATTTGGTCAGAGAATGCTCGGGAGTGGTATCGGCTATGAAGTAAAAGCTTATATAACATTCCTTATTGACCAAAGCCTTCTATTCGGCTATTGTATATACGCCATTATAAAAGGAGATAACAATTGTATCAAGTTGCCCTAAAAAAAGGCGAGCGCAAGGAGGATATAATGATCGCCGAACGAGAAGTCGTTGAACAGACCACATCCACTACCCAAACCCGAGAAGTCGTCATTGACTGCGATATCCACAACTTTGAGGCATATAAAGATCCTGAGTATGTTCGGGTCTATAAAACCTATTTGGAGGAGAAGTGGCAGCGCCACCATGAGACATTTGGCCTTCGGGGATTCTTGGGCGGAGGGTATCCTCGTGCGCAAGTCAACGCAGCCCGTCAGGATTCATTTCCACCCAGTGGCAAACCGCCCGGCATGGATCTAGACTTCATGCGTGAGCAACTGCTAGATGAGTGGAATATGGATTATGGCATCTTAAATCCACTTGGCGGTGGGGCTGGTCAGCTAAATCTTGACTATGCCGCTGCCTTAACCCGGGCCATGAATGACTACCAGATTGCTGAATGGCTGGAACCCGAGCCTCGCTTACGTGCTTCGTTGAGCGTGGTCTATGAAGATGGTGACTTGGCGGCTGAAGAAATATACCGATTAGGTGATCATGAGGGCTTTGTGCAGGTCTTGCTGGTGGCCCGCACCCGGGAACCATTAGGCCGACGAAAATATTGGAAGATGTACGAGGCGGCTGTTGAACATAACCTACCTCTTGGCATTCATTTTGGCGGTGCGGGCGGTGGCCCTATTACTGCATCTGGGTGGCCCTCTTACTACATCGAAGACCATGCGGGTATGCCCCAGACTTTCCAGGCCCAGATTGCCAGTATGGTCTGCGAGGGAGTCTTTGAGCACTTTCCATCGTTGCGCGTCGTGATCATCGAAGGCGGCTTTGCCTGGCTCCCTTCGCTGGCATGGCGCTTGGATCAGAGCTGGTCTCGCCTGAAGGAAGAAGTTCCGCAGCTTAAACGTGCTCCCTCTGAATATATCAACGAACATTTTTGGCTGACCACCCAACCGATGGAGGAACCAAGGCAGAATCGTCACTTTATGCAGCTCCTCGAAGAGCTAAATGGAAGCGAAAAGCTTATGTTTGCCACCGATTATCCCCACTGGGATTTTGACTCGCCTGGGTTGGCTCTGCCGACAAACCTGCCTCGTGAGATGCGACGGAATATTATGTCCGAGAATGCTCGGGCTTTTTACGAACTTGATTAGAAGATGAATAAGATGATAGGGTGACACAAGATGGCGAAATATGAAGTGGCGGCTGTAGATGAGATTCCAGTGGGTGAACGTAAAGTGGTTACTGTGGCCGGACGCTCCATTGGGGTCTTTAATTTGGATGGTGAATACTTTGCCCTACGCAATACTTGCCCCCATCAGGGTGGTGCGCTATGTGAAGGGCTACTGACAGGTTTTTTAATGGCTGACGTACCAGGGGAGTATGAGTATACCCGCAAAGGCGAAATTCTGCGCTGCCCTTGGCATGGCTGGGAGTTTGACGTAAAGACAGGCCAGTCTTGGGTGGATCCAGAGAAGACGCGGGTGCGAACGTATCCGGTAGTGGTGGAGAGCGTGCCAGTAGATACTGCTGATATAGAAGAGCCGAACGAAGCCATTATCGATCCGGAAACGGGGCGCGTGGCGGGTCCATATACTGCGGAGACTTACGAAGTTTCTGTTGAGCAGCGGATGATCTTTGTAGAGATCTAACATATGAAGAAGCTCATCAAAACCGACAGCAATATCCCCTGGTTACACAAACCTGGCGAAGGAAGGCTATACATCACTGATGAGTTGCCCAATCATGAAACTTGGGGAACAGCCTTTGGTTTTACATTTCAGGCCGATAAGCTTTTGATGACTCGTTTACATGACCGCGATTGGGACATCCCAGGCGGTATGATTGAAACTAGCGAATCGCCAGAAGAGGCAGCCATCCGAGAGGTATGGGAAGAAACCTATGCCGAGGTCGAAATTATCGAACTGATTGGTATTCAAGAGGTAGAGTTGTTCGGTCCCAAACCCGATGGATATCGGTGGTCCTATCCGTTGAACACGCAAATCTACTTCTTGTGCCGTTTGGTCAAATTAGCTCCATTCGAGGCGAATGCTGAGAGCTTTGAGAGAGGTTTCATCGCTCCAGATGAGGCCCGACAACTTCCAACAATGCGCAACCATGACGGCATCTATGAAGAGGCACTCCGGCGTATATAGTCAGACAGAGGAATCAAATATGGAATTATCAGACATCAAAAAAGTCGGCGTTGTGGGCGGTGGCACAATGGGCTTTGGCATCGCTATCAACTTTGCTCTCTGGGGCCATTTTACTTACATAACCGATCTAAGCGAGGAACTCCTAGAGCGCTCCATGGGGCATGTCAATTCGGCCATGGATCTATTCGTTGAAGGGGAACTCATTACCCGCCAACATGCCGATGAGACCATTGCCCGCATCAAACCGACGACGAGTCTAGTCGAGTTAGCAGCCAACAGCGATTTCGTAACCGAAGCCATTGTGGAGAGGCTTGCTGACAAGCAGGAGCTTTTTGCTCGGCTTGACGACTTGTGTCCACCTGAAGCCATCCTGGCCAGCAATACCTCTGGTTTTGTCATGAGCGAAATCGGTGCCGACGTGAAACGGCAAGATAAGCTGGTTCTAACCCACTACTTTGCCCCGCCGCATATTGTGCCTGGCGTCGAGGTGGCCAAGGGACCCAGAACCACCGACGAAACCTATAACCTCACTTGCGACCTCTTGACCGCTGCCAAGAAGATTCCTATTCGCTTGAAGCAAGAGAAGCCAGGCTACTTACTCAACCGAATCCAGGGAGCTATGGGGAGAGAGGCAATGGCATTGTGGGCCGAAGGCATGGCTAGCGCTGAGGATATTGAACTAGGCATCATTTCTACCTTTGGTTTTCGGATGCCTCACGAGGGTCCATTTTATCACTATGACATTGCTGGTATTTGGAAGTGGCCTGCAGATGCCCGCAACCGCAAGCCGAGTGAGAACCCTAAGATTGCCGAGCGTATGGCAGAGGGTAAGCCCTGGTTTGTGGAGCCAGAAAAGTTCGACGAGGCAGTTGAGAAGCGGGATCGAGAGTATATTCGTCGGCTAAAAGAGCTTTATTGGAAGGATGAGTAGTTGGTCAATCATTCTACTTTCTCCTTGTCAGCATACGCGGAAAGTGCGATGCACGGGGTTTCTGGGTATCACTATCGAAACAGGATTCTCCCCCGTGCGTTGTACTTGGAACGCTCATGATTCTACTTTCTCTTCTTCAACCATCTGTTCGTCTTTCCATCTGATCGATGATTCGCTTCATTGTCTTCAACGCTCCTAGTATTTTTCGGATGTCCGCTGCTTGTAACCCGTTGTAATGGACAGCATATTCCTCTCCCTGTAGTACCACAAAATGCCAGTTGAGGTCTCTCCCATAGGCTCCTAAACCGGTGTGTTACTTTGATTAAGTATCTGAGCGGCGATCGGGGTAATCATTAATTGCCCAAGGGGGTCATTAGACGACTCCTGCTCTTTCTTACTTTATCATATTCGGCTAAAACCCTACCACAATACCATAATTTAGATGTGTGTAAATTTATTCTGGCACCACCTAACAGATAGCTTACGCCTATCAGCCATCTTTTGAGACAATTTTGAAAGCTCGTCACTGAGAATTTAAAGATAAAATGGATAAATTCACATATCCAACGCACAGTAGACTGCAATTGGGCCATTATCTGCGAATCGCAATCACCAAAGTATGGTCAGATTCAACTATCAGGATCGACATCATATCAGCCAAGACATTCGTGGTCTTTAGATTGTTGCTTCATAAGTCTGAGGACATCGATTTTATCTCAAAAATGTGAATAATCCAGCATTGCAGTTGACTGAATTTCAGTAACCGAGGGAAGTATGCCGTACAAGAAGTACTCATTTCTGTTGGCGTTGCTCTTTACCACACTAGCTATCGTCACCGCATCATCTACGCTTCAAGGGCAGGGGACAGATTCAGAAATCTACTTACCATTAATCAACAGCGGCGGACAAGTCTCCTCCAACCTGTCTCTATCCCCCGAATGTACATCCGACCTTTACAAAGAACTGTCTCAGATCAGCATCCATACCGACGATCCGCGGCTGGAAGTGCACAGCGCTCTCTTGGCGAAATGTAACGCCGAGCTATTGCAACGCTACGAGGCGGACGATACGCGCGCCTCTCAGGCTGACCGAACGATTGCGCCTCTCGAAGGGCTGATAAACTTTGAGACACCCCACGTCCATCCTATGGATTTGACGCCAGACGGCCAGACCTTAGTGGCTGTCAATATTGCTGCTCATCAGATTGAGGTCTATCAGGTCTCTGGAACGACGTTGCTGCATCAACAGAGCATTCCGGTCGGCCTGGATCCTGTTTCGGTGCGGGCCAGGACCAATAGCGAAGTATGGGTCGTTAACCACGTTTCGGACAGCGTGAGCATCGTCGACCTGAACCAAGGAACCGTAGTACAGACCTTGGATACTGACAATGAGCCAGCCGATGTCGTCTTTGCTGGTACTCCCCAGCGGGCTTTTGTAACGGCCTCCGAAGCCAATGCCATCAACGTCTACGAGGTGGGCAATCTCAACGCGGCCCCTCAAACTGTCAGCATCTTTGGCGAAGATCCTCGCAGCTTAGCCGTAAGCCCAAATGGGCAGACCGTCTACGCCGCCATATTTGAATCGGGCAACAACACAACCATTCAAGGGGAGGGAGAAGACGCGACCATCGTCCGGAGGAACTCTTTGGCCGACAATGACGTAGCCATCATCAATGCCAATACCCTGAGCGTACAGTTCCAATCTGGCCTCATGACCATGAATATGGCCTTGGGCGTCAATCCGGCTACCAACGACATTACCGTGGTTGGTACGGAGTCCCTCAATGAGATAGCGCTAGAGCCAAACATCAACGGGGTCTTCTTACGGGTCCGCATGGCGTCCTTTCCTCAGGGAGGCAGCGTCCAGACTCGGGATCTCAACCCTCATCTCAACTACAGCAGTTCGACTGTGGCCCAAAGCGTTCGGAACCAATCCATTGGTGACCCGCGCGGCATTGCCTGGCTTAACGACGGCAGCCAAGCATTCATTACTGGCATGGGATCCAATAACGTCATCGTCGTCAATCAGCAGGGCATTCGCCTAGGTCGAATTGAAGTGGGAGAGGGGCCAACGGGCATTGTCCTCAAAGCGAGTGCGAACCTGGGCTTTGTGATGAACAAATTCTCTGGCTCGATTTCAATCATCAACTTGAATTCACTTCAGGAGATTAACGAAGTGCCTTTTGATGATCCTACACCGGCAGTCATTAAAAATGGTCGATCCTTTCTCTATGATACGCATCAGACGTCAGGATTGGGCCACGTCTCTTGTGCCTCTTGTCACGTCGATGCGCGGGCCGATCGGCTGGCCTGGGATCTTGGAGATCCCAACGGGCCGTCTGTCTCTGTACCGGAAGCCAGCAATAGCCTTCCTGGCGGTCTAACGGGGAATACCATAAGCGTCCCAGCATTGAAAGGGCCGATGGTTACCCAGTCCCTGCAAGACATCATGGAGCATCCCTTATTGCACTGGCGTGGCGATCGGGCTGACCTGAGCGAATTTAACCCAGCCTTCCAGAATCTTATGGGGGACGATGAACAGCTCACGGCAGCAGAGATGCAGGCGTTTGGTCAATTTTTGGACACCATCTGGCTTCAGCCCAACCCCTATCGCAATCTGGATGATTCAAGACCCAACACGGTAACATTGCCCGACGGTAGCACGGTCACCTCTGGTTCACTCAATGCGTTGCGGGGGAATAACAGCAACTCGAACAACTGCTTGGCCTGCCACTCGGGCCAGGGCAACGCCACCCGTAATTTTGGCGTCAATGACGAGATAGGCTCGGAGATTATTGCGCCTGCTTTCCCTGGTTTCTATGACAAAATTGGCTTCTCCTTTGGCACGTCCGGCTTTGGATTCTTCCACACCGGAGAAGCCGATCTGAATCGGGCCGCCCGCGTCACCGTTAGCGAAAGCAGCGATGATTTTCTGGCCGAGTTACTGACCATCGGTGGACCATCAGGGCCACTGACGGGAGCTGAACAGCGCCAAGTGCCTCATGCAGGCGTGGGGAAACAGCTCACCATCAATGGTACGCCAACATCGGCCCAGAACAACCTCCTCAATCAGTTCAAGAACATTGCCCAATCCAGCTCCTTTGCTGCACTCATGGCAAAAGCTAAGCATAATGGGTTGCAACGAGGCTTTGTCTACTTAGGCAATGATAACTTTCAGAGTGACCGCCAAGCAGAGCAGATATCTCTTACCCAACTGCTCAATACCAGCAATGGCGCAGTTACCTTTACGCTGGTTGCTGACGGTATGGAGACTCGTCTAGCACTGGATAGCGATTTGGATGGTATCTTCAATGGAGACGAAGTTCTCACTATTGGATTCATCAGTGATCAACAGGATGAGATCGGCACATCCGTGAGCCTTACCGTACAAGCCAACGACCCAGATGGTGATCCGCTGACCTTTAGCGCGAATGGGTTGCCCTTGGGATTGAGCATCAACACTAATTCCGGCGTTATTTCTGGTGCGCCCAATACGCTAGGGTTCTTCAACGTCACAGTTGCGGTCAATGACAATACTGGCGAATCGGCTAGTACATCTTTCAATTGGACCATTAACCGACCCATCGGCACCCTTTTCTTCGATAATTTTGAGAGCGATACGGGCTGGACTCGTAACCCCAACGGAAGTGACAGCGCATCAACCGGCTTGTGGGAACGAGCTGATCCACAATCGACTTCCAGCGGGGGGACAACGCTCCAGTTAGGGAACGCCTTCAGCGGTGCTAACTGCTTGGTAACTGAGGGAACAGCGGGGTCATCAGTTGGTACGAATGATGTGGATTCGGGTACGACGTCTATTCGTTCGCCAGCGATCAGTTTGCCATCGGCGACACCCATCGAACTCTCATTCCACTACTACTTGGCCCATCTGAACAACGCAACAAGCGCAGACTTTTTAAGGGTTAAGGTGGTTGGCAATAGCACGACAACGATTCTAGAAGAGTTGGGCGCGTCTGACGCCGACGCTGGTGCTTGGGAACAGGCCGTGGTCAGCTTGGATAGTTTTGCTGGCCAGACCATTCACCTGCTCATCGAAGCGGCCGATGCAGGGAGTGGCAGCCTCATCGAAGCGGGGGTAGATGATGTTCGGCTGACAGCACCCATCAATGTACCACCTCAGCTAACATCGCCTGGAAATCAGGTCAATACCGTCAATGAACCCGTTAATCTGACTGTCTCGGCCACAGATGCCGATGGTGATAGCTTGACCTATAGCGCTAGCGGGCTGCCTAATGGGCTTGGTATCAATAGCAACAATGGTGCCATTTCGGGTAGCGCCACCACCGAGGGTAGTTTCAACGTGACCCTCACCGTCGTGGATGGCAATGGCGGTTCGGACAGCGCCTCCTTCGTCTGGACGATCAGCCCGCAGGTGAATGGGTCAGCCATACAGCTACATGCCAGAGGGTCTGCCGGTGGGGAAGTGATGGAACTGCTAATTGACGGCCAATTTGTTCAAAGTTGGATCGTAACGACCAACCTCCAAGTCTTTGCCTACACCCATAATTCAACGGTAACGGCAGGCCAAATCCGCGTTGCGTTTACCAATAATGGCCGAGATCCGGTAACCAATGCGGATCGGAATTTAATTGTGGATAAGATCTCTGTAGATGGTACCGATCATGAAACCGAAGCCGCCAGCGTAGAGGGCTTTGGTGTTTGGACGGGTAGTAACTGTACAACGGTCGCCTTCCATCAGAATGAGGTACTTGCCTGTAATGGCTACTTCCAATATGACAGCAGCCCGATTACAAGCTGCGGTAGCCTAGTTCAGGAGGCCGAGGCGGCGCAACTAGGTGGAAACTTCGTCATTGGGAATGATGGGAACGCAAGTGGGGGCCAATTTATCAGAGTACCCAACGGTGATGGAAACCAATGGAATGGGCCTAGTGCAGATCGAGCTGACTTCTGTTTTGATATTACTACAGGCGGAACATACCGGCTTCTGGGGACCGTTCTCGCCACGAGCGGGGGCAACAACTCCTTCTATGTGACGATTGATGGAGCGCCAACTGAGGGGTATCTCTGGGATACCGTCATTGATGCCGCCAACTATATGGACGATTACCTCAGCCAAAGAGGTGGAGCCGATCCACTCGAGTTCAACCTCGGGCAGGGTGAGCATACCATTACCATCTTTGCCCGCGAAGATGGCACCATTCTAGACAAAGTCGCGCTTGAGCTGGTCAATGAAGAACCGCCTCTCGTCAACTGTAATGGCCTCAATCGCGAAGCCGAGGAAGGCATATTGCGTGGTGGATTCGTTACCGGAAATGATGCCAACGCCAGCGGCGGTCAATACGTTCACCTGCCCAATGGCACAGGGAACAACCTGAATGGTGCTACAGTTGCCGATCAGGCCGAGTACTGCTTTACTGTTCCAACGGCAGGCACCTATCTGTTGGAAGGAACCGTCCTGGCTACCAGTGGTGGAAATAACTCCTTCTATGTGACAGTCGATGGTCAACCGGCCACTGGTTATCTCTGGGATACGGCTGTCAATGCCGCTTCATATATCCAAGACTTTGTCAGCAACCGTGGCGTGGCTGATCCAGTTCAGCTAACGCTGAATGCAGGCGAACACACGGTCATCATATACCCTCGCGAAGATGGCACCATCTTAGATAAGCTAGCGCTGCTTGAAGCCAATAATCTAGCGCAAGCGAGCCAGCATACTTTAGAGGATCAGCCCAATGACAATGCACTCTATGGAACCTTGCTCGTGCCCCAATTGGTGAGCCAAGAGCCAAATATTGCCGAACTTCAGGTCTCTATTCTGAACGCTACCTCTTCCGAAGTCGTTGTGACAACCGAGACAAGCAATACCGGCAAATACTATGTCGATGGTCTTCCAGATGGGAACTATCACGTACAGATTGAGGTTAAGCTGTTGGATGGTTCGGCCGTGCGTCTAACCCAACAGGTGAGCATGATGGACCAAGGCAAAACCGAAGCGTCCTTTGATTATCCTGTTGCTATGGAGATTGAGGGAGGTGGTCAACGAAACTACCTCTTCCTGCCCCTGATAGAGTAGGGGAATAGCAACTACCCAGCTCTCTCCTGGAGGGAGCTGGGATAAGTCGGCCCCAGGGAAATAAATCCCCCAGCGTATTCCCAGGAAGGACGGTAGAAATCTGATGTGACCCGAGTATTTGTAGCCCTTTCGAGAATGCTCTCACGATTTCAGTGGGTACTTTACATTCTGGAACCACCTAACCCTGGAAGCGAGGGGAAATATCTAGCCCTGAGCGCGTTGCACTGTTCAAGCATTGTTTTAAGTACGAATCTATCTTTGCTTGGTCACAGGTGCTAGCGCCCACAGTGCAACGCACTCTATGTCTCTAGGGCTGAGGTGCCCCCGCTACAAATTGACAGAGTGTTCAGATAGGTAATGTTATGATAGCATGGTAGGTGCAAATCATTCATACCAAAGGAGAACGAATTATGAACACCTCTGCATCAGGTTCTACATCAGCTTCTACCAACAACACCTCACGCCCCAATATCATCGTGATCCTGGTCGATGATATGGGCTTTTCGGACATTGGCTGCTTTGGCTCCGAGATTCAGACCCCTAATTTGAACAAGTTGGCGCGCAACGGCGTACGCAACACCCAACATTACAACTGCGCACGTTGCTGCCCTACTCGTGCATCCTTGCTAACTGGCCTCTATCCCCATCAGGCCGGCGTAGGACACATGGTAGGGAACCGGGGAACCCCTGCCTATCAAGGCTACCTACGAGATGATTGTGTCACCATAGCAGAAGCCCTGAAGGCCGATGGCTACCAGACGTTGATGTCGGGTAAGTGGCATGTGGGTGGTACCTACAAACCGACTTCGCCCGAGACATGGGAGCCGGGCACTGCCGAACATCCCATGCCTCTTAATCGGGGATTTGATCGCTTCTTTGGTACATTAGAGGGTGCAGGTAGCTTCTTTCATCCTTACACAGTTATGGAAGGGACAGCCACCGACGGCTGGAACTTTATAGCCGATAAGAAAGGGCAGGTGTCCGAGCAGGACTTCTTCTACACCGATGCTATCTCCAACAAAGCATGTGAGATGATTGAAGAGGCTTCTCACAGTGAGGATCCTTTCTTCCTCTATATTGCCCATACCGCGCCCCATTGGCCTCTACACGCCTTGCCAGAAGATATTGCCAAGTACGAGGGGACTTACCGCAACGGCTGGGACGCCCTACGTACGGCTCGACATGAAGAGTTGAAGGGGATGGGCGTGCTGGATTCTAAGTGGGAAATCACACCTCGTGATGAGACAGCCCGAGCTTGGGAAGATTCACTGAACCATGAGTGGGACGATATCCGCATGGCCGTCTACGCGGCTCAGATCGACCGCATGGATCAAGGTGTGGGCCAAGTGGTGGACAAACTAGCTGAGTTGGGTGAACTGGACAACACCCTGATCCTCTTTATGTCTGACAATGGGGGCTGTGCCGAATTTTTGGCCGAAGATGGCAATACGGCTGAACGCTATGCCTACCATACGGCTGACGGAGAACCAATCCGAGTGGGCAATATTGTTAACATGCGACCTGGTGGTCCAGATACGTTTATGAGCTATGATCTGCCTTGGGCCAACGCATCCAACACACCCTTCCGCCTCTACAAGCACTGGGTTCATGAGGGAGGAATCTCCACGCCGCTGATTGCCCACTGGCCAGACAAAATTCCTGGTGGCAACCGCTTAACCCACCAGCCTACCCACGTTGTGGATATTATGGCCACCTGCCTGGACGCGGCAAGCGCGCCCTACCCCAAAGAGCACAACAGTAACGACATTCAACCATTGGAAGGTGAGAGCTTCCTACCCCTGTTGACCGATGGCCATATGACCCGTGAAAGACCTATCTACTGGGAGCACGAGGGCAACAGGGCCGTCCGTCAGGACGAGTGGAAGATCGTCTCCAAGTACCCCGGGGCTTGGGAGCTATATAATATGGATGATGACCGTACAGAACTGACAGATCTTATTGAGAAAAACAAATCTCTTGCCGCTACGTTAACTGAGCAATACGACGTTTGGGCAGCACGCTGTGAAGTTCGAGAATGGCCGCTTGGAAGTTGATGGTTGATAGAGGATGGGGGGATAGTTCTAGTCGTCGCCTTCTATAATGGTAAGTTGTGATAGTTTAGAGCGATGCAACGTAGACCGTCCCTTCGGCTCCGCTCAGGACATGCCTTGCAGGGCGGTGGACGCCGATTGTCCCGTGGGTGTAACTTGAAATCGGTCAGTCGGGCTATCTTTCCCACCCAAAATGGACGGGCTACCCTTATCTGTCAATACTTCGGTAACACTGTACTAACTCCAAAATGAACGAAGTTAGCTGATGCGTAAATTTTCTGCGCTCTTCCTGCTTGTCGGGTACCACCTCTTCACTGCCCTGCTAACTCTGCTAGTGGTCATGGTCGTTGGGTTGGCGGGTATGGAGATGGCGCGCGGCGTGCCATTCGTCGAGGCCGCCAATCGAGCCGTTACGGATCTAATTGCCTATCTTCCCCGAATGCTTCAGGGAGATTTGGGTATGGGGGAGGCTGTCAGCTCAAGCATCAATCCTCAACCGGTGGCGGACTATGTGGGGCGACTTTTGGGGCGTAGCTTGGGCCTGCTCTTCATTGCTTTGTTCTTTTCCGCTCTGGTTGGCATCGGGCTTGGTATTCGGGCGGCTCGGCTCCGGCGTGATAATCGCTCGCTTCTTCTCATTCTTGTCTCCATCCTCGGCGTTTCCATGCCTAGCTTCTTTGCGGCCATGTTGCTCCAGTATCTGCTCATACTGTGGACCCGCACCCAAGGATCGCGGCTGTTGCCCGTAGGCGGCTTTGGCTGGGATGAGCACCTGATCTTGCCTGTGCTTGTCTTGGCAGCTAGGCCGGTGGCTCAAATCGCGCGTATGACCTACGTTACAATGGGGCAGGTTCTAGAGGAAGATTACGTACGGACAGCCCAAGCCAAAGGGATTCGGCGCGACAGGATCATGCGACAGCACGTCTATCGCAATGTTGCCATTCCCATTTTGACCACCATCGGTCTCTCTCTGCGCTTTTCACTGAGCAGCCTGCCTGTGGTCGAATTCTTCTTTGGCTGGAACGGCGCTGGTGAAGTACTATTGCGGGCCATCTCCATTCAAGATCGAAACACGCTTCTACCCCTGCTTTTGGGCTTTAGCGCACTGATTCTCTTGATCAATCTGCTGCTCGACCTGCTCTATCGATTGGTTGATCCCCGGCTGAGAGACGAAAATCGTGTGGCCGATACCCTACAGACACGAAGTGTGCGTGGGCTATTTGGTGAATTGGCCAACATTGTGGTCGCCATATTGAAAAGCATCGGTGGCCAAATTCGGTCACTGGGTACCACCGTCGGGCAACTATTTGAGCGCAACCAAGGTAAACAGGATACTGCTTCGGGTAAATCTCCTAACACATCTCTTAACGCACCTTCCAACTCATCTCTTGAGACAAAACCCGATACAGCGCCTGATGTTCCCCTGGCCTACATATGGCGTACTGGATTTGCCAACAATCTGCCTCTGGTGGTGGGTACGCTGCTCATCCTGTCTCTAATCGTGATCTATCTCTTCGGTCCTCAACTTTCGCCCCACAGCCCGTACACCCGCCGAGGCATCGAGTATGAAGTGGGCAAGCTGACCATGCCCCCCTTTGCACCGGGGGAGGAGTATCCATGGGGTACTGACGTTTTGGGGCGGGATATGATGAGCCTGGTCTTGGCTGGCGCACAACAGACGCTCAGTTTGGCCGGGTTGGTGGTTGCGGCCCGATTAGGGATTGGTCTGCTCTTGGGGATGTTGGCGGGTTGGTTTAGCGGACGCTGGCTAGATCGACTGATCGTTTCTGTGGCAGAGATTCTGGCAACCTTTCCAACCCTTCTGCTGGCCATGCTCTTCGTCCTGTCACTGGGGATCCGGGGCGGATTTCGACCCTTCCTTATCGCACTGAGTCTAGTGGGCTGGAGCGAGATGATGCAGTTTGTGCGTAGTGAAGTGATAACCGCACGCCCTAAACCATTTGTCGAGAGTGCTTTGTCTGTTGGGGCTGGGACGCCGCGCGTTCTGCTGCGTCACTTGCTGCCTAACCTCCTGCCTGCCTTTATCTCACTAGCGGCATTGGAGATGGGAGCGGTGCTCATGTTGCTAGGAGAGTTGGGCTACGTGGGTATCTTTATTGGTGGTGGCTCCTTTTCCGAACTTCAGGTGGGAGCAGGACTCTTTCAGTACTCGGACGTACCGGAATGGGGTGCTCTGCTCTCCAATGTACGACTTTATGTTCGCACCTATCCGTGGACGGCTATCTACCCTGGTGTTGCCTTCTTTTCTGCTATTCTGGCCTTTAATCTCTTTGGCGAGGGATTGCGTCAGCTAGTTGAGGGTACCGGTGTGCGAGTCATGCGCTCCTTCAATCGTTATGCCGTTGTGGCCATTCTTCTGCTGGTCTTAGCGACGGGGTGGTTGCGCAACAATAGCGGTGCAGTTGCCTTCTACCAGGATCAGGCACGTCAATTTGATGGGGCTAAGGCCATGCACCATATCGAAGCTTTGCTCGAGCCTCAGTTTGAGAATCGGGCCATTGGAACCCAGGGATTAAATCGGACTGCCGAGTACATCGCCGAGCAATTTGCGACAATGGGCATTCAGCGAGGGGGTAAGGACTTAACTTGGTTTCAACCAGTCACCCGGGAGTTTGAGCAGCTACGGGCGCGCCCTGAATTGACTATACAAGAGGAAGATGGTGCAACTGATCCTCTTCACTATGGTCAAGATTACCGAGAATTTGCGGGCGTCTTTCGCACCAATGGAACAGGCATTGGCTCAGTCCATTTTCTGAGTGCAGGGGAACTGACCGGGGAGCGACGCGGTTTTGGTTCCCAATTGCCTCGGGTTTTGCGCCCCTATGACTTTAGCCAATCTGTGCTTTTGGTGCTCTCTCCAGAAGAGGCCCTCCGCTTTTCTCGGCTTGCCTACCAAGGCGTCTTGATCATTGGTGATGAGCCAGCCGATGTGAGCCAGGCCCGTACACTGCCAGCACTGGATCCTGTCCGAGCAAGTTTTGGCGGCGTGGAAAGAGGACAGGAAGCACCACTGCTCTGGATCACTGAAGAGGTTGCGAATCGGTTGCTCAGCTCTACTGGTCAGACGGCTGGGCAGACGGTGAATCAGTTACGCCGCGCTGCGGACGCCCTTCAAACGGATCAGCTACTAACCTTTGACAGCGGCGCCAAGGTCGAGATGACCATAGATGGCGAAGTACGTAGCGAGGTCGATGCTGTTCATGTCATAGGTCATCTGCCGGCCGCAGAAGGGCCCAACCTTGGCGGGCAACTTATCTTGGTGATGACCCCCTACGATCAGCCGCCGCCGGTGCCTGGTGCTGAGCCATCACCTGCAGCAAACCACAAGTTGAGTGGTCTGGCCCTTATGCTTGAAGTGATTCGCACCATGCAGGAGTCAGGTTACCAACCCTACCGAACCTTCCTCTTTATTGCCTACAGCGGTGAAGGCAGCGAGCAGGGAGAGCCTGCATCACCACCTGATGTAGAGCAGTTTTTACGCGCCCGCTCAGGGTTTGTTAACAATTTCGAGATCGAGGCGGTGGTTGAACTCCAAGGGGTCGGGGGAGGCCAGGGGTCTCGGTTGGCGTTGGATGGCAGCGACAGCCTTCGTCTCCAAAACCTCTTTGCCCATAGCGCACGTCGGCTTCGAGTGGGCAGCGTCATGGCCGATTCACCTGCCAGCGTTGGTGAAGTCTTTATCCCTGGATGGAATCGAACGACAACGGATTATCCTGCCTTGCGAGTCTATTGGGAAGGATGGGAATTGGAGAGTGGCACGGTTACTGATACGATCGATTTAGTTGACCAAGAGGCGTTGACAAAGGCTGGTCAAGCTGTAACGCTTGCCTTGATGACGATGGGACGAGAGATCAATTACTGAGAGGGATATACGATGGACACAGCAAATCCTCTATTGGCAAGTCAATCTACTGATGAAGCACCCCTTACATTCCTAAAATCAGTTAGTGAAATTTTTATCAGATTTGGCGAAGATACACAGGACTCAGGCAACATCTCATATGGTGTAACCTATAATGAGAAGCGCTATTTTGTTAAGAGTGCTGGGCGGGTAGATGACGAGAAGACATATTTCGATCATGGTCAACGTGTAGACATGTTGCGAAATGCGGTTCGCTTGAATCAAGGGGTTGCTCATCCAGCTCTACCCAAACTTTATAACGTAATCGAATCACCCGAAGGACCTCTTCTAGTCTATGAGTGGTGTTCAGGCGAACTGGTTCGTTGTCCGAATCATATACGCGAGCAGCCAAATTCCTCTTTTCAGCGCTTCCGACGCCTACCTCTCACTGAGATTCGCAACTGCTTGGACGTAATTTACCAACTTCATAAACAGCTTGCTAAAATGGGCTGGATCGCCTGTGACTTTTATGACGGTGCAATGCTTTATGACTTTGACCGACGGGTATTGCGGATTATTGACCTGGATCACTATCACCAAGGTCCCTTTGTCAATGAGATGGGTCGTATGTTTGGTTCATCTCGATTTATGGCCCCAGAGGAGTTTGAGAAAGGGGCACTGATCGATGAACGCACAACGGTCTTTACCCTGGGACGGACGGCAGCCGTTCTACTCTCTGATGGGTCGCTGGAACGTACGCCCTTTCGAGGAACAGATAGACTTTACGAGGTTGTCGTACAGGCTTGTGAGCCAAATCGGAATGAGCGATTTGGTTCAGTAGCTGACTTTTATCATGCTTGGAAAAATGCTGATCAAGGAGAAATTTCATGAAAGCACTAATGAAGACGTTTCTTTCGCTTCACGTCAATCTCTATCGGTTGACCAAGGGAAAGATGGGTGGGAAGATGGGGGGCAACTCGATACTGTTACTCAATACCGTTGGGCGGAAAAGTGGTAAGAAGTTCACTATCCCCCTGGTTTACCTGATGGAAGAAGACAATTACATCCTGATTGCTTCTAATGGCGGCGCAGACAAACACCCAGGTTGGTACTTTAACCTCAAGTCCCAGCCTCAGACCACGGTTCAGGTGATGGAGCAAACCATCAATGTCACCGCAGAGATGGCCCCACCCGAAGAGCGGAATCGGTTGTGGAAGAACATTACAAGTACCCATGAGCAGTTCCAAGCTTATCAAGAGAAGACTGAGCGGGTGATTCAGGTCTTTGTGCTACGACCAGCGTAGGAGAGTTCACTTTCAAGCTTTCTCAAGCCAGGAGACATTTATGAAACTACTAATATTAGGTGGGACAGTTTTTCTAGGACGACATGTGGTGGATGCTGCGCTTGCCCGCGGCCATGAGGTGACGCTATTTAACCGAGGGCAGCACAATGAAGATCTTTACCCTGAATTGGAAAAGCTGCGAGGGGATCGTGATGGGAATCTAGATGCCTTAAAGGGGCGCACCTGGGATGCAGTGGTGGATACGTGTGGCTATGTTCCTCGCCTTGTGAGCGATTCGGCTCGCCTGCTGGCCGATGTAGTTGAACACTACACTTTTGTCTCAAGCATATCCGTCTACAGCGATTTCTCATCTGGGGAATTGACGGAAGAATCACCGGTGGGCAAGATGGAAGATGAGACGGTGGAAGAGATTACGGGTGAAACGTATGGGCCCCTCAAGGCTCTCTGTGAACAAGCGGCAGAGTCGATCATGCCGGGTCGGGTACTCCACGTGCGCGCGGGATTAATTGTTGGCCCCTATGATCCGACAGATCGATTTACCTATTGGCCAGTACGTGTTGCTAATGGCGGGGATGTGCTGGCCCCTCCAGACGCAACAGCGCCTGTACAATTCATCGATGTGCGCGATCTGGCCGAATGGATTGTTCAGATGGCGGATGCGCGCAAGGCTGGCGTGTACAACGCAACGGGTCCAGCAGAGACAACGTCCTTTGAGCACTTCTTAACTACCTGCAAAACGACCACAGATAGCAATGCATCCTTTGCTTGGGCAGATAGCGAGCTGTTGGCCAAACACGAGATAGCACCCTGGATGGATCTTCCTTTGTGGGTTCCACCTGAGGCAGCGGGCATGTTGCAGACCAATTGTGCCAAAGCCATTGACGACGGCCTCGTCTTTCGGCCAATTCAAGAGACGGTACATGCCACACTACAGTGGGCGCAAACAAGGCCAGGCGACTATCAGTGGAGGGCTGGCCTGTCTGCAGAGCGTGAGGTGGCCGCGCTGGCAGATGCCTTAACGCCGCAATAATCCAGAATCCGTTGTGCAAACAAATGTTCTGTGATATACTCGTGGGGCCGCTAGATTATTAAGGAACGAGCGAAAAAGACTTGCGCGTTTCATTCACGTATGATCCGTCCAATGATCAGGTGGTTGTTTCGGTCTCTTTCTTAAAATTTTTCATAGTACAAGAAAGTATAAAAATCGACCTCGAAAGATGACCAAATTCTGGCTGCTCACGCAGTGGTCGTTACAAACTAGCTGACGGCTGATTAGCTGAAAGCTTTTTTATTACGGAGATTGGCATGGAAACCCAAACCACGACACCCCCACAAGACAAAGGTAACAATAGGGACAAAAATAGTGAAGAGAATGGTGTTGCTACCCATGATGCTACTTTTTCACATGAAGATAGCGTAAATGGGAGTAGCCTTAATGGGCGAAGTGTAAATGGGGATATCGTCGATAATCAGAAAGATTCCGTCAATCAACTTGAATTCGATCCATCGATTCCAGAGCGCCTGCTGCCCAAGCTGCCTACGTTTCCTATGGCAGTTGGTTGGCGCACTGTCTACGATGAAGAGACCCAAAACTCCTACAACATTCCCCTCACGTTACGTGACATTCTCTTTCCCACCGAAGATGACGTTGGAGCCGTCTATATGTCTCATGGCCTAAACCACGATGAACTGCTTACGGATATATCCGAGAGAATGCGTTTGGCCCGCGGCAAAGACAATTGGTATTTCCCCAAAGATGTGCTAATGATTTGGGATGTTTCTGCCGTTCCTCCAGTTAGCCCAGATATCAGCGCCATCCCGGATGTAGAGGCATTGGATAAAGAAGGAAAAGATTCCTTTGGCATTGGTCGTGATGGCCCGGTACCTGCTGCGGTCATTGAAGTAACCTCTAAGTCGACACGCCATATTGATTTTGGGATTAAGCCGGATACGTATGCTGCCGCAGGTGTCTCAGAATATTTGATTGTTGACATTCGGAATCCTGTATCAGAACCTTGGCAACTGCACGGCTACCGACTTGATAAATCACCATACTACCAGACAATTACGCCAGACGAGGAAGGAGGCATTATCCTACAAAGCCTAGACATACGCTTTGTGCCGATTGCTCGGACACGGATTGACCTCTTTGATGCCACCACCGGAGAGCGCCTTCGATCGGCTGAGGAATTTGAGGAACTTGCAGAGGCAGAGGCTGCCCGTGCTGATGCCGCGGATGCCACCATTGAAACATTAATGGCACGGATCCGCGAATTAGAAGCCAACCAGTAGGAAACAAAATAGGGTTCTACTTCAACGATGGCATCCGGCGTCCAACATGAACGGGCATCGACCCGACTAATTTTGTTCTTACAGCCACTTTTACTTTTGAGTTTGATTGGTTTAGCTATTGCATGGGGACTTGAATACCTACCTCTCTTTCACTCTTTATTGCTTGCCATTGGGCTAGTGGGCTTCCTTTTTGGGCTGTATGTAGGACGACGGGTAACGCCTGATCTGGACATTGACGAAGTGATCACTCGCCAGACAAGGCGATATCTGAATCGGCACCGTATTCTGGGTTGGCTTTGGCGCATTTACTGGTTGCCTTATGCTCTTTATCATCCTCATCGAGGGATTAGCCATGTACCACTGATTGGGACATTGGGGCGTTGGGTTTATCTATTCTTTTTGCCCATTGTGATTACCTATTGGTTGACATGGATGAGTGGGCCGCAGCCTTGGATACTTCTTATGGCAACCCTCTTTTGGATGGCGGAATTTGCAGGACAGTCTATGCAGGATCTCCTTCACATTTGGATGGATCGGTAGTCGAATCAGCTGATCGCTTAGTGGACCGATCCCAACTATACTCAAAGCTCTGTTTGAAAACAGGCGTCTGGTCCCTCTGGCAGAGCTTCGGATAACACCTGTTTTCAAAACGACCGCAGTATAAGGGACTGAATAGTTTGGGTACATCCGCAATTTCCAGTATAATCCAGCATAGAAATTGGTCTTTCCCCTAGAACTCCTTCGCAACGCAATATTGAGCATGGTTGAATATTGTCCATTAAAGTAGGTGAGCAGTATTCTTCTGTACTTTGTTAAGGGATTCGGCCCTACCTGCAATATCGGGTTACTTTTGTTCGGGCGCTTGTTTTTATTCCCTAACCAAACGGCCCTTTGAAAACAGGTAAGATACATACATCTGTTTCAAGGATATCAACCATTTTTCGTTGGAGTCATCTATATAATTGAGGTGAACCATGTCTGCCATAGAAACATTCCGTAAAGAGACCCGTGCTTGGCTACAATCCAACTGCCCTGAATCCATGCGCGTGCCTGACCCTATTGGGAAAGAGACATTTTGGGGAGGGCGAGATGCAACCTTCATTAGCCAGGATCAAAAGATCTGGTTTGAACGTATGGTGGAGAAGCAATGGACCGTGCCGTACTGGCCCAAAGAGTATGGCGGTGGCGGGTTAGATGATGACGAATGCCAAGTCCTCAATGAGGAGATGTCAGCCCTTAGTTGCCGTACACCATTGACGGGTTTCGGCATTTGGATGCTCGGACCTGTTCTGCTCAAATATGGCACCGAAGAGCAGAAGAAGAAGTACGTCCGGGAAATTACCGAGGGCCAGGTACGCTGGTGCCAAGGATATAGTGAACCTGGCGCTGGTTCGGACTTAGCCTCGTTGCGCACCCAGGCCGTCCCCGACGGGGATGATTATGTGATTACCGGCTCAAAGATCTGGACATCGTATGCTCATCTAGCCGATGCCATCTTCATGCTGGCTCGGACGAGTAGCGAATCCAAGCATGGTGGTATTAGCTTTATGCTTGTGCATGATATGAAAGCACCAGGCATTCAGGTCTCTCCCATTGAGTTGATTAGTGGCCAATCTCAATTTTGTGAAACCCATTTCGAAGGCGTGCGAACACCCAAGGCAAATCTAATTGGCGAAGAGAATCAGGGATGGGAGATTGCCATGTACCTGCTCCAACATGAGCGAGCCAACATTGGCAAGTTGACCATGGGTGGTGGTGAATCATCCATAGACGTTGCGCTCAAGACCGTTGGCTTGCAAGATGGCAAGCTGGCCGATCCGCTCTTGCGCCAAAAGCTGGCTCAACAGGATATGCGGGGAATGGCACTTCGTTTAACTGGACAGCGGGTCGAGGATGAGTCCGGTGCTAGCCTGAATATGGGTCATGCGTCGGCTGCCCTCAAATACAACACCTCTGAGTGGAACAAAGCCCGCCACGAACTAAACGTCACCATGACTGGATTTGATGGGCTAGCCTGGGAAGGCGATGAATACATGGATGGGTATCGGATCCGCTCCATGTTGCGCACCAAAGCCAATTCCATTGAGGGCGGCACAGGCGAAATTCAGCTGAACATTATCTCCAAGCGTATCCTTGGCTTACCGAAAAATTAATGAAGTCGATGGGTCTAAGGTCGTTTAGTCCAAGGTCATTTAGTCCGAGGTCACTTAGTCCAGAGGTGCCTAGCCTCGAAACAATATGAACTGTTGATCGTGGCATGGATGCTAACTCAGAAAATTTCAGACCAACAGACTCTGGACCAACCGACCCTGGACCAACCGACCCTAGACCAACTGACCCTGGACCAACCGACCAATCAACTAACTATGGCACCACTTGTACTAAACGAAGAACTCAAGCTGCTCCATGATTCGGCGCGGCGTTTTATTCAGAAGGAATCACCCGTAAGTGAACTGCGAAACTTGCGAGACAGCCGCTCCGAGACAGGATACTCTCCCGAACTTTGGCAAGGCATGGTGGAGATGGGCTGGATCGGTTTGACCATTCCGGAAGAGCATGATGGACTCGGTTACGAGCGTTTGGGTTGGGCACCTATCTTGGAAGAGATGGGCCGCAACTTGGTTGCATCGCCCTTTCTCTCCACGGTCGTATTGGGAGCGACGGCTGTGCAGATCGGCGGGAACGATGCCCAGAAAGCCGAAATTTTGCCATCCATTGCCAGTGGAGAGAAGATTATGGCGTTGGCCTTAGAAGAGGGCAACCACCACGCACCAACCCAGATCAATATGGCCGCTGTAAAGACGGAGAGTGGCTATTCTCTCAGCGGACAGAAGCGCTTTGTTCTGGATGGTCACATTGCAGATACCCTGATTGTGCCAGTCCGCACAAGTGGAACATCTGGAGATACCCAAGGCATCACGCTTATGTTGGTTGATGGTGGCTCCCCTGATCTGTCCGTCGAGCGGACGATCATGGTCGATAACCGCAATGCCTCTGTGATTACCTTTAATGAGGTGGAGGTGGCGAGCAGTGCCGTATTGGGGGAGGTAGACAATGGCTATCCCTTGCTAGAAAAGATGCTCGATGTAGGACGTATAGCCCTAGCTGCCGAGATGTTGGGTGTGTGCCTGGAGACCTTTGAACGAACCCTCAACTATCTCAAGACTCGCAAACAGTTTGGCGTACACATCGGCAGCTTCCAATCACTTCAGCATCGAGCATCCCAGATGTTCTGTGAGCTGGAACTCTGCAAATCCGTTGTCTTGAGGGGATTGGTTGCCATTGATGAAGAGGGCGGTGACCTTGCTATGGCAGCCAGCCTTGCCAAGTATACCTTGGGGCAAGCAACCCAATTGGTTACCCGAGAAGCCATTCAAATGTACGGTGGCATTGGCATGACCGATGAAGAAGAGATAGGCTTCTTCCTCAAGCGTGCAGTGGCGGCAGAGCAGACGCTTGGCGGAGATAGCTATCACTCTGACCGTTTTGCGTCATTGCGTGGCTATTAGTGCAACTGGCTTGCCTTGGATACTGACGATTTGAAAAAGGTGACCAGATCAAGTACAATTGATTGTAAGATAGTTTCCTTGATTTAAGGAATGAGTCGTATTACTAATGTACGTATTTCATTTGTGGGTAGCCTTTTCAACTTCCCAAGGTGATGAAGTCCCGTTCTTGAAAGCGTACTCACACCCAATCCCAAGCACACAAGAGAATTATGAATCGACCACAGGTAGTGGGACAACCAACCACGTCTCAACACTTCAAAACAGGTATTAATCAAATAGCCGACCTGTTGGCACCTACTTTGGGGCCAACAGGCGGACATGTCGCCAGCCAACGCGATTCGGGGATGAAGGTTGAGCTGCTCGATGATGCAGCCACCATTGTCCGGCGCATCCTTAGCATTGGCCAGCCCCAAGATGACATTGGCGCAATGGTCATGCGCAACTTGATCTGGCGCGTCAGTCAGCGGGCTGGTGATGGCGGTGCGACGGCTGCCGTCTTGGCGCGCGAATTCTTCAATCAGGGCATGAAGCTTGTTGCCGCCGGTGTGAACTCCGTTCGCCTAGAGAGAGGTGTTGAACAAGGCATTAAGATCGCCATTCAAGCTCTCAAGGACCAAGCTCACTCTGTCCACACAGAAGATGAGCTATCTGCTGTAGCCAAGACCATCACCAAAGAAGGCGATCTTTCTCTGGTATTGGGGGAGATGAGCTATCTTCTTGGGTCGGATCCGCGGGTGATAGTGGAAAAGTATGTGGCACCTTATCTGGAGCGGGAGTACATCAATGGCGCGCATTACAAAGCCAAAATATCTAGCATGTACTTTTATACGGATGCTCAGCGGAAACGAGCTGTAATTACAGACTTGGCTGTTGCTTTGGTCAATGAACGCTTGGAACGCCAAGAACAGGTTGTTCCCCTATTAGAAGGGGCAATTGCCCAGGGCAAAAAGGGGCTGCTGCTCATCGTCAAAGATGTGGTCAATGATGCATTGGGGCTTCTTGTCTCGAATCATCAGTTGGATAAGGAGAAGAAGAAGCTCGATATCCTCTCCGTCAAACTCTCTGAGATTGGAGACGAGATGCGATGGGGCTGGATGGATCTCGCTACGTTAACTGGTGCGACCATTCTGGGACCCGAATATGATCGGACAGGTGCTCAGGCTGTAACCAGCGATTTGGGAGAAGCCCAACGGGCAGAATATGCGAGCGAAGGGATTGTCCTCGTGGCCCCGCGTGAAAGCCGTAACGCCATTCAGCAAGAGGTAGCCAACTTGCGCACGTTGGTGGAAGAGACGCCGTTGGATGACGAAGAACGTCCCAAGTACGTTAAGCGACTCTCAACGTTGACCGGTGGCATCGGGCGGCTCAAAATTGGTGCCAGTAGCAAATTGCACCGCGAGATGCTCTATCAGCACTCCCAACGAGCGTTTAACGTCCTATCTGCTGCCCAGCGGGGTGGCATTGTGCCAGGTGGCGGCGCCGGCTTGATGTACTGCGTACCCGCTTTAGAAGCAGCCGTTCGGGCCAATGGTGCCTCGGAAGAGATTCTGATGGGGATTCGTTTGGTCTCGGACGTTCTCTCGGCACCCATGCGTCAGATTGTGAAGAATGCGGGGATCCATGAACCAGCGGTGATTGTAGATCGGGTATTGACAGCCGGAACGCCAGCTACCTACAACGCGCTTACGGGTGAGGTTGGGAACGCCTTTGACCTGGGCGTTTTGGATGTTGTGGATGTCTTGGCTACCTCCCTTAGTACAGCCGCTAGTGGTGCCATGATGGCCCTCTCAACTGACGCAATCGTCTATCACAAAAAACCAGAGCAAAGCCTCCAGCCATAATTATCTATCATGCCTATTATTTTATCTGTAGCAAAATCTGAACAAGCATCTGCACTTTGGGCCGCGGGTCCAGAAGGTCTCTATTCTGTTAATCCATCGGGCAATGGGGATAAGCTGACCCAAGTGGCCCAGCCCCAACAAGAACTCTACTGCTGCGGTGCTGCCGATGATCGAGTTCTGGTGGGGGGGATGCCCCATGGCGTGGCCTTTAGCCTGGACAATGGCGGTAACTGGCAAGCGTCATGGATGGATGGTGTAAGCGCCCCCGTACTCTGCATTGCTGCTGATCCCCGAGTGGAAGAGACCGGCGTACTGTTGGCCGGTGCCGCTGGTGGTGGCATCTTGCGTTCTCGAGATCGGGGTGCTGCCTGGTGGGTCTGCAATTATGGGCTGTTGGATTACATGGTCCTGACCATTGCCTGGGCACCTGTGGCCCCTGCTCATATTTGGCCGCGCCGGGAAATTGTCTTTGCTGGTACCGAAGAAGGGATCTACCGTTCGCCCAATAGCGGTCTCGGCTGGCGTCGTTGTGAAGGAG
This sequence comes from Chloroflexota bacterium, assembly GCA_039028975.1. Taxonomy (GTDB): domain Bacteria; phylum Chloroflexota; class Anaerolineae; order Caldilineales; family Caldilineaceae; genus JAHBNG01. The sequence continues at coordinate 69,657 of JBCCHB010000070.1, forward strand.
CTGATGGCGTCTTTCAGGTGCTAGCCGTTGCACCTGATTTTCATGAGTCGGGTTTGGTACTGGCGGGAACAGAAGAGAATGGCCTCTGGCGCTCCGAGGATGGTGGGTATACCTTTGAAGCTGTTCCAAATGTACCCAACCGCATCGATGCCTTGACGGCAACATCGGATGGATGGCTACTCAGTGACGAAAGCGGTCTGTGGACTTCTTCTGATGCCACTACTTGGACCAAAGTTCCTGACACCCAATCTACCCTGATTCTCTATTCGGCTAGCGATGCTGTATGGGGCGGTGGTGAATTTGGTTTGGACGTTGTTCCCGCTGCTGAGTAACCATGTCCTCTACGCTGGACCGGCTGCGTAGGCTTCACGATGCGGGCAAAAAGTCGAAGCCCAAGAAATCGCAGCCGTCCACTTCTTCTCGAACTGCTCAACCTGATCACACCTCTTCTTTTCAAGAACAGCGACAATCTCGCCATTTGGAGCGAGACGATAAGGCCTGGCTGCTGCAAGAGGCTGTAGGCGGAGAAGAGTTAGTTAACGAGGAAGGGTGCTGTTATCTAGTCACCCATGCCTATGCACTTGATGAGCAGCGTGGACCTGATCCATTTGGCACGCTGCTCGAACATACGCCCGATCTACTCTCACCCTTTCACCCTAACTTTAACCTCCATTCCGCGGCGCACTTTGGTTCCGCGGCCTTTATTGATACGGAGACAACCGGTTTAGGTGGTGGCGCTGGTGTCTATACATTTATGGTTGGCGTGGGTCGCTTTGAAGCCTACACCCACTCGCTGGCACCCTTTGAGCAAAAGCCAAGTGAATCCAAAGCTGACGCCTCTCCATCTCAGTTGATGAGCCAGCAATCTGCGCGGCTTCACTACCACCGCACGAATGTTCAAGAGGTGCCACCTACTCACTTTGTGGTACGCCAACTCTTTATGCGCAAACCAGCCGAAGAGCTGGCACTGCTGGTGGCCTTAAATCAGCTCCTCTCAAGCTGTGGCATGACCGTCTCCTTTAACGGGCGCACCTTTGACTTGCCTCTGCTGCGAACTCGTTATCAGCAAAACCAACACCTCTTTCGCCAACTCAATCAACAGACGCCACCCCTATTGCATGAAGAAATGCCCCATTTGGATCTGCTCATTCCCGCACGCCGTCTGTGGCGCCGCCGGCTAGAAAGTTGCCGCTTGGGCTGGCTAGAGCAGCAGATACTTGGCCTTCAGCGGACGGCTGACGATGTCCCAGGCCACATGATTCCCCAACTCTACAACGAATATGTACGTAGCGGTGATCTTCATCAAGGCCAGATTCCCAATATCTTCTACCACAACCGAGAGGATATCGCTTCTATGGTACCTCTGGCTGCCCAGATCTATCACCCCTTTCATCATCATCCCCATAAGTCTTCCCCTCAAACCCATACCCAAAAGAACCAAACAAGTACCCAATCTACAGCTGACCATGGACTAGACTGGCTCTCTCTCGGCTGCTGCTTTGAATCTATCGGTCGGTTGGAAGAGGCTGAGTCGCTCTGGCTACGCGCCCTCAAATTGCTGGGGAACAGCCCAAGTGAGCTAGCGGGCCGCATGGAAACCTATCGGCGACTAGGCCAACTCTACAAGCGGCAGGAAGCTTGGCCCCAAGCGACAACCATCTGGCAGGAGTGGCTCAGTACGGACGGAGAGCTGGAACCAACCCCTTATGTTGAACTGGCCAAGTACTGTGAATGGCAAACCAACGATCTAGAGCAAGCAGAAATGTGGACCCGCTGGGCCTTGCATAACCTGCAACAATCGCCCCAGCGCACGGGACCGATGGTCCAGCAGATTGGGCAGTTGGAGTATCGGCTGGCGCGGATTGTGCGGAAGCGGAATCAGTAAGGTTGTTCTACTAAACGAATTTAGGTGTGATTCGTGGTGCATATACTGGCCTAAATACCTATACTGCTGGCGTACATTTTACAGTGTAGGAAAGTATAAAAATCAAACCCCAAACATGGCCAAATGCTGGCTGCTCACGCAGAAGTCACTCTGACTTAGCTCATTGAAAGCGTTGTATATAGTCAGCCTACGTCGAGAGGACTGCGGACGTTCATATGGCTTTTGTCCATAACGTGTAGATAGATCATGGTCGTACTCACATCCTTGTGCCCCATCAATTCCTGAATGGTACGAATATGATAGCCGTCTTCAAGAAGGTGGGTGGCGAAGGTATGTCGAAAGGTATGAGGCGTGATACGTTTGGGAATACGCGAAAGTTGAACCGACTGTTGAACTGCCTTTCGCACCGTGCTTTCTGATAAGTGGTGGCGGCGTCGGATACCACTACGCGGATCTGTTGAGATGCTCTTAGAGGGGAAGACATATTGCCACTTCCACTCTTTGTTGGCATTTGGATATTTTCGTTCAAGGGCATGGGGAAGGTAAACGGTCCCGAAACCTCTAGACAGATCCTGCTCGTAGACGGAATTAACCCGTACAAGGTGCTCAGCCCATTCATCAGCAACCGCATCAGGCAAGATCGTTACCCGATCCTTTTCCCCTTTACCTGCTCGAACATAGAGCTGCTTACGGCCAAAGTCCAGATCTTGAACACGTAGTCGGACACATTCAATGAGGCGAAGGCCACAGCCGTAGAGAATTTTGGCGAGTAGCTGATGCGTGCCAGAAAGTAATTGCAGTACGGTCGAGACCTCTTGGCGGGTCATAACAACTGGCAGGCGTTGTGGCTTTTTGGCAACAATAACCTCCAACTTACCTAAAGGAATTTTTAAAACTTGTGTATATAGGAAGAGGAGTGCGCTTCGGGCTTGATTTTGGGTTGAAGCCGCCACATGTCTCTCCACAGCTAAATGAATCAGAAATGTCTCAATCTCGGTCAAGCCCATCTCTTTTGGATGACGTTTATTGTAGAAAAATATAAATCGTTTGATCCAATCTATATAGGCCTTTTCTGTACGAATCGAGTAGTTACGGCGGCGAAGAGCGTCTCTTACTTGGTTAAGGAGCTTTGGCTGTTGCATAGTTATGTATGTCTTCGATGGTATTCAGCATTCCATTTAGAGGCTCAGTTCATCTTATGTTCAAAGTATAATGAAGAAAAGGCAAACGGGTTATTACAATTTGCGAACAAATGTTTCTTTTTCGATTCACGGTGATTTTCATTAAAGCATTCGAAAAGAACTGTTGCATTTTTGTTGCTAATCTGATAGACTTATGGTGAACGAAATTGTAAGGTTTCTCGCGAAATCGGCGCGAATGGGAATAGCCGGAAAAAGGTAGGGAATATCCTGATATAGAAGTGAAAAGTGAGAAAGAGTTATCGCATATCAGCTCAATTCCCGGCTAAGAGCTGAATAGACCGAGCGAAAGTTGAAGGTTTTTGTATGTCGCGTGTAGTTAATTCCTTTTACACAGCGTTGGCGGCTTTCTGGATAGATATAGAGAACATCTCATGATGTGGAAATTGTTACAAGTATGAATGACGACACGAAGATTAATAATTTCGATGCAATGTTACAACTTCTAACACTTACGGCAGAAGAAAATTACGCGCATGCTCGGGATCATGAGCATTTAAGAGCCCAAATCACATCTATATTGGTTGCGGCAGGTTTCATACTGATTGCCCTTACATTTGATAAGAATCTTTCAATTACCCAATTATTGTTTATTGTATTGATAGTCTTCGTCGTAAGCGCAGTCAATTTGAGGCTCGTTCAATTACATACCAACCGATTCAAAATGCACGTTGCAGTTGCAGACCAAGCCCAAGAAAAGATTGCAGAGATGGTAGTCGGTTACGACGCGTCTAATTGCGAGGAACTGCTGAGTACAATAAGAAATCGTCCGATTCTGAAACAGGGATCTCTAGCTTCAACTTGGGCATGGGTTGCTATGTTGCCCTTTATTGCGGTTATTCTACTTGGAGTAATTTCGTTTCTCGGTGTTTGATACTATGAGAACACAGCATAGAACCGATGAACTAGGCAATATTGTAGTCTGTGGGCATCCATCGAAGATACATGTAAGGTGCTATCGTGAAATTGCTGAACAAGCTATGAGTAAAGGATTTTAAACATGGGTTTGCACATCAGTCATCTGAAGACACTAAAGGCATTTCCAGATCGGGATCTTTACGTTTTTCTTCTTGATTTTGGCTGGCCCGACGGTGAGTATGAAAGGATTTTCAAAACTCACTTTTCGACAATGGCCCAAAAAGCATCAGATTCTAATTCGGTCGTGATAAGAAGCAACCGAGGAGTACACTTCGCCAATGAAGTTCTTAGCTACTACCGTATTTTTGATCTGAATGCTGACAAAGTATTGCCTGCAATCTTAATTACCAAAACTCATCCGTCCTACTTTGTGGAAACCGTCGGACCAAAAGAGCCGCGTATAGCGGAACCAATGACGGACGAATTATGTAGGGATGACGTTGTTCTGATTCCATTGAAGGACGCTTGCGATTCGCCAGAGGATTTTACAGGTGTAGTTGAATCAATATTTGATGACCTTACTTCTGGCACAGAAATACGTAATTTCTCCATCGCAGCGCACGATTCCCATCATAGAGCCTCACAACATAGTCAACTATCAATTATTGAGAGGATCGGGAACGCCCTTGTTTTAGAACCAAACATTAGCGGCATAGGGGTAGATCTCAGGAAGCTCTTTGCATGAAAAGCCGCTTGCCAATGGCGTGATGCTGATCCCGTCCGTGATGTTGTCGAATAAATTCGGCGTTGCCTGCTTACACTAAGTATCCACGCGATGTAGCTCAAAAGTAATTGCTAGAATTCGCTGACTAAATGATTCATTCCCCCAAGCGGATTCTCTTCTTAGAAATTATGTTATGAAATGGAGCCTTGAGAAATCAAAATGAGTCTTTCAGGTTTTCAGATTCGAGAAATTTGTGATGCACTAGAATCAGGGTACACAGAATCTGATTTGAAAATGATGGTGCGGACCAAGTTGAGCGAAAAATTTGATCATATTGCTGGTGGTAGCAACCTGAAGGAAAAAATCTTCAACTTAGTTGAGTGGGCTGAAAATACTGGACGTGTTGAAGAGTTGATACAAGTAGCGCACCAGTATCGTCCATATAATCCCAAACTCCAGCTACTTGTAGACAAAGTCCACGACTTCGTAAATGAGGCACTCAAGTATACAAAGGATCAGAGGCCGAGAAGCTACGTTCCAAATCGAAGCAGCATACCACTCATTGGACGAGAGCAACTCCTCCAAAAAATACTAAAAACTTTCGTGGATGAAACATCTGACAGCCTTCAGTTTATGACATTGCATGGACAGCCTGGAGTGGGAAAAACTCGACTTGCGATAGAGGTAGCACAACATTTTTTCAACGAGCTGGACGACAAAGAGACTTTTCATGCGGTTATTTTTCATCATGTAGATAGGTTAGCAGATTTTGATGAACCTAATGAGGCACTATCTTTACTGATCTATCAACTAGCTGAATGCTTACGAATCAATGTGGTAACACGTAGCTCTTCTGAATTAAAGAGCGACATATTGAGAATAGTCAACGAACAAGCATTCAAGCTCTTGATTGTGCTTGATGGTCTACGGGATGAAGTTCAGGAAAAGATTATAGACTTTACAGAGTATCTGCCTACGTCTGTCAAAATACTGATTACGCGAAACAAAGAGCTCAATCATAGCGAAAAAAGTGATCTCAGAAACGAAAATATTGAGGTTGAGGGCATACCCGAAGAAAGCATCATCGAATTTCTTGTCTCCTACTTTGAGGATGAACACTTACACGATTCTACATTTTCATTACCACCAGAGGATATTGCAGACATCCACAACAGAACATTGGGGAACGCCGTTGCCTTAGAGGCAATAGCTAGGGCTGGCAAAGACAAAATCAGACAGAATTTGAACAAAATTCTTGATAGAACCATTGAGGAAGAAACTATAGCAGGACAATGGATCGGTCGTGAATTCGACGAACTTATGCCTGAACAACAAATTCTCCTCAAAGCACAAGTCTTATTCAAGGGAGCAGCAAATGCTCATATATTAATCGAAATCGCAAGTAAGGAACCTAATGTTTCGCTCACGTCAGATGAAGGATTTACGTCTCTTAATATGCTGGCAAAATCCAGAATTCTGATAAATGATCAGAGAGATAATTATTTTCGGATGGCAGATCCATACTGGAATTATATAAGACGTAGAATGATCAATGAGTCTGAATTGGACAGGTGGCGTGGTTATTGGGTTGATTACTATTGTGACCTACGTAAACGGGCCAGAAATTTTCATGATGAAGCTGGTTGGACAATTTTTTCCGATTATCGACCGGATCTAAATGAGCAGATCGATTACAATGAAGAAGTCGAGACAATAATCGATGTAATTCGGTATTGCCTCTCTGATAAACGTGTATGTACACGCTGGCGTAATGCAGCAGAATTATTAGATGATTTTCGTGCAACATTATTTTCCGCCGGAAAGTGGGGGGATCGTGTAAAATTTTGCGAGAAAATACTTGAAAATGCGGAATTAGAACATGACTATCACACTGTTGGTCAGGTTGAAAGACTTCGCGCATGGATGTATTGTTTTCAAGATGATTATGTGAAAAGTCGAGAGTTTGCCGCTAAAGCCTTGGACACCGCAAGCGAGGGTATCCAAAACAAAAATTCTACATCAGAAACGCGAATTATCCATCGACAAACATACTACAAGGCGCTAAACACCCTAGGACAAATCGCGTTGCGAGAAGGTCAAGAAACCGCCATTAAGGGACAAATCGCGCGTCGGGATAAACGGCAAGAGGAGGCTCATGGTAATAGAGCTTGGCTTAAAAGGCACTTCGATAAAGAGCAACAAGAAAATTTTGATGTGGCGCGGGATAAATTTAGGCTCGCTAGATATTACTTTGTTCAAGCCTACGGTTTCGTTGGTGCAGAATTTGCCTGGGAACAGACAATAATTGACTTTCATATGGCTGAGGTTGACTATTACGACCGTCATCCATCTATTATGGAAGACGAGGAGACTCGAAAGAATGATGGGCTTACCAAATCTCATAATGCATTTTCTAAGTTGCTTACTCAAGCCGAGAATCGTTTACAGCCCAACGGTGAACTACAGTCTCACGAGCGACTTATAGCTCATGTGCAATACTATTTAGGCAAAATACATCGAAGATTAGTTGAATCATCCCATTTTGATACACCCTCTGAAGAACCGAGCGCAATGCGTTTAGAAAATTTTGAAAAAGCGTCGGAACATTTATGGGCAGCTCGTATGAAGGCCGAACAATTCGGGGATAGAGTGTTACGCGCAAGGATCGACTTCGCGATAGGTCAGTGGTACGAACATAAAGCGCAATATGCATTATCTAACGCGGAACGAGAAAAGCATATCGAAAACTCTAGAAAACATGTCCAACAAAGTGTCCAAGAACTTAAAGAATGGGGGATGGAACTAGAAAGCTGGGATGTGGCAGCGTTTTGGAATCAACGCCTAGAAATACAGTGAGAATGCCACAAAGCCGTGAATGTTCGTTCTGATAGTTCTATTCGGTATTAGTCAAACAAGGTTTGATAGTTGCGTTGCCGCCTTCAGGTATGTGATCTCACCGGACTTGGCAATAAAATCTCGTTGGTCACGTGGGCGAGGGCAGGCTTCTCAGACTCGGCCAACTTCACGGGTATTCGAAGCTCCAACATGGCGATGTGATCTGACCCAAGTCGCTTGGTCTTGGCGCGATGCTGTTCCCGTCCGTGATGTGGTCGAACCTGCCAAAGCCAAGCTCAGTTCTTTGGATTCAAGGGGGCAGATTCCATTGCTCTCTTTGCTGGCTTTTGAAGCTCTAAGGTCACAGCCGCAAAGAAAACCGCACCAACTCACGGCATGTTTTGGAACAAGCTTTGTTTTGTCAATTCGATCGTGTTGTCGATGTGGTTGGACAGTGGCTCTGTTTGCGGGTTGGTCCAAGTCGCAGGGCAATGCGGTCTCGGTCTGGCACCGCCGCAGCCAACATTGTGTCGAAAGGATGGCGGGGTGATCTCGGCTTTCCATATTATTTCGTTAACGTCATTGGCGGCTTCTGTGGAATTAGTTGGGCATTCTCCCGCCACCTCTCACACCAGCGTTGCACGTTACAATGGCGTTGCACGTTACAATGGCGTTGCACGTTACAATGGCGTTGCACGTTACAATGGCGTTACGGCTCTCAGGTTTACTACCCAACTTCTTGATGATGTCGAACCTACCTAATCCAAACTACTCCTCGGGCATAGGGTAACGGTTTCCATTGCTCTCATTCGGGATTGCCCTGCTTGGCTGTAACATTGGCAAAGAAAACGCCACCAACTCATGGGACTATAACGAGGCTCGTTTGAGAAGTTGGATTGTGTCATCACTCTAGTTGCCTTTTGCAGTGTAACAGGTTTGGTCAAATTCACAGGGCCGTGTTTTCCGTATCGGTGAGGCCTCAGCCAACCATATGTCAAGCTCCTGAGAATCTATGATGGGTGGAAAAAAGCTTAAAAAAGAGTGTATAACTCAGGGGCAAGGAAACTTTGAAACTATCAAGTAAAGAATTCCAAACAGTTCAAAGATCTATTTTAGATTTGTGTCCTGATGAAGATCGTCTAAAGCAGTTAGTACGATTTTCGGTAGATCGCAATTTGGTTGAGATTGTAGGAGGAGACACATTAACTGCTCAGGTATTTAATTTGATAACCTGGGCTGAGAGTACAAGTAGTATTGAAGCGTTGCTAGATGCGATTCATATAGAAAATGTGTCAGAAGACACCGATATTGGCAAATTGGTCACCCCAGAGGCAAGAAATCTTCGTGTCGCACTGCAGTGGTTTTGGGATGGATTTACTGAAACAGTTGCCATGGACGAAGAAATAACCTCGAAGCGGAACTCGTTGCAATTTGACTTTGGTGATGCCGCCATAGCTTATCGTGGCTGGGTAAAGGATGTTTATGGTAAACAGCGTTTGTTAGGTAAAACTGATGAAATCACGATTACAGATCTATTTACGGATGTATATGTACTTGACAAGCGGTCTGCAATGCAACGATTCGATATCAATTTACTTAGGAATAGTGGAGAGTTCCGAAGCGTAGGCACACCAGCTAATCGTCTGCATGGAATGTCCTTGGTCGAGAAGGGTGATAATCTCTATATCTTAGGCAAGCCTGGTGCCGGTAAGACTACATTCTTAAAATTCACTGCGCTTCAAGCAGCCGACAACCATTTGACACGAGTTCCAATATTTGTTTCGCTTAATGACTGGTCGAATAGCAGATATGGTAAGAATGAACCGGAAGAATTGCTACCCTACATCGTTGACCAATTTAGCTCTTGCGGTTTTCCTAAACCACTACCTATAGTTGAACGGCTACTTTTGACTGGCAACGCTTTGGTCCTTTTTGATGGCCTAGATGAAGTGCGCGCAGAAGATGAACAGCGGGCTAAATTGACACGGTTACTCCAAAAATTTACCACACGCTATAATAATTCTCAGTATTTGATCACTTGCCGAATTGCAGCTAGCGAATACATGTTTTCAGGTTTTCGTGACGTAGAGGTAGCTGACTTTACGCCAGAGCAAGTGGAAACTTATGCGGAAAATTGGTTTGGTCACCAGATGATTAAGTTTGAGTTATTCAAACGCGACCTTAAAAAGGACGAACACAAAGGTTTGGCAGAACTTTGTCGAAGTCCGCTTCTGTTAGCAATGTTATGCCTCTACTTCGATGACGCTCAGGAATTCCCCAGCCGGCGTGTCGAACTATATGAAGAAGCAATAGATGCACTGCTACGAAAATGGGACTCTAGCAGAGAAATCACGCGTGATAAGATCTATCAAGATCTTTCCCCACAGCGAAAGCGGCAACTGTTTGCTTCAATTGCAGCGGAAACCTTCGAAACGAACAACTTGTTCATAGAAGAGCAAAAGTTGGCTACTATGATTGTCGACTACTTGACAAGATTGCCGACGAATTCAGAGCAGGTAGAGATTGATGGATATGCAGTGTTAAGATCAATTGAAGCACAACATGGTATTTTTATAGAAAGAGCCAAGGGGATTTACTCCTTTGCACATCTAACATTTCAAGAATACTTTGTAGCGCGATTTATTGTTGAAAATGAAGCGCGAGGTTCAACAAACGATCTGGTACATAGGCACCTAACGGATCCTAGCTGGCGCGAGGTGTTCTTATTAACTAGCAGTATGTTGGAAAATGCTGACGACTTTGTAGAGTGCATTCGTCGTCAAGTCGATGATCTAATATGGGAAGAGGCTGCGTTAGTTGGTCTACTAAAGTGGATAGATCGTAGAACCCAAAAAGTACAATTGCAGGACGAATCCCTATTTGCACCAGCACGCCTAGTCTATATTTTTCTACAGCGCAAGATTGTAATTGGTATGGCGAGCACAAGAGTATTGTCTGAAAATCAAATTGCTTCATTGGATCAAGAAATTCAGCGCGTCGAGGCACTCGAACGTATTAATTCAACGCGATCTCAACATCTAGCGCGAGATCGTGTGTACAATCTTTCCGGAGAGCGCTCTCGCTTGAATAATAGACAGCGGAAATTGCAGGAGGAATCTCAATATTATACTTCTCTTTTGGCGTCAGACTCAAATGAGCGAGTATTCAAATTAGCTGAGGTTTTGGCTAGTGAGCTATTTGATACTATATGGCTGGAACGGTTGAGAGAGGAGGAACGGTTGAGAGAGGAGGAACGGTTGAGAGAGGAGGAACGGCTAAAAGAGGAGGGGCGGCTAAAAGAGGAGGAGCGGCTAAAAGAGGAAGAACAACTGAGTAAGGACAGGCATATGTACTTATACACCTTAATAGACCTAGTTCATACTCAGTTGTCCACCCACATACCGATTAGCGATTGGAAACCTCCAGAATTACTTGATGATAGTTGGGCTGGCATGTTTGCTCCAATCCCAGAAATGGAGCCATTGAGTATGGTTACTAACGATATCAAAGCAATTCTTGTCGAGAACAAAGGTCTGGATAGAGCACTAGCAATAGCCAATAATTTTGGTGTTCAACTTGGAATCGATATCGCACTTCTTTACGGTTGGCAATGTGCATCTGTATTTGGCGCACTGCTGGAAGAAGACCGCAAAGTATTTTCTGATGACATGGATAACTATCAACTCTCTTTCTATCCGGCTCTAAAAGATGTAATTCTCAATCTGGCCGGACCATCAAAGCTATTAGACGGTTTGGAATTGCTTAATATCCCAAATTCGACTAGTGAGCGAAGTGAATGGAAGATGTATTTTAGAGATCTGAGTGAATTACTGACCGTAGAGTGTGACTTCCATTTTCACGACTCTATCGGCTATAGCTACAAAAAATTGGATGATTATTTGCTAGCGAACCAACTTCTGCTCGAATGTCTGGCGCTAGCTACAGTATCAAGGCGGCAGGCAATCAAGAACGGGTTGCTTCTGCCACCAAGAGAACACGAACCGCCATCAAAAGAACAACAACACAAACCGACAACACGAAGGACCAATAACAGAAAAAGGCGTAATGCAAAAAAGAGACGAAAAAGGTGAGAGTTGAGGCCAGTATAATTGCCCGATTATTGCGCGGATAGGTCAGCTACCTCATGGTGATATAATCTCGCAAGTGTTGTTGAGTCGTGACGATATGATCTGGTCTGTGTCGTTTGGCTTCGGCATGAGGGTAATTTCACTTGATGCTTCAAGTTTGTGACTTCACGGAGAGTGGCGCAGTTCCATCGACTTTGATGTTGTGTCGTTTCGAACATTATGGACATCCGACCTTGTTATGCATGGGGTTGTGTGTTCTGCCCGTTTTCGGCGTTTTCGGCATCAGTCACCAAGTTCTTTCGTGGTGTTGCCGCCTTCTGGTTATCGGGATTCACGGTGCATTGGCGAAGTTTTCTCGTTAGTGAAGTGGGCAAGGCAGCGGGGTCCGCATCGGAGGGGGCCGCCGCCAACATTGTGTCGAAAGGATGGCGGGGTGATCTCAGCTTTCCATGTTATTTCATCGTTAACGCCATTGGTTGCTCCTGTAGAATTAGTTGGGCATTCTCCCGCCACCCTTCACACTAGCGTTGGACGAAAGGCCGGAAGAGGGTACGTGCATAGGTGAAGTGGTAGTAGAGAGAAGTAGCAGGAAGTAGTGAAGTAGGTATTGGGTGGAGATCGAAGCAAACATCGTAGAAAAGAGCCACACGGTCAACGAGATCTTTCGTGAATATGGGGAATCGTATGAGAAGAGTCGCCCGATGACGAAGGAGCAGCGGCGGTTGATGCGGGACATGATTGACTGTCGGAGTGGGGCGTTGGGTGGTCATGTGGAGCAGTGTGATAGCTGTCACAAAGTCCACTATCGGAATCACTCGTGCCGGAACCGGAGCTGTCCGCAGTGTGGCGGTTCGGCCAGAAGTGAGTGGTTGTTGGGTCGAAGTGAAGAGTTGCTCAATGTACCCTATTTCCACGTGGTCTTTACGATAGACCATGTGTGGAATCCGCTGATGTTAATCAATCAGCAGGTCTGCTATAACTTGTTCTATGAGACGGTGAATGCCCTTTTGAAGGAGTATGGTCAGCGCTATCTGGGTGGTGAAGTTGGCTTTATCGCGGTTCTGCATACGTGGGGTCAGCAGCTTAATTATCATGTCCACCCTTCGGCTACGCTCAGGACAAGTCTGCACTGCATCATGATAGGTGGTGCATTGAAGGCAGAGGGTGAGTTTGTGACGAGTCGGGATGAGTGGCTCTTTCCGGTAGAGAAGTTGTCGGCTGACTTTCGAGAGCGGTATTGCTTGGGCTTGGTGAAGTTGCATGAGGCTAGCAAGCTGCGTTTTGGCAAAGGATGTGAGAACGAGGGCATCTTTGCCCAGATGCTGGTTGAGAGCTTGGCGAAGAAGTGGGAAGTCTACATCAAACCGCCCTTTGGCAAGCCAGAGACGGTGCTTGAGTATCTGTCGGGCTACGTCAATCGGATTGGTATCTCCAACGCTCGGATTCTAGATGTTTCTGATGGCAGGGTCACATTCCGCTATCGGGACTATCGGGATGATGGCGTAGAGAAGAGCTTGACGCTCCCTGTCCATCAGTTTATGCAGCGGTTTCTGCTGCACGTTTTGCCAGCCGGTTTTGTGAGAATCCGCTACTACGGTCTTTGGCATCCCAACCAACGGCATA
>JBCCHB010000071.1:0-82543 GCA_039028975.1 Chloroflexota bacterium
GCGCTCCATCTGGGCTGAATCCCACCGACCAAACAGTTGAAGTGTGGCCGTCGAGGGTGGCCAGCTCCTCTCCACTCTCGGCATCCCAGAGGCGGACGGTATTGTCTTCACTCCCGGATACGATGTGCGCTCCATCTGGGCTGAATCCCACCGACCAAACAGTTGAAGTGTGGCCGTCGAGGGTGGCCAGCTCCTCTCCACTCTCGGCATCCCAGAGGCGGACGGTAGTGTCTGAACTCCCGGATACGATGCGCGCTCCATCTGGGCTGAATCCCACCGACAAAACAGTTGAAGTGTGGCCAAAGATCAGTTTTAGGGGCGTCAGATCGCTGCTGCGCCAGAGGCGAATGGTGCCGTCGGCTCCGCCTGAGGCAATGGTTTGACCATCGGGGCTAAAGACCGTGCTATAGACAATCCCTTGGTGGCGCCTATTTGGAGCTGGGAAGGTACGCCGCCAACGAGCGTTGGCAACAGCCGCGCGCAAGGCTTGGTCGCTATCCACAGTGGGATCGATCAGGAGACGGTCGCGGGCCAGAATCAGAGAGATATCTCGGTCGCTGCTGTAGTTGGCCAAGAAACTGTCGTCATTGACAATGCGCTGTTGATTGACGCGCAGCAGCAGGCCCAAGGCCCGGTTGGCTTGGGCATCGGCGCGGACGGCCTCATCTTCGGCCCGTTCGGCTTCGGCCTCGGCAGTCGACCTGGCATCAGCGGCTACGGTGGCTTGACCTTCAGCAGTGGTTCTGGCATCGGCGGCTACGGTCGCCTGGTATTCGGCCGTGGTTCTGGCCTCCTCGGCCTCGGCCTCTCTCGTTTCGGCAGTATCTCGAGCGTTCGAGGCATCATTCGTTTGGATGAGTGCATAAACCGTGAGAGCGATTAGGGCTACCATTACGGCAGCGGCAATGGAAATGGTTTGGATGCGAGTGCGGGTTCTAATCCGCACCTGATTTCGGCTGCGAGTCAGGAAGGTGCGTTCGTCCGCACTCACATCTTTGGGGTTGGTCTGGGCAAAGGTCTCTAGTTCGCTGAGGGCAAAACCTTCAGGCAGTTGCTTCTCGATAGAGCCATTGGCCATCCAGCGTTGGTAGGCCTGGGTCACGGGATTGGGGTTCTGGGTTAACCAGCCGGTGTTGGCCCGCTGAATCGGCTCCACAAAGCGGTCGTGAACCAGTTCTGTCCAGGCACCGCCAGCCCGCAGCTCTGTGCGCAGCAGAAAGCGTCTGGTCAGTTCGTCTACAACCGGGTTGGGCAGGTTGGCCGTCTGGCCCAGCTCTTCATTGCGGTAAGCCGTACTACGAGTGCCCGATTCAGTGATCATCTGGGTAGAGAACCACTCTCGTAGGGCACGTTCGCTGGTCTCAATGTTTGGCTGCTGGAGCACTTGGGCCAGAATTTCTTCGTAGAATTGGGTCAATGCGCTATCCACATCGCCTGATTCTTGCAGATCGGCGTGGGTAATCTCTCCGGTCCGGTTGTTGCTTTGCAGATCTTCCCAGAGCTGGTAACAGACCACCTGCAACTGAACCGGTTCCAGATATTGGCCCGATTGGGTTTTGGGCTGGCCAGCCACGCGGATTTGTCGCAGATTGTCTACCAACTGTTCAGCTACGCCCGGGCCAAAGGGTCGCCCTCCTAATTCTGCCGGCTTGCGTATGGCGTCCAGGGCGGCCTCGATATCCATGCGTTCCATGTGGTAGCGGGTGCGCAATCCACCGGGCAGGAGGTGGCTAAAGGGGGTGAGTCCCCCTACGTAATCTTCCCGCATGACCAGGACCAGCCACAGAAAGGGATCGTCCTCCAAGGCAGTACGGAGCTGCTGAAAGAAATCGACTCGCCGCCCCCACGCTTCGGGGTGGGTGGTCAGAATCTCTTCAAATTGGTCAATAATCAGTACACGTGGATGCAACTCATACTCATCGCCCTCACCTGGCTCATCTCCATCACCCCCCTCCTCTTCAACATACCGCCAGTCACGCCCGTCCCACATCATGCCCTGCAACAGCTCGGTCAGCGGTTGATTGGCGAAGTTGGCTTGCCGCTCGGGTCGCCCGTCCAGATAGGTCATGAGGTTATGGACATAGATATTCTGGGGGGCTAAACCATCAGCCGGATCGCCACCCCCTACCCGACCTACAGGCAGCACTTCAAAGCTGCGTTCTTCCAGGCCCGGAATCAATCGGGTGTTGACGAGAGAGCTTTTGCCTGCGCCCGACTGGGCAAAGAAGAGGACCACCCGATTGGCAATGACCAGCGAGAGCAGGTCACGGGCTTCCCGCTCCCGGCCAAAGAAGAGGTGGCGTTGGGCACTGGTAAAGGTTTGGGGTCCCACATAGGGATTTCCCGTAACCTCCGGGGTATTCCCAGGCAAGGTATTCAGTTGATTGATGCTGGGGGAATTGATGTTGGCTTCGTTGGATGTAGTCACGATTGATTCTGCGTGCTCCCCAAGTTTATCCGCTGATTCCACTGGTCCCAAAGCGTAACCATAAAGCGATCAATACTACTCCACTCGACGCGAAAATTGGTACTCTTAAAGTAGTCGTTAAGGTATTTACGGGCCATCTCTTTATCATCAATCCCCTCCTGGTATTTGGGGTCAAGCTGGATGGCGATGCCGTACATGCGGTCCAAAATGCGCAGTCGAGTATGTTGGCGGTTGATCAGCCCCCGGTAGAGAATGCGAAAGTCCCAGTCCTGAATCTGATAGCCCAAAAGCAGGAGGGATGATTCCTCCAAGGCAGTACGCAGGTAGAGAGGAATCAGCGGGTTGTTGGCGTTGGTATCCTGGGCCAGTTCCAGCAGGTAGTCCAGATGATCATCTTCACTCAAGACCAGTGAGCGGGGATACTTCTCGTAGCCGTGGAGGTGGTAGACGACGGGCTCTTCTCGGCTGGGAATGTAGTTTGGATCGGGTCGGTGTTCAGGGGCCACACTTTCTGGTTCCATGTTCCACAGGCAGAAGTGGGTGCGTACAGTTTCGGCATCCTCGGCTATCAATGCCCGCTCCAAAAAGTCATGGTAGCTGGTAGTCACATAGATGGGCAGACGCAGCTTGGCCAACGTGCGCAGCGGATCGGGTCTGGTTTGGGTAAAGTTTGGATAATCCAGTTCGGCTACAATGTCCGAGAAGCTCTTGTCCATCAGTTGCTTGCGCAGTCCAACAACAACCTCCTCAACACTTTGGTCGCCTTCAGCTACGTCCAGCAGACACTCTTTGAGAAAGTGGAGGTAGCTTCTCTTGGCCTTGGGCATATCATCGCTGATAACCCGATGAAATTGGGCCACCTTGGCTAGCTGAGGCTTGTCCGGCAGAGGATACCCAATCGCCCTGGCCCACAATTCGGCCAACTCCTCATTGACGGGGAGTCCTTCAGAAGCATGGTGATCCAGGGCTTCGTAGAATTGATCAGATGAACCGTCGCCTTTCTTAAGGCCAATGTTGTCGTCATCATCAACATCAAAGATGCGATTGTTGCGCACAGCATTGCCGACAATCGGGACCACCCTATGTTCGCGAATGCGCTGGTAGAGATCGTCCCAAAAACCCTGGTCATTAGCATCTAGGCCAATGTCCTTGGCTGGGGCATTTAGCCGCCTACTTAAGGCGCTTCTGCGGGTGACTGCCATATTCATTCCTTATTCAATTCAATCATTCTCGGTAGATCTCAGTGACGATAGCGTTTTTGTGTAGAGCGCTTCGCATCTGAGGATGCTCGCTCCCTGGATTGTGATCTACGGATTCTTTTCTAATCAATATCTATCAACCATCATCATCACACGGAAGCCATAGCGTTTGTGGGGAATGCCACGACTATTGGGTAGCTGGTTATTGCGCGCCGCGCAGCGTAATATCGAACCCTTGTCCATATAACTACCACCCCGCCATATGCGTCGAATCTGAGCATTGGCATCCGGAGCATTGCGTTCATCATCCTGCCAGGGATAGAGATACCGTTCATCCGGTTCACGCAGCCGTTCACCCCACAAGGAACGGGTCCATTCGCGTACGTTGCCAACCAAATCATAGCAGCCATATTCGTTCTGGGCTGGATAGTGATCCACGGCCGTTGTCGAACTGCCACCGTGGTTGCAGCGGGTATCCTGCCATTCGTCACCCCAGGGGTATGTACGTCCATCGGTGGTGCGTGCTGCCTTCTCCCAGTGGGCCTCAGTCGGCAATTGATAGCCACGTCCTGTTTCGCTGCTCAACCAGGCACAGTACGCCAGTGCCTCGGTAAAGGTGACGCCAATGACAGGATGGTGAAGACGTTCTAAATGGGGGGATTGTCCGTCCCACCCTAACTCAGGGGGGACTATCTGATTCTTCGCTTGGGTGTAGGAGGCATACGCTCGATTTGTAATGGGAAACTTACCCATACGAAAATCAGCCAAGTCGATATGATCCATTGACGCTTCCACTGCGGAAAATCTTTCAGATGAATTGTCACCCATCCAAAATGGCCCGCCAGGAATCAACACAGTCTCTGGCTCAAATGGCAGACGCTCGAAGGTCCCGTTGAGTAACGCCTCTCGCTCTTGCTGTTCTTTCTGGAGAGCTAGCGCTTCTTCCGTATTCTGGACGTGGATATGGATACCGCCCTCGATCACCATCCTGCCATGAAAATCTTCGGGCAGAGGGAGTGGCGCAAACTCAAGTTCCCCCAGCTCTTGGACAACGGCACGTACTATGGCGTTGTCAGGAACGGCTTCTTGTGCTGCACGCATCAAGCTGTGCAGACCTCCTTCTTCCGCCGCGAAGACGCGGATCAAGTCATAGGTCATCTCAGTCAAGGTGCGCCCTTGAACGGGGACTATCTGTTCGAGATCTCTGTTGAGGCGAATCCTGGTCAGCATCTGCAAGGCGCTGAAGGTGCTGAAGCCATTGAGTAAGGCGTTGTGTAGTTTTTGGATCTGTTGGTTGGTTGGTTGGTTTGGCATTTGCAAAAGAGTAGGAAATAGCTGGTTAGAATGGGTTCAACTCAGAATGCATTATCCAATTTCGGGATTTGTATCGAAATTTGCCCCGTGCAGGCAATCGGCTTGTCATGTTGCTGATACGTCTAATCATATTGGTAATGAAGAAATATCTTATTATACGCGATGGGATAAGGTGATTCATTGAAGCATCCTCTCAAATGTGTATTCGCGCAATGCTAACCACTCCTATAGTTAATAGACAATCCCATGTTCTACATAGAACTTGAGCAGCGTGAGGGCTTCACCCCATCCCGCCGCACAGCCAAGCATCACCTGAGTGCGCTCAAATGTATCCAGATAGCCCGTCTCGCGCAGCCGCACAATTGTTCCTTCAGCAACTGGTTCAAAATCCAGGGACACGGTAGATGGCTCTTTGCGCCACTGAAAGACGTAGCGATGAGGTCGGTTCGCCTCTAATACGGCTCCACCGTCTTCGGCAGTCTCTTTGTTCGGCCCCCAATCCTTCCAACGCCAAGTCATGTAGCCACCAGGATGTGGGTCAACTTCCGCACCCGTTGTGAACCAGGTATCTAGCTCCGATGCCGTGGTAAAGGCGTCGTAGACGCGCGTCGGTTCAGCGCGGATAAAAATGTCATGTTCGATGATGAGGTTGCTAATCTGAGTCATGGTTTTCTCCTACATGCTTCGTTTGTAGCTAGATAAGCGGAGGCAATGAATACCCAAGGTCATGTACGGCACGGCGAAAAGCGCTAAAGGATTTGGCTGGAACCACAATATGCTGCTCTCCGGCGGGCAAGCAATGTTTGCGAACAGTACTCTCATTGGCTATTAAGCGAGCTAGGCGGTTATCGCTCACGTGAAGCAGGTGGGCGTCTTCCATATGGGTCAGGGCCGCTGCTTTCTTCGCAGCTTCTTTGAACAATATAGCAACTGTTTGGGGCAAATCACCTGCGGACTTGGCCTCAAGGAAGGTTTGGATCTCCCGAATGGTCAAGCCCGCTTCATGGGCTTCTAGCATTTTCTTGCGTTCAATCTTCCAAACTTGATCCGAACTCTGCCGGGCAAAGCGCTCAATTTGCAGACGATCACTGGCGGGTAGTCGCTCTATGGCCACAACGTCATGATTGGGCAAGACTTTGATAAGCTGCTGCGCTTCAATTTGGGGCGGGGTATAAGTGCTCGTTTGGCCAAGACACCAAGCGCCTAGGTTGTTCAAGCGGATATAGGAAAGGCCATCATACTCACTCAGACAATCCATATCATCGATACCCCACAGATCACCAAAGTCGAGCCTTGCATGGGCTGGCGGAATATAGGCAATGTCAATCAGCCCCAACGTTGCCGCATATTCCATGAGAAAGACGAGCAGATAGCGGGCCTGGATAACCTGCCATGTACCATAGCCATCATATCCCAAACTGCCATAGTTGCTGTCCTCAATATATAGCTCCCACAGATCCCGTGAGACCGAAAAGGAATAGCCACTGGCTTGCATATAACGAGAAAATTCGCTAAAGCTAATCCACTGGTTAGCTGGGAGCTTACTCAGAGCTTCGGCAATGGTCTTGCGCCGACCGGCAGGGGCCGTCATGCCATGTTTACCCCGCCCCGTCTGCCCTTTGATTTCGCTAATTCGGTTGAACTCATCCAGTAACGTGGTTCTGAGCCAGCTCTTCCAAATTTTGCCGATGGTCTTGTGTGCTGGAGATGACAGAGCCTTCTTCCCTGCCGGGGTCAGCTGTAGTTTTGTTCCAGCCAGTTCGGCCAATTTGCCAGCCTGGACGAGCAGAGGCCAAGCAAACGCCCGCATCGCCCCCGGTTCGGTTGGTCCCCAAATATCATCTGTTGCGTCGGGATCGGGAGGAGGGAAATAGTCGCCGCCGTCCAAGACTTGGCCAAGGGTGCGTACGCTTGCCGCAGTAGGGCGTTTGGTTTTGGCGGTTATCCGTATTTTTCCTGCTTCAATCAGGCGCAAAGTTGTCAAGAGATCGTTTTGGGCCATCTGTTGGGTATGGCGGTCGATTAACTCAACCTCTTCTGGCTCTCCCTGGTCGCGCTGCCAATGCCATTGGGTGAGCGGCACGCTTTCGGGCAGCGTGGTTGCTGTTTGGAGTTCAAAATCCCGAGGCGCCGGGACAAATTCTTTTAGCGCAGCCCGTAAATCTTTCGGCATCACCTTTTGATAGAAAAAGAGGTTTAAAGCAGATGGTTGGGTGCTTCTATAGCCATAGCCAGATCCTCCCCAATCCGGATCGCCATTATACTTGGCACGGAAGGCAGAGGCGTCAAAGGTATCCGACGGGCCATGAACAACTTCAGCTACGGCGGATTGCTGGAGGGAACCAAGCTCTTTCCAAATCTGTTGCAAGCGAGTTGGGTCCATTAGTTGGCTATGGATTAGCCGAACAATATCATCCTTGCGTGTGGGAACCTGAATAGGGATGTTGTGCGCAAGACCCTTTAGCCGATCAACAGTCAAATTATGAAGGTACTCTTCTAGAAATTGAGGGTTGCGTATTTTTCGTTTGGCCATTGTATTTTCTCTGATATATATTTACACTTGTTGAAGCCAAACAGCCATCTCGCCCATCTCCCGATGCGCCCAAGCATAATACGGAACGGCCAGGATCTCAGGCACTGCCGCATCTGGCTGGCTGATACGAATACGATTCAGGCCACCCAGCAGTTCGGGCATCCGCTCTATGGCAAATTCGGCTTGGTCAGATAGGGGCAGCCCTCGGGCCTTTCCATCATTGTCTACACCTTCTACACAGTAGACTAGGGGACCCCGCTCCAGGGCCACTTTTCCTCTTGTGGTCGAGACTTGCTCATCGCAGAGAACACGCCGCACGGGCATGGGAAGGTGAAGTTCAATCACGTCCTCGGCCTGCCAGGTGCGTCGGATCACAGCATACCCATCAACCAAATCGAGCGCAAGTCGCTCACCATTGATCTGTAGCAAAACTGTTTCCTGGTCAGCTGTTTCCTGTCCATTCGTTGATGTGGAGTCTACATATCGATAGAGACCACCAGGTGTCGGTTGGTTACGCGCCCAGCCAGGAATACGCAGGCGCAAGGCAAAGTCTATTGGCTCAGCCGGATTGAGTGAGAGCTTGACCGTCCCTGACCAAGGATAGTCAGTCTCTTGAGCAATCTGGACCGCTCTTCCATCCATATCCACAGTGGCTTGGCTGTTCATATATAGGTTGACGAAAAGGTTGTTGCCTTCTTGAGCGTAGATGTAACCCCCCAGTGAAGGAAAGAGACGTACAACATTGGTGGGACAGCAGGAGCAGTTGAACCAACCAAGCCGTTCATTGGAATCATCTCGATTAAATCTGTATTCACCATCGTACTCCAAGGGGTTGACGTAGAAGAAGCGATCGCCACCAAAATCGATGCCAGGCAAAAAGCCGTTGTAGAGTGACCGTTCCAGCACATCAATATAGTCGGCGTGGCCATGAAGCTGAAACATACGCTGATTCCAAAAGACGTTGGCAATGGCCGCACAGGTCTCGTTGTAGGCCGTATCGTTGGGCAGCTCATAATTGGCCCCAAACGCCTCACCGTGGTGCAAAGCACCGATGCCGCCGGTGAGATAGAACTTCTTATGGACCACATTCTCCCAGATGCGCCCAATGGCATCAATATAAGATTGCTCTCCGGTCAAGGCGGCCACATCGGACATGCCACTGTACATGTAGACGGCCCGCACCGCGTGCCCCAGTGCCTCATCCTGCTCAACCACAGGAAGATGGTCTTGGGTATAGGCATGATTATCAAAGTTGCCGTAGGGCTGGCGACCATTGTGGTAGTGACCTCTCTCATCCAAGAAGAATTGAGCCAAGCGAAGATAGCGCTCTTCGCCGGTAACGCTGTAGAGCCTGACCAGCCCCATCTCAATCTCTTGATGGCCGGGGACATCTCGCTGCTTATCAGGCCCAAAGACGCTGTCGATCAGGTCCGCGTTTTTCAGCGCTACATCCAGAAAGACTCGCTTGCCCGTAGCCAGAAAGTGAGCCACAGCAGCTTCGTACATGTGCCCCACGTTGTACAGCTCATGGTTCACCCGTAGGTTGGACCAACGAGTTTGCCCTTCTTGCTCAGGGTCCAGTTTATCGACAGTGCCGTTGCGTTCGGCAATGGTACGTGCTGTATATAGGTAGCCATCTGCCTCCTGGGATGCGGCAATACGTTCAATCAGATCATCTAGAAATTCTTCCAACTTTGGATCGGGATGGAGGTGGAGCGAATAGGCTGCGCCCTCGATCACTTTGAAGACATCCGAGTCATTAAAGAAGATACCCATGTGCTCCCCTTCTCCCCTTCCAGCCGCCTTGTCGAAATTGGAGAGCCGGTCGGTCTCATCACACTTTTGAAAATCGTACGGGATAGTGACAGAGCGATTGATTTCAATCCGGGGCGACCAAAATGCATCATCAATGGTCACGCTGGTAAAAGGGAGAGCGCTATATTGGTAACGAGTTTTTGTTGACATGTTGGGTTTGGTTCCTATCCAAGTTTGGTTTCTATAGCCTTTCAGAAAAAGATGTTCCTATCGTTGATTCCGTTGCAGCTTGTCAGCGGGCCCGTGTTCAGGCTGACAAGCTGAAATGCTGACTAGCTACGATTACGCATGGAAAAACAGTATCTGGATATCTATCCACAGGTTTAATTTGAGTAGAGCTATAGTTTATCAGGAGTGTAGCCAGGAGCCAAGGTGCAAACCAAACCGCCTGTGACTGATGCGTGGATTTTATGTAACTTAGCAATTAGAACAGATAGCAATTAGCTAAAAAAGACTTAACTTTGGATAAAAAATCTGAACAACAGAGCATCTTTATACCTAGATTCACAAATAATTACTATTTTGTCAGGATTTTGTAACAAAACACAAAGGCGCTAAAAACAGATGTTATGGCTAAGTAAAAATCTATTTATCAGGAATAATCTGCCAAATTGCGCACTTTTTTCCTTAAATTAGTGCAATATGCGGTGTGAATTAATTTGCCATGGGTATGAACCATGAATAAAACATGTGATTTGTCTAAATCGACAGAAAAGTAAGCCCTATTGACAAAGCTTACGGCCAATGATAAACTATGTTTTATATCCAAGCATCAATGACACATATTCGTACTTTCCTGAGTATATTATTCCGTTGTGTCAATTTAGATTACTTCCTCTTGTTGAATCCCAAGTAAGCTGTAGGAATATTTTTAACTGAGCTGAATTCAAGCATTCTCCAATTCGTAACGTCGCTGACCTCGTTAAAGGTATACGCATAAATGATTGGTTATCTTCACCGAGACTAAGCTCAGTCCCTTGGGCAATTTGGGCATGCTCAATTATTGCCACAAAGCCAAGCCTGGGTTTTGGATCAACAGATTGTCGGCACATCATATATTGATGCCACTAACTATTAAACACTTTTTATGAAATAGTTGGTCCCTACTACAAAATGATTTGGAAAATATGGAGAATGGACCTGTTGCACTCAAGGTGGGTCTCAAATACATTAGCCTTGGTGCAGGTGCTGGCACCAGTAAAAATGGAGAGGATGGGTTGACTGGCTTCAAGAGCGGCTGGGCAAATGGTCAACGCACGACCTATTTATGTAGCCGTATCTTTAATCAAACAGCCTATCAGGTGCTGGCAATAGGGAGAGATATAAACACATCCAACTTCTTTCCGACTTATCGAGCATCTGTGCTCAAATCTGTTTGAAAATTCATAAGGCTCTATAGCCATTCATCAAGCACCCAATACCACACACCCAAAGGCGAATACGGAATCGATGCTCAGCTGCGTTTGAAAACAAGGGGTTTGTCACCGTAGTAGCGTAGCAGAAAACCTCTGTCTTTAATACTATCGCAGTAAAGTTAGATTCTCTTTAATTTAATATAGCAGTTTTTATCGAATCGCTGTCCTGACATTACCGATTTCATCGAGGAGCTATCATGGCCGTTCGACAAAACAATGCTGTACCTTTTTCCGATCGCGAGAATGTTCTATCCAATGGGCAAAATATTTTGCCTTGTGTCGACTCCACATCTACCAAATCAGTACATCCTAAACCACTATCTACTCAATTTACATCGACTGACTTTATTCAGCAGATTACCTCCCAAGGGTACTGCCATATTCCTACTGTTTACTCCTCTGAGCAAGTTGATCATGCATTATCGTTAATCAAGCAGGTTTATGAGCAGAGTAATGATAAGCTTACCAAGAATATCCCTTTCCTCAACCGCAACCACCCTATGGTTTACAATCTAGAGAATAAGGATGCCTATTTCTTGGAGATGCTCTTTGCGCCTCAGATTGTTCACCAAATACTGATGCACTTTCTTAACGATAAGTCGTATCGCTCCATTCCTCAAGATCAACCCAATTACATATTACGTTCATTTCTAGCGCGCAGCAGCCGCGATGCACTGCCATTACATATCGATTCATTCATGCCCTATATCGCAGACGAGAGTTTCATCATGCAGGTGGCCATTGTGCTTGAAGATCAAGATGAAGAGAACGGCTGCACCATCGTAATGCCCAGGTCACACCAATCTGGTGAATATGCTGATCGTGCTCGCAACGATGAGTGTATTCCACTCTATTCCAAAGCCGGTGATGTGTTGATTTGGGATAGCCGCCTTTGGCATGGAACCCTTGCCAACGTCAGCGAAACCCGTACTCGCTGGGCCGCTATTGCCACACTAAGTCGTTGGTGGATCAAGCAAAATTTCAATACCACCGAGAACGTGCCTCAATCCATCTATGAGCAATTGACCGACAATCAAAAAGCAGTAGTTGGTTTCTGCTCGATTCCCTTTTGTGATGAAACACAAGGAATCGATATTCGGCAAGGGCATGACGCGCTCTTGCCCGAAGCCACCGATTACCGCTCAGCACGTCAATATCATCACAGCTAAACCCAAGTCGTAACAACTCAAGCCCGTGATCAAATCATTCTTTGAGCAGAATGATTGTAAAGGCACTACAGCCGGAAAACTACCGTTCCCAACACGACCGCTGTCTTGCTACGTTTGTTGGGGGCTTGTTTGTGGAATGGTCAATACGAGGTGCATTGTGGCAAAGGTCATTATCTTTGGCAATCTGGATGCGGCATCCCTTGCTCACTTCTATCTGCGACACGATAGTGAGCAAGAGGTTGTTGCCTTTACCGTACATGAGCAGTATCTACCTGATGAGCACGAATTTGAAGGGGTACCGCTCGTTCCCTTTGAGGAAGTTGACAACATTTATAGCCCAACGAATGTTCTACAACGGCAATGGATTTGGTCAATCCGGCTTTGGGTATGCGGTTCTTGCCGATGCAGCCTGAATGAATGGTGTGGTGCGATGAGTGAGAGACCACATTTCAAATAGGATCAAATAATGAATAATTCGGCATATATATCTCCCTCAGAAAACAAAGAAGAGTTAAGGCGATATCTCCGACTCGCACGAAAAGAGATTTGGGTTGTCTTATTGGGGGTATGTTTCGCCGCAGGAGTGGGTATACTGATTGCTTTTCAAGTCTCGCCTACTTATCATTCGGCATCAGTGCTCCTTGTGAGCCATAGCCGAACCACCGCTCGTACTAACCAGGAATTCGTAACAGAGGATGTCATAAAAACCTATACTGAACTCCTCAATAGGAGATCGATTGCCGAAGCCGCAGCCGAAGTTTTGACTATTCCTGTAGAAGAAGTATGGGAGCATGTGAGGATACGCGCCATCCCTGGCACGCCCTTTATTGAGGTGAGTGCAGAGACTTCCAATCCTCAATACACGCAAAACCTAGTCAATAGTGTTGTCAATAACTTCTTCTTATTTGTCAATCAATCACAAAAGCTATATCCCTATGAGCTGACTATCATTGAGCAGGCTGCATTGCCCACCAATGCGGATCGCAGCCTGGCTTTACGAATTGTCATCGCTTTAACCCTACTTGGTTTTATTGTCTCTACAAGTGCTGTGCTGCTCTCTGAACTCTTTAACGAGCGCATTGGTAGCGTTGAGGATATTGAGAAGCATGTTGGGATAAGAGTTTTAACGGCAACTCCTCTTTCTGGTCACTTGCGTTTGAGTAAGCTGCCTTCAGCTGGCAAGCTCAATCCCCAACTGTTGGAGACTTACCGTGCGATGCTCTTTGGCATGCGTTCTTTTCAAAAGGGGAATCATGCCCATAGTATTCTACTTACATCACCTTCTGCAGGGACCGAAGCGGCTGCTGTAACCCTGTACTTGGGTGTACTTTTGGCGGAGCAGAAGAAGAAGGTTCTACTCATAGATGCCAACCTTAGGCATCCCCATCTGTATAAACCCTTTAAGGCCAATATCACTGGGCAAGAGCAATATTCCCTTCAGGAAGAGTACCATTTTCAGACCGACTCATCAATCACCGCCCATCAAACAAATATTCCCAACCTATCTGTTCTAACCTTTGGCAATGGCACGATGGAACCGCTCAGACTGTTCGGGTCGCCAGCTATGGCCCAATTTATGGAGGTAATCAAGCTGCAGGCGGATATCATTCTGATCAGCGCCCCTCCGGTATTGAATACCGCAGATGCACCAGTGCTCTCAACCTATGTGGACGACGTGATTTTGGTTATTGACAATAAGCGAGAACAGAGAAGTACGGCTGTTGATGCGTGTGCAGCCTTGCAAGGGGCAGGTGCCAATCTACTAGGCGCTATACTTGTCAATGCTGAATCAGCACAGCAACGACACTATGTGAATTATCAGTCGCAGCGGCAACGCCCAATGCGAAGGAACGCATCACCTCCGCAGAAGCATCCGCTCTCCAACAAGGTTCGACAAAACGCTAAGGGGCGGGCGGTTAAGGTCTAGCGGGATGGGGCTTGGGGCTTGGGGCTTGGGGCTTGGAAGTGCAGTATAAGCAGTAATACAAGGTATTGCATTGGAGGTATACGTTCAGTCCCCTGAGCCTGTCGAAGGGGGCATCCGGCTTCGACAAGCTCAGCCTACGTAGGGGGTGAACGATTACCATTGGAGGCATATTTTGGGGACAGCAACTCAGACTCAGCGAGCTGAATTATCTTTACTGGCAAACTTCTCTTGGACGGTTGTGGGGAACTTGATCTATGCGGCCTCTCAGTGGGCAATTTTGGCGGCATTGACCAAGTTAGGTACAAGCGAGATGGTGGGTCAGTTTGCACTGGGGCTTGCCGTTACAACTCCCGTGATTATGTTTACCAATCTGAGCCTGCGGAGCATCCAGGCTACAGACGCCCAAAACCAGTACCATTTTTCAGCTTACCTGGCGTTGCGCTTGATTACCTCAACGATTGCTTTTTTTGTCATCCTAGCCATTGCAATGACGGTAGATTACCCATGGCCAGTCAAGGCCATCATTCTCGCCATTGGCTTGACGAAGATAGTTGAATCAGTCAGCGACATCTTTTATGGTCTGCTCCAACAACATGAACATATGGACAGGATTGCCCAATCGCTGATATTGAGGGGACCACTCTCGTTGGCCGTTGTCTTGGTTGGTATCTATCTAACAGGTAGTCTCTTTTGGAGCGTGCTAGGCATGGGCATCGTTTGGGGCCTTATCTTACTCATGTGGGATATTCGTAGTGGCACCATGGTATTGCAACACCTAACATCACAAAATTCGCTACCTTGGCCCCGGTGGAGATTCAATACCCTTAGACAACTCGTCCCCTTCTCTTTACCGTTAGGCGTTGTCATGATGCTGATCGCGCTGATTAGCAATATTCCACGCTATTTCCTTGAACAGAATTTGGGTACAGGTGCTTTGGGGATCTTTGCTGCGATTGCCTATCTCCAGGTGGCGGGGACAACCATCATTGTTGCACTCGGGGAATCAGCTGTCCCCCGGCTTGCCAAGTACCATGCGGCTGGGGATAGGGCGGCTTATTTGGCTCTTCTTCTTCGCTTGCTCGGCATTGGTTTATTGGTAGGAGGAGGCGGTGTCGCAATTGCTTGGACTATGGGCGAACCTCTTTTGGCACTTATCTACCAGCCTGAGTACGCTCAAAAAGAGCTATTCGTTTGGCTGATGTTGGCTGGTGGGGTCTCATATATTGCTTCATTTTTAGGCTATGGTATGACTGCTGCTCGCCACTTTCGTATACAACTGCCGCTCTTTGCCGCCGTTGCAGCAACAACTACGGTGGCCTGTTGGTGGTTGATTCCAACCCATGGGCTGATTGGTGCGGCCATGGCCCTTCTTCTGGCATCAGGTGTTCAGGTCTGCATCTCGGTATTGGTTATCTTATGGATTCAGCATTCACTTACCGCCAACCGGCTCTCTAGAGCAGTTGCCGCCTGACTGTATTCGCTCTACACTCATTGACTATGCTTGTAAGTGACCATTGAGCTGTTGGGTTGTTTCCGCCTTCTGGCGATATTGTCGTGTAAACGGAAATTTTTTCGAGTAGATAGACATATTTATTCGTGAATAAACTTTATAGCCCTGTGAAAAACAAAATCTACATAAATAAAAAAAAGAAACCTGTCCGGATTCTTCATATTGTTGGCACCATGAATCGAGGTGGGATTGAGACGTGGCTAATGCACATATTGCGCCAGAATGACCCTGAACACTTTCAAATGGATTTTTTGGTACATACCACTCAATCCTCTGACTATGATGGGGAGATTCTGGCATTAGGTAGCAAGGTTATCCCTTGTTTGCATTCCAGAAATCCACTGTTATACACCCGGAATTTCAGACAGGTTTGGCATCAACATGGTCCATACCACGTTGCACATAGTCACTTACATCACTATAGCGGTTATGTATTGCGGATGGCGCGAACGCTTGGTTCGCCGATTCGGATCGCCCACAGCCACAATGACACAAGCCGCCCAGATGGTCAGGCAAATTTAGTCCGAAAAAGCTACCATTCTTTGATGAAGCACATGATCAGCCAAGAAGCCACGCTGGGCTTAGCCTGCAGTCGCAATGCGGCGGCGGCTCTCTATGGCCCCCAGTGGACCGCCGATCCACGCTGGCGTGTGCTCTACTACGGCATTGATACCGCTCCTTTTGCCCAACTAGTAAAACCAGATGACTTACGAGCCAGCCTGGGCATTCCGCCAAATGCCTTTGTGATAGGACATGTGGGCCGCTTTATGGAGCAGAAAAATCATCACTTCCTTGTCGAGATTGGGGCCGAAGTGATACGTAGAAGACCTAACACTTATCTTTTGCTAGTAGGTGAAGGCGTGCTGCGCCCATCCATTCAAGAAAAAGTTGCTCAACTGGGTATCGCCGAACGGACAATTTTTGCCGGTCTTCGCTCGGATGTGCCGCAGCTAATGAGCGGGGCCATGGATCTATTTCTCTTTCCCTCTCTATTTGAGGGTGTACCGGTGGCTTTACTAGAGGCTCAGGCATCAGGGCTGCCTTGCCTGATTAGCGATCTGATATCTGATGAAGTTGAGGCCGTTCCTTCTCTGCTGAAGCGGCAATCCATAGACCAGCCCCCCCAAGTCTGGGCAGCAACGATTCTTGCCATGTATCAATCTCATCTGCCAGCCCAAACCCAGGAAAATGATCCGATTCAACGTCAATCCGAAATTTGTATCAGACAGCCGCAGGCCCTTTCATTTATGCAAAAGAGTCCGTTCAACATTCAGTACAGCCTTGCCCAGTTAGAAGAGGTTTATAGTGGCTAGGTCATTATTCTCATCTGTACATCTAGAGCCTATTGCTCAATCCGAATCAACCTCTGTTTCAGGTTCAACCACGAGCCTTCCTGGCACGCGTCCTCCTGGCATAGAGCGTTCGGCTTTTGCCAATGGCGGCATCAATATTTTTATCGCATTCAACCTATGCCTACTGATGCTAGCCGCTTTTATTCTGACATCCAATGCATTCTTGCAATGGTTTGTTTTGCCCATTTTTGCGTGCGGCGTCTTAGTGGGAACCGACGCAATCGATTGGTTCCGTAAGCGGCTGGATATCTACGACCCTGTTGGCTTCCTTGGCTTGTATGGACTCTACTTTTTTTTTCTAGCACCGTTTCTGCATGTTCACTGGGATCTTTGGACCCTCTTCAAAGTTACATCGCCCCAGGATTGGCGGAACTGGTTAGGTTTGATGGCCTTCCTCAATTTGGTTGGACTGGTGCTCTATCTGAGTTCAAGGTGCTGGATTGGGGCCATAAGCGCAGCAAGAACCAGGCGCATAAAGTGGCAATTGAATCGTTTGCGCTTCACCGTTGTAATGGGTGGTGCTCTGCTCATCTCTGGAATGCTCTTGGTCCGGCTATTTGCCTCCTTTGGCGGTTTGGCTGGTTACATCGAAGCATCTAAAAACCCTGCCAACTGGGATGGCCTAGGCTATACAGTGGCCCTTGCTGAGAGTTTTCCCATCCTAGCATTTATGACAGTCATTGTACTTTGGGGTGACAAAAAGATCTTTCGATCCTGGCCGTCGCTTATGGTAACGTTGCTGCTCTTTATCGCGATTACAGTGGTGTGCCGTGGCCTACGTGGCAACCGTAGCGACATCATCTGGCCTCTGTTCTGGATCATTGGGATTGTCCATTTTTATGTAAGGCCCTTGTCGAGAAAGTGGATTTACCTAAGTCTTCCCATATTTCTCTTGTTTATGTATGCATATCAGTTCTTTGATTATTATGGAATAAGCGGCCTGCCAAACATAGTGAATGACGACGCACATGCTGAATTAGCAGAACGGACTGGCTATAGTTTTCGCACTGTTGTCCTGGGTGATCTGGGGCGTAGCGATGTACAGGCTTTTCTTCTCCACCGATTGGCCCAAACAGATAATGACTACGAGTATGCCTGGGGGGATACCTATGTCGGTGGTGTCAGCCGCCTGATTCCTCGATCTATTATGGAGCGCCCCCCTGGCAAAGTCCAACGAGGCACGGAAGCCCAGTACGGTTGGGGTAAGTATGTACCCGACTCGCTCTCGTCATCTAAAGTTTATGGGTTGGCCGGGGAAACCATGTTGAATTTTGGTCCATTAGGCGTTCCTGTGGCTTTTATCATTCTGGGCATTGTGGTGGGAAGCACAAGGCACTTACTGATTACGCTACCGGTTAAGGATAGCCGGAGATTGCTGGCTCCTTTTCTAGTCAATCTATGCCTTGTGGTCTTGATTGCTGATCTGGACAACATCATCTGGTTTATCGCCAAGGATGGCGGTTTGCCCATATTGGTGGTCGCCTTATCTTCATCTATTTCTATTGTCAGCGCTTCAGATAAACCGTTGCAAAGAACGAACTTAGACGATAACGGCATTGCAGAAGAACTCTAATCTCTTCACTCATTTCATCGCTTAGGAAAATGTATGAATGTACTTGTTTCATCAAGCCAACACTATGTTTTGACCCAGGATGGCGAATTATGGGTATCGAATGCTGCTGAAGGCTATAAGTTCTGGTCTCGATATTTGGATGTATATGATGAGGTCCGTTTATGCATTCGTGCCGCCTACCGGCCTTCTCCTCCTGTAGGTTGGATCCGTTCTTGCGGGGAAGGTGTACAACCGATTCCGTTGCCCGATTTTTATGGCCCCGCCGCTTTCCTAAAAGAGTATCGACGAATTCGTCAAATTATGCGGCAAGCCCTCGGGACGCCCATGGCCATTCAATTGCGGATTCCTTGCCCAATTGGTAACGAAATCTGGAAGATGCTTGCCCAACAAAGACCCTATGGGATTGAGGTGATCAGCGACCCCTATGATGTTTTTTCTTCGGGTGCCATTCATCATCCACTTCGCTCTTTTTTCCGCTGGTATTTTCCTACTGTTTTGCGCAAGCAGTGTCAACGTGCCTGTGCGGCTGCTTATGTAACTGCTACGTCGTTACAGCGGCGATATCCCCCAGGGTTAAATACCGTGGAAACCAACTATTCAGACGTCGAATTGACAGACTCCGCTTTTCTAAAGGCCCCACGTAAGGCCAAGGCAACGTTGCCAATTCGACTGATCATGGTGGGCAATCTGAATCAACTTTATAAAGCCCCCGATGTGCTCGTCGAAGCCATGAACATCTGCATCAATCAGTACGCTTTGCCCATTGAGCTAGTGATGGTGGGAGATGGCCAATACAGAGAGCCGCTCAAGGCACAAGTGGACACATACGGACTAACTGAATGCGTCCGATTTGCTGGCCAGCTTGCAGCCAGAGCGGATGTCGTCGCAGAGTTAGACCAAGCTGATCTATTTATTCTACCTTCACGTACCGAAGGGCTACCGAGGGCCATGATTGAAGCCATGGCCAGAGCCTTACCATGCATCGGTTCTGCTGCCGGTGGGATCCCAGAGCTACTTTCGGATGACGATCTGGTGCCTCGCGGCGATGCATTGGCTCTGGCCAATAAAATAAAAGAGGTTGTCACAGATCCAGAACGCATGACGACTATGTCTGCAAGGAATCTAACAAACGCTCAAAATTTCCATGAGGGTATTTTGCGAGAGCGGCGCCTTGCCTTTTACCAACACGTCAGAAACGAGACTGGCGCATGGCTAGAGGATAGGGCATGAATATCAAAATCGGAATAATGAGATGATGAAGCGAGCTATCCTGATTTATTTGGTGATACTGAGCATACCTTTACCCGGGTGTACGGACTATCTGCCACCGGATGGTCAAGGTACGGGGCCATCGCCGGTCGGTACGATTCCGGCTATGTTAAGCAAGGTAGTGACTTACCCGCCGCCCCAAAACGTGACCCATGTAGAGAACAGTCAATCGTTTCAAGTTCGGGTCAATGGTCAATTGCTCTATGTGGAAGAGTATCGCAATGTGAGTTATGCCCACTTTTCATTTGCCGGAACGGTTGAGATCGAAGTGACGGTTTTAAATCTGCCCAATAATGAAGTGGTTAATCCCTACACCGTTAGTCCGATTAGTTATCGACTGGAACCAACTATTTCTGGCCGAACCATTCGTTTTTCGCTGCAAGTACCGCGCAAGGTAGCGATTCATCAAAGCCAGCTTACTAAAGGTCATGCACTCTATGCTCCTGTCTTATTCATTTTTGCCGACCCATTATACTCAGATCCGTTTGAAGACGACCGAAGTATGGAAGGAGCCGTAAGTGTAGCAGAAAATAGTCGGTTAGACGAGGGCAATGGGAAAAAAGTCATCAATGTATTGGATCGGCAGATCGACAATAGTGGGCAAACGAACGAGACCGAACGCATCCAGCAGCTAATCACCGAGGCTGCTGCGCAACAGCGTATCTTACATTTTCCGCCTGGGACGTATCGTATTACATCTTTGAGGATGCAGAGCAACCTTTCTATTCATTTGGCGGGAGGTGCCCGTCTTCAAGTAGATGAGCCACCAGCGGGGATGGGTGAACCAGCTCTTCACTTCAATACGGTCGAAAATGTTCGTATCTTTGGGCGAGGGGTCGTCGATGGCAACGGGGTGAATATTCGTTACCTCCCCACAGAAACCGAAGACTTGCGCGCCGTCATCTATGCTTATCAGGCACAGAATTGCGTAATCGAAGGGATCATTATCCAGAATCCCAGCATGTTTAACGGCTTGATCACCAATTCAGAAGATTGGACCATCTATAACGTAAAAGCCATTGATTACGCTAATGAAGATTTGGGCCTATTTGCTGGCGATGACGGGATTGATCCCGTTGGCTCCAAAAATATACGGATAGACAATGTCTTTATTTTCAGTGGAGACAGCCCAATCTCTGTCAAAGGGGGCATTCGTTGGTCGGAGATTGGCGATATTTTAGTCAGCAATAGCGTGCTCTTTAACTATGCGTCTGGCGGCTCTATTGGTGCGTCTGATTTGCATAACAACCACATTCGCCAAGTTACTTGGGAGAATATTGATGTTGTCTCTGCTCTCTTTGGTCTAACCCTGTCGAATCGAGATGGTCCGGGCAGCTTACGTAACTTTCTCTATAAAAATATTCGTTATGAGCATATACGGGGCAGCCTCTTCTGGCTCCAAGCTCCCTTAGGTCCCATGCAGCAGATAGCCTATCACAGCATTGACGCCGCCAGTTGGGGGCCACGAGGCAAAGGGGGAACAACAGGGAACCAGCTACTAGCCGGGGATCCAATCAATGCAATCGATACGGTCACCTTTGACGGGGTATTTGTGGATGGTGAGTTGCTCCATTCCGCCAACGTTTCGGAGACGTTGGCCATAGGCGCTCATGTCAAAAATGTCTCCTTCAAAAATTCCGAACTAACTGTCGTAACCATTCGGGCTACACAACCTTACACAAGCAAAGACGCTCCACCAGGAGAATTGACAATTTACCGAAGTGGGAACGTAGATGAACCTCTGCTCATTCCCATTATCATTCGAGGAACTGCGCAGAATGGAATTGACTATGAAAAAATTTCCAATCATATCACCATCCCAGCAGGTGCCTTGCAGAAGGGGCTAAACATTCATGTCCACCCCGATTTTGCCCCACGAGCAAATCTGGCAAGCACAAGTACGGGAAGCACAAGTCTGGAAAGTGCAGGAATGGAAACTGTAATGGTTTCTTTGCAGCCAACTCACGGTGCGGACTACATGCTAGGGCCGGATTACCACGCTGTCGTGACAATCGTTGGGTCTAGCACTCATGTAGTCCACTGAAAGATGAGGGCCTGGTAGAAAAACTGATAGAAAGCCTGATAGAGAGAAAGAGACCCAAAACATGTGCGGCATTTTCGGACAATTAAATTTCCGTCCTGAAGGTATACCCACTGATTATTTACCCAGCAGCTACTTATCTAGTGCCTTAGAAGCAATTCACCATCGTGGACCAGATGAAAGTGGCAGTTGGGAAAATCAGATAGTTTCATTAGGTATGTGTCGGCTCAGTATTATTGACCTGAGTGGCGGGCAGCAGCCCATTTGGAATGAAGATCAGACTTGCTGCATCGTCTACAATGGCGAGCTGTACAATTTCCTTGACCTAAGACCCCAGTTAGAAGCGAAGGGACATTGCTTTAAGACGAGAAGCGATACCGAAGTTGTCCTACATGCCTACGAGGAGTGGGGTGTTGAGTGTCTACATCGCTTCAACGGTATGTTCGCTCTAGCCATCTGGGATGAAAGAACGCAAACACTCTTTCTAGCTCGAGACCGCATCGGCGAAAAGCCACTTTACTACTACAAGCAGGGAAATCAGCGCCTTGTCTTTGCCTCAGAGATCAAAGCCATATTGACCGATCCAACCATTCCTAGAGAAGTGGATCCAGGTGGCCTAAGCAACTTTTTAACCTTTGGGCATTCCATGGCCCCCAAAACCATCTATCGCCACCTCCTTAAATTATTACCAGGTCACTACCTTTTGGCATCTAACGGTGAGGTGCGTATCAAACAGTATTGGGATGTCTGTCTTGGGCCTTCGGTACCGTGCAATGGTATCTATACAGAAAGGGATTATGCGGCACAGATCCTGGATCTGTTCAATGATTCGGTGGGGCGTCGCATGGTCGCGGATGTACCTGTGGGGGCTTTTTTGAGCGGTGGCGTAGACTCCAGCGCCGTAGTTGCGTTGATGAAAAACCATACAGACGCTCCCATTAAAACCTTCTCTTTGGGCTTCGATACGGGGAAAGCCAACTTTGGAAAAACCTATAACGAGTTAAGCGATGCGCGCAAGGTTGCCGATTACTTTGGTACAGAACACCACGAACTGCAAGTGGGGCATATGGATCTGGTTGAGACCCTGCGCACCCTGGTTTACCACTATGATGAACCGTTTGGCGATCCAGCAGGATTTCCCGTCTACTTGCTCAGCCAATACGCCCAGGAACAAGTCAAAGTTGTCTTAACCGGCGATGGGGGGGACGAGCTCTTTGGTGGCTATCTGCGCTACGCTATCGACCAACTAGCAAGATACTATCAGCATTTACCTGATCCTGTAATTCATTCATGGATTCCCGCTTTGGCCAGCCGATTGCCACGCTCTCGCCGCTTAAAGCAACTTACCCAAACGCTACCCATTGTCCAACCGGCCCTGCGTTATGCCAAATGGTTAACCCTCTTTAGCCCGGAGATGCAAGCTGAGCTGCTGAATCCTGAAATCAATAAAATGGCTGCCGACCATGATCCAACCATGTATTTTTCCCACCATTACGCTCACTTTGGGGAGCACCGGAACCAGGATCATCTCAATCAGCTTATGTATGTGGACTTTAAAACTTGGCTGGTTGATGTCTATATGGAAAAGACCGACAAGGCCACCATGGCGCGTAGTCTAGAAGCTCGCCTTCCCTTGCTCGATCATCGGTTGGTGGAGCTAGCCTTTCAACTGCCAAGCCGACATAAGATTCGACGTTGGGAGACGAAACACATCTTCAAGAAGTCGATCCAATCCATAGTTCCTGAGTTTGTACTCAAGAAGCCCAAACATGGTTTCTCTGTCCCCACTGATCCCTGGTTTCGTGGTGATCTAAAGGAGTACGCATACGAGGTCTTGCTTGATCCAAGCGTAGAGCGTCATGGATATTTTAATATGCAGTTTGTAGAAAAACTCTGGCGCGAACATGCCAATGGGTACCATGCCTGGGACGCCCAGCTATGGCTCTTATTAAACTTCGAGCTATGGCATCGCCTTTATATCGATGCGGCTTGACGCGTTTGAATGAGAAAGGACATTCTTATCTGCTCTCGAAGAATTCTCATCTTTACGAGGGCAAGAGCTTTATCTGGCGATCTATTATGGCGATCTATAAGGAAGAACGACTATGAGCCATCCCAAAGTCATCCATATTATTACGGCAAGTTCCTCTCTAAAGGGGTTGATGTTGAATCAGCTTCTGAGTTTGCAGCAGGCGGGTTATGAGGTTGTTGCTATCTCATCATCAGGACCTGAAGTAAAAGAGGTAGAAGCTGCGGGGATTCGTTGTATCACCATACCCATTAAGCGAGACATCGATCCAATCACAGATGTCAAGACGTTTTTTCAGCTTGTCCGGGTATTACGCCGAGAAAGGCCAGAGATTGTCCATACCCATCTGGCGAAGGCATCTCTGTTGGGGCAAATCGCAGCTCGTTTGGCGGGTGTTCCCTTGATCCTGAATACCATTCATGGTTACCACTTTCACGAACTTATGTCTGCTGGCAAGCGGCGTTTCTATATTGAGCTGGAAAAATTTAGCACGCTTTTCTCAGACTTGGTGCTCTCTCAAAATCAGGAGGATATTCAAAGCGCTATCGATGAAGGGATCTGTGCGCCCGAGAAATTGCTACATATCGGCAATGGTATCGACCTTACGCGTTTTGCACCTGAAGAGATTCCGCTCGATGCAGTACAAGCCAAGCGGGTAGAGCTTGCTCTTCCTACGGATGCACTGGTGGTTGGCTTTGTAGGGCGTTTGGCGGCCAAGCGTAAGGGGTTTCTCGATTTTCTCGCCATGAGCCAGCAAGTGGCGCGAAAGCTGCCGAATGTCTACTTTCTTGTTGCTGGCGAAACCGACCGTGGGAAACCCGATGCCGTTGATCCTCTCGTCGCCAAATCATTTGGGATCAATGAGCGCTGCCGCTTTGTTGGCTTTCAACCTAACCATACCATGCCTGTGCTCTATGCGATGATGGATGTGATGGTGCTTCCGTCACCTTTCGAGGGCATCCCCCGCGCCGTGATGGAAGCCTCGGCCATGGGGATCCCGGTGGTTGCGACGGATGTGCGCGGGAATCGAGAAGCCACCGAACATGGTCGAAATGGTTGGTTGGTACCATTTGGCCAAGTAGATGCCTTGGTTGAGGCGACTCAAACTATTTTGCGCAACCAGCAGAAAGCCCAACGGATGGGACAGGCAGGGGTTGAACTGGCTCGTGAGCGTTTTGATGAAAGAAAGCTCTTTGACCGAATTAAGAGAATCTATGCTGATCTACTTCCAGGTGAGCGTTTCGTTCCGGGCAGTCGTTCAGTAGAGCCGTCTCGTCTTTCCCTCAACAGGCGGGAACAGCTCCGGCCTTAACCTTTGGCTTAGTTCTTGAGCGTTACACAGAGAAAGACTCAATAGAGAAGAAATATCTCAGTGAAACTCAGTGAGAACTCGGTGAATCTCTGTGTCATCGCGACTCAGTGTAGTAAACACAATTCTTTTATTTAGCGATTCTGCGGTGCTCGATATGAGGAAACGCAAATGGGTTAGGAGGTTAAAGAGAAAAAGCTGTAAGAAGTAAGAGGAGTAAATCAGTACCTGCTGTACCATCACTGCTTACATGATTCATCGAAGTCAGGAGGTTGAAAATGAATTACTACCCTTATGGAAAGCGATTGCTTGATCTGATATTGTTGGGTGCAATTGTACTCCTTATGCTGCTTACTGCACCTCTGTTGCTTATCTTCTTTGCCGTTCTGTTGGTGGCCCATGCCGATGGTCCTCTCTTCTTTTCTCAGATTCGAGCAGGTCTTCACAACCGACCCTTTCGAATTTACAAATTTCGTACACTCAAGGTCAACAATATGGATAGACTTTCCATGGGGCATGTGCGACATAACCACTCAATGGCAACACCAATAGGGCAATTTTTACGGCGCCTTAAGATTGATGAACTCCCTCAACTTTGGAATATCTTGCTTGGTGAGATGAGTTTCATCGGACCCAGACCTGTCTACCTGGAAATGACAGCCGAATATACGAGTGAGCAAGCCGAGCGCCTTCACGTACTCCCAGGGTTAACGGGCTGGTCACAGATCAATGGGAACTGCGAATTGACGTGGGATGAACGGATTCGCCTGGATCTTTGGTATGTTGACCACCTTTCGTTCTGGCTCGATCTGAAGATTCTGGCTGCAACCGTTGGGGTTCTAAGCCAAGGGGAGTTGATCAATCAGGACGCATTGGCTCAAGCTGATAGCTATTTAGAGATTCGACAGGAAGACCAGCACGCTTGCTCAAGACCCTCTGCTAAAGAAGCGATATTGGAGAC
Organism: Chloroflexota bacterium; assembly: GCA_039028975.1. Lineage (GTDB taxonomy): Bacteria > Chloroflexota > Anaerolineae > Caldilineales > Caldilineaceae > JAHBNG01. The sequence continues at coordinate 25,845 of JBCCHB010000071.1, forward strand.
GTAAAATTGTGATATTTGTTCAGGAACACCAAAGCAAACCTGCCATTCTTGGCGGTAAGCCCATATGCCAAGAACCGATGGGCATTGTTCAGCCTAATTTTCCGGATCTGGCCACGATTGCCGAACCGCTCAGCGCAATGCTCAATGCAGGTCAGTTGACCAACCATTGCCGATATGTGCCGACATTGGAAGAGGAGTTGACCATGTATCTCCATGTGCCTCACTGTGTGGCCGTGAGCAATGGCACCATGGGGCTGATTCTGGCCTTGGCTGGATTGCAGCTTACGGGTGAAGTTATTTTGCCCAGCTTTACTTATTCAGCGACTGCTCATGCCTTAGCTTGGGCAGAGCTAGAACCCGTTTTTGCTGATATCTGTCCTGATACGTTCAACCTGGATCCACAGGCCGTGGAGGCCGCGATTACGCCTAACACCTCGGCGATTCTGGCTGTTCACGTCTATGGCCACCCTTGTGATGTTGAAGGTCTACAGCGAGTGGCTGAGCGCTATGATCTTGCCTTGATATTTGACGCAGCCCACGCATTTGGTGCCACCTATCGCGGACGCCCGATTGGTGGATTCGGCCACGCGGAGGTCTTTAGCTTCCATGCCACCAAACTATTTCCCGTTGGCGAAGGAGGCTGTGTCACCACAACCGATCCTCAACTAGCCGAATATGTAGACCTAGCCCGCAAATTTGGCAACCCAGGTGGAGATGATACGCTTTTCCCCGGGTTAAACGCCAAAATGCAAGAGTTCAATGCACTGCTTGGATTAGAGAATCTCAAAGCCATCTCCCAAGTTATTGAGAATCGACGTGCCTACGCCGCACAGATTCAAGAACGACTGTCCCAGCTACCTGGGCTATGTTTTCAGAAGGTCCAACCGGACGTAACCGTTACCTACCAAAATCTTGCTCTTCTTATAGACGAAGGGTTGTTTGGGCTTTCGCGCGATAAGTTACATAAAGGCTTAGAGGTCGAAAACGTATTAACCCGAAAATATTTTTATCCACCCTTACACCAACATACGGCGTATGCAAAGCGAGTACATAGCTCAATTGAGTCGTTACCATGTACAGAAAAGATCGCCAACAATGTGTTGTGCCTACCCATCTACTCAATTATGGAGGAGGAGACCATAGACCGTCTATGTGAAGCAATTGAGCGGTTGCATCAGTGGTCTGCCATGATGTAATTTGGTCATTGTTATTCGATGCACCCTATGTCCTGCATTTATTTACTTAGTACGCTTAGTACACTAGTACCGGAGAAAACCCCCATGGGACTCATACCAAACACTCATCGTAATCTCAAAGATTCTTATACAGTTAGTCAATATCATACCCTGAATGGCCGTGGCTTAACGGATTTCTCCCAAGAGGAGATGATAAGAGAGAAGCCGCCTTACCAGAATTTCCTCGTAACAGGAGGCGCAGGCTTTATTGGCTCGAATTTTGTACGGTACATGCTAGAAAAATATACAACGTGCCGCATTGTCGTTTATGATTGTCTGTCCTACTCTGGCAACCTAAGCACGTTGAGAGAGCTATCGGCGACCTATGGTGAACGCTACACGTTTATTCAAGGTGATATCTGTGACGAAGTGCAGGTTGGCAATGCCCTTATGCAACATGAGATCGATTGTATCGTTAATTTTGCCGCCGAGACCCACGTGGATCGTTCGTTAATGGACCCGGGTGTTTTTGCGCGCACCAATGTCATGGGGACTTGTGCCTTGTTGGAGCAGACCAGACGCTATGAGATCAAACGCTTTCATCAGATTTCAACCGACGAAGTATATGGTCAAATTCTTCAGGGGAGTTTTAAAGAGACCGATAATTTGCGTCCTCGCAACCCCTATTCTGCAACTAAGGCGGGAGCTGATTCTCTGTGCCTGGCCTATTTCAATAGCTTTGACCTACCCATAACAATCAGTCGCGGCAGCAATAATATTGGTCCGTACCAATATCCCGAAAAGGTTGTCCCCCTCTTTGTAACAAATCTACTGGACGAACTGCCCATTCCTGTCTATGGTGACGGGACCTACGAACGGGATTACCTCTATGTACATGATCACTGTGAGGCCATCGATTACATCCTACACCTGGGACAAATGGGTGAAGTCTATAACATTGGCTCAGGGCATGAGACCAAGAATATAACCCTCGCTTCTACCCTTTGTGACCTGTTGTGTAAACCGACATCACTGATTCGGCTTGTGGATGATCGCCCTGGTCAGGATCGTCGCTATAGCCTAGATTCGTCCAAGCTTGAATCTCTAGGATGGCAACCCAAGCATACATTGATAGATGGGCTAAAGGCAAGCGTTACGTGGTATGTGGAGAATGAATGGTGGTGGCGCCCTATTAAGGAGGGAAACTTCAAAGTATATTTTGAACGACAATACAAGCAAAGAATGGCTCACGCTGCACCAAGTCCTGTAGCTTGATCCAAGCCAAACAATACGTGTCGGCGATGTTTCACGACGCCCCGGATAGAGGGTTGGCCGGGACGCAACCCATACGGGGCGACCTAGCCGGGGCCTTCTAGGCGCGGCTCATCGGACGATAATTAAACATGTCTAAATAGTCCTGATGCTCGATCTATCTATGGGCTATGGAGTTAACCCAACAAAACACGAATGCACTCGCACACAAGATGCATAAAATGCCAAATTGGAGGTTGACAAATACACAGATTGGTGGTAATATACACAGCGAGATGTGTTGCTAAGATCATCTTTTGGCCTAAGGTGTCTGTGTGCGACGGTGCCGTGGTACTCAGAGAAGGGGTTGGCTTTTTCTTGTCTGGCAAAGCTTGAATGGCGTAGTTCTCTTACCTGCGCTTATTCGTTAGACGAAACCATCTCACTGTGTAAAAATGTGTAATTTGTGTTGGCTGTAGCTCAGTGGAAGAGCGCTTGGTTGTGGTCCAGGTGGTCGTGGGTTCGAATCCCACCAGTCAACCTGTACAGCTTTCGATTTGAAGACGTACGATAATCAGTCGATCGCAATGTCATTCTGAACGGAGTGAAGAATCTTTCGCTACATTGCGCTTGGTTACAGATGCAACGCATCCTCTGCCCTGTAAATAACAAAGATGAAAAGATTAGAAAGATGAAGAATCTGCGCAATCGTCTAATCTTTGTTCGACTTTCATCTGCTGTGGTGCAGCCTGTTGCATGTTTAACTACTGATTATGTATCTCTGTTAAAGAGAGCAAATCACGGTATTCAAAAGAAGCTGGCAACAAAGCGAGGTGGAGCGATGGTCGCTCGGCGGTCTCATAAGCCGCTATTTGCAGGTTCGATTCCTGTCCTCGCTACTAGTAAATCCTGGTTTCTCCCGGTATTTACGCTACCAGTCGGTGTCCCCTGTTCAGGGCCTATCCTCAAGAAGGACGGCAACAGAATAGGCGGCACCACTGACCGTCTCCCTTCAGATAGGCTAGGTTACTCTTGTGCAGCCAGTGGTAGATAGATGTTCGATGGTACGGATAGCGGTGTCGGTGTCATTACGGGTGTAGCTGTTGAATCGGGACCAACCGATGTGCTCGTTGGTGTAGGCGTTGCGGTCCCATCTAAGACAGCTAATTGAGCGCTAATCCCATTCGCCGTTTCATCCCCGCTGACCGGTATGGGATTGGCCGATGCCAAATTCTCTTTGTCGGCGTAGTACGCTTCCGCATACGCAACATCTCCGCTATCCTCTGGGCAGGCTTCGTACTCGGGGGCAAACCGTATCCGATAATCTCCGGCCCTGACCCCATTAGTTCTATAGAAACCGGCCCGATTGGTGTCGCCCCGGGCCACTCGATTTCCAGCCACGTCATAGACATGAATGTCTACTTCATTCAGAGGCAGACTGTTGTTTTCCGCTGTGACAAAGCCACTGAATTGGGTCCCCGGCTGGAGAGCCATATTAATGTCTTCTATAACAGTTGGACCGGCTACGGTGATGGTAGTTGCCGAGGCCAGATCTGATTGAGCCGCGTAAAAGCTTGAAACGTACGGTGCACTTTCGTCCCGATGGGATGTCTCAAAGAAGAGCCGAACCTCGCCATCTGGCAAGCCTCGAGTCAGATAGAGACCTTGAGCATCTGTTTCTGTTTGAGCAAACAGAAGACCAGCACTATCATAGATCTCAATATCCACTTCCTCGAGAGGTAACCCACTATCTGCCGCTGTGACAATACCCGAAATCTGTCCACCCAGGGGCAACCCCTCATTGTGATTCGATGTATTCGGACTGCTCACCAGGATTGACTGAGCTGCATCTAGTGAAGCCTGATTTCCTGAATAACGCATCTGATAACGACTTATCGCACTGGGATTAATGCTGAGCCGGTAGCTTCCATTAGCAATCCCCACTGTACGATACTCACCCAACACGTTGGTTCTGACAGAAGTAACAGAGAGTCCATCTGCATCTATGACGCGGACAGAAACATTCTCGAGAAGTTCTCCTGATGTCTGACCTGTGATTTTACCCGCAATACGTCCCCCTTGGCTCATCACCATCTGATCGACGCGCCGTTCATCTATGGCCAACTGGATAGTGGATTGCTTGGCCTGATACCGAGTACCGGGCGCACCAAGGCTAGGTTCCAAGAGAAGAGTATAGGCATCAGCGGCCAGCTTATCAAAGTAGTAGACGCCTAAGTGGTTAGTGCTATCGAAAAATTGCTTACCACAGGTCTCTATGCTTACCCAGATCCCAGCCAGCGGTTGCGATGAGTCCGCCCCAATCACCCGACCCGCGATAATACCGCTTTGTGTCCCCTCCGCTGGTAGAGATGCGTCAATGTTTTCAACCAAATTTGGGGCCGTTACCTCAATCGGCCCCAGGATGTTGTTAGAGAATGGCATGGCCAACCAATACGAGCCAGTTGGCAGACCAGGTGTCTGATAGTCCCCCGTCTCATTAGTAAAGACTTGGCCCCAAGCAGCCCCTGTAGAGGCAGAGTAGATCTCCACCAATCGATTTGCAAGCCCGCTACCATCTGCTCCACGGACAATCTGCCCAGTGACTTGGCCGCCCAGCTTAAGCGCAGCATCAAAGACTTGGGTGCTTGCGCTCGTAATCGACACGCTATCGGCTGTGGCCAGATTCATCTTCCCACCTGAATAGACGGCCACATAAGTTTGCGATTGGATCGTGGAATTCATGGCTGGTTCAAATTTTAGACGGTACTCACCATCAGCCAAACCAAGAAATTCGTAGACGCCGCTCTGTTCATCAGTAAGTGCTGTACCGATCTGCAATCCCCTGGCGTTATATAGCCTAACCCCTACGGTTGATAAGGGACGCTCACTGTCTTCAGCCGTTACAGTCCCTGTAATGCGGCCACCCAATGCCAGTGCTCCGTTGATATTCTCAATGATAGCTGGTGCGGTGACACTGATCGGGTCAGCTTGAGCCAAGGTTGTTTGAGCGTTATAGTAGGTAGATAGGTAGGGGCTACCTACTCGAAAAGCGGAATTTTCCCAGGGTTGGAATTGAATATGGTAAAGACCGGTTGGGACCCCAGCAAAGTGGTAGCGTCCATCCGACGTGGTATAGACTGTATCGAACTCATTGCCAGCGGAATCATGAAGCCTTACCGCTATAGCCGCCAATGGCTCTCCACTGTCAACTCCTGTCGAATCCTTCGCCGTAACGGTTCCCGAAATCTGCCCCCCCGAAGCCAGCGTGGCATTAATGCCGCTAACCAGAGGCAGATTGGCTACATCAACGGGCGTAGATGATGCCAAGTTGGGACTATCTCCATAAAATTCAGCCAGATAATTGGTGGTGCTCCGTCCGCTAGACGGATCGAACTTGATCTGGTAACTTCCTTGATATAAGCCAGTCGTTGTGTAGTAGCCCTCATTGTCCGTTGTGGCGGAATGGAGAATGTAGCCATCTGTTGCGTCATAGACTTCGATCTCAACGTCGCCTAGCGGGATGCTATCCACCTCACTGCGGACGCGACCAACAATCTGCCCACCAAGGCCCAGCCGAATATCAATATTGCTCACATCCATTGGTGCAGTCACCGCAACAGGTTCCAGATAGTGACCAGGTAGATAGGCGCTGTTAGGACCGGCTGTTGCAGGGGTGGCATTGAGCCAGTAGAGACCATCGGTCAGTTGGGTAATGGTGTACATTCCTTGGGCATTTGTCGTGGTCGATTCTGTAAGGCGACCGCTTAGGTCATAAGCCGATACATGAATGCCAGCAAGGGGTGTGACGCCACTGCGCTGCCCGCTACTACTCTGCCTACTACTGCTCTGCCTACTACTGTGCTGCTCACCAGTCGCTATGACCTGGCCCGTGATTTTGCCGCTACGCTTCAACTGCACATTCACATTCCTGGTTACCGCTGGCGCCGTTACCTGGATCGTATTTGCTTGCTCTACGCTCGATTTATCTTCATAGTATTCAGAGAGGAACTCGGCAGATTCGCCTGTTTCAAGCGGATCAAATCGCAGATGGTAACCACCGGTTGGCAGCCCCGTTAAGGTATAGAAACCTGAGGCATCGGTACTGACCTGTTTGACAAACGCGCCGGTACTATCATAAAGGGTCACAGCAATTTGAGAAAGGGGGGCAGCCGTCTCCTCGGCAGTGACCTGACCTCGGATTGCTCCACCACGCAGCAACTCGGCATTGGCTGGTACCGTCTCGCTTCCGAGAATGGCTATGCTTGTTGCCGAGTCTTGATCAAGTTGATCATCGAAGAACTCAGGCAAAAAATCGCTAAATGTGCTGAGGCTGGTTGGCTCAAACTTTACTCTATAAGTGCCAGGGGACAGAGGACCTAGTCGGTACTGGCCGTCCTCGTCTGTTAAGTAGCCGCCAATGATGTTGTTTTGGGCATCGTAAAGCCGTACCGCAATATTGTCTAGCGGCATCCCTTCCCCAGTTACAGTTCCTTCAATCGTACCGCCTCTAGCCAAATCAGCGTTGGCCGTTACGGTCTCATCGGCAACAATGGAAATGGTGGTTGCCGAATCTAAATCAGCTTGATTATCGTAATATTCGGGTAGAAAGGCGCCAGAGGAGCCAATGTTGGCAGGTGTAAAGAGCAACCTGTAGTTCCCTGGACGCAGCGGTTGCAGACTGTAAGCCCCTGTTTCATCCGATACGTCAATATCAACACTTTCATCTTGAGCGTCGAATAGCCTTACGGTGACACCACCGATCGGTGTCTCTTGATTCGTGATTACTCCTTGGATGATACCACCTCGAATAAGCTGGGCATCTGCCACGGCACGTTGACCTGGGTTCATGAGAATACGGGTAGCGCTATCGATATCGGGTTTATCATCAAAATATTCGGGGAAGAATTGGCCGGCGGCACCCGAAAGCAGTGGCGTGAACTCGATCGTATAGCTACCAGAATCCAGTTGGTCAAAGTGGTAGCGTCCCTGCTCATTCGTCAACTTGCTATCAATCCTGACGCCATCGTTATTGTAGATGCGTACAAAGACGTCGCTTAAGGGCTGACTGCCGTTGAGGGCGGTGACTGTACCCGAGATCTCTCCTGTCTCTTGCAGTGACGTAGAGTGCGGGGAGGTTCTTTTAGGTTGGATTCTCTGCTCTGGCGTGCTAAGCTGAGCAGAGTTCTCCATTGGCTCAGACAGAGACAGTTGGGCCGATTGTCCTTCTAAGCTATGGTTGTTTTGGAACGGAGCTGAGAATATTTGCCCGTCTAGCTCTATCCTAAAAGGGCTATATTCATTTTCTGCATTTCTCGTCTCTCCAACGGTCTGTTTCAGTCGAATCTTGTGTTCTATCCAAACTAGACTGTGCAAAGTTGGGTTGATAAAACGACGCTCGTTCTCCAAGGGGAGAGGACGGCCATCAGCGGTCAGAATCTGCAAGCTGTACGTTCCTCCTTTTGTCGTCAACCGTGGAGAGAAGTGAAAGGAGCCATCAGAGGCAGTGCGAGCCTCATCTATAATTTGACCGTTATCCGATATCAGTTGAATACGTAGATTTGGAGTTGGCGTGTCGAATCGATTTTGGATATGGCCCGAGACAATGATGGGGGCGGTTCCAGGTACGTGTGCGGTATTGGGTAATGGGCTTTCTTTGGTCACTGAGAACTGAGGGACGTGCTCGACCTCAGTATTGATAGCCGACCTATCTACAGCGCTGATTGTAGACTGGGCTGTGTGGGGCACGATGTTCAAGATGACCGCAGCAATCAGCAAGAATCTGCAGACTCGGGTTAAATAGGGGTTCATTTGGGTTTCTCCTTTAGGCGTACGGATGGAGTCATCCGCTGTCAGAACATCATTGAGAAACGCTCAATAGCGTCTGTCAACGTAAGCGCGCCGAGTCCATTGGGATCGTCCGCTTGCCAGCGCCGGTAGAGACGAAGAAATGGGATAAATGCATGGCTGGCCGTGGCCACTTCTCTTAGGCATAGTCGACCCATAGGATAGGTCGCTTCCAGATATCCGCTTTCACTGAATCGCCGGATCGCCCTATCCACATCATATGGTATGGCTTGGGGCCTGTTGTGCCACTGCTGATTTACTCTTTCTACTATACTATATCGAGCCGTGGTCAGCCCATCTAGCGGAAGACCCGCAGCACCAACGGTGATGATCTGCTTCTCTCCCCACTGATAGGTGTATTCTAGGTGATTGTGACCACGGACAATGGTCTGCTCGGTCGAATCACCGAACATGGCTTGTATGGACTCTGGCGGGGTAAAGGCTTTGAGCGAATCTTTGTCACTACGGAGAGAAGCATGGGTGATGAGCAGATCCGGCCACTCCGCCGAACGAAGGAAGGTGGGGAGTGACGATATCTGCTGACGCTCAGCGGATGTGAATTGTGCGGCCGTCCAGCGCACAGGTGAAAATTGCTCAGTCTCCCAGAGTGGGTCTGCATTGGGGGTGCCATAATCAGAAGCATAGCGCTCATGGTTGCCTCGGACTATAGGGCAGTTCAGGCTCTGAACCAACTGCCAACACTTGTCCGAATCGGGGGAAACATTGACGATATCACCAGCAATGATTATCTGATCGATATATTGTTTCTCCACATGATCCAGAATGGCCTCAAGCGCGGGTAGATTGCCGTGAATATCAGCCAGGATGGCTAGTCTCATGATGGGTAGGTTCTATCATAATGGCGTGCTAAACTATTATAGTTTTTTTAGGTACTCTGTTCCTCTTCAGATGTGAGGTGGCGACCGAAGAGAATCATAAGCACGAACCCGGTCATGATGGCCATGTCGGCTACGTTGAAGATCCCGGTACGGAGTGACCCAATCCCAATACTGACAAAATCAACGACACGTCCGTCATTGAAAAACCTATCAATCAGATTGCCTAGCCCACCACCAACAAACAGAGAAAGCGCAATCAGGATAGAGAAGTGCATGGTCTTTGATTCTTTCAGGATAAATAGCAGAACGCCAGCCAACAGAACAGAAGCCAAAACGGTAAAGAGCCAGTACTGGACATCTGGGTGAAGCGTAACACCAAAGCTCATAAACGCGGCTGGGTTTTCTGTATATTCAAAGCGGACCAGATTGTCGGCTAGGATGATGGGTGGTTCACCAGCCAACTGGGTTTGAGCCACCGATTTGGTCGCCTGATCACAGCCAACACAAAAGATGACAATCACGGCTAGCACAGCTAGTCTTCTCATTCTTTGCATAACGATTCCTTTACGAACATCCACTGGCTATACGTCATATTCAGCTGAAGCAAGTTTAACACATGTTGCCATCACGAGGGCAGCTTCTTCGATTTCATGGAGAGGTGGGCGGGTGGGCGCGATACGGATGTTCCGGTTCTCTGGATCCTTGCCGCCCGGGAACGTAGCCCCTGCTGGCGTTAAGGAAACACCAATCTCAGCCGCAAGCTGAACGACCTGAGCAGCGACCGGTTTGGCGGTATCAAAGTTGATGAAGTAGCCGCCCTTAGGTTGGGTCCATGTAGCCAGTCCGGTCCCCTTGAACTCTTCTTCCAAAATCCGAAATATTGCTTCAAATTTGGGCTTGATAATGGCTGCGTGATCGCGCATGAGGCCCTTTAGCCCGCCTGGATATTTCTCTAAGAATCGTACATGTCGCCACTGCTCAACTTTATTGGGACCGATAGATTGCAGCTTAAGCAGGCCCAACCAATAGTCCAGGTTACTTTGGCTCATGGCCATCAAACCCAATCCACCACTGGCAAATGTGACCTTGGAGGTCGAGCCGAAGAGTATGACCCGTTCTGGTCTGCCCATCTCTTTCGCAATGGAGAGCATATGGGGTATTTTTCTTAGATCTTCATCAAGGTGATGAACTGCGTACGCATCATCGGCAAAGATGGTAAAATCAGGTGCGGCTGCATCAAGTGTAACCAACTGGCGAGCTACGTCTGCCGAAATCGTATCGCCTGTTGGGTTGCTGTAGGTAGGAACAAAAAAGATGCCCTTTATCTGTGGGTCATTCCTCGCTAGCTTTTCTATGGCGTCGATATCCGGTCCTTCGCCCGTCATCTTGACGGTGACTAGCTCAAAACCGAGTATCTCTAAGAGCTGAAAGTGACGATCATATCCAGGTACGGTGACGATCATCTTAGGGCTGTTAGCAACCCAGGGGCTTGGACTCCCTTTTACACCCTTGAGCAAAGCCCATTGCAAAATGCCCGTCATCATCTCCAGGCTTGAATTGTTGCCAACGACCATCTCATCTGGTTGAACACCTAGCAATTCGCTAAATGTCTCACAGGCTTCAGGCAATCCTTGAATTCCGCCTGGGTAGTTACGAATATCTATGCCGCTAGGGGTGACAAAATCCTCCCGATCCAAGATATCAATCAGCGATAGGCTCAAATTCAGATCGTCATCTGAAGGTTGGCCACGCTGCATATTGAGCGAAAGTTTGCGTTCTTTGTACTGTCCATATTGCTTTCGTAAAGCAGATAGATCTGACATAGTTGATTGTTGTTTGTCTTTACAGCGCTTTGAATTGCTCAAATGGCTCTTGGCAACGATTGCAAACGTAAATAGAACGGCAGAGGGTGGTGCCAAAATCATTCTTTAAGCTAGTATCGGATGACTGGCAACGGGGGCAAACGGCCGGTTCAAAGAGCACAATTTCAATTTGCCCTCCATGTCTGCGAGGCGGAGCCAGCCCAAATTCCTTGAGTTTACGTCGCCCCTCATTACTAATCCAGTCACTCGTCCATGGCGGGTTGAACTGCTTTTGGACATGGCACTGTTCAGCACCCAGTGCGAGAATAGATGCTCTGATCTCCTCCTCCATTACAGCAAGAGCAGGGCACCCAGAAAAGGTTGGTGTCATGATAACCGTGACACAATTTTCAACCACATTGACGTCGCGAATAATGCCCATCTCAATGAGGGAGACAGCAGGAATCTCAGGATCTTTGACTTGCTCAAGCATGGCCCAAATTTGAGCTGTCGTCAGTTCGGTTACCATACTGCTTCTGGATCCTCTCGGGCCACTTGTTGCAGATCCGTCAACAGATCATCCAAGTGATCTGTATGAATCTTTCGGCTCACGTTTATCATGGTTGCCTCTTCCGGCACATCTAATCTGGCCTTAGCAAAATGAGGAATGACAACGGATTTCCAACTTTCTTTTACCTCTGTCAAGTCAGGGAACATCTCCAGCTCTACCAGAAGTTGTTGGCTCAATTCGGACTCGAATAGCTGGCTCGCCAATGGCCATAACAGATCTAACGCTTGCTGCATCCGACTGTGGCTCTCTTCTGTCCCGAGCCCTAAACGTTCTACCCACGTGCTGGAATGGCGATAGTGGTAGACTTCTTCGTTCTTGATCTTGGCAACAGCATCGGACAGGGGTGCATAGCTACTGGACGCAAGGCGTGTAAAGAGGGCTAGCTCGTATGCATCAAAGAGAAATTGGCGCACCATGGTAAACGCCCAATCTCCCTTGGGCCACTCGACAAGTTGAACATTACGAAAGGCGGCTGCATCTCGAAAGTAGACAATCCGGTCGGAATCAAGGCCAGTCAAATCCTGATGCAACTGGTACCAGACCATAGCATGCCCCAACTCGTCTTGGGCAATGTTGGCTAAGGCAATATCTTCTTCTAGGATTGGCGCATGACCAATCCACTCGGCATTGCGATGGGCTAGGAGGAGTTCATCATCTGCCATGGCTAGCAGTTGTGCAGCTAGAGCGTCTTTCAATTCAGAATTCATTGAAGGGTTATTTGTCAGACCCGTCTCGGGTACTATACTGCGGTTGGGCATAGATGAGAAAATAAGATGGTCTTCAGTCGATTGAAGCTTGCTCATCTATAACAGAGCTGGGTATAGATTGAGCAATAGAATGTGAGCCTCGTTCAATCAGGCCATAGCGACTCTGCTGCTTGTATGTTTTGCGACTGGCTGGCTCAAACATACTAAGGATATCGTCTTCTTGACTGCGAATGATGGAATGTTCAGGAACGATCCACCATACGTATACGGTGTTGCGACTCCATTCTGGATGAGCCATAGCTAGGCGCAGAGCGCTCTCTGCTGAATGAGCCTCTACCTGCCCCAGATGAGTGGCCGCACTCATGGAACGGCGAAGGGTATTCTTGACGAAGACCTGATAGCTATCCTGGACCGCATCGGGCGAATCTAGACCATTCGTGTAAGCTGTTCCACCCGTAATACCTGCCTCTTCGAAATTGGAGGCTCGGGCCGTCACCTCTTGAGTGGTAACCTTGAGGATGGCCGATTCGGGGGCAACCCACAAGCTCACACAACCAGGGCGGCGCACATGGACATCTCGCGCATTTTGGATTGCGATTTCGCCATCAGACGCATGAACCGTGCCAATCGCCTCGTGGGTTCGACCTTGCTTATCTTGTTTAAATACCTCATAGCGAGGCCACTGTGTGTCTGCCATTGTAGATTGACCAGTAATCGGTAATCGGTATTCGGTATTCGGTAATCGGTATTCGGTAATCGGTATTCGGTAATCGGTATTCGGTAATTGTGTCGTCCTGAATATAATTGACAGTAGATAGCGAATAGCGATAATCAATTCAGGAGGACTCAGACTGGTAAACAGCGACCAAGGACCAAGGACTAAAGACCAAGGACTAAGGACCAGTAAGTTATTTACGTTTGGCTTTCATGGCTGTCAGTACCTTGACGTGTCCAACATCAAGAAAGTGCTGGTACTCTTCGGTCTCCATACCATAGAGAGCAATTTTACCATCAGCATTGTAGTGCGCACCCCAACCATAACGTTTGGTTAGTGCAGAGGCCCGAAGGCAAGGTTGACCTTTCTTGAAAAGTTCGTTCCAAATCTTGTTTCGGTTTTCCCATACTTCTTCAGCGGGGATCTCTTTCCTGCGTACGTGTACTTCAAAGGTAAGTTCTTCTTGATCGAATGTGTAGGGACTCTCAGATAATAACTCGTATTCGATGCCCGCAATGGTTGGTTTCCCTCTATATAGGCCTGGTTTGGTACTCTGGGTGGCTGGGGAATCCTCTGCAACTTGGATAAATGTATCTTTGTAGGACATGGCCAAATGCTTTCTTAAATTTACGTATGGATAAGTTAAAAAACTGACATCCCCGAAGCCTTTTCAGGAAGAAGCTCCTTGCCCTTTTCTCGTTCAGCATAGGCAACCATCGCTTCACGCACCCACTGTCCATCATCATGGGCTTTCTGACGGGCGGCCAACCGCTCTTTATTCATAGGACCATTTCCTTTGACAACTCGCCAGAACTCTTCCCAGTCGATGGGACCACTAATCCAATGGCCATGTTCTTGGTCATAATGGAGATCTGGATCGGGCAAAGTGAGGCCCAACGATTGAATTTCGGGAACGGTCTCGTCTATAAACTCCTGACGCACTTCATCATTGGTTTTGGTTTTGACACCCCAGGCAATCAGCTGGGCAGAATTGGGGGAATCGGAATCATGGGGACCAAACATCATGAGTGTGGGCCACCACCAGCGATTGAGACTCTCTTGCACCATTTCACGTTGGTAGGGTGTTCCTTGCGCATACTGATAGATCATCTCCTTTCCTTGCTTAAAGTGGAAGGTCTCTTCTGCGCAGATGCGCACCATCGCCCGGGAGTAAGGTCCGTATGACGCTTTGGTTAGCATAGTCTGGTTCTTAATGGCTGCGCCATCAACGAGCCAACCGATCCAGGCCACGTCGGCCCACGTCAACGTATCATAATTGAAGATGCTAGAGTACTTGGCCTTGCCTTGTAGAAGCGCATCCAGCAACTCTTCTCGATCTACGCCTAGCGATTCGGCTGCATGATAGAGATATTGACCATGACCAGCTTCGTCTTGCACCTTGGCGATGAGCACCAACTTACGGCGAAGGTTGGGTGCATGAGGAAGCCACTTGCCTTCCGGCAGCATCCCCACCACCTCGCTATGGCCATGCTGGGAAATCATTCGAATTAACTGCTTGCGATAATCATCGGGCATCCAATCACCGGGTTCTATTTTTTCGCCCTTAGCGATTCGCGACTCGAATTCAGCTAGTTTCTGCTGGTCTGGTTGCTGATCTTTTTCTAGATCTTGCATGAGATACATTCCCTTGTACTTGCCAAAACCGCTCCATTGGTACGTTTACTATTTATACTCAGCTCCGTTTGAAAACACGAGTTTGGTCACTCTGGTAGAGCATCGAAAAACTCCTGTTTGCAAAACGACCGCAGTATAGTACATTGACTATAAAGTAAGGTAAACGATCGGAGTCACTCATTATAACATGATTAACTGATTTTGTCTGGGCAGAAGATTACAGGTGTGCGTGCTAAAAGGGGACGGTATGATAGAGTGCATTGTACTGTTAAGACAAACAGCCTTGCGGCTAAATAAATCAAACAGCCCACTTGCTAACAGCCGCAATGGTCTCCTCAACCGGGGCTTCACTTGTATTCAAAACCGTCAGTGAACCCTCGTAATCTTTCCCCTGCTCTATAAACCATCTATTGTAGTTGAGCTGATCCTCAATAAAGTCATTTCCAGAGCTGTCTCGCCATTGAGGACGTGCTCGCAGTCGGCTAGCTAACTCGTCCTCATCACAAACCAATGCCAAGTAGTGAACTGCCGAAAAATAGCGTACCCCTGGTCGGCTTTCCACATTATCCGGATTTAGCCCAGCACCAAAGAGTAACACAGAGCGGCCAGACAGGTGGATATTGTAGCAAACCCGCAACCACATATCGAAATAGTTGGTCCATTCCTCTGGCTTGGTGTACGCTACACCCCACAAGATGTCTGAATCCAAAATCACCCAATCCGATCTGTTGGCTGCGGTGACGTTATTGAGCATCCCATTGCAGACGGTCGATTTCCCTGACCCTGATGGGCCAGCAACGACAAAGAGTGGCAAGTAGGGAAATAGATGTTCGTATCCACATGATGAGCAGATAGCCACGGCTCTCTGAGAACTTTCCTCAACCGCGCGAACTTCCTTATCTGGCTCCCATTCCCCACATTGTACACAAACATGGTACATGACTTTTCCTCTACAGAGTAAACGCTTTTGACATCTACAGCCCTCGTCTGTCATCCACCCGCTGAATCTTGCCACCCTCACTGCGTGGGGCCTGCCCTGGAGCAATCAGGGTAACTTTCGTATTGAGGCCGAGAGCCTCTCGCAAGCTTTTGTTGACTTGCTGACCTAGCATTCGAGCATTTTCGTCACCCTCTAGCGAAGTGACGCTCTCTGCAAAGGCTTGGGTGACTTCTGGCTGTACCTCAAGATTGTCAAGACGGTCTTCTCGAGTAACGACTAGCCGATAGTGGGGAGACAGTTCTTCCAACCCAATAAGCGCAGCCTCTATCTGGCTAGGGAAGACATTGACGCCGCGAATGATGAGCATATCATCGGCTCTTCCTAAGACTCGGCTCATACGAGCATGGGTGCGGCCACAGATGCACGGCTCGCGATTGATAGAGCAGAGATCACCTGTGCGGTATCGAATCAACGGGATCGCCAGCTTGGTAAGGGTCGTAATGGTCAACTCGCCTACTTCGCCGTCTGAAACCGGCTGACCGCTTTCGGGGTTGATAATTTCAGCCAAAAAGTGATCTTCCATGAGGTGCATACCGTCTTTGGCCTCCACACACTCATTGGAGACCCCAGGACCGATAATTTCACTCAACCCATAGATGTTCACGGCATCGACAGAGAGTTTGGACTCTACTTCTTGGCGCATCTCCTCTGTCCAAGGTTCGGCCCCTAAAATGAAAGAGCGAACAGGCAACTGTTCCGGATCTACTCCTGCATCAATCAGGGCATCAGCCAGGGTTAGTGAGTACGAGGGTGTACAGGCCATAATATTGGTCTGGAAATCTTGAAGTAGCAGAATCTGGCGAGCTGTATTCCCTCCAGAAATGGGGACCACGGCTAACCTCATCTTTTCGGCGCCATAGTGCATCCCCAAGCCACCCGTAAAGAGGCCGTAACCATAGGCATTTTGGAAGACATCTCCTGGCTGGGCACCGCTGAGACAAAAGCAGCGGGCCACGACCTCACTCCAGACGTTGATATCATCTTGAGTATACCCAACAACGGTTGGCTTGCCGGTTGTGCCAGACGACGCGTGGATACGAATTAACTCGTTGCGCGGAACCGCAAATAGGCCAAAGGGGTAGTTGTCCCGCAGATCTGTTTTGCGGGTGAAGGGGAGTTTGGCTACGTCATCTACCCCTTGGATGCTTTTAGGTGAGATGCCTGCCTTGTCGAAGGCGTCAGTATAAAAGGGAACCCGTTCATAGACGTAGGCTGCAAGTTTGCTCAACCGTTCCCCTTGGAGTGTCTCTAGATCGGAGCGGGGCATTGTTTCGATGGATTCATTCCAGATCATGATAGCACCTCTTTTTAGTCTGTACCGATCATCATAGTCATCAGCCCTTCGGCAAAGCGATTGGCATCGGCACCCGTTGCGGCCATTTCAGGGCTTTTCATAGCGGCTTTGAAAGTGTCTGCATCGGGAAAGAGTAGTTCAGCCATCAAATAGAAACCGTCACCGACCAAAGTCTTTGAAAAACGGGTCACACTCCAGCTAGACAGGCCAGGGATTTTCTCTACAAATGCACCATGCTTGGCGTATTCGGCGTCAAAGGCATCTGTATCCTCAGGCTGCTTATAAAGGACGATGAGTTTCATGATTTTCTCCTAGTAATGATTTTCGCGTTGTAATCTACTGGTGCTGATTTGAGGGGAAGGTAGGCTTCTCTCTGTTGCGTAGCGCTTTGACCCCAGCCATCATATCTTCGCCAAAGAAGCCGAGCATCTCCAAGGCAATCGAGTTATCAAAGATGGGGCCAGCCTGCTGCATCCAGCCATTGAGGGAGCGTTTTGTAAAACGGATAGCATGGCGTGGACCTGTCGCCAGCTTTGTGGCCACCTCCATAGCTTTCTCCAAGAGTGCATCATCTGGCACAGCCAAACTCACCAACCCAATCCGTTCAGCTTCTTTGCCGGTGAGTAAGTCGCCTGTCATCAGATAATATTTGGCCTTGGCCATGCCGCAAAGGATAGGCCAGACAATCGCAGAATGATCACCAGCCGCCACGCCCATCCGAACGTGGCCATCTCCCAATTTGGCTTTCTCCGCGGCAATGCTAATGTCTGCGAGTAGCGCCACCACCAACCCAGCACCCACAGCAGGACCATTGATGGCAGAGATTACTGGCGTTTGGCAGTGGAGCATATTGTAGACGTATTCGCGGGCCTCGTCCAAAATACGTAGGATCTCATCGTAGTTGCGATAGGCATCTTCCACCATCTGTAGGTCACCGCCTGCTGAAAAGCCCCGTCCGGCACCGGTAATCACAGCTACATGCACCGATGGATCCGCGTCTATGGTCTTCCAGATTTGAGTCAGTTCCGTGTGGAGCCGCTCATTGGCCGCGTTGAGAACATCAGGCCGGTTGAGAGTCATCCAGAGAATGTTGGGGTCTCGGCGTTCAAAGAGAATGTGTTGGTAGTCGGCGTATTCTAGCATATTTTACCTATCCTGATGGTAAGAATCTAGATATTGTAGTCCACAGAATTCGTTCGAAGCAAATAAGATTATCTTTGGCCACTACGGAGCTATCTCACTGCGAATACTGTATGATCAAACAGAGGTCAAACAGATGACTCATTTACGAATGAAAGATCCTTCGGTATAATTGATGTATTTCCAAACCAACATCATATTCACGAATTCACAATGACCAACGAATCGAACTCAACAGATTCGACCATTCCCATCTACACCATCGGCTATGGCCAACGTACCATGGATGAATTTATCGATCTCCTCACTCGGTATGAAATTGCTTTTCTCGTCGATGTTCGTACCGCACCCTATTCGCGCTATAAGCCCGAATATTCCAAAACCGAGTTGGAGCTGACCCTGCGTGAGGCCGGGATCCGCTACATTTTTCTGGGTAATTCTTTAGGAGGACGCCCTGATGCCCCCGATTGTTATCGTAATGGCAAGATCGATTACGAAGCCGTCAAGACGAAGGGATTTTACCAAAAAGGGTTGGAGCGGGTCCACGCGGCGTTTGCTCAACAGCAGCGGATTGTGCTCATGTGCAGCGAGGGCAAACCAGAGATGTGTCACCGTTCTAAGCTGATTGGTGCATCGCTAACTCAAGCCAATGTTCCGGTGATTCATATTGATGAGAACGATGATCCGCAGGAGCAGGATGAGATTATTTTCCGGCTGACCAAGGGCCAGTTGTCGCTGTTTGGGGAAGAGGAGTTTACGTCGCGGAAAAAGTATCGTGGTGCGCAAGATGGTTAATTTTAATCGTAACACCCGCTGCGTGGCGACAATCATGCCGAATGAATTCGGCACCTGATAAACAAAGCTGCGTTAAAACGCACTAAATGCTAAGAACCGACAACTCTAACCTGTTTCAACAGGGTTTCCTTTACCAGACGCCGAATTCATTCGGCGGGTATATTCGGCGGAACATCAATCTGGAAACATTTAACGAGCATCACATCAAGGAATTCATCATGTCATTTTGGCGACACTATTATCACTTCGTTTGGACAACCAAGGAGCGCCAGCCATTTATCACGCCAGAAATCGAGACGCCTCTGTATGCATACATGAGATCAAAAGCCGGTGAACTTGATGCTTACATATACGCGATTGGCGGTATTGAGGAGCATACACACATTGTCGGTACGGTCCCTCCTAAACACAGTATTGCATGGTTTGTGAAGACTATCAAGGGATCAAGCTCTCACTTCGTTAACTATGTATTGCGCCCTGAACGCTACCATTTTGCTTGGCAACGTGGCTACGGTAGTCTGACATTGGGGCATACCCAGCGCCCGATTGCCATTGAGTATGTTGAAAAGCAGAAAGAGCACCATAAGGGCTTCACAACCAAGGGCTGGCTTGAACGAACTTCTGAATACGATGAAGGTCCTGATGACGCGGAAAATCCTTACGTGAATGGATCAGAATTAGCTATGCTTCGTGAGGAGAAGGTTGTTTATGATGTGCTGGGAATATCGCCTTTTTAGGCGGCGTTAACCTTACATTACACCCAATCAAATCATATAGCGGCGTCCAATTGTGCGAAGTCCGTGTCGAATGAATTCGGCAGGTATCTTCGGAGGGTATATTCGTCGGGCCATGCAACGGGCATATTCAAACGAACACATCATGACGACAACCAAACCACCCAAATTCGTCACCATCGGCGTCTACGGGACCACCAAAGAATCATTCTTCGCGGCGCTTCAAAAAGCCAATGTGGACACCTTCTGTGACATCCGCCAGCGCCGGGGCGTGCGAGGTAGCCTCTACACCTATGCCAACAGCCAAAGTCTGCAAGACAATCTGGCTGAACTAGGCATCCGCTACCTGCACCGCAAAGATCTGGCTCCCAGCAAGGCAACCCGCGAAATTCAATACGCCAAAGACGCGGAGAGCAAAACCGGAAAGCGTAATCGCAGCCAGCTCTCCGACGAGTATATCCAAGCCTACCGCCAAGAGTGCCTAGATGACTTCAACCCACAAAGCCTACTTGACGAACTACCAGACGATGCCAAAGTCGTGGCTCTCTTCTGCGTGGAAAAAGATGCAGAAGCATGCCACCGTTCTCTCGTAGCCGAAAAGCTTCACAGTGAAATCGGCGCTGAGATTGCTCACTTGCACACCTGCTAATTTGCACACTTGCTTTATGAAAGTACTCATTGTTGCCAAAACCAGAAGAGGCAGTGCCGCTTGTGTCGGCGGAATCACTGAAACAGGCAAGAGCGTACGGCTCATCGATCCCCATGAGGGTAAAGACGCTGGCATGGAATACAATGTTGGTGAGGTCTGGCTGATTGATGGGGAGCCTGCGCGGCAGACCATCCCCCCTCACACAGAAAATTACATGGTACGGCGTGGGCGTCGATTGCCTGAACAGATCGACCTGGTTCGTATTATCGAGCCACCTATTTGGTTTTTCATTGCGTCTCCATTCTCCTTCAGTTGCTCCTAATCTCTCTAGAGCGAAGCCTTTGGGCCATTTGGTGTTGTTGTCATATTTGGCCCCCGCAAAAGAAATTACCCGCTTAAGGTCGACCCCTGTCAAGTTGGCACGAGCGAGATTAGTCCCACAAAATCCGAGAATTCAAGACTAGCCCCTTCCAAATTCGCATAATGTGCGGTGCAGGGAGCGTGCGAACGGTCTGTACGCTGCTAGAATTATCCGGCCTGAATCAATTCATAGCGAGTTCATATGGAAGCCAACGCCAAGTGACGGTCGAAATGGAAAAAGCCATCGTCGCCTACGGAAAAGCAGAAGTAAGCCGAATGGGGAAAGAAATGCCCCCCAAAAAGATAACAGTGAGCGAAGATGAGACCTTTCATCCAGAGATCTGCCTCGTGGCAATAGAGCCGGTATCGAATTACATAGTATTAGAAGCGTACGCCCCCGACCGTAGCGCAGAAACATGGACAGCGAAGATGGAAGCATCGTTGAATGGACTCCCAGTAGAAGTGATTCAGGGAACGAGCGATGAAGCCAAGGCACTCTGTCAACATATCGAAAAAGACTTGGGGGCCCATCAATCCCCAGATCTGTTCCATGTCCAACATACGGTCTGCAAGGCGATGACAGCCCCCTGGCCCGCCAAATACGTACAGCAGAAAAAGCAGTGGAATCAGCCAGGAAAGTGGTCAAAAAGGAGCAGACAGCCCAGACCAAGTACTTGAATCAGTCCCGAAAACCGGTGGGACGTCCGCCTGAATTCGAGAAACGTATTGCTGCCGCCCAGGCAGAAGTGAGCCAGAAACAAGCAGAACTCGACTCTGCTATTGAACGCAAATCCCAAGCAACCGACGCAATCCGAGGTGTCAGTAAGTGCTATCATCCTTACGATTTAGAAACGGGTACGCCCAGAGATGCTGAAACTGTTGCCAAATCGCTTGATACCCATTTTGACGCCATGGCATCCATTGCCTCAGACGCTTCTCTATCCGAACGCTCCGTCAAGAACATCCAGAAAGCACGACGAGTTGTCACCAAGATGGTTGCCACCATTACCTTTTTCTTTAGCACCGTTCAGGCCCACGTCCAGGCACTTACCCTCACGCCAAAACAAGAAGAGGCTCTCTATAACATTCTCATCCCTGCCATTTATTTGCAAATCGTTGCTGACAAAGCCTCCACTGCCGATGAGCGACACACACTCCAAGAACACGCCCAAAAACTCCTTCAACCACTCCAGCAGCCTAGCGGCCCTTTTGCTTCTATGGGGAAGGACGAAAAGCAAATCGTTGAGTCCGTCGCCACTCAATGTGCTCATTTTTTCCAGCGTTCCAGCTCTTGTACCGAAGGCCGCAATGGTCAACTCGCATTACGTCACCATTCCCTCCATCGCATTAGCACTCGAAAGCTGGCTGCATTAACTGTCGTTCATAATTTTTTCATCCTGAGATCTGATGGCTCTACACCCGCTAAACGTTTCTTTGAACAGGACCACCATATCCTTTTTGGCTACTTGTTAGACCATGTTGATTTACCCGGTAGACCGGCTCAAAAGCGGCCGCCTCCTCAAACACCACCCATCCTATCTTAGTCGAGTATCTTTACCTTTGGACGCAACGATGACCACAGCCGTCTTTTCTTATCTACCTCATCCCACCATCCATCCTCTTTTCGCGGGTGCAATCCCAAAAAAGCGGTTTTGGTCAAATGGGGCTAAAAATCGCCACTTTGGCACCATTTTCGAGTCGAAATACGCTCCAAATCGGGCGAAATCGTCTCAAAATTAGATCGACCGTAAAAATGGGATTGCGCCCCTTTTCGCACTAGCCTCAATGCTTCAACCGCTATATCACGAACCGGACTGTAAAGCTGTTCAATAAGCTCCTGCTTGCGTTGCTGCTCAATACGTATTTGGTTCAATTCGTCAATGACGACAACGGTAAACGCCAAGCCCACCATCTCAGGGGCTAGATCCTTAAATGCCTTCCATAGTTGGCCTGTAAACAAAGTTTCGTTTTGGAAGATGATGACTACACCTACTAGCCCCACAATCCCAGCAATAATAGCAACAGTTGGGTGCCGTGGCCGCTATGTGATTACCTTGTCAAAAATCAGTCGCCACGCCTTTGTATCTGGGAAACGGAAAATCAGCCAACCTACGCCTAATAACGCTGCCCAGAATATGAGAACCCACATTCCGCTAGGGAAAAACGCCTATTTTCGAATTAAAATTGAGGCCATTTTGCGGCGAAATGCGCTCAAAAAGAACGTTTGTGCTGCACTTTCGGACTCAGTCATCCGATTTTTTCTCATACAGCGCTGTGAAATTTCATCTGGCATCTGGTTTGACATGAATAGTTGCATTTTTGTGCCATTTTCAACATGGAAATGGTTGCAAATTGATCTAAATTGGCTGAGTTATGTCATCTTTAGGTCTCCAACAGCTTTATTGTTGATTTTCCGAAAAATCGGTGCGGAATGTGGGCTGCAAGGAACTCCCAGACACTATATCTGAATCCATTATATCATACTCGACGTGGCGTAAGGACCGTTATCCGAGTTGCTCCCATCGTGACTCAACAAGCTACAAGGGCTACAGGAATACAAGTGCAGAACAGAGTGATGGTCTATTGGCATACTTTGGGCAAACAGAGAATTGCACAAAGTGCGACCAGAAACGATATAATACCTACTTAACTGAAAATGCTCTTATTTTTCTCATCCATGCCCAACCGCAATATAACAACCATAAACCCAAATACCCTATGAACTTTGAATTCGCAACGGCTACCCGAATTGTTTTTGGTCCAGGTACTCTCACACAGCTTTCATCCATTGCGCCCGCTTTGGGAACTCGTGCATTGCTCGTGACGGGAAAGAATGCTGACCGCGCGTCGACGGCTCTATCCCTCTTGGCTGAAGCGGGCCTCCCTTGTGAGACCTTTGCTATCTCCAATGAACCGACGATAGACCTGATCGGTCATGGCGTGTCACAGGCCCAAGAGACTCGCTGTGATCTGATTGTCAGCTATGGTGGCGGCAGCGTGGTCGATGCAGGAAAGGCCATTGCGGCTCTGGCCACCAACCCCGGCCAACCGCTCGACTATTTGGAAGTCATCGGTGCCGGGCAGCCCCTGAGCGTGGATCCACTTCCCTTTATTGCCATCCCCACCACGGCAGGAACCGGGGCCGAGGTGACCAAGAACTCGGTTCTGGCCTCACCGGAGCACCGCGTCAAGGTGAGCTTACGCCACAACAAGATGCTGCCCGATGTGGCTATTGTGGATCCACTGTTGACCCACAGTGTACCGCCAGCTTTGACGGCAGCCACCGGGCTGGACGCGTTGACTCAGGTCATCGAACCATATGTTTCTCACTTGGCCACACCCATAACCGATGGTTTCTGTCGGGAAGGAATTCGACGAGCAGCCCGCGGCTTGCGGCGAGCCTTTCGCGATGGAAATGATGCTGAAGCCCGGGAGGATATGGCCATAGCCAGTCTCTTTGGCGGATTGGCCTTGGCCAATGCCAAACTAGGCGCGGTGCATGGCTTTGCAGGACCATTGGGTGGTATGTATCCAGCTCCCCACGGGGCCGTCTGTGGTCGATTGCTGCCCTTTGCAACCGAAGTGAATGTCCAGGCGCTGCTTAAACGAGATCCGCAAAATCCGGCGGTTGCTCGCTACGATGAGGTGGCTCAGATTCTGACGGGCGATCCGAGTGCTGGGGTATCCGACGGTGTCGCTTGGATTCAAGAGCTATGTGCCGAACTGGCGGTGCCGGGGTTGGCTACCTATGGCATTGAGGACGCTCATTTTGCTGACATTATTGCCAAGTCTAAGAATTCCAGTTCCATGAAGGGGAACCCCATTGCATTGAGTGAGGACGAGCTGGGCAGCATCTTGCAGCAGGGGCTATAGAAGCATGCTTAATGGAATCATCGTGGGCGCGGGCCACCGTGCGTTAACCTACGCCTCTTACGCCCAGCAGCACCCAGATAAAGTACGCATCGTTGGCGTTGCAGATCCGATTGCGGCGCGGCGCGATGAGGTTGCTGCGCTCTATAACTTACCAGCAGAAAACTGTTTTAGCTCGGCAGAGGCGCTGGCCTCCCGGCCCAAGCTGGCCGACTTTGTGATCAATGGCACCATGGACCATCAGCATGTTGCCACCGCGCTACCACTGTTGGCTGCCGGATATCACATGCTGCTCGAGAAGCCCTTTGCCACCAATGAGGAAGAGATGTGGCAGTTGGTTGATGCGGCCCAGCAGCATGAGCGCCAGGTGGTCATCTGCCATGTGCTTCGCTTTGCCCCCTTCTATGCGGCCATTCGCCAGAAGGTGTTGGATAGCACAATCGGGAAGCTGATCAACATCCAGGCAGTGGAACACGTCTCGTATCACCATATGGCCGTGGGCTTTGTGCGGGGCAAGTGGAATAGCAAGGCCAAGTGCTTTTCCCCTATGCTTATGGCCAAGTGCTGTCATGATTTGGATCTGATCACGTGGATGAAGAGTGGCGTGCCGCCAACCCGGGTCTCCAGCTTTGGTAGCAACATGCAATTTCGTCCTGAACAGGCCCCTGAGGGGGCCGGGGAACGCTGCCTGACGGACTGCACCATTGAAGCCGATTGTCTCTACTCCGCCCGCAAGCACTATCTGGATCACTCCAACCGTTGGGCCTTCTACGTCTGGGATGCCTTACAGCATGAACGCCAGCCAGCCCATGTTCTCCATAAGCACTACAGCGAACTAACGCTGGAAGAAAAAGAAACATGGCTGGCCACAGATAATCCCTACGGTCGTTGTGTTTGGAAGTGCGACAACGACGTGGTCGACCACCAATCCGTGGCCATTGAATTTGCCGATGGCGCAACGGCAACCCTCAACATGGTCGGTGGCGCGGCCAAACCCTCTCGCTCCCTCCACCTGCTTGGCACCCAAGGTGAAATTCAGGGAAATTTGGAAGAGAGCCGCTTTGTGATTCGCTCCATCGATCCCCGACCTGGCTCTGAATATGCAGAAGAGGTTGTGGACCTAACTCAAGGTGGCGACATGACCGGTGCCTTTGGTGGCCATGGTGGTGGGGATCTGCGCTTGATGGCCGACTTTGTCCAGTTGCTCAATGGCCAAGAGCCCTCCATCTCTACCACCACCCTGGCAGATTCGGTCAATGGCCACCTAGTTGGCTTCTGTGCGGATCGCGCAATGGAAGAAGGTCGTGTGATGACAGTCCGTACAACCGTTCATACAGACTAACAAGATTCAGTCTACAGAGCAGGCCTTGAGATTTCAAACAGTTGTGTCTTCCCAACCTTCAGGCTACTTCAGCGGCATAGACGAGTTCCCACCCCTTGTAAATTAAGGCTAACTTTTTCAACGTCACACGTTCCGCACTCTTCTGGATGCGTGGATCACTGGCATATTGGTTGAGTTGGCTCCGGGTCTTATCCACATAGTAAGCTTTCTATTTCTCATACGACCATAGTCGGAAATCCCGTAGGGAATCCGTTTTGCGCTATGTTGAGTCTCTGATTGATCGTTCATTCTCTCTGTTTGGAAAGTCACGATCAAATCGATTAGATAACTTTACACAAATTCGAAGGAAAATTCCGCCCACGCGAAAGGGGAGTAAGGGTCACAATGCTGGCGATACACTCCTTGTCAATGACACCTAATACTACTGCGTTACGATATTAACGGTTTAAACTGATAATTTTGCATAATAACGTGAATCTAGCCGATATTCGTACATTTATCAGATATATAGTGACTTTGTTACATCGATTATTGCTATCTGGTACATTTTGTTTATATCATTGTTAATCAAACGAATCTATCACATCATTTAGCTAGATGTTTGCCCTGTTTGCTGCGAATAGTAAAATCCATGTTCTGAACATAAAAACTGAATGATTTTATTCTGAAAAGCAAGTATATAGACAGATGCCTGATTTAATCGAACTGGATATTGCTATTTTCCATTATTATATGATTTAGTTTTTCAATCTAAACCCATCCGTTGTCACGCAGTAGTACTAAGCTCCTTATTTAGACGCACCTGCTGGTATATTTCGTTTGCGACTCTTAATTGTTTTAAAGGGGGCCTGATAATATTCTGTCTCTTCTTTAGATAATTTTCGGACAATCCCTTGCGGCATAAACTGGGTTAGAAAGACATTCAGAACGCTGCTCATCAGCTAGCCAATTCCTGGCGCACGAAATAGTCTGAATCCCACTTTATTGACGGTTGGTAGCTCCGCCCACTTTAGCGGCTTCACCATCGCTTCCATAAAGGCAATGCCTTTGAGGTTGCTCTCATGCCGCATTCCATAATGGAAACCAAGACCGGAGCCCCAGTCATGAAGAACCAAGGTGACGTTGGTCAACCCTAACTTTCTGATGAATTCTTCCAGGTACTTTGATTGGTCAAAGAAACGGTAGTCGATGTCAGGCTTGTCTGACTTACCCATACCGATCAGATCGGGGGCAATGCAGCGTCCATGGGGTGTGAGGTAAGGAATAATGTTCCTCCACAGATAATTAGATGTCGGGTTCCCGTGTGAGAACAGGATAAGATCACCTTCGCCTTCGTCAATGTAATGCATTTTGGAACCGTAAACATCAAGGTATTTGGATTCAAAAGGAAAGCCTGCTGAAATTGATTTTGTTGTCATGAGACTTCTCTTTTTCCCCAGTCGTATATGGCGTTTGGCGGGTACCATTTTTCTATTTGTATCGAATATAGTTGCTGCTTAAGCATACCCTGCTTTTGGCTTGGCCGCATCGGGTAACTGACCTATTTTAAAATTCGGGCTCTTTTGGATCTCATGTGGTTGACAGGAGTGATGAGATCAAGCGGCCATGTATTCTTCCAGGAAGGCTCCCATGAGACTATGTTGCGCGACGGAGGATGAAAATCGAACAAAGATTGCACAGATTGCGCAGATTTTAATCTTTCTAATCTTCTAATCTTTGTTCCGTTTTCAGGGCAGTGGGTGTCTCTGAAGGGTCAATACTGCAGAAGGAACATCCATTTCCTCGAAGATGGCTGTCGACCTCCTAGATTCCTGATAAACCCAATTTGTTAGTGATTTGTATAAAACTCCACGAAGCTAGAAGATTTAGAGTAGGATATTCCACGTTCACCCCACATTCATGCCACATTCACGCCACATTCACGCCACATAAAGCTGTTATACTAAATACGAACCATTCGTGACACGCAGACAGGAAACAGGCTTTCTTTCGCTTCTCTTTACTTGAGGCAGAATTGTAGTCGATATGGCGACACCTGTTGTCTTCTCGTACAACAACCTATAAGCACGCACCCACCAATCATCCTCTGATTTGCATACCGAGCAAAACGCGGAAGGCAGTCTTTTGGTAGATGCCTTTCAATCACCCAAATGAGATGCTACATGATTCACAACCAAGTTATCCCTCTCTTCCAAAGAGGCAATATCAAAAAGAAACAGAAGGTCCTACACCGACAAAGTTTGTTAAACAGGCAGAAACAATCTAGAGCGAAGCTAGTCGACCACCTCATGCCCCCCACAGCTCCTCCTCAGCCCAATATGCAGGCCATCGAACAAACCATCAACCGTAAACTAACCGTTGTCACTGGCGTCCTGAGCTTACGCATCGTCGGCAGCTTAGGCTTTCCGTTGTTAACCTTACTCAGTTGGCCCGGCCAAGTCTACTTGGCTCTGACTTTTATCCGGCAGGCATGGCAAGAGTGGAAATCAGATCGCGTCGTGGGGGTAAACGCTATCGACGCGATTATGCTTTCCTTCATGCCTTTGGTTGGCTACGCAACATCAGTCACAGTCTACTTCGGAGCCGTGATCGCTAGCCAAAAGATTCTACTGCGGACGCGCAACAAATCCCGTCAAGAGCTGGTCAATATCTTTGGCGAGGCGCCACGTCACGTCTGGATCAAGCACGAGGGTGTGGAAGTAGAAATTCCCTTTGAAGAACTCCAGGTGGGGGCAACTATCGTGGTCCATGCGGGCGAAACTGTCCCAGCAGATGGCACAATCATCGAGGGGATGGCCAGCATCGACCAGCAGCGGTTGACGGGTGAAGCGCAGCCAGTGGAATTGGGACCCGGCGACAGCGTGCTGGCAGCTACCATTGTCCTCGCTGGTACGATTTCTATCAAGGTCACCCAGGCCGGAAGCGAAACAATTGCCGCACAAATCGGTACAATCTTGAATCAAACCGCAGAGTATCAATCCCCACTGGAATTTGAAGGTGAACGACTGGCCAATGTCACAGCCCCGCCGATGTTGGCTGCGAGCGCCTTGAGTTTACCATTGTTTGGGGTCGCGCCTTCATTGGCCATGCTCACCTCCAGCCCCGGTTATCACTTACGTGTGACGGCCCCCATCAGTCTCTTGAACTTTCTGAAGCTGGCCACGGCACAGGGGGTTCTGGTCAAAGATGGGCGCGCGCTCGAAATGCTCTCTAAGATTGATACGGTTGTCTTTGACAAGACCGGCACCTTGACCCAAGAAACCCCTCATGTGAGCGCCATCTACTGTTGTGAGGGGTATCTCGAAGGCGAGGTACTCCGCTATGCCGCCGCTGCTGAATATCGTCAGACCCATCCCATTGCGCTTGCTATTTTGCAAACCGCAGAGGCACAGCAACTTGCACTACCTGCTATCCAAGATGCCGCTTACGAGGTCGGATATGGCATTCAGGTGGCGCTCGACAATCAGCAGGTGCGGGTCGGCAGCCAACGTTTTATGGTGTTCCAAGGGATCACGATTCCATCAGAATTTGAGAGCATCGAGGCATATAGCCATGAGAATGGTGCTTCCCTTGTCTATGTGGCGGTGGATGAGCACCTCTGTGGAGCTATCGAGATGCAACCTACCATCCGCCCTGAGGCCAGAGAGGTTGTGCAGGCATTGCGGGCGCGCGATATCGAAGTGGCGATTATTTCGGGCGATCACCAGCAGCCAACCGAACGGCTTGCGCAGACGCTAGGCATCGACCGCTACTTTGCCGAGACCCTGCCCGAGCAAAAGGCATCCTTGGTGGAAAACTTGCAGCAGGCAGGGAAGACGGTCTGCTTTGTGGGCGACGGCATCAATGATGCCGTCGCACTCAAGCAAGCCGATGTCTCCATCTCGCTGAGTGGCGCATCCACCATTGCCATCGACACGGCTGAGGTGATCTTGATGGACGGACACTTGACTCAACTCATCCCCTTATTCGATTTGGGACGAGACCTGGCGCAGAATATGCGCACCAATCGTATCGAGAGCCTAATTCCCTGCTGCCTCTGCATCGGCGGCGTCTACCTGCTGGGCTTCACCATCAGCACCACCATGATGTTGAACTATCTGCTGTTGAATGTGGGCATATTGAACGCTATGTTGCCAGCTTTGCGGCGGCGAGTGAAGTAGGCAGCCTAACTAATAGCAACTGACTTTGGATAATATTGAATGAAATAGACATTGAGAGAACAGGATATTTGTATGGAAAGTGATTCGAAAAAGTCTGAGCGAAGTCAAGATCATGTTGAAAGCATGCAAACAGAAGCAGTCTCAATTCGGCTAGCTATTGGGGGTTAAACTGAACCTTTAAGACTGTCGAATCTCCTTGATTTCTTTCCAAAAGTTTTTCAGCATCACTGCTCCATGGAAACAGAACCAATGACCTATCTGAATACTCTTGATTGAAACTACCTTCCGCAAGATCGAGCTGAACAAGACTGTTTAGGTGAGAAGGAATTTCACTCGAAACCATAAATCCGTATTCCTCGTCAGAGCTAATTTCGATCTCATTGTCAGTCGTATCAAAAATGTGACCATCTGAAAGTAAGTCCATCGCTTCATCCCGAATCGGAACGTGTCTGGCAAATCTTTCATCACCTACTAGCTTCTCATGTCCTTTAACCTCAGGCCATTGTGATATAGCTCCCTGGGTTGGCTTAACACCATCTACATTTGAAGCAAGGATTGCAAATGTCGCTAACTGCTGCGAACCGTATTCAGCAATCACTGGTCCGACAAGCGGAAAGTATTCTGCGAATACCTGATGTTCTTTTCCTTCTATTACGCTTCCAAATGCAAATTCAAGCTTCGTATCTTTGGTTAGTTTTAAAGTGCTGTTCAAGTCTTGTCTCCTTATGGTTATACCAGGTGCGGTTGCGAAAACCAAGAATAATTCGTCTTTCCCTTTTGGGCTATGGAAATTATTCTTGGTTCTTGCAGAGGCAAATGATGTTATTTAGTCTTTTGTTGAGGGATGTTAGCCTTCATCAGCCAGTGGCGAAATACCTGTATCAAAAAACTCATGTAGTGGGAGGGTCCGCAGTGTCTCTTGAACTTCATCCTGAGATGCACAATTCCAAACCACCCAGGCAGTTGATTGGTCAGCCGCGAGATAGTCAGTTTCCTGAACACCTTGCTCAATCAGCTCATTCACTCTGGCTCGCTCGGCTGGCATGAGGGCCATTACTTCCGAATTCGGCGGTTGTTTCCAAGTCATTGTTAGCATAAAACGCATGCTAGTATGCCTGCTAGTCGGGAAGGCTCACTGCTGCATTCGGGAGATGAGCATTTAAGTTTTGCTTGAACAAAGTATATGGGGTAGATTGGGGGGATGTCAGCCCCAATTTTGGGGTGATTGTTGAGGTGATCTTTAGGGTGATCTTTGGGGTGGTTTTTGGAGGTATTTGATTACAGCAATCCCAGCTGCTTGGCCCGGTGAATCGCTTCCACACGACTGTGGACGTCAAGTTTGCTATAGATGTACTTTGTATATGAGCGGATGGTGCTGACAGAGACGACCATTTCGCGAGCAATTTCAGTGGGAGAGAGTTCGGTTGCTAGAAAGCGAAGGGTTTGCAATTCGCGTTGGGTTAGCGGTTCGGTGAGTACAGTGGTTCCGGGCACGGTAGTTGCAGGCATCTCTGCCGCACTGGTTGGGGCGAGGGGTGCAGTTGGCCTCTCTTCCCCTCCTCGCGGTAAGGGCAACGCTCCTTGCACTCCATCTATATTGGATGCGGTCAATAGTTTGGCTATATAGATCGGCGCAATTCCTTGGAATGCCGCATGATTTAGCAAGGTAACCATTGAGGCACCCTCGTCGATAAAGACGCGTACAAACCCCTCTGGTTCAGCCAGGGAAATTGCCTCTTCCAGTATGGTAACCGCCTGGGGATGGTCATCTTGCGACTGATGGGCAAGCGCCTGGAGGATCTTGATTTCGATGACCCGCGCCCCGCGTTCACCAGCCTCGGCCTCATGAAGAAGACGCCCAAGTAGAACCAGCGCTTCATCGGGCTTGCTCTGTGCTATGAGCAGACGGGCAAAAACCAGATAGTCACGTTCAACAAGATAACTAAGTTCATCATCGACGCACAGGCCATTGCTTCTGGCCCAATAGGTCGCCGCAGGCACGTTGCCCATAGCCAGCCACAGATGTGCCTGCGCGGCCGCCATGCGAGCCGTCGGATAGGGCATTGATTTACTAACGGCGAGTGCTTCCATTTCCTGCAAGAGAGTCAGCACACCCTCCGTATCGCCTTGGGCCTGCTTGATCCAGGCTAGGCTGATGATGCCTTTCAGCGTGACCACAGCCCAGGTTTCAAAGGGTCGACAGTGGTCGATACCGATCTGCAAGTCGATTGCCGCCCTATCCAGATCATTCCTTTCGCGCCGTACCTCACCGATACCGATATAGGCCATGCCCGCAGCAGGCCCTTGCCGTAGCGCTTGGAATTTGGTCAATCCCTGAAACCGTCCCTGGGCTCGATGTAACTGACCCTGCACCCACAAAACCTCAATCAGATGGGCTGTAATCAAGAGCGTGATGTAATCGTTGCCAGCCGTGCGATTTAGCCCAATACCCTCGATATAGATTCGGCTTGCCGCGCCCATGTTGCCAATGCTGTCATAGCTGGCGGCCAGCAGGTAGAGTATTTCCGCACGCGTCTTCAGGTCTGCAGGGGCATGCCGCAGGGCCTGCTGACCGAGGGCAATCGCTTGGAGAGCATCGCCACGCCGCCGCGCAAGGTTGGCGCGCAGTATATCTACACCGGTTAGGACTTTTTGCTCTTCGACTGCGTCAATCTCAATGCGTTTCGCAGTCGATGCCGCTCCTTTGACTGACAAGAGCTCTTCAATATTTTGTAGCCAGCGCTCTATGGCCGCAGCGCTGTCGGTAAAGAAACCAAAGAGCAGCCATGCCCGGGTAAGTGACAGCCGCGGGTGGGCGCGCACCATTTCTTCTGGCAAGGCATCAAGCCAACTGAGCGTCATTTTATAATTGCCCTGCCAAGAGATTGCCTCTGCGTGCCGAGCAATCAGGGCAGCTGCCAGCACAAAGTCGGCGGTCATCAGCGCATAGTGCACCGCTTCCTCGACGAGTTCGGCCGCCTCGCACCATGCACTGGCCTGCTGGTAGATCAGCTTTACTTGGTCGGCCATCTCTTGGAGCAGACGGGTGCGTAGAAGGTCGGCGAAGAGGTGGTGATAGCGATACCACTGACGCTTGTGGTCCAAGGATACCACAAACAGGTTCGCCTGTCTGAGGGTCTCTAACATCGTTTGACCATCATCGCCGCCAGTCACTGCGTCGCAGAGCGCACCCGTCATGCGGTCGAGAATCGATGTCTGCAGAAGGAATGCCCTAGTTTTCTCTGGCTGTTGGTCCAGCACCTCTTCGAGCAGATAGTCCACAATATAATCATCATCACCTGTAAATGCGGCAATGAACTCCGAGACATCTGGGGCACCTTGCATAGAAATTGCTGCCAACTGGAGGCCCGTCGCCCAGCCTTCGGTCCGTTCGCCCAAGGCGGCTACATTCTCCTGCGACAGATTCAGCCCGGCCACTTCATTCAGAAAAGTCGTTGCTTCCAAGAGCGTAAAACGCAATTCCTCGGCGCGTACTTCAGTCATGTGACCGCGGGCGCGGAGACGAGTTAATGGCAAGGGTGGATCGGCGCGGCTGGTTACAAAGATGTGCATCTGCGGCGGCAGGTGATCCAGCAGAAAGACGAGCGCGTCATGAATGGATTGGGTCTCGATAACGTGGTAGTCATCGAGGATGAGGGCAAGTTTGGTGGAGCGGGTTGTGATATCGCGTGCCGCGATGTCGTTGATCAATATAGGTAGCAGAGATTCGAGAGATGGCGGTTGTGGCGATTGCAGCACCTCTTGCACGCTCTGGCCCAGGGTTGGATCAATCGTCTGTAGCGCGGCAAGTACGTATTGGAAAAAGCGCGTCGGATCATTGTCACCTGGATCCAGAGAGAGCCAAGCCACGAGCAAGTCAGTCTGCTGAAGCCAGTCGCTGATCAGCGTGGTTTTTCCAAAACCGGCTGGCGCGCAAATGAGCGTCAGTTTGCCAGCCATGCCCGCGTTGAGCTTTTGGATCATGCGTAGACGCGGGACAAGCGTTGGTCGGACCGGCGGGATAAAGAGCTTGGTGCGTACAAGGTGATCAACCATGTACGTATTATACTCGACAGCAGCACAAATGAACATCGGTCCTGGAGGGTTGAAGGAGCTACAAGTGTTCATTTGTTGCGCTGCTGTGTATATACAATAGGTGAACAAGGAGAGAAACAGCGGGGGCGCTTAAGCAAGTTGGGTCATATCGGCCTAACTTGCTTAGTCCTATCTTCTAATCGAGGTCATATCGAGCAACGTAAAAAAGTACACAGGTCGCGCGGTTTTGTGCACTCACATCACGCCTGCAGAAGTGTACAATTGTTGACATGAAGTGAACCAAGGCTGACAACCAAGACAGCCAGCAAACATCTTAGCTATTTTGGGGATATTGACCGAGCGGCTAATATCCCCCACAAATCTACGAGGAAACTCATGTCAAACACAACAGTTAAACAAGTCACTTTCATATCATTTGGCGTAGAGCTAGCTGGTGATTTATACCTTCCTGAAGGTTTTGATGAAAACAAAAAGTACAAAGCAATCGTTGGCGCAAGCCCGTTCCCTCAGGTAAAAGACCAAATACCTGCAACATACGGCCCAGAAATGGCTGAAAGAGGGTTTATCTACCTAGGATTTGACTATCTAGGAATGGGAGATTCGCCAGCATTACCAGGTGAGTACATGCAGTCAAGGTATATGTTTAGACTGATTGAAAACACTTGGGACGCAGTTTCCTATTTAGGAACGCTGCCGTTTGTAGATGAAATTTATGGGCTTGGCGTATGTCAAGGTGGTGGCATCATCGCATCAGCAGCAGTGACCGACCACCGAATTAAGAAAATCGCTACGGTTTCAGGAATGATTGCCGTAGATGCTTTTCAGTGGCTAGGTAGAGAAGTTACGGATCCAATGATTGCTGCTGCCAATGCTTCAAAGCAGAAGATGTATGAGACAGGAGAGCCAGATTATGAGCCTACTTCTTATGGACTTACTGACGATCAATCAAGAGAAGAATATCTTGAGGTAACTCCAAACCCACTAGGAGGTGAATCATATGACTACTACGGTCGTGATGGGTTCCGAGGACCAAAAGCTGTCAAGAACTTCACGAACATGCATATCGCTGATCAGGCCATGCAGTCAATGTTCTCTATCGGAGCAGCATATGCAGACAAGATTGTTCAGCCTACGTTAGTTGTGTACGGTACAGATGCTCCAACAGCTATTTGCTCAACTGGGTTTATTGAGAAGCTTACAAACAATCCTGAGGTTTTAGCTTTGGGTGAGTTTGGTCATGTTGACTTCTACTACAAGCCAGAAGCAGTAAAAGCATCAACTGATGCTGCAGCGGAATTCTTCAACAAATAATTTAGGACTTACGCACACCAGACTGGGGCAGTTTCCAAAACTGCTCCAGTCTCTAACCTGTCAGGTCTTCAGTCTGTATGACATCGAGAAAAAAATGAACAATTTCAAAAACATCCCCAACTTAGATGGCAAAGTTGCGATTGTGACGGGTGCCAACAGCGGAACAGGCTATGGTATTACGTTCCATTTGGCGAAACATAACTGCAAAGTCATCATGGCTTCGCGCAACGCAAGCAAGTTGCAAGATGCAAAAGAACAACTTATTCGCGAAGTCCCTGATGCTAAACTTGAAATAGAAGTTGTGGATTTAACCAGTTTAGAAAGCATTGAAGACTTCTGCAATAGAATTAAAAGCAACTACGGAAAAATTGACTTTTTGGCCAACAATGCGGGTGGTGGCGGCTCTAAGTTTACACAAACGGTAGACGGGCTGGAAGCGAATCTCACGCTCAATTACTTAGGGCTTTTTGCTTTGACTGTTCAACTCCTGCCTGTGCTGAACGATGGTAGCCGGATCGTGAACTTCTCCAGTATGGGCTACAAACGATTTTTGCGGAACGATCTCGATGTCGATAATTTGATGTGTGAAAACCCTGATGATTACAACCAAATGCAGGAGTATTGCAAAGCAAAGCTATGTGCAATCCTGTTTGCTGTGAAGCTACAGGAGGAGTTTGAAAAAGTGGGGTCAAACTCGATGGCCTTATCCTGCCATCCGGGGTTTGCAAGAACAAACCTAATGACAAAACCAGAAAATCCGCTAGGGATGCGCATGCTCGGAACCGTTATGAACTCAGTTTCGGGTTTGTTGGGATTGAGCCATGATTTATATGATGGGGCGTTACCCGCTATTGAAGCACTCATTGCAGATGATGCTCAACCTAATATGGTCTACTCTCCAAGTGGCAGAGGCGAGGCGACCGGTGCCCCCATTGCCATAGAGATTGACCGCACCCACTTTAAGGATGAAGACATCGATAAGCTGTGGGACAAAACACAGGAACTACTAAAAATAAATGTAGGCGATTACTTGTAGTCTGCCAGAAAAGTCTTGTCCCGACTTGTGCCCAGCCCACTCAGGACCATTCGGTGGAGGGAGGACAGAACTTTTCTGGCCATCTATATAGCCCTTGAAAGCAGAAACTCACCTATGATTACGCACTACTTCAACAGCATCACAGAAGCAAATCAGTTTTTGGATTTGCCCAAGCCCGAACATCCGCTTTTCTTTGTCCACGTCGACACTCGCACGAGTGACGAAGCACAAACCACCACGCTTGACGAGCCAATCGCACTGTCAAACAACTTCTACTCGATTGGGTTTAAGAATGTGCTGGCGGGCGAAATGCAATATGGTCGCACAAAGTACGATTTGACCAACGGGACGATGATCTTCACCGCCCCACGACAACAAGTCATCGCGAGCGGGATGATGACAGTTGCCACCAATGCGAGCATTTTCATCCATGAGGATTTCATTCGCGGGCATGAGATTCAGCGACGCATTAAGGAATACCATTTTTTTGATTACGCTACGAATGAGGCGCTACACCTGACCCCCAAAGAAGAACGCCTAATCCTCACGCTGTTTGAATCGGTCGAAACGGAATATCACAACAACCCCGACCAATTTAGCAAAGAGATTTTGCTATCTTATGTTGATACGATCTTGAATCATTCGCAGCGTTTTTATCAACGGCAATTTCTGCATCGGCAGGAGGCCGTAGGCAGTGTTGTTTCCCAATTTACCCAAATTCTTGCCATTCATTTTGAGTCTGGTGCGTTTGAGTTAGAAGGAACGCCACGTGTCGAAGAGATCGCGCAGGAAATGAGCATGTCGAGTCGCTATCTGAGTGATGCGCTCAAAGCGGAATCGGGCAAGACGGCGATTGAAAACATCCACCTCTATCTGATGGATGAGGCGAAAAACTTGTTGCTAGAACCCCAAATGACGGTTGCTGAAACTGCCTATAAATTGGGGTTTGAAACGCCACAATACTTTTCGCGGCTGTTTAAGAAGAAGGTTGGCTTATCCCCGACCGCTTATCAGGCACAACATTCGCTTAATTGAGCGTCTCGCTTTCCACATAACCGAAATCTCACCAAAATATGTGCTAAATGCGATCAGGTTGCACGGTTTTGCGCGCTATAAACTTGCACGTCAGATCGTATCCTAATCGGTATAGACCACTGCCACGCTATGGCAATCAATGCGCTTCTCGCTCCCATCAAACATATACGAGAAGGGAGAAAATTTGGAGAAAATCAAGATGAGCAGATTAGAAACTATTTTAAGAGTCATGATTGTATTAATCGCAATTACCCTGTTAGGAAACGGGTTTTTGTGGGGTTTTACGCTCAACAATTTAGAGACCTACAGCATCACAACTGAAGGCGCTCTCGGCTTAAACATGATCAAAAGCAACATCAGTTCTGGACAGTTTAGTGCATTTATTTTTCTGGTGATGTATACGTGGCGACGTGGATTTTGGTTTTATCCGGCCATCATTTTGGTTGTATCGTACTTGATCCCGAGAATAGTTAGCCTTTTTGTTGATGGTTCACACCCCACTATCTTGATCGGTATTGCTTTAGAAGCGTTTGTGGCGATTGTGCTGGTTGCTTTGTGGCGGATGGAATCGGCTGAGTAATTACTCTGGCAGAGTTCAACAGGGCATTTCACACTTGTTTCTCTGAAGCACATACATGTTCCCCATCCCGCCCCCTCTTTGGCGTCGGGTCAGACCTAGCCTAACTCCCCTGGCACTTTTCGAGAACCATTGTCAACTACTCGCTTTTCAAGACCCTTATCGATGTTCTTCCCATTATAGTTTTTAAGATAAAGATTTTCCGCACATACCTTCGACAAGCTCAGGAAACGTGCGGAAAATCTTTATCTGGATGTCTATGGCGTAACGCTTGATTGCTGATACAAAGACTGCCTTCCTGCTGGTACGAATCGTGCCCTGCTGGGCCGTCTCCTTGACCTCGGCAAGGGGATAGTAGGTCTTCGCTTCAGGGATCTTGTCAGCGATAACGCGATAACTACGTCAATGGTCCTGGGATGCTGAAATGTGCACAAGCTCTACGGGTTTGTGTACTCACAAACGGCTGAAAATCCTGTACACTAAGGACATACGGCTTTCAACAGAGATAGCCGCTAAACAACTAAAATGAGCCCCAATGGCAAGGAGATTCAAGATGGAAAAATTAGATAATTTAAAACCCGGAAAAAATGATATCAAGTTTATCAGCAGATCAATGGCAGGTGATTTAAAATTAGCTGGAGACCTATATTTGCCTGATAATTTTGACGAAAGCAAACAATATCCAACCATTGTATTTACTGGTCCTTTTAATCAAATTAAAGAACAAATGGGGGCAGTGTATGGTAGAAAGTTTGCAAAAAGGGGCTTCGTTTTCTTGGCATTTGACCACCAAGGGTTTGGTGATAGCGAAGGTCTAATTAGAAACTACGAGCACACTGGAAATAAAATTTCAGGGTTGCAGGACGCTATTAGCTTCTTACGAATGCACTCTTTCGTAGACCGAGAGCAGCTCTTTGGTCTTGGGGCGTGTGCGGGTGGAAACACGATGGTGTACACCGCCGTAGGTGATAAGCGACTCAAAAAGATCGCCTTAGTCAGCGCACTCTTATCTCATACTATGATGAGCTTTACAGCTGGTGGCGGTCGAGCAAAAATTGATGAAAAGATGCTCAAGGCAAATGAAGCCTATCAGAAGTTCTACGAAACTGGCGAAGTGATTCCATTTGATAATCTTGGAATGGATAAGAATAAAACTTCAAAGGTGCAAGATGAGCGTGAGGGCTATGATTACTACATGACTGCTCGAGCAGGAGCGGAGACTAATCCAAACTACTCTCATCTTGGTCCAGAGTTTTTCCATATGGACTGGTCACGATACAGTGCTGCATCCATTGGAAGGCATTTGGGTACTCCAGTAATGACAATTTATGGAACGAAAGCTGGAAGTAGGGTTCTATCTTGGTTGTTCCACTTTAGAGCGAAGTCAAAAGACAAAAAGAGAGTTGCAATTAGAGGAGCAACACATGTTGATCTATATGATAGAGATGAATATGTAGATCAAGCTGTTGAGAAAATTGTGCAGTTCTTCGGGAAAAACTAATTGATCAGATCTGAGCATTTCTATCATTTTGTAGTCGTACATTACTGCTAAAAAAGAAATGCTCGGACTGTAGACTCGAGAATAACTATGAACAATATAGATACAACACCAAGCAAATGGTATCACTACCTGGCGGCTCTCGGAGCCGGATTTTTTCTGGCGAATACTGTCCCTCATTTGACCAGCGGGATCACGGGACAGGAATTCCCGCCTCCTTTCGCAGCCGAATCAGGGGTCAGCCTTTCCTCTCCAACCGTAAATGTTGTTTGGGGACTTGTCAATCTTCTTTTGGGATATCTGCTGCTACGAGCAGGAAAAGTTAAGTTCGTACATACCCAAATTATGTTTGCAGTATTCGTAGGAATCGCTGTTTGCGCACTCATATGCGCCATTATCTTTGGGAGTAACCCTAATCTCTAAAACGCCATGAAGCAAGCTGCATTAACAGATGAGACAAGAGTTGTTAGTGAAACGTACAAAACTTGCTCGATGGATATTGCGGCTGAACTTGTATCATATGGGGGATGCTGAACTCTTTAAATAACAATAAAATAGCTAACAAAAGACACCCTCCTGCAGTACGACTTGC
Organism: Chloroflexota bacterium; assembly: GCA_039028975.1. GTDB lineage: Bacteria > Chloroflexota > Anaerolineae > Caldilineales > Caldilineaceae > JAHBNG01. The sequence continues at coordinate 65,833 of JBCCHB010000071.1, forward strand.
AGGAGGGTGGGAACAAGGAACAGTTATGACTATCGACGAATTAACCAAAAGCGTAAAATCGCGCAGAGTCCATCAAATCCGTGTAGGTGAGCATCGATTTATCGATATTACAGCTGTCGCAGTAGATGGTCGCTTTTTTGTGCGTCAATATCAATTCGGTACACGCAGTTGGCGTGATGCATTTTTGGCTAACCCAGCCGGTGAACTAAAGTCAGGTGATATAGTGGTTCAAATCGACGGTGTCGTACCAGAAGACCTGGACGAAATTAATCCAAAAATTAATCGAGCGTTTCATAAACTACTGCCAGGTATATACGCGGCAATGAAACTCACATTTGATACAAAAAGACATGAAGCTTCAACAATAGAACTCATTCCAAAACTATAAAACGGTTTTCTTGATATCGTTAAAATGAGTTTTGCATTTTTGATTGGCCGAATTCAACTCGTTTTTCGGAGACCCGCTATGCAACCTACAACACAACAACAATTCGTCGATTTGGTCAATGACTCAGTTCGGCATGAAATTCGGGCAGGTTACACGCACCGCTTTATCAGGCTGCTGTTTGTCACAGTCGATGAGCGTGTATTCTGCCGTCGTTATACTTATGGTGAACCATCATGGTACTCTGCCTTCGCCAAAGACCCAGCGGGGCAGGTCAAACTAGACAAAACGATTGTAGACATACTCGGCCAAATCCCACCCGTTCTCGACACTATCAATCCAGAGGTCAATAAGGCATACGAGGCAAAATTGAAGCAGTTGGGGGCAAGCTACATGCTGGATGGCGCAATTGAACCCCGCGCACAGGCCAGCACCTTTGAGCTGCTTCTGAACGGGAGCTAACGGTGACAATTGACAAAGAACTTCGCATGGCTGGCAGAATGCTACAGTTGGTACTTCGGCCGAATCTGTTTAGCTTTAGACTGCTCAATCGCGTTATGCAGTTGACAAAAGACCGCAAATTAGTCGGTTATGACAACCATACCGTCTAAATCAAACGCAGCGACGACAACGGCCACATTCGGGCCATCGCCGCAGAACTGGTCGTCAGCATCCCCACCGTCAAGACGCATGTCTCCCGCATCTTAGGCAAACTAAACGTTCAATCGCGAGCACGTGCTGCCACTGCCGCCCGCGACTTACACCTACTTCAAATTACCCCAATCCGAGAAAAGTATTCAACCCCCAGAGATTTGTCTATTCCAAAGCCCAACGCTTTGGTGTATCTTTGTTCTATCACGTGATTTCAATATCAGAGTTGTGATTCAACAAAGGGCAAACAATGAAAACACTACTTTTTACATTACTGATCAGCTTATTTGCGATAACCGTATTTACCTCTGAGGCAGAAGAAGCTGCTCAAACGGCCGATGAAGAGACGGAAGTACGTCCAGAAGAACTGGACATTCGCTTCGTGGACGATGACAAACTCAGCATCCACACTGCCATTGTGATTGATGCCCCTGCCGAGACCGTATGGACAACCCTCACAGATTTTGAGGCTATGTCGATGTGGAGTACAACGTTCCAAGGCATCGACGGCGAACTGGTCGATGGGGCGAACGTTACAGCCACATTTCAACTTGAAGGCAATGCGATCGCCGTTCCACATACGTTGCTCTACAGCGAGGGTGAGTATTATGGGTGGAGCGACCCCATGTTCTCTGTGCCAGACGCAACCGATCATCACTTATATACGGTGGAAGATTTAGGCGATGGCCAAACACAATTCATCCAGTCTGATATCTTTACAGGGGGTGAAGCGCAGGGCGCAGCCGGTCTGGATTCAGCACTCTTGGCAAGCAACTTATATGTCACTTTCAACCGAGAGCTAAAAGTAGAAGCGGAGACGCGTCATAGCTTTGCCACAGCCGAGATTGTGGCTGAGATCACCACCGAAGGGGACGAGCAACTGACGGTTTATACCTCGATTGTGATTAATGCAACGCCTGCGCAGGTCTGGGCAGTACTCACCGACTTTGCGACAATGCCGACCTGGAGCGATTCTTTTCAGGGCATTCATGGCGAGCTTCAAGATGGTGCTGAAGTGACAACAAGCACAAAAATCGCAGGGACGGTGATTCCCGGTGGCCCCCGTGAGCTGATCTACGAGGAAGGTGAGTTCTTCGGCTGGAGCCATCCAATCATCTTTGATCTCGTGGATAATCATATCTACCGCGTCGAGGATTTAGACGATGGCCGAACCCTTTTTATCCAGTCTGATACCTTTACCGGTGAAGCAGCCCAAGCACAAGGCGTAGGGTTTGGTACGGTCTTACAGATTATGTATAGCAGTTTTAACCAGCAACTAAAAGCAGAAGTGGAAAGCCGATTTTAGGCATGGAGTATTGCGACGAGCGGGAAGGAGAATAAAGTTCGCGCACAATCTTTGCTGATGGCAAAACGGCTGTTGCCCGATAGAGCGTTTGACTGCATGATTATGCGAGAGTTCATATAGATAAGCGTAAGGCTTGAAGAGAAGCAGAAAAATGACTAAAACAGTATTGATTACCGGTAGTTCATCAGGGTTTGGGCGGTTAACCGCCAAGCTGTTTTACGAGAAAGGCTGGAATGTGATTGCAACCATGCGTCCCCCTGAAAAAGAGATGGAACTCAATCAACTTGATAATGTGTTGGTTAGCCGTTTGGATGTGAAGAATGAAGAAAGCATCCAAAAATCCATTGCCGAAGGGTTCGAGAAATTCGGCGGTATTGATGTGCTGGTTAACAATGCTGGCTATGGTGGATATGGGTTGTTTGAGCAAGTCAGCGATGAAGACATTCGGGCGATGTATGATACCAATGTTTTCGGCGCGATGAACGTCATGCGCGCCATCCTACCCCATATGCGTAAACAGAGAAGCGGCACTATCATCAATGTTACATCTATTGCTGGACTGATGGCTGCTCCTCATGTGTCAGCCTATAGTTCAACCAAATTTGCTCTTGAAAGCCTGAGTGAAGGGATGGCACAGGAATTAAAGCCGCTCAACATCCATGTAAAAACCGTCGCTCCAGGTGGTTTTGAAACAAACTTTACTACCGCTGCAGATGACAACGCTGATATAGGGGATGAAGATTTAGTAAGCTACTCCCAAAAAATAGTTCAGTATATTGAGACAGTTCGCCAAAACATGCGCCAGCAAGGTGGGACAACGGCCAACCCGCAGGACGTCGCTGACAAAATATTTGAATGTGCAACGACTGAAACTCCGATTCATAATGTTGTGGGCGCAGATGCAGAGATGATAGCACAAATGAAGAATTCTCTGCCACAACAGGAATTTTTGGATAGAATGGCAGCTATGCTTCTGTCTCAGCTTAATTAAACTGGCAAAGAAGCAAAATCTGTACCTGGGTTAGCCACTTGACAAAAATTCCAGAGACCTGATAGATTTCAAAACCTATCAGGTCTGTCCAGATTAGCCACAAATAGTGAATCATCAGTCGGACTATTTACTGAGGCTCGACACACAATGACAGAAATTTTACGACTCAATTCAATCAGCGAATTGCACGACACGATAGGATACAGTAAACCTAAGCATCCCTTAATCACCATCATCGACTTTTCGTCCCTCGCCTTCACCCCAGCGCCTCACACGAATCGCGTCGTGCGCGGTTTCTACTCAATCACTCTAAAGAAGCTAATGCCCGGTGTCTTGAAATATGGCCGCGGTCACTATGACTTTCAGGAAGGCACATTGTCTTTTGTCGCCCCCGAACAGGTTATTGAAATCGGCAACAGGGTTGCTACAGATGAACAAGAGGGATGGGGCCTCTTCTTTCATTCTGATTTGATCCGCGGTATATCGCTAGATGAAAGAATGAAGGAGTACACCTACTTCTCCTACGAGGCCAATGAGGCACTGCACTTATCCGAGCGGGAAAAAGAGACCATCACGAGCATTGTGGAAAAGATTCAAGACGAGTACGAGACGAACATAGACGCCTATAGCCACGACGTGATCGTGTCGAACCTCGAACTGCTCTTAAACTACTGCAATCGCTTCTATGGCCGCCAGTTCATTACACGGCGCTCCCAAAACAAAGACGTCGTAACAAGATTTGAAGTACTATTGTCCGACTATCTGAATTCGGACAAGCTGGCTATGTTGGGGACGCCCACCGTAAAATATTGCGCCGAGCAAGTCGGCTTCTCACCCAATTATCTAAGCGATCTGCTCAGGAAAGAGGCGGGGAAGAGCACCCAGGAGCATATTCACTATCACCTCATCGAGAAGGCCAAAACTCGGCTCCTTGGTTCAGATTCTTCGGTCAGTGAAATCGCCTACGAGTTGGGCCTCGAGTATCCCCAATATTTCAGCAAGCTGTTTAAGTTAAAGACTGGGGTATCGCCAGCAAGTTACCGAATCTTAAACTAGGAACCAGAATGCCCGTTAACCAAGAGACATATCCGCTGACAAAAAGGCAAAACGAACGTGACACAAGAAATCGGCACCATCCAACGTCAAAGCTTTAACTATTGGACCATGCACACAGAGATAGAGATTGACGCGCCTGCCGAAAAGATCTGGCAGGTACTCACCGGCTTTGAGAGCATGTCTTCCTGGAGTAATACGTTTCCTGAAAGAGGACCAGCACACCCTCAGTATCGCCTTGGGCTTGCTTGATCCACGTCAGGCTAATGATGCCTTGAGGTGTTGCGCCTGCTGGCGACCGGGGCCAGCAATCGGGCCATCGCTGCAGAACTGGTCGTTAGTATCCCTACCGGCAAGACGCATGTCTCCTGCATTTTAGACAAACCAAGTGGAAATCCTATGCGCGCTCGACGGATAGCAACCCAAAGTCTTCGTGTTGACGGTGCACTAGCTTGGTGTTACCCTAAATGAATGACGGACCAAGATAGAGCTGTGAATCTCGCTAACCCACTGCGATTAGTGGTGATCGGAAACAGCGGATCGGGCAAGAGTACGCTTGCCAAACGGATCGGCACCGCGTGCAACCTGCCTACCTACGACCTTGACGAAGCGTTTTAGCACATGGACGGCCGAAAGCGAGAGAAGGGCGCGGCGATAGTCGTGTCGGCGACCCATGCTCAAGTACATCGCCATTACCATCTATCCTCCTGGTCGTACACCTTCAGGTCTATATTCCGCGCCTGAGGCAGCAAAATACCGACCGAACTCTACATTTAGCGCCACCAAATCATCCTCATCAATTTCCGCTGCCCCTTTGGGTTTTTATTGCTCAAATGAATATCAGGAGATAATATGAATGATATCTTTGGAAGCTTATGGGTTCCGACCGCCCTAACAAATTTATTATGAAAAGGCATAAGCATGAAAACAATTGAGGATATCTGGTTTGACTATCACAGTAAATTATCAAGCTTTATTGGTAGCCGAGTCGACCATGATGCCGCCGAGGACATTCTTCAAGACGTCTTTGTCAAAATACATACCCGTATTGATTCCTTGAAAGACAATGCCAAACTGGAAAGTTGGATTTATCAGATCACCAGAAATGCTGTTATTGACTACTATCGTTCAAAACGGCCTGCGGACGATTTACCCGATTGGATTGAACAACCACAGCCCAATGAAAGTGAGACAATCAGGCGAGAATTATCGTCCTGTCTTCTGCCAATGATTGAACAACTGCCCGACAAATACCGCACGGCCATTACCCTTTCAGAAGTGCAGGGGAAAACGCAAACAGAGGTGGCTGAGGTAGCGAACATCTCGCTATCAGGTGCAAAATCAAGGGTTCAGCGAGGTAGAGGATTGCTAAAGTCCATGTTGCATGATTGCTGTCTCATTGAACTCAATCAACATAACCAACTGATCTCATTTGAACAGTATGCGAAAGATTGTAAATTTTGCGGGGAAACTTAGATGATTTGCGTCCTTTTCCTTAAAATTGCGTCTATAGCAATGGTACGTGCACAGACGGCCCTTTGGGCAGTATGAAGAATCTTCGTAGACGCCACCATAAGACCGCCAGCAACGCAGATGCATAGTCAACAAAGGAAAAGAAGATGAAAATTGTCAGCTTTAAAATTTGCCCGTTTGTACAAAGAGTTACAGCTCTACTCGAAGCAAAGAAAACCTCCTACGAAATCGAGTATATCGATCTCAGCAATAAACCAGAGTGGTTTTTGAAGGCTTCCCCAAATGGGCAGGTGCCGATCCTCATCACAGACGCGGACGAGGTATTGTTTGAATCCGATGCCATCGTAGAATACATTGAAGAGACAAGCGCAGACGCGCTCTTTGACGCAAATCCTGTCAAAAAAGCGCAAGAGCGAGCGTGGTCGTATCTTGCTTCTAAACACTATCTGGTACAATGCAGTGCTCAGCGTAGCAAGGACAAGCAAACTTTATCAGAGCGTTCTGAGAAATTGGGAAAAGCATTCGCCAAACTAGAAACACAACTAAACGGCAACAAATTCTTTCATGGTGATAACATCGATATGGTCGATATTGCGTGGCTGCCCTTGCTGCATAGAGCATCCGTCATCGAATCCTACACTGGCTATGATTTTCTAGGACAATTTCCTAAGGTGAAAGTACTCCAACAATCTATGCTGCAGACTGGCATTCCCGAAAAATCGGTCTCAGTGGATTTTGAGGAAAAATTCACTGCATTTTATCTGTCTGAGAAAACGTATTTAGGGCATTGTACTAAATCCAAGCGCGGGGAATATTGCGCCGGGAATCCTGAGTGTACAGAGGAAGATTTGAACTGTTGTGCTTAGTCAACCATACTTGGCTCTGTAAATAGATACGCTAACGTTCAGGGTGGTGAGCTTGATGCTCATCACCCTTTTCTACTCGATAGGATGTCCACTTGGTATGACTCAGTAGTGAATCCGAGCAACTTTGAGACCAAATGCCAATACGATAACGGCCAGCCCCCCATAAACGATACTTGCTCCACTCTGCACCAACAGATACCCACCGATTAACGCGCCAACAGCAGTACCCAAATCACGCCAAGTGGTCAGTGCAGAAAGCGTGTTGAGTTTGGCGTTTGCGCTTAGGTCCAGCGCTACACCAGCGGCTAACGTCTGGCTAATCGCTGTGGATACGAAGAGAATCGTGAGGCCAGCGATGGTCACATCAATGGTAACCAATACCAGGCCAGCGAAAAATCCGGCAACAGAGAGCAAAAAGAGTTGGCGGATATCCCACCTGTCCGCCAACCAACCGCTCAGAGGTCCCACAACTATGACGCTCAAGCGCTTGACGGCTAACAAGAAGGCTGAAAGGGCCAGAATAGCTGCTTCTGAAACGCCTGTGTTTAGCAAGAGCAGACCAATCGTCACAATGACGATGCCGTCCGCCAGAGCAGTAGCAAAGATCAAGCCGTCAAACCAGGTTGGCTTGGTCAGACGCCCTTTCATTTTGGGTTTTGTGGTTTGGGCATCATTGGGTAGCAGCCAAGTTAACGGCAATGCCAGGGCTGTCACGGCACCAAATATCTGAAACGTCACGTGTACATTGAAATGTGTGATCAACATTGGACCGATAAAGAGCGCACACATCGGCCCAAGCTCTTTTATCCCTTTACTAAGACCAAGGTGGAATCCCTGCTGTTTTGTCTCTGTGGCATATCCTAAGGCACATAAGCGTAAAGCGGCAAAGGCCATGCCCCATGCCATGCGCGAGATCAACCACAACCACAGCGGTGGATTCATCCCATAGGCCAACGTACTTGCAGATGCCAAAAGTATACCTAATGTAGCAACTCGTCGATACCCCAATCGGCTGATGGTGAGTGCTAGAGCGTGATTGCCGCCTAGTCGAATCAACTTGTTGATAGACAGAAGTACCCCAATCCAGATCAGCGGGACACCTAGCTGCGTGGCGTAGAGCGGCAACGTAGGATAGAGCAAGGTGTCCCCCAACCCAGCTAGGGCCAAAACAATGGCAGAGATGACCGTTGGGAACCATGTCCGTTGGCTGACTTGGATAGGCAGAGTCTTAGGATCTAAAGCAGAGCGTGCCATTTAGCAGCACCCATGGCGAGACTGGTTCGCCGAACGGGCTGGTTCATCAACTGTTGCCGGAATGGCAGCTTCTACTGGACCACAACAGGACGACAAAGCTGATGCCACACTTGACACATCTTCAGTCGATTGTGTTGGACCGCAGCAAGATGATGAGACCGTAGCCGCGACCAACTCACCTTCAGCCACTTGCTCTGGACCACAGCAGGACGATGAGACCGCAGTCGCGCGTAAGACATCGCTTAAAGCAACGCTCAACGCTTCGTCCATCGGTTCCTCTGGCCCGCAACAGGATGACGATACCGATGCTGTGACTAACTCACCGGCAGTTGATTCCTCTGGTCCGCAACACCCACCCGATGCTTGGTCAGATGAACTCCGGTTTGAACTACAGACGCCGGTTTGGGGCAAATCAAGCTGAACCCTTGCCGCAGCCTCCCAATCTCCCACGAGAGCGGACACGACCGAACGTACTTGCTCATAGCCTGTTGCCATTAAGAAGGTTGGCACACGGCCGTAGCTCTTGACACCGACTACATAGAAATCTTTCTCGGGTTGACGCAGCTCCAATTCACCATGTGGCCGAACCGTACCACAGCTGTGGATATTCGGGTCGATCAGCGGGGCTAATTCGGGGACGCTTTCCAGCACAGGATCAAATGACGCCCGAACCTCACGCAAGAAGGAGATATCTGGCCGCGACCCGGTATTGGCAATCACTTCATCGACGCCAGAGACAACCATCTCATCGCCGTCTAGTTTCCCCTTTACATCAAACTTATCATTAACTTGGCTCAGTTCAGAGATATAAAATGGCGCCAATACCTCCAACTCGCCCGCTTCCACTTTCGCTTGAATACGAATACCTAAGGCTCCTCGCGCGGGCAATGCATCTGCGGTGCCGCCGCCATAGACTCGCTGCATCTGCTTTTTTCGTAGCACCCAAATGACTTCAGTGGTCGGTTCTTCATCTTTGAGGGCCAGCAGGTCAAGTAACGCATTGATGGATGAATGACCACTGCCTACCGCCATCACCTTTTTACCGGCATAACGAACTCGATGATCGCCCAAAACATTGGGAATGCCATAGAAGATGCGCTTGTGGGCTTCGCGTTCCCCTTGGGCCGCAATGCCGCCTGAACCGATCGGGTTCGGATTATCCCATGTGCCCGAAGCATCAATGACCGCGCGCGCTTCATAGGACTGTGTCGTTCCGGCCACGTCTACTTGTACAACAAAGGGTAAATCCTCCCGTCCCTGCGTAACCATTTTGTCCAAACCCTTGCGACCGATGGAGGTGACACGAGCATTGAAGTAAACGTAGGGTTGAATTTCGGGTACGTTGGCCAGTGGACGGAAATATTCATTGACTAATTCTTCCCCAGTCGGCAAGACCGTCAGGTCCGGCGACTGCCAGCCATCAGCTTCCAAAAGTTCCACCGCGGCTTCGGCCATGTTATAGCGCCAAGGCGAAAAGACGCGGACATGCTTCCAAGCCCAAATATTGCTGGCAACATCATTACCAGCTTCAAAGAGCATAAAGGGTTCACCCCGTTTTGCAAGCTCGGCAGCCGCGGCCAAGCCTACAGGTCCACCGCCAATTATCGCAACGGGGAGCGCGTCTTGGTGTTCATGAGTCCTTAACATTGTCAATCTCCGTATGTAGTTAATGTCGTTTACTATTTGTTCGTTTTATATCTTACCCGGGGAAATTTCGAGAAAGTCGTTACAAGTAGAAGCGCTGCGTTTACATGCGATGTCAGGCAGGATGTTGTCGTATGTTAAAGACAGGCATTCTATATGAAATTTTTGGTTCGGATTAGTAGACGGGAGAATTGCGAAAAGGACGCAAAAACGAACGTTATCACAGTGACCACCCGTACCGATCCACCACTCGCTCTGGCACGATTGCGGGCACGCGGCCAATTGGTCGAGATCCGTATGGCCAATCTACGCTTCACAATAGAGGAAGCTAGCCGGTTGCTCAACGAACATCTGGCGCTCAATATAGCGGATAGTGATCTGCAGCAGCTCATGACCCGCACCGAAGGCTGGGCCGTGGGTATTTGCTTGTTGGGCCTTTCGTTGGAAAAAGGGCTCTCTGAGCAATTATGGGGTGGACAACCTTCCGGAAAGCTATTCGTACGGGTGCACCACATCCGAATCTAGCTTGCCGGAAGATCTGACCCCACCAATCCTCAAAGGACCGGAAAAAGTAGAGGACAGGAAGCGGGGCCAAATCATCGAACATCTGGCGCGTAGTCAGCGCTTTATCTTCGACTATCTGAACGATGTTTCAAGGGTTCAATCAGTTTTATTAATTTCTCGTTCTTAATTTCCAATTTTGTACTTCTCAAAGAAAGCGACTACGGCCTGCGCCGTCTCTTCTGGTTTTTCAATCATGGGCATGTGGCCGGCTTCGTCAATGATGGCTAATTCGCTATTGGCAATGTTAGCGTCAAATGTTTCAGATACTCGCAATGGCACTAGGGTATCTTGCTTGCCGTGTACGACGAGCGTCGGCATTTGGAGCTCTCCTAACCTGGGTAGTAGATCTTGCGGACCGTTTTGGCTCACCTGGTGCAGACCTTGCCGAAACATGAGAATCTGCGCTTCTCTGTTTCCATCGAAACGAATGATCCTGCCGAAGTAATTGACAAATTCATCTGTTATTAAATCTTTGTTGTAAATCATGCTGTCCAAGGTGCTTCTAACCACTGCCGGACCGATGAACTTGCTGCCGAGTTTCTCCATCCATGAAAGCGTAGCAAATCTGGGATCATCAGGCGTGGTCGGTTTTTCATCGGTCAGCGTCGAGACATCGTAACCCTCTTCGCTATTGGGAATGCCTTCAGAATCAACTAAAATCAATCCTTCGACTTCGTCTGGGTATTCAAGGCCCATTTCCAGAGCGATACCGCCACCCCACGAGTTTCCAGCTACCGTGTAGCGGTTAAGGTTCAGCTCTTGCAGGAGCATGTGGATGGTATCGCGTACAGAGATCCGCGTGTATATGTTGTCTGGATAGAGGCCGGTTAGACCATGACCGAGCAAGTCCATGGAAATGAGGCGATAGTCGTCTTTCAAATAGGGAATCCAGCCTTCCCAGTTATGAAGGGCGCCAAAACCGCCATGCACCATCACCAAGACGGGGCCGTCCGGATTCCCCTCATCTCGATAGTGCATGGTGGCCCCATTGGGCAGCGTGATAAATTCGGATTCACCGCTAATGTATTCTGATAGCTGAGCTTTGGATAGATCGGGCTTATAGTATATCGCTAGTAAAATGCCGCCCCCGATGACAGCGATTGCCACAATGCCAAGAATTATTTTTGTGATCATTTGAAAATCTCCAATAGGTAAGTTATGGTTTATTGTTCTTTAGACATTATTCGGAATAAGGATTTCTCTCTGAGAACCACATTGGACTCTCTCTGAGGATTTCTTATTCCGAATAAACTCTTTTGTTTGCCGTGCTACTCAAAGGTGAATTTTCAACGACGCCCGACGGAACGCCGACTTTGCCGAAAATTTTAGCAGCAAGTTATTTGTCTAGCCCACGATCTTTGATAAATTCCACAACATCCTTTGCACCATTTTCGCCTGTCTCTAACTGAAGTCCATGGGCAACGCCTTCATACATGATAAGGGTCGAATCCTTAATATCGTTATCGAACCGAACCGCATGCTCGGGCAATGCAACGGTATCTTTGTCACCCCAAACGATGAGCGTGGGGGCAGTGATGGTATCAAGCCCACGAATGTTATGGGGATTTTTGTACATGCTGCTGATCATTTTTAACGAAGTGTCCCGATGTTTTTCATATCTTGATAATTGGTAAATCCTATTAAAGAACTCAGGCTCCTTTTCTGCACTCATATTCATATATTCGGCAAAAGATCCTTTGATATCCGCTTCTGTGCCGTAATAATAGAAGACGGGTGCTATCGGCGAATTGGCAAGCTTCAATAACTCTTGCTCTGTTTCTACAACAGCCGCATCATCAACATAACCGCCAGCCGCAACAATCACGATACCTTTCACCATGTCAGGGTTTTCTATGGCATATTGCAAACTATGTTCTCCACCCATAGAATGACCGATGATGATCAGTTCCGGCAAAGCTAGGGCATCGACAAATCGCTTGATAAACGCTGCCATCCCATACCGAGTATAATCGCGTTCCGGCAAGGGATCGGTTAAGCCGTGGCCCGGCATATCAACGGAAACAACGTTAAAGTCTTTGGCGAATGTGCTTGTCCAACTATCCCAGCCATCTAAGGAGTCAAAGCCACCGTGGATCAGCAACATTGTTTGCCCTTCTGGATTGCCCTCGAGTCGGTAGTTCACCTGCATACCGTTATCTAAGACAAGCGTTTCATAGGCATACTCCGATAGCTGTTCATACGACAAGCTGCTTGTAAAATAATTTGCCCATATATACACACCGAGCAGGACAAGCACGACGACAAAGCCAAGAAGAATTTTCATCTCTTTTCCTTTTATTTTCTTCTATACTGCGGTTGCGGTGAAAACCGGGTCTTTTCACCAAATTCACGAAGAGAGTCACTCCGGTTTTCACGCAGAGTATAGAGGGCCTCAGGCATAGCTATCTTGCGTATCTCAGGCCGAAAACTAGCAAATACGCTGACCAACCCTATGCATATACTTTGCTACGCAAACAGAACGAAAGTTCTGTAGGGTAGCAATGCCTCTGAGCTTTGCCGAAAAAGCTGTGTTATCTACCCTGAGATCGCTTGAACTTGTGTAGGGTAGCAAATGCATATACCTGCGCTCACAAAGGCTTGCCCTAGGAGTAGGCAGGTTACTTTTCTTACGGTTGGTTAGCGATTCGCTAATTTAATAATACTGCAACAAGAACAGCTTGTCAAACCCAAATTTAGCGATTCGCTAATTTAGTTTATGATAAGGCTCAAATGTACGCTATTCGAGAGCACTCGCTCTGTCCTAAAGGACAGTCGGAAACCTGTTCATGAAGCCGATGCAACATCAAAGCCTTGCGGTTATAATGAGAAAATCAAGGCTCAACGACCAATAACCCAGGATAATACTCTTATGAAACAGATTACCCCAGATTTATGGCAGACGGCCCAAGAGAAGCAATTTGGAACGCTGAATGTTCATGCTTATTTGCTGAAACGAGAGGAGGGAAACCTGCTCTTCTACAATCCACGTAGCACCAAGGAGTTTCAACAAATTACTGAATTGGGCGGCGTTCACTATCACTATTTAAGTCATGGTCACGAAGTCGATCCAACCGTGTCTGCGGTAAGGAGGACGTTCGATGCGCAATTGTGCTGTCATGCGAATGTCGCACGTTATCTTAATGAGGAGGCGCCAGCGCATGTCTATTTTGAGGCGCCAGAGAGAGAAATTCATGCGGGAACGCTAGAAGTCCTCCATACGCTAGGGCACACGGACAACAACGTCTGTTTTCGCTATGCATCACCACATGGGAAAACCTATCTTTTTATGGGCGACACGATTTACCTGGATAATGGGTCGTGGAATACTCTAATTATGGAATCAGAGGGAGGGAGTCGTCACGCCCTAGCAAAAAGCCTCTCTTATTTGCGCGGTTTCGATGTTGACGTCGTTATTTGCAGCGTGGCAATTGGGGAGTCGAGAATCGTTGAAGTGACGACCGCGGAATGGCACAGCATTATCGACGAACGGCTGGCACATCTGCGGGCAGAAACGAGCTAGTCAGGTAGTATGAACCAATTAAGCCAGTACAATTAAGCCATTAATGGAGATAAATGATGTCAGACAATCCGTTTCGGGTCAAGCAGATTGATCATGTCGAATTATTTGTGCCAGATCAATATGAAGCAGCGGCGTGGTACCAGAAGACATTTGGTCTCGAAGTCCTGCCTGATTATGAATATTGGGCGGAGAATGGCCCGCTGATGATATCCAGTGATGAAGGGAATACGATGCTAGCGCTCTTTAAGGGCGAGCCAAGGGACTGCAAGTCGCGCGGGGCGTTCAAGCGCGTGGCCTTCCGTGTAGAAGGTGAGGGCTTTGTGAACTTTTCCAAGCGGCTGGCTGATTATCCAGTCTATGCTCCTGATGGGCGCTTGGTTCATACGCTAGAGGTTATTGATCACGATTTAGCGTATTCGGTCTATTTCTGCGATCCCTATGGCAATCACTTTGAAGTGACGACCTATGATATTCAATATGTCCAAAGCCGAATGTTCAATGCTGATTAGCCCTCTAACGTTTGCGCTAATGTTTTGGCAAGCGCCCGCGCCGCTGGCACTCGTTTCGGCTCAAAACCTAAACTGATCATGACCGAGCTGCCATAGCCCATGGTCATGATGGCATAAGCAACATGCTGGCATGCTTCCTCGGCGGCGTTGGGATAGAGCCGCTTTAGCATATTGGCAATGCCCGTTTCGAGCGTTGAGTATGCCTCAAGGCACAACGCACGCAGCCGAGCATCGTGGGCCGTCTCAGCAATCACCGCGTCTAGAATCATTTCATCATGGGGCGTTTCGCCAGGCCACTCATCGAAGAAGTAATTCAAGAGGGCATCGATATCTGGCTGGGAGTTTGGGTCGTCAAAATACGCCTCAAAGCCTTGGCGATAGTTTTCAATAAAGCGCTCCATGAGGGCCGAGAGCAGATCGTGAAAATCGCCAATGTAGTGGTGTATGATGCCGCGGTTCACCTTGGCAGCTTTGGCCACCTTGGTAACCGAGGTGTTGGATAGCCCCTGCTCGACGATGCAGCGTTCGAAGGCGTCGAGGATCTGGTTGCGTCTTTCTGTGGTGAGTTCTGGTCGTCCCATACTTGCTCCTACAATAAATTATCGAAGTGATAATTTATTATAACTTACTTGCGCAAAGCTACAAGAACTCAGCTAGTATATGGGGCTTCGCTGCTATGGGCTAATCGTCAGGTCAATGAATTAATGAGAACAACCATGGCACATGCAGGGAAGTCATATCCAATACAGCGATGGCTGGGACAGTCAAGTTTATCAAAAACGCCGAATCGGCGAGCCAGCTCGTGGCGATGCTAGCCCAAGAGCAATCCCCCAAACCTCTATTTGTGCCTGAAACGGGCGCAACCTTGACTTCCCGAGAAGTAGAAGTGTTGCGCCTGCTGGCGACCGGAGCCAGCAATCGAGCCATCGCTGCAGAACTGGTCGTCAGTATCCCCACCGTCAAGACCCACGTCTCCCGCACCTTAGGCAAACTAAACGTTCAATCGCGCACGCAGGCGCCCGCGACCTACCCACCTGGATTGAATATGGATGATTTGACTCAAAAAGGCGAAGAAGTGAGATTATCTCTATATACCACCCTATTTAGGAAACTGTTGTATACTCCCCCCCTTCTTCTACACGACGGCCGTACCCTTGAACTGACTTCGGTACAAATTATCGTAAAAGCCACGCGCATCCAGCAGCGCCTCGTGGGTACCGCGCTCAATGATCTCACCATCACGCAAGACCAAAATCTGGTTCGCCTCACGAATCGTTGACAGCCTATGTGCAATGACAAAGCTCGTGCGGCCCTTCATCAAATTAAGCAGTGCTTGCTGAATCTGCACCTCTGTGCGGGTGTCCACAGACGATGTTGCTTCATCAAGAATGAGGATACGTGGATCGGCCAGAATCGCACAGGCAATCGC
The DNA here is from genome assembly GCA_039028975.1 of Chloroflexota bacterium. Taxonomy (GTDB): domain Bacteria; phylum Chloroflexota; class Anaerolineae; order Caldilineales; family Caldilineaceae; genus JAHBNG01. Next base: position 81,478 of record JBCCHB010000071.1, read on the forward strand.
CAGCAGTTGTCGCTGCCCTTGGCTAATATTTTCTGCTCGCTCAGAGAGCGCCGTGCTGTACCCATCGGGCAGACGGACGATAAAGCCGTGCGCATTGGCTAGCTTTGCCGCCTGGATCACCTCATCATCGGTCGCATCGAGTCGGCCGTACCGGATATTCTCCATCACCGTATCAGAGAAGAGATAGGTGTCCTGCAACACAATCCCCAACTGCTGCCGCAGGCTGTCCTGCTGTACGTCTCGAATCTCAGAGCCGTCGATCAGGATCGTTCCTTTTTCGATGTCGTAGAAGCGGGTCAGCACATTGATTATCGTGGTCTTACCCGCCCCTGTTGGGCCAACAAGCGCAATCATCTCACCCGGCTCAGCGGTCAGATTGATATTCTTCAAAATCGGCTGACCAGAGATGTAGCTAAAGTCAACATCATGAAAGACCACCTTACCCGCGATATGGTCGAGCGGCGTCGCGTTTGGCTTATCGATCACCTGCGGCACCGTGTCAATCACCTCGAAGATGCGCTCAGCCCCAGCCAAGGCAGAAACGATGGTGTTGAACGTACTGCCAATTTCCATAAGCGGGGAACTCAGGCGGCGGGTATAGTCGATCATTACGGTGATCGCACCAATCGTCACGCTTACGGCAGGAAGCATACCGAGTGCTAAAAACGCACCAGCCGCCACCACGACCGTTACGTTCAGGTTGCCCAACACAAACAGAAGCGATCCCATAAACATCGCCAACAGATTCGCCCTGACGGCTGTATCTCGCGCCCATTGGCACCTGCCGCCATATTGAACAGTATACTCGGAGACTGGCTTCAATAAATCATATTGCCTGTTCAGCACCTATTGTCTCTCTGAACAAGTGGACGTACAACGACGAAATTTCTCTTCATCCAGATTTTCTCTCTACAGAATGTACGCACGTAGTACCATCAATGCAGTTTAGCTGACAATTTAGCTGCTGTTAGCCATGATACGTGAGACAGAGCAGATAGAGAAAACTCCTCTCCGTCCGTCTCGCTCCCTTTCCTCAATGCTGTTGTCTTGTAGTGCCTATGTCCAC
>JBCCHB010000072.1:0-82067 GCA_039028975.1 Chloroflexota bacterium
GTTGCCTCTTCCACCAATGTCTGCAGGAGTGTATTTAAATTATCTTGGGCAACGATATGTAGCGCGGTGTGATGGACTGCATCCAGTTCTTGGGCTTGTTGCCGTTCTTTGCTGTATAGCCTAGCACTCCGGATCACATTGGCCACGTGATTGGCAAAGATCTGAACAAACTGTAATTCTTCATGAGTAAAGTAGTGGGGTGCACGAAAGTTAATATACAGAACCCCGACTTCTTGTAGATGCTCTGACGCCTGGTCCCCTCCTTCGCCCGCTTGCAAAGAGATGCCCACAAAGGCTTTTATTCCCTCACGCTGGATAAATTTGGCCCGCCGAATTAGAATAAGTGCGTCTTCTTTGATGCTAGAGCTTGGTTCAGGGAGAGAAGTGCTCCTACCCACAGGAAATTCAATGTTACCAACATCTCTATCATGCAAAACCAGCATCCTCTGTTTCCGCACAATAGCTGCCAATCCATGCTCCCGAGGCTTGTCCGTTATATTCGCTAATGTATGATACACGCCGTATGAGCCAATGTTTTCCCTTTGATAAAAGCGCTTCTTCACGGGATCGTAGGGATAGATAACGGTACAATCTGCGTTGGTCAGCGTACAAGCGGCATTGGCTACTTGACGTAGCAAGCTTGCCGGTTGGTGGGTTACATGTCCTGTCAACGTATGTCCCACATCGACCAATTTGCGTAGGGCAAAAGAACGCTCTTGTTGTTGTAGGGCAACTGTAACTTGATTGGCAAATGACTGCATTAATTCTGAGTCAGATTCGCCAAAGGCGCCTATTTCTGTGCTATAAAGGCTCAACACACCAAGCCGCTCGTGATTGCTGCCGATGAGCGGAACGGCCATAAATCCATGCCAGCCCATTTGCTCTGCCTCCACCAGATTCTGGAAGGTTGGCTTGCCCTCATTGATTCGCATATCCTGGCTCTGGATATCTTTGCATACAATTGGCTCTCCCAAAGTTAGGGCATGGGCATTCAGTGAACTGCTGGTATCAGTCGATAGACGAGCATCACGCGCATACTCTTTGCGGATTTTCCCGCGCCAAGCCGCAATCCGCATGTAGCGGTCCCCTTCATCTTTGCGCTGGCTCATCAGCCAGAGGCTGCTATCGGCACCAGTTAAATCACAAGCCGCTTTAACAATGTAGTCTGTCAATGCCTGACTATCTACTGCCTGTAAGGCCAGCCGACTTAACCCTTGCTGATGCTGAAGAAGCTTATCTCTAGCAATCGCAACGGCCGCTTGGGCACCTAAGGAGAGGAGCAGATCCATATCATCACGACTAAAGGCGTTTCGATAACGGCTCTTCAACGTCAATGTGCCGATGGTCTTTTCTCCACGACGCAGCGGTACAGCCAGCTCGGATTGCACAACCGAGCCAGAAGCCGATTCCTGGCTCGGGAATGGATACCTGCCGTCTAACGTTGGTTCTTTCACCTCACCGCTGATATACGCCATGGCTTTCTGTGCTACCAACCCTGTGATCCCCTCGCCAAGTACTGTTTCTGGTTCAGGCTGGATCTCGGCATCTCGATTGACCGGATGCCGAAGAACCAGCACGTCGCGTTCTACATCCAGGAGATGGAGCCAACCTGCCCCACCCCCAATTAAGTCAAGGGCTTTGTGTAGAATTTGGTCCAGAATTGTATCCACATCTAATGTGTCAGCAACAGATTGGTAGATCTCTTGTAGGGCTTGGGTTCGTTTGGCAAGATCCGTATATTGGATGGCTTCCGCTGACCGAACAGCAAAGGCCCGCAGGTACCGAGTAATGCGTCGTTGCTCCTGCTCATTTGCATAGACAACTTTTTGGCTTGAATAACTTTCTGCCAGTCCCATCACCCGATCTTTGTGGATCAGTGGGATATAGTAGAGAGAGGACCATAGCCCATCAGGTAGCCTACTATTTGGAAGCCTGCTATTTGGGAGTTTGCCATCTGGAGGACTCTTTTCATTTTGGCGCCGGCTTGCACCATTGGCTACCAACGAATGATGATTCTCTATATCCAGCGCATGCACCAATACAGGGTCACCCTGTTGGCACAGCTCATACCTCTCCTCGGCATCCAAAGTTAAAGACATGGCTTTTTGATATTCACTATCTAGATCACCCGCCCAAGCCCCAATGGCAAAGAGCCTTGTTTTGGGTTCAAAGCGCCACACAATGCAGACATCAGATTCTAAAACTTCTCTCAGATCTCTCGCTACCCGATAGTAGATTTCATTTTGTTCGGCCAAATCTCGGATAATGTCGATCAATTCAGTCATATCCACTGGGCGGCGCTTGAATGCATACGCGCCCTCAGCCAGCGCATTCATACCACCAGCCGGATCTTGGCCGGTCATAACGATTACAGGCAAGTCTGCGTAGTCGCGACGGATATGGGCCAACACGTCGCGCCCTGGTAACTTGGCATCTAACACATAATCTAGCAGCACAGCCGTGTAGGATTGCCGGTGGGTGGCCAAATGCGCCAATGCCTCTACACCACTCTGAAATTTGGTGACCTCAAAGTCTGCCACATCTTGGAGATAGTCGGCCATACTGTTTAACAGAAGGAGATCATCGTCGATGATCAATACATGGGGTTTCATAACAATCCTGCCCTGTAAATAAACAAAGATGAAAAGATTAGAAAGATTAAGTCTCTGCACAACCTTCTAATCTTTGTGCGATTTTCATCCTTCCGTGGTGCAGTTGGATGAATGATTGTCTGCCCTGTAAATAACAAAGATGAAAAGATTAAGAATCCGCACAATCTTCTAATTTTTGTTCGATTTTCATCCGTCCGTGGTACAGTTGGATGAATAAATGTCTGCCCTATAATATAGATGACAGATCAAAATGGATTAAGTGTAATTTTTCATTCTCTCCAATGCCATTGATCTACGAAAACTACCGATATTCAAGTAAATCCACTGCGAAAGCGCTGCCCATAAACATCACGCTGTCTACTAGACGTACATCTCCGCCCATGGATTCGACCAAATTCCGACTGATAAAGAGGCCAAGCCCCTGTCCCTCTGCTCTAGATGACGTATCCAGCCGAAAGATCTCTTCCTGACGATGACGGGAGATCCCTGGCCCGCTATCGATTACGAAAATCTGGACAGGCCTATCTTCCCGTTCTGGCGCATAGTGGGTTTGGATGACAAGAACTCCCCGTTGAAGCAGTGGCTGATCTCGTCGCTCGTTGGCCATCTTTTGCATAAACTTTGCCTGCTTTTCCATCTGCTGGATTCCGTTTAAGACCAAGTTAAAGATAATCTGCTCCAAACGTGATTGAATGGCTTGAGCTGCGGGCAGATTGGGTTCCAAATCTAGTCGAATCTCAATGGATGCATCCCGTGCTTTGGTCGCCATCTGCCGCTGCACTTTGTTGACCAGTGCATTGACATTGATTGCTTCCGTCTCTCCTTGGGCAATACGAGCATATGCCTGGATCAGTTCAGAGATGTCATCGACCACGTCAGTGATCGTCTCGGTTGCACCCAGGGCTTTGTCAATCTGTTGGGATTGATCCGTTGCCGACGAGGCCAATTGGGCTTTCTGCAAGACCGGTTGGATTCGTGTTGCCTGGAGTGAGAGGGCGTCGATCTTTGTGCTTAGCTCGTGGAACATGCTACTCAATAGCTGACCTTGCGCGTACCGTACGGCATAGCGTTCCATAAACTCGAGCATGAGTGACCGTTCTAAGATTACTTGGGCGAATTGTCCAGCAACTCTGGCCTTTTCCTTTAGTGGCTCATCGAACCCTTTTTCCGAGTCATTTAGAAGCAGAAGTCCATGGCGAACCGGCATATTGGGTACGACCAAGGGAATGCCCAAGGCTGTACGAATGCCCAACAACGGAAAGAAGTTACGGTAGCGGTGAGCATGTGCACTGATTTGTGTTTCACTGATTTCTCTTTGCTCTTCTGTGATGATGCGCACCGGACTGTAATAGAGACCATCTTGGCATTGGGTCAACAGGTCACGGGTGAGAGGTGGATGCAGTGCCATGATCGATGCGAGATGTTGGCTAGAATCAACCTCCACAATCATCACTTGAGAGACGCCTGTCTCCTGTTGAAGCTGAGCCAGTAATCTATTTAGAGTCTCGTCTTTTGCTCCTTGAGCGAATGCCATAAAACCGAGCTGGCGAATGAAGCTGCCGCGCCCGATGAAGGTCTGTTCATCTATAGTGCTCTCTTTATGATCTGTCTCCTCCCAATAGCCATTTTGAAAGTGATGAACCCACTCCTCAATCTCCTCCGGACTTTTATGGGTAAAGGGGAAAAGCTGGCCATTGATGCGCGGCTGCTGGGCTTGGGTTACGGGTGCAGTACTGGCAAAGAGAACAGCCATTTTCGGATGAGTCTTCAGGAATGTGGATGCTAAGTCGGGGCCATACTCCCCTCCCAAATTCATATCCACTATCGCCAGGTCATATGCTGGGCCGGTGCTAATACTTGCTAGTGCTTCTTGGCATGAGCGGGCTGCATCGATCTCAACGTCAAAGATAGAGCTTAGATGATCCCGAATCGAGGCTATCTGCGCTGAGGAGTCGTCGATGATCAAGATTCTCTCTAAATTTTGTAACGGTGCCACATACTTACGGTTGGTTAGACTTTTGCCCGCTTGGGTCGCACTTTGTAAATGAAGGTTGGCCGTTTGCTCCTCAGGCAGGCTGCGGCAGACAGGTTTGTATAGCTGGTCTATAAAGAGCTCGTACTGAACGACGCTGCGATCCATGCGAGCTTCATCGACCATCTTCAACCGTTTGAGGATGTCAAACTCAATTTTTTCTCTTTCATAATCAATCTCCGTAATAACGCCTTGAACCTTATCCCCGATGGCCACCACATCTTTTGGCAGTTGGTGCCGCAGGTGAGGAATATCTTTGGGACGAACAATGGCATCTATCCCTGGGGCAAGCTGGACAAAGATACCAAAGTTTCGTACATTGACGATTGTACCCACAAGGATATCATCTACCCGGAACTGCTCTTTGGCATCCTGCCAGGGATCCACTAATCGACGTAGACTAAGCTCGGCTCTCTCCTTCTGGCCCTTTTCTCGAAGCGGAATGGCCTGAATCTGCTCCCCGACTCGTAGGTTGGGAAAAGATGCATCAAAGCGTCTGTCCCACGTCATCTCGCGACGGGAAATAAAGCCGGGTTGGTTGGTCGCCTCTACTAGGACGCGAAGACCAGTTGACATTACCTCTTGAATTGTGACTGTCGTTGGATGGTTCATTATTAGATCAAACCATAAATTCATGCTACGCAGCGTAAGTAATGATACAGACAGATCAGACTATTAAACTGCGCATTCTGGTCTACTGGATGCCTACTGATTAACGGTTGTACTATTCTTTGCCAGAAAGAGCCTTGTCCCGACTCTTGACCTACACACTCTGGGGCATTCCAAGATACTGTTGGCGAATTCAAAAATGTCCATACGATGTGGAGGTATGCACGCCTCGTGCCGGTTTCTGGCGCATAGCCGCACGAGGACTGCTCACTTCACAAATAATTCGCCAACAGTACCATCCAAGAAGAGGAGACAGAACTTCTCTGACCATCTGCGTAGGTAAACCGCAGCGTCTGTCCATACCAGGGGAATGGATTCCCTTGGTGCGGTAACGTTCTATTGTAGCGTTGATGATGGGAACTGTTTCGTCAATTATCAGTCGAGCGCGGTTCACTTAGAACCGAATAAGTCGACTCTAGCCTATATGATCCTAGCATAGATGACCCTGGACCAGATGACCCTGGACTATCCGACCACCTACTGAATAGACAATGTCTATAATAATGACGTGGGGAGAACAGGAAATATTTCATTTGTGGCGCATTGAATCCTATCGACCGTTTGACCCACGCCCCAATACATATCCAGCAATGCCAGACAGCACCGACACCGCGGCATTGGACCCCAAACTTGAGACCATTGCCAAGACCAGCACGGCAGCCACAATGATCACAATGGTAAACATTTCAACAACTTCGCGGAAGTGGGATTCGAGCTGCTCTTCTAGCATGAGGTAGCGAGCGTAGTAGCCGACGAGGAAGAAGGCACCCAAGATGAGGCCGCCAACTAATGTGGCAATAAGGGGAAAGTTTTGCTGTAGAGACGGAATAGCTGCTTCGGCAATGGGCGCTGGCGAGCGTTCTGCTGGCTCCACGGCAAAGTTGGTATTGGTGGCGAGCGGTGAGTCCGCCCCGGAGGCGACCACGCTTACCGTCCCATCGATATTGGTTAACTCATTAATGTTGCCAGGAATCTGTAGCTCATAAGAGAAGGTCTCCACGCCATTAGGTTCTAACGCAGGCCATGTCCAGCCAACAACGCCAGATTGGTCAGTAGGTTCACCTGAGTCGGAGATATTGGCAAGTTCAGCACCTAGTTGATTGGCAATGGCCGAACTGATCTCCAGATCCGTGGCAGCAACCTTGCCTTCGTTGGCCAGACGAATGAGCACCAGCAGCTTATCTCCTGGATTGATCTTACCGCCGTTGAGATCTTGAGGGGTAATTTCGATGCTGAGTTCTGGACTATGGATGGTAAAGGAACTTTCTTCGGCAGTGGCTGCCACAAGATTGTCGGCGGCCAGGGCAGCCTGACTGGTCAGTGTGGATTCACCAACCAGCAGGTCCGAACGCAACGGAAGATCCCAACGAATCTCTCCCTGTTCACCTGCAGAGAGGGTACCGAGAGACCACAAAATAGCGTTTTCATTGACATCACCATCCGGTGCGCTAAGGGCATCACCATCAACGATGGTATTGAAGACGGTTGGATCAAAGCGCTGGGTGAGAGACACATTGGTTGCCTCTCCCGTTCCTTTATTGGCATAGGTTAGGACATATTGGACCTTGTCTCCCGGCTTGTATATGCCTTGCGTCTCTGGTTGGCCTTCTGGCCATTCGATCCGTTGGGTTAATGAAAGCTGGGGCACCTGCACAAGAAGCCGTTGATGCTCAGTGCCAAGGTAGGATTGTCCTGCAATTTGAACAAACGAGCGGTTTGTAATCTCGCGACTCTCTCCATAGGCGATGGTGGTACGATACCTGACACACCAGAATTTTCCAGGTCGTAGGCGGTTGATGGGCCACTCGATGGTCCCCTCGCGCTGTAAAAAGAGCGTTTCCTCGGTTGGTGGCTCGGTGCTGATTACAGTCACACTATCCACACGACTTTCGCCCTGGTCGCCTTCAAATAGATCGATCAGTCGCAAATCAGTAAAGATATACCCTGATGTCTCATTTTTTACCATGAGGACAAATTCGGCCGTGCCGTCAACACCCATAGTTGTGTTGCTTTGCCCTGGACAATCACCAGATTGCCTCGTCTCTTTGGTGACACTCAGCCCGTTGCCTGGAAGTTGGATTTCTACTGCGCTTGTCGCTTGAACGAGCTCTTGGTTGCCGACTTGGGCCGTGGCTCGGGTAATGACGGGAATGAGGCCCGCGTATCCATCATCCGCCTCATTTAGATTTTCTACGGAGGTAAATTGAAACTCATCCTGTGGGGTAGCCAGATAAGTTACTTGCCATTCCTCTTCTGGCAATATCTGGCCAATCTGCCAACGCAAATTTCCTTGTTCATCTAGAGAGCTACTGGTTGCCTCTTTGTCTTCTTCTTTCTCGTAGGTTTGGCTATTCAGATCAATTTTCAGGTACTCGGTCTCGTGTTCAGCCACGACGGTTACATTCGTTACCGTCGTGACCCCACTGTTGCGGACCGTTACGTTAAAGCGTAGTGGCGAACCACCCGGCTCAAGCGTTGCCGGAGTACCCGCTGGTGCATCGGGCATTTCTAGCTGAATTTGTAGCTGGTGCTCTACATCACTCTGATTATTGGATGCCGCGTGCAGAGGCGATAGGGTACCTAGAAGAGTGGCGAGATATGGTTTGCTAGATGATAAGGGAGCTATTAGAAGCAGAAGCAGAGGTAGCAGGCAACTCCATAGAAGTTGGTGCAGCTTAAAGTTTTTCTTCATCACGTTTGCCTTGACCTTCCACTTGAGTCTCTAGTTCTTGATTGACTTGTTCAACTTGTGCTGCTGGCTCGGCTGATACAGATTGCTCGACGGAGTCGGGTTGATTGGTTTCAACCTGTTCTGGCTGTTCGCCCACTACATCTTGATGCTCCGGCTCAATCGCTGGCTCAATCGCTGGCTCAATCTCTGCCTCTTGCTCCGCTGATGTATCGCTCGTCGATGTATAAGCCAGTTTGAAGATATCTAATTCAAGATCAAGCAACATGGTTGCAGCTTTTTGAGGCAGACTGAATTCAATGGCTTTGCGGATACGGCGAAAACGCCCTTCGATCATCGGGTCTGGAGGCGTTGGGTTCTCTTCACGAGAGATCATCCCCTGATATTGCTCAAGCAGTTTGATATATCGAGTATGCAGTTGCTGGAACTGGGTATTTCGGCTTCGGCGACGCCCTTCAACGTCAAAGAGCCAGAGAATACCCTTTTCGATAGGGCTGACCAACAGACCAATCGCGAAGGAAATAACTAGCAAAAGGGGATTTTGCAATGAGATACAGAAAGGTTGGGAGCAAGCAAAATCCGTGTCCGGCAGAACAAGGCCAGCTATATGATAAAGAATTGCTGTGTAGACAGATGCCTGCAGCAAACGAAAGGCGTATACGCCGAATGGATCGCTTCGGCTTGCTTCGGAACGCTCTGGGCGCAAGAGAAAAAAAAGCGCATTAAGGGTCGCACCAACCAGCGCAAATCCGGTATAATAATCATTAGAAAACCAGCCAACAGGCCATTCGTATGAAGGTGATATCAGTGAGAGCCAGTTGCTTAGGTGAAGTATCAGCCAGATGGCAATAGACAGGGTAAGCAAACGATGTTCAGCCAGCCCGGTTGATAGGGCCGCCCTGTTTTTTGTATCAAAGAACCACAGAATGCCTTGTTCAATTGTGCTAACAAAGAGGCCGATAAGGAACGAGAGAACCAGCCAAAGTGGACTTTGTAGCGATAGACAGAAGCGCTGGCTGCACTCAGGAACACTCTCGGGCAGAATAAGGCTTGCAATCTGATACAGGATTGCGACATAAATAGTTGATTGGAGCAGACGGAAGGCATAGACACCAGGTGGATATCCAGGACTCTGGTCCGAGCCTGAAGTAATCAAGAGTAGAAAGAGCGAATTGAGGGTCGCACCGATTATCGCAAATCCGAGATAGTAATCGTTGGAAAACCAGCCAACAGGCCAATTGTATGAAGCCCCTGCCATTGAAATCCAGTTGATCAATAGCAGAAGCAGCCAAACCCCAGTTGCTCTCATAAATAGACGACGCCCAGCCATGTATTGATTCAGCCTACTCTTGGCTTCAGCATCATTCAAATTTGGATTCGCCCCATCAGGAACAATATCGTTGAATAGGGTGCCTGATTCAAGACGAGCCGCATCTCTTTCTAGGTTAATCAGTGTGTGGTATGCCCCAGGGAGATCATCTATGGGTTGCTCCAAGGTTCGGATACTCGGCCCTATTCTCTCATCAATTTCAGCCGTGGAAAGATTGCTGATGGCGAAGCCTGACGCCAACGACTGGATACGTCGCTCAAGCCAGAATTTACGAAGGGCAAACAAGAGTCTTGACAGAATATTCATGTATTATATTTTGCCATTAGATAGCAGATAGGGCAATCTGGCTTTCCGGTCTAATGGGGGGGAGCATCTCCGTTTGGGGGCAAGTTTGACCTGCTCACTGTGGACGATGTCATTCTGAGCGGGTCGACTCCTCAATTTTCAAGGCCCCTTCAGGCTAGGGAAGAATCTCTGCTCACATTTGCCCCGAAAGTAAGATACACCGTCTAATGGATAGTGGTTGCACAAAAGACAATTTTGGCGTAAGCTTTCCCAAAGACCATCCATTCTTAGGCCATCTAAAGATACTGTTGGCGAATTCAAAAAAGTCCATATGATGTGGAGGTAGGCACGCCTCGTGCCGGTTTCTGGCTCGTAACCGCACGGGGCGTGCTCACTCAACAAACAATTCGCCAACAGTATCATCTAAATAAGCTAGGCAACAAATCGACTGCAACTTCTGTCTAATTATAAAGGAGAATAAGCCATGCTAGACTACACACCCATTCCTGAAGAGCAGATCCGTTCATTTGACGAGAATGGTTACTTGATTGTTCGGAATGCATTAGATAGCGAAACCATCTCCAATCTTATTGAGGCCAGTGACCGACTCATTGCCAGCGATCATCAGATTGGACGTCAATCCCGGGCAGATGGGCGCTATGATGGATTTCGCAATTCGGTTACTTTGGAGGATGCTTACATCCCACTGATGACCCATCCGAGTATCTTACCGTTGGTGGTGCATCTGCTGGGCTCCAATCTCCAATTAATGACCTCACACCTCATCTACAAGAGCCCTGATCCAGCAGGTACGCCAGAGACTCACCGAGATCCCGGCTGGCATCGCGATTACCTGCAGGCTATGATGGCACTGGGTCATTACAGCATCCCCCGCATCGAACTCAAATGCGCCTTCTATTTCACCGATCTGAGCGAACCTAATACGGGGGCGACCATGGTGGTTCCTGGCAGCAATCACTTGACGGCACCGATTGAATTCCCCGAAGGACAGGGGGATCCTGATGGTGCAGTCGAACCGCTGCTAAACCCTGGTGACTGTCTACTCTTTGAAAATCGAACATACCATGCCGGAGCAGCCAATCTTTCAACCTGGACCCGCAAAGGAATCATGATTGGCTACGGCTACCGGTGGGTCATGCCCATGGATTTTCGCAGCCAAGAAGGGAGCTTTATAGAAAAGTTGACGCCTTTAGAGCGCTTCCTCGTCGGTGAGCAATTTGATGATGTCAAAGGATTCCAGCCGAATGGCGGGGCGAATCCATTGGCTGATTGGTGTAAAGAGCACGGAGTGCCAACCGCTCGGCACTTTGGACCCGAAAAAGCGGTGACAAATGTTTATAACTAAAGTGCGGTCACTTTGGAAACGGCTGTTTTCCAATGTGCTACTAGAAAAACGAAACTGCCGTTTTCAAACGGAGCTGAGTACAAAGTGCGGTTGTGGAACGTAGTATCCATAACAGATTTATAACACAATATCTCGTAAGTTGTACGAAAGCTTAATCCAAGTACAGTAGTTCATGATTTTGCGGAGGAGGCGTTCTCTTACATCGAATTTTTACTGTAAATGCCGAACTAGAGAATCCTAATTCCACAGACATTTGATATGATGGAGAACTACTGACAATGTACTGGATATAGATCAAATGAGGAGCAAAAGATGGATAGAGGAAGCTCGAAATCTACGCTAATTATTGCACATGCACTGCTTCATGCCGGGGCGATTCTGCTTGCGTCGTACCTTCTACGAGAGACAGGGCAACATCAGGCCGTTACGTACTTAATCCTGGCACTTTGGTTTGCGTCATCCCTCCTTCTTTTTGAAGCGAAAAAGTCACTTCAATGTGAGGTGGCCTATATTAGGCGACTCTTCTCCACTCGAGAGCGACGTTGAGCATACCTAGCTAAAATTTGGCTATTGACAATCAATCTTTGCCATGCTAAACTGATTTTTACAGTCAGCTCTACGACACACGTAGTTTGCCCTTTTCTGTAGAGCTGTGGATAATCACAATTTTCAACAGAATTGTGGTATGGATTTTGCAACTAGCAAGAATAAATTTAATTCACTTTTAGGACGATTACCGATGACAGAGATGAACACAGGTCAATTATCACCCATCCCATTGGAGTGTGCCTGTCGTTCAATCGGTAATAGATGGTAGCCAATCTGGTAACCAAACCGCTATAGAATTTACTGGCCACGGCGCATTCCGCCCGTGGCCTTTTCGTTTATTCAATTGATGCCGCCCAGTATAGCAGGCACGGCACATTCAACGGCCACGGGATTCGATTCTCGTGGCCGTTTTTCGTTTGTCTATACAATCTGTGCCCAAGGCAGTATAAAACGGAAGGGATTGAATAAACTATGCAATTATCAATTAATAATGTTGCCAAAGCATACGGCGACCATCAAGTACTCAGCCAGATTAGTTTTAGCCTACCGTTCGGGCAAAAAATGGGGCTAGTCGGAGCCAATGGCGTTGGGAAAAGTACGCTACTCAAAATTATTCTGGGCCATTTGGAAGCCGATAGCGGCCAAGTGTCCCACCCTGAATCGTTGGAGATTGGCTATTTGGAACAATCTCTAGAGGCCGCCGAGACGATGACAATTACACAACTGGTCGATAACATGCTGGGCCGTCTGCGCTCAACAGAAGAGCAGATGAGAGAATTAGAGGAAAAAATGGCGTCAGTTGCTACGTCTAGCGCTGCGTCTAGCGTTACGGCTAGCGCTGCGTCTGCTTCTGAAGATATGGATGAGATCCTTGCCGAATACAGTCGGCTAAGCGAGCTCTTTGAACGGAGTGGAGGGTACGATATGGATTATCGCCTTAGCCAGGTCTTTGCTGGCTTAGGCATAGAACGGCTGGACGGTAGCCGACGGGTGGGTACGCTTTCAGGAGGAGAAAAGTCTCGGGTGGGTTTGGCTGCGTTGCTTCTTCAGTCACCGGATCTGCTCTTATTGGATGAGCCAACCAACCATCTAGATTTTGATGCATTAAGGTGGCTAGAGGGGTATTTACAGAGCTACCGGGGCGCTGTGCTCATTGTCTCCCATGATCGCCAATTCCTCAATGCAACCGTGTCCACAATTGTGGAAATCCAGGAACACAGTCGGGAGGCAAAGCTCTACAGCGGAAATTACGACTTTTATGCTCGGGCCAAAGTTCAAGAACGGGCTAAGTGGATCGAGGCATACTGGGCACAGCAAGAAGAGGTTCGCGAACTGCGCAAGCTAATGAAGAGCAAAGCCAATGTCAACGCATTTGCTCGGGCACCGCGTGACAACGACAAATTCGCCTATACCTTCAAGGCTGAAAAGAAACAGATTTCACTGGCCCGCGATATTCGTTCTGCAGAAGAAAAGTTACGGCGGATTGTCGAAGATCCCATCCCCAAGCCGCCAGCCGAGTTGCAGATCAATCCAGATTTTGATCCGCAAGCGCTACCGAGTAAGACGCCGATTACGGTCATGGGCGTCAGCAAAGCATACGGGGATCAAGTAGTGCTCGAGGAAATTTCCTGCAGTGTCGAACCCACAAGTCGTATTGTGATTCTGGGTTCCAACGGGGCGGGTAAGAGTACCCTGCTAAAAATTATGGCTGGTACGCTTTTGCCAGACAGCGGCACTGTCCACGTCGCCCCTAGTGTTATACTGGGGCACCTGGATCAAGAGCAAGAGACGTTGGTAACAGACGGCTCACTCTTTGACGTTTATCGCAATGGACGAGTCGGCGATCCAGAAGAGTTCAAGGCCGAATTGTTGGGCTACGGTCTCTTCACCTGGCCCGATCTGCGTAAGGAAGCCGAAACGTTAAGCGTAGGCCAGAAGCGGAAGCTACAGATTTCCGGACTCATCGCTCAACAGGCCAATTTGCTCCTATTGGACGAGCCAACCAATCACATCAGCCTGGACGTTCTAGAGGAATTCGAGAAGGCCCTACTCGACTTTGCTGGCCCTGTGGTTGCCATCTCCCACGATCGGCGCTTTATTGAGCGTTTTGCCAATGAAATCTGGGAGATGCGAGATGGGCAATTGGTTCGATTTATGGGCGATTGGGGGCAGTATCAGGCTACTCAGGGCCATTAGGCTCTAGTTCGTTTCGGCTCCGGCAATCACTTTGTGCAGGAAGATCATCCCCACGTGATTGGCCAAAACATTGCTGAGTGGTATCGGCGTATTAATCAATCTGTCGATACAAAGGCCAATTCCACTGATGGCGCAGTTGCCGAGGGAGAGGCCCTGCCCGAGATTCCTGACAAAACCAGTAATGATTTGATTCTCCCTATTTGGAGCAAAAGCCTATTCCGATTGCCGGCGCGTACAAGAACAGACCATCGACGGTGCTGCCGCTGGCGAACAGACCTTCATCGTATACCTTCCAGAAGGATACGATGAAAGTGAGCAGCAGTACCGGACGCTATACCACTTGCATGGGGCCGGCGTGCGCGAGTCTTGGGCTGGCTATGATTGTAATAAGGTGGGTGAGGGCGTTGAAAAGGCAGTCGCTGCAGGCATTATCGAGCCGATGATTGTAGTTTGCCCTGTTGATCCAGATGGGAACAGGATGTGGTCAGACAGCTTTGACGGTCAATACTTGGCCTCGACCGCCCTGACAAAGGATCTGATTCCGTACATCGATACCAACTATCGCACCATCGCCGAGCGCAACGGTCGTGCACTGCAAGGCATTTCTATGGGTGGGTTTGGTGCGGCAACCAACGGATTCCGCATCCCAGAGCTATTTAATGCCATCATTATTTGGGATGGAGCACTGCACGACTGGAACACCCTAAGCACTAACCGAGAGACAATTGCCACCAAAATGTTCGGCACCGAAGAATACTTTACCGAATGGTCCACCTTGATCCATTGCAACATGCTAGACTGGATTGTGTAGATATCCAGAAAAAGATTTTCCAACCGTACCCTGAGCTTGTCGAAGGATACAGTTGGAAAATCTTTTTCTTAAAGGCGATATTTGAATAGTGTGGTGCTTAAGATGAACGGTCGAGCGTGCTGAGGAGGTTATGCTGCATGGCAAACAGGGTCGCACCAGCTCGGGTAGAAACGTCAATTTTGTTGTAGATGTGCTGAACGTGATGGCCGACCGTCTTTTTCGAAATGACAAGCTCTTCGCCGATTTCAGGGTTTGACAGCCCGCGGGCCATGAGGCGCAGTACTTCGATTTCGCGCTTGCTCAGGCCACCCGGTGTTGCATGACGAGGACGCTGAACCTGGTGCCCTGTCGCGCTCAACACTGCATCGGCAGCCGCTGCATCAAATTGGCCTGCCTTGACGTCTTGGCGCAGTTCAGCGGCTGCTTCATCGGGCGAAAGTGCCGGTCGATGAGGACGCGGTTCGGTCATGGCATGATAAGCATCGGCAGCCGCCAGAATTCGAGCGGTGAGCGGTAGCATCGGAGCGGGCAAGCGGCGGTGATAGCCTGAACCATCAAGCCGTTCGTGATGCAAAATCGCCAGATCAACCAGCGGAGCCATAACTTGGGAGCGAGCTAGAATTCGTTCAGTGAGATAGGGGTGTAAGCGCACCCGCTCCCACTCGCTCTCGGTGAGCTTCCCTGGCTTGTTCCAGATGCTAGATGAGACGCCTACCCGACCTAGATCGTGGAGCAGCCCGGCGCGCCGCAGGCTAGTCGCATCAGCATCTGGAAGCCCACATTGACGCGCTGCTTCCTCTGCCAAAGTAGCTACACCACGCGAATGGCCCACAAGATAGGGCGACTTCAGATCGGTGAAATCGGCGATGGCAAGCAGGGCATCCTCAAACTGTTCTTCAGAGAGCCATGTGGCCAATTCAAATTCAGCAGCTAAAATCGCGTCCCAAGTTGACTCTACTTCCAGTTGGGCGAACAGGTCCGGAGCAGCTTGTAAGAAGACGTCAGCAATGGCCGGGTCATAAAGTCGTCCGGAGCGCTTCTTTACCACATTGATCGCCGTTTCTGAATCAGCTTGGAGTTGTAACGTCGCCGCATCGTAGGCCAAATGAATGACCCGCACGGGCAGCGCAATGGCGTCTCCCTTGAGTTGATAGGGCTGGCCTTGGCCATCCCAGCGTTCAAAGAGCTGACCTAGCGTGTACAGCATCTCTTGCGCAAAGCCCAATCTACCGGCTAGGTTGCCAGCCACTTCACACTGTATCAGGCTGAGTTCATCCTTTGCGCCGGGCCCAGCAGCAAGTGCTCGACGGAGATAGCGAGCTCGCGCCAACAACGGCTGGCCCTGGCCCGCCATCTTTACGATAGTAGGAAATACCTCAACTGGATTCTTCGTGTCGACTGTCAGCACTTGGCCCATGCCCAACTCATTGCCGAATAGCTCCGCTTGCCATGATGAAGCAGAGGTGCAACCGATATGTTTTAATAAAGAAAGGTAGTAGACCTGACGACATTCATCGCTGCTTAAGCCCAGCAATTGACTTAGATGAGTGCCAAGCAAGCAGGTACGCATGACCCAGTCAAGTGGCTGTCCCATGCCCAAATCGATCGCTAATGAGAATGAGGCCATCAATTCGGCTAGACGGAGATAACGATCCTGTGGTTGTTTATCGACTTTCGCTATGTTGTTCATGGTCACCGTCCGGTGCCTCAGGAAGTACATTCAAGATGCTTTTGGCTCGACTGCGATTGCGCATAGGTAAAGCAAATAGACAGGGGCAAATGTAGTGGTCGGACCTACAATTCCCGTGTTCCAACCTGCACGACGACTGACAGGAATGTCCACCACACGATTTGTCCGATTTTTATATGCTGTCTATGAGGTTGGTTAGACGCATTATGCCTCTTAGCATCTGATTGGGCAAAGATATAGGTTCTAATTCCCTTATGCAACACCCTGTTTTATGGCGTAAATCGCCGCTTGTGTTCGATCACGTAGATGTAACGTTTGCAGAATGCTAGAGATATGCTTTTTGACAGTCCCCTCACTCACGATAAGTCTATCCGCAATTTCGCGATTGGTAGCACCCTCGCCAAGTAGCCGTAAAACCTCAAGTTCGCGCTGGGTTAAGGGAATCTCTTTAATTGTGGGTTGTTTAGATGAGGATTGGGTGGAGAGTGAGCCAACCAATGCACCCGCAATGGCTGGGTCGAGTTGGTAGATTCCTGTATGGGCTAACCGAATGGCTTGGGCTAGATCTTCGGAGGGGATATCCTTGAGCAGGTAGCCACAAGCACCCGCTTTCAATGATTGCACAACGTAGTCATCATCGTTAAAAGTTGTCAGCATCAAGATCTGGCAATTGGGCAAGCGTTTGCGAATTTCGATGGTGGCTTCAATCCCCGTCATAATAGGCATACGCACATCCATCAACGTGAGATCTGGAGTCAGCTCCGTGGCCAGCTTGACCGCTTCTTGACCGTCGGCAGCACGGCCAACAATCTCAATGTCTGGCTCTAGGGCCAACAATGTTGCGATACCCTCGCGCACCAAGCGCTGATCATCAACGACGATTACGCGGATGGATTCTGATTCGCTCATATGATTATTGTAACTGTTCGCTCCCCCACTAGGCTGAGCGTGTTGAAGCCGACGTCGGCTTCAACACGCTCAGGAAACTGGACACTTACTGATTATTAATAGGGAATCTTCAAATTCAAGATAGCACCCTCACCAGGTTTACTGTCAAGTTTCACATGACCTCTCACCAACGCGACCCGTTCTCGAATTCCCTGTAGTCCATATCCCGGCTTGCTTTCTAGGGACGCAACATCAAAGCCTACCCCGTTATCAGCTACATTGAGAGTGGCATGGCTAGGCAATAGCTGGATCTTTAGTTCAACCTCTGTTGCCGATGCATGTTTAACGACGTTGGTTAACCCTTCTTGGGCAGCACGGTAGAGCGTCAACAGGATGGGTTGAGAGCAACTTGCTTCATCCCCCTCTAGCTCATGCTGAATCTGCAGATTATCAGTTTCTAACTGATTGACTAACCTGTCAAGTGCAGTGCGTAGCTGAAACCGCTCTCCGCCGTCGCGCAGGGTGCTGACAGATTGACGCACGTCGCTCAACGCAGCTTGCGTCGCGGCCTTGGCCTGAACCGCTGCTTCCTTAGCTAGTTCCGGCTGTTGATCATAGAGCTTGACGACCATCTCTAATTGTACATTGATGGCTGCCAAATAGTGACCCAGTCCATCATGGATATCCCGCGCCATGCGATTACGCTCTTCGGTGGCAGCCAAATCAGCAACTTGGGCCATGGATTCTTCGAGCTGCTGGTGTGACTCAGTCAAGCCGTCAAGCAAACGATGGGCATGCTCCTTGCTTTTGGCTTCTTCGGTGATGATGTTCCCAAGCAAGAGGGCAAAGACCGTCATTAAGCTGTAGCCCAGTAACTGCTCAAAATCTCCTACTGAGATAAAATCGTTCCGTGGGCCGTAGGCCAAACGTGCGAAGAGTGCGATGAAGCTAACACCCGCTACAGTTAATGCGGCTGTGCGACCAGTGGTTAGATATGCGTACAAGGACAGAAGAAGATACACAAAAATGGTTAACTCGAGACCTGCCGTTACAAAGGCTACTGTCAACAGCAGAACACGAGCAAAGAGGTGTAATCTGCTCCCTTTGGGCGACAGTTTGAGGCCATAGGCATTAATGGTCTGTAAATCAAGAATGAGCAAGGCGACGATTGCGAAGGCAAATATCACAAATCGCGCAACCGGTTCCTCGTCAAAGACTGGCGCGCGAGGCGGTCGACCAAGTGTCCAGCTAAAAACGGCCACAATTAATGTGCCAATATAGATCACGATCGCGAGCAGTTGGTAGCGCTCCGAGATGGAATCCGTCTGTGCCTGAGAAAAGATTCGTCTGATCATTTAAATAGCATAGCACATGTTCGCCTGCTCGCATATGGGTCGTGCGACCACTCTAATTGTAGCCCTGCGAGGTAGATAGATTTACGACAAATACGCCGCAGGACAGACGACAAATGATTGCAATCATATTATAATTTTGGCAGACACGTTTGCTAGCGATTGCGAATGAGGGGTGAATGAGGAGAAAAGAGATGCTAAAAAATACCTACACCATTGCTACTACAGGATTACTACTTTTATTCATGGGTAGTTGTATCAGCACTGTTCCCTCTTCTTGCGAAGAGATAGTAGACTCTGTTCAGCCAAATGAGCAAGTCGCGAGTGAAAATGGAGGCGCGGATACTTCTATTTGGGAGACACGTGCCTCTCTGCTAGAAGCCAACTCTGAACTATCCGTGACAGAACTGGACGGGCATATCTATGTCATGGGCGGTTACCCTTCGTCCCGACAGACGGTGGATACTGTACAAATATACGACACAACCAGTGATAGTTGGCGTTACGGTCCGCCTCTATCTGTCGCGAGCAATCACAATGTAGCAGCATCAGTCGACGGCATCGTCTACATCATTGGTGGCCAGCCAACGTCGCGTGGCGGCGGTCCCTTTTTGCAAGACGTCTATGCATACGATCCTGCGTCCGATAGCTGGGAGGGGCGTGCCCTGATGCCAACGTGGCGCAGCGGATCAGCCGGTGCAGTTCTGAACGGCAAAATCTACGTGGCTGGCGGTAGACCGCCCCACGGTCATGATTTTGCTGTCTATGATCCCCAACACGATGAGTGGACCGTCCTGCCGGATATGCCGACTCAGCGGAATCACTTTATCGTCGTTGCTATTGAGGGTGAGATCTACGCCGTGGGTGGTCGTTTTGGTGGCGGATTTTCCAGCGAGGTCACTGACATCGTCGAGATATACAATCCAGAAACGAACGAATGGCGTTTGGGGACACCCATGCCGACCAAGCGCAGCGGTCACAACGGCATTGTAGCTAATGGCTGTCTTCACATTATGGGTGGCGAAGGAAATGGTACTGGCAACGTAGACGGTCTCTATCCCCAACATGAGGTTTATGATCCAATTACGGATACGTGGACAAGCCTAGCACCCATGCCCATTCCCGTCCATGGTGTAACTGGCATGGCTTTTGTTGATGGCTGGATCCATTTCCCCGGTGGCGGCACCAGCCAAGGGGGCAGCAGCGGTTCGGATATTCATCAGGTTTATCAACCATCGATGGAATGTTCTTAGTATTAATGAGAGTCAACATGAGTGACTCTATACGTCGTTCAACTGCCAACACAGGATCAGCTTGGATGACATCTTAACAACAAAACATAACTTATTTAGATGGAAAGGAAAACACCATGCGATTTCGCACACCAAATTACCTGCTCTGGATCACCGTTGTACTCGTTCTATCTGCATGTGGAGGACTTGGCGGCGGCAGTGCAGCTGACATTAGCACAACCGAGGCCAGCACCTCTGGATCGACCGGCTTCAAGATGGATGCGTGGGCCGATAACTGGTTCGCCGCCTATCTGGGTGATGAACTCATCGTAGAAGATTCTGTTTCCATCACAACAGAGCGCTCCTTTAATGCAGAGTCTGTCACCTTCGACGCCGATTATCCGCTTCATCTCAACTTTATCCTCAAAGATTTTAAAGAGAATGACACAGGCTTAGAGTATATTGGCGCCAACAACCAACAGATGGGTGATGGTGGCTTCATTATGCAACTCACCGACACCAACTCCGGCAATGTTGTAGCAGTGACAAATGCTGATTGGGCCTGTACCGTCATCCATGATGCACCGCTGGATAAGTCGTGCGAGGATGAGTCAAATCCGGTGGCGGGTACTGCGCCTTGCGAGTTTAACGATTTGGGTGAGCCGGATGGCTGGAAAGCGGCTGACTTTGACGACAGTGGCTGGACCGCAACGACTGTTCACTCAGCCAGTGCCGTTGGTCCCAAAGACGGCTATGATGCGATCAGCTGGGATTCAAGCGCTGAGATAATCTGGGGACCCGATCTGGAGACCAACAATACGATCTTGTGCCGCGTGGTTGTTGAGGGTAGTTAAGGGATCGAAATTCAATTCGACCAAAACTTGATTAGATGTCATGCCCAAAGGTAGTTATCGGGCATCTACTGTCTACTCTTAACCTGCTCAATACAGAATTTGCAAAAGGAATACGGGGCTTTAGACCGGATCTATCGACATTAGAGAAATTGGCATACGATAAATAAAAATCTCTTCCTGTTCAAAAAGTGTAGCCAGTTTATATGCTAGTTCGTATAGACTGGCTTCTGTTTTTTGATTTACCGGTGCAGCAACCCAAATCGGCATAACGCGGTCATGGAAAATTTGGCCGACTGAGCTGACCCACAATCCATCACTAGGAGGAAGAATGGTGCCTGCCCCAAAATAATGCAGAATCTCCGATCGTACCCACTTAAGTTTACTTTCTGATACTGGCTCTCCATCGTTAAGATTAAGAGGTACAAAAATGTTATACATTGCTATGCCTTGGCGATGATTTGATTCAGACATATTCTCAATATCCACCGTATCTAATATTACAGCTTTGCTAGCTGAAAATTCGTATGACAAATCTCTGGTAATCACGTTCTCACCTCCTAAACTAAATTGACCATGCGCTGAAGACTTTTCTGTAAATCTTGAAACCAGCTTGGTTGAGTTATCTCTACATTAGCAAGTGCATCATTCAATTCAGAACCTGTTTGGAATCGTTCTTTTGGATTCTTTGCTATTGCCTTTTGAAGAATTCCTTCCAGTTCAGGAGACATATATACAAATTTGGACGGTGCCGGTGGATTTTCTTTGATATGGGCATGTAGCAATTGATTACGACTTCCGTAGAAAGGTCTTCGACCAGTCAGCATTTCATACAAGATGACCCCCAAAGAATATAGGTCAGATCGACCGTCAATATCCATAAATCCCTGAGCCTGCTCTGGAGAAATATAGGTTGATGTTCCGTAGATGCCTGTTTCGTGTCTTTGCTTAGGTTCACTCAAGTCTAATACTGTCCCAAAATCGAGTAACAGGGCGCGTGTATGATTATCCACTAAAATATTTGATGGCTTAACGTCTCGGTGAACGAAGCCGCGACGATGTATGTAATCGAGGGCGCAGGCAATTTGACAGACAAGCTTAATGGCTATGTCGATATCAATTCTGCGGGATTCCTGTTGTAAAACATTGTGGAGGGTGATGCCATCAATGTATTCCATTGCCATATACACAACATACTCAGATTCACCGAAATCGAAGACGCGCACAATATTTAGATGAGTGAGTTGAGTAATGACTTCGTATTCGCGTTCAAAAGCAATATGGAAGCGCTTATCGTGTGATTTTGGAAGAAGCTTCAATACAAC
This sequence comes from Chloroflexota bacterium, assembly GCA_039028975.1. GTDB lineage: Bacteria > Chloroflexota > Anaerolineae > Caldilineales > Caldilineaceae > JAHBNG01. The sequence continues at coordinate 21,878 of JBCCHB010000072.1, forward strand.
AGGGGTTTTGCTGTATATAGAATCGGCGCTAACCACAACGGAAACACCACCTTCACCAACAACTTGTCCAAGTTTGTAAGGTCCAATTTGATGGTTCGCATCCAGATTGGCAAAGATAGTTTGCTGAATATCCATATTTTCCTCCTCTGACGATATCTCATCAAATCATTAGGAAATACTTAATATTACATACTGTATTTAGCTCACATAAGAGTTCAATAAGGTTTTAGTAACGAGAGTTAAATAACTTGGTCATCTGATCGAATCACACCCCAATGAAAAGCACAGATTATTTCCAACTCATTCCTAAATTCCTAAGTGTTAGGGTTGTAATAGAGGATTTAACTGAGACAGTAAATCTGACAATAATTCAACCTGATCTGTGGCAGCCAATGCAATGATTATGACGATCAAGCTGAGTGCTAGAAGAATAAGACGATTCATTTCCTGCCGCTTCTCAAGCCTGTCGCTCTCGTTCAAGTGGCTCAATACGATTTGCAGAGGATCTTTATCTTCGCTCTCGTTATCCTTTGAAACCTCTTCAAATTGTTCAGATACTTGAGAATCACGGGATTTGTAAGAATTCATAGCACCTTCCTCTGGCATCTAACAAAATGGTATCTAATTGAAAAAAATTGCAGGAAGGGGGTATTACTAAGAGTGGACGTTCTTGCCCCGATTAGTGCAATAAAATGTATCATTCAGTTTGCGGCAAAGAGGGTACGTGTTAGAGCGTTGCCTGAATGATAGTCCGATCATATAATATGATATGGTAATCTATCTGTTATCTATTTCTGGAGTAACATTCAGTAGAGTGCAGTGTCTGCCTCTCATTTGAATAGGCTTCTAGCGCAGCTTTAGAGAATTGCAGATTATTGAAGAGGGGAGAGATTTGAAGGTGAATTCGTTATGTACAGACATCAATAAACGCGTTATTCGCAGACGCTTACACTGAAATCTCAAACAGAACTGATGGATGAATCTAACAGAATATCTATGAGTCGTGACTGCTGCTCGGGTGTAAGACCTTCTGCCAACTGAGATACTTCAACAAAATTCACAGCCTCATTGACCTTGTCTAGAAATATTTCCGAAAAATCGGGGTCGGAACCAAAATGAATTTTGTCCACTACTCCAAGAACTTCAGGTCGTTCAGAGATTGGGGTGCTGTTGGCGAGATCAAGCTTTCCTGACAGGACAATGGCATAGATGCACTGCTTCTGTAGCGCTTTTAGCACATGAAATCCATCATAAACATTGTCAGGAGAAGCTGAGCTAGGTAGTCCTATGTCAACAATAGCTAGCGTTGGCTTGGGATTTAGGTTTTGTAACTGAGAGATTGCGTCACTATAGTCATAAGCTTGTGCAACTTTGAATCCTTTACGTTCCAGAAGCTTTTTTAGACCATTCTGCCAAAATTTTTCGTCTTCAATGATTAGAATCGTCTTGGCATTATCATTAGTCATCATCTTTTCTCCGGTTCTCTTCCGTTTTCAAAGTTTCGAGGCAACTGATCAAACACGCTACCAATCGCTTCCAAATCAGTTTTGTTCAAAACGACTACATTGCTCCAACTTCTAAAAAGACGCTGAGCACTTTCGATTGATTCTTCATATGCACTAAGTATCAAAATTCCAGCATGTGGGTTTTGCGTCAGAACGTGCTGTGCAATGTCCAATCCCTGTCTGTTTTGCTGATCGTGATCCACTAACCTTACATCAATGACAAAAAAGTCATACTTCCCGCGCTGAAGGATGCTGATGGTTTCTTGGTAACTTTGAGCGGTATCTACATGATGCCCCCTATTGTGCAACATGCGACGTATCGTATCTTGAAAATTAAAATAATCGTCAACAACTAATATTTTGACCACAGGCGTTTTGAAATCATAATCATCGCCCTTAACCTCTAGACTAGCTCCAGATGATGCTGATAAGACATCTGCACGGAATGTTCTATCTTGCGTTGTTGGAATGCGAACGGTTACAGTGGTTCCGTGATGCGGTTCACTCTCGATCTCTATACTTCCACCAAGCGTTTGCAGATAGAGTTTAGAGAGCCACATACCAATACCCAAACCACGGCCTGCCTGCTTTGTTGTGAAGAATGGCGTAAAGACATCATTCAGCACTCTTTGAGACATGCCGTGGCCCGTATCGACAAAGCTCAGTTCGGTTCCATATCGATCTGGTGTTGTACGCCAATTAATGGTTAGTTGACCACCACTTGGCATGGATTGTACAGAATTTTTGACAATATTTGAAAAAATGTCAATAAGTAGTGCTCTGTCTGCTAATGCTGGAGGAATATCACCTTTGCACATCTTAACAATGATATGAGGTGGCAATTCAACACATTGGATTGCTTCTTGCAAAACCGATTTGAGCTGAATGAGATCTTGCTTTTGTGTTGTCATTCTTCCCATTCGTCGAATTTGATCAACAATATGAATGGCTGTCTTGTTTTCGTGTTCAAGCGCTGAGATGGTCTCGATTATATTATCGTCTGTTGATTGAATTAGAGTTTTTAGTTCACCAATATTTAGGCCGATTGCGCCCAAAAAACCACCCATTTTGTGGCTCAAAAAAGCGCCGAGCAGGCTCATTTCTTTAAGCACTTTATGAGCGGCCCATTGGGTATGTTGGGTATCCACCAAGCGTATATTCTCTAAGTAAAGTGTTAGTATGTTCGCCAAGCTCTCCAGTCTTTCCTGGTCGGCTTGAGTATAATTAGGATCTTCTGCATAGCGAGGAAATCGCGCTACGCAAATAATACCTAGCACACGTCTATTTGACCTCATCGGGACAACCAAGAGATGCTGAGGTGTTAGCTCCGGTAGGACTGAAAGATGGTTGAAGTCTATCGTTGAATGAAAATCCTTTACAACCTTGGCATTGCCTTCTGTAATAACTCGATGGATGACCCCTTTTTTCAATTTGATTGATGATGCAACGCATTGCTGAAACGCACTTGAAGGGTTAACGGCGAAAGACTTAGCACTATCTAAGCCATCTGACAGCAAATGGATCGTGCAATCGTCGCTGCCCATAAACTGTTTGGCTTGTTCAGTTATCCAATTAAGTAATTCGTGCCGTTCGCTATAGCGGAAAGCAGTACGGCTAATTTCTAACAGCGTATTGAGCTGTTGGTTGTGCTGTTGGATTTCTGCCTCATGTTCTTTGCGAGTCGTTATGTCTCGCCAAATGGTCTGGATAAAGAGGATATTCCCATCTTCAGAACGGACCGAAGATGGATTTGCCTCAATAGGAATTGCACGATTTTGCTTGTGGTTGATTTCAATTTCTAAAAGAGCTTCCTCTCCACCTTGAGCCAAATTAGCAATACGCCTCTGCACTTCTTCTCTCTGTTGAGAATCAATCACTAGCGTTGACATGTCTCGCCCCATTAGTTCTTCCCGATGATACCCGGTCATGCGGCTAGCTTCTTTATTTGCGCCTCGAATGATTCTATTTTCATCTAAGATGAAGATCGCATCACGTGCGCCTTCGTAGAGACGCTGATATCTTTTTTCAGCAGTGACGACTTTTTGATTCAACTGAGTATTCTTAATGGCTATCCCCACATTGTGACCAATGGCTTCTAGAATACCTCTATCATGTTCGGTGAATAACCGCTGCTGTTGGGTGAGTACGCACAGTACGGCTAAACAATCACTATCAGACCAGATAGGAACGCCGATTAGAGAGTGAACATCCTCACCCTGAGTAATCGTTCTATCTACCCGAGGATCTGTTTGGGCATCTCGAATATAGATTGATTCTCCAGACTGCATAACCTTGCCAGCAATGCTCTCACCGTACTTCAACCTCTGTATACGTTTTCTGTGTCGCTCAGCAAGCCCCTCTTCCATAGCAAGAATCAACTCTTGCGAGTCAGGGTCTGCCAAAAACAAAGTACATGCAGAAGCAGTAAAGAGATCCTTAACTGTTACGACAATACTCCTATTTACCTGCTCTAGATTTTGGGCCTGACTAACCGCAGTGGCAACTTTATATAATGCCGTGCGTTCTTTGGTAGATTGGGCATTTTCAATCGCCATTGTAATTCCCGTGGCAATCGCCTCAAATGTCTGCTGATCGTCTTTGGAAAATGCACCCAACTCTATACTTTCTATGTTGAGCACACCAATACACCCGCGTTCTTTGGTGGCAAGAGGGATAGCCAACTCGGATTGGGTCTCTGGTGAGGAAGTGTGGTAATAGGGATTCTTTGACACGTCTGGTTCACGAACTGTTTCGCCAGTGCGAGCCGCAAAACCCGTTATGCCTGTGGTCACAGAGAATATACGGGGTTCGCGATTTTTCTTAGCGCCATGTAAAACGGATGCATTAAAGATCAGGCGATCTGATTCTAGCAAAGGAATATCAACCCGGTAGCCAAATTCCTGGCTGATTTGGAGTGCCGTCTCTTTTAACAGCGTATTGACATCCACTGCCGATAAGCTTTTGGCTAATATCTCATTGACCAGGCGCAATTGGGTTGAGCGACGTTCCATTTGACGGAAGGATTGCATCTTCATCATGGCTACTGTCGCTTGGTCGGCCAAGGTACGAAGTAGATTCAGATCATCCCGATCAAAGTGAGCATCTCCGTTACATTTATTCAGTACCACAAGCGCACCAATTGCTCCTGTTTCGGAGGAAAGAGGCACGGCGGCAACGGTTTTGAATCCAATATGTTTGGCAATTTCCTGATCGATACGTTCATCCTGGTTGTGCGTGATGACAGGCTGATTGTTGGACGCAACCCATCCACTCAAACTTCCTGTGGGAGAGGCATGCATACCCAAAACAGCTTTCGCCGGCCCAACGGCAGCAGCAATGATATGCTGATTTATAGATTCATTAAGAAGATAGAGAATAGCGCTATCACTGTTTAGGAGATCTGAGGTCTGTTCAACAATTGTGTTGAGCAAACGATCCTGATCAATATATGTGGCTAACTCACTTGAGATTTTCTGAAGACCAGAGACCACATGTAAATTTTTCTCTTTCTCTTGCAGTAGATGATTCTGCTTAATGGCGATGGCTACATGGTTTGCAAATACGGAGACGAGATCTTGATCATACTTTGTAAAGTGTCGCTCTTGACCTACAGAATAGACCGAGATGACACCTAATGGTTGGTCCGCGCCATCTAATATAGGTACAACTAATGCTGAGATCCAATTGAGATCCTTGATCATATCTAAACAGAGCAACTTAGGTTCTTCTTGCAGTCGTGGCGAACTAACTGGCATTCGTTTTCTAATGGCCTGTCCCACATAGCTATCCAAGGGTAGACGTGAATCCAAACTATCTATCTCTGGTTCCAAACGTCCAACGGTTTTTTTCAGGACCAGTTCCTCACTTTGGTCATTGTATAGCCAAATTGAACAAGCACGAACCTGTACCAGTTCACAGAGTTCTTCTACAATACAACGAAAGAGTTCGTTCTGATTCTCAGCCAGTACGTTTTCGCCGATCTTTTGAATTGCCTCTGATAACTGAGTACGACGAATGACTATCTGTACCCGTTTGGCAAAAGCGACCAGATTCGCCTGATCCTGATCGTTAAAGGCCCTAGGTAGTGGGCTTTCTACATTGAGAACACCGGCTGTTGCCTTGCCATCACTAGATAGAATGGGAACCGCTAGTTCCGATCGCATTGGCACCTTTGGATCTAAAGGATGATATTCTGCAGGGAACAGTTTCTGGTTGAGATCAGTGATGAGACGGGGCTGTTGCGTTCGGGCAACCTCGGCAACAATCGTATTGCTGTCCAGATCGATCTCTTGCTGATTAGCGGCGATCATAGATTGTTCATTGCGCAATCGCACGGCCTTCAACTGTAGTTTGCCAGATAGATATGATACCCAACGCAAGGAACCGTATTCGGCCCCCAAATGATTTAAGATTGTATCCAAAATAAAATTCAGAACTTGCTGCGAATCTTGGGATGAGTAGATAACATCATCTAAAGCTTGGCTGACCGTCGTTGGTAGTGAGTATTGGAGTCCGACTTTCTTTGTCCCTTTTTGTTTTTCAGTTGATTGGGTCACGGCTCTTCACATCCTTTCTTCGATCTCTTGTAGTTGATTTGTATTAACGCCGTCGCGTTCGAGAATCCGTATGACTACACTGTGCTTTCGCTGCAGTAACGACGACCAGAGATGGTAGGCAGACACAGTCCTTCCTCTGTCAACCTTCGCTAGATTTTCTGCCTCCTGGAGAAGATTCTCTGCTTCGAGTGTAAATTTCATATTAAATGGTATTCCAACATAGCCATTTGCTTGACCCAAAACTGAGCGTACTGTTTGAATGATCTTCTCGGGGCTGTTCCCGGTATGAATAAGCGATTCCCGAAAGGGAGAATCGGATTCCTCAATGAGTGCTAGAAAGAGATGAGGCGTGCCAACAACAGAAAACCCACTCTGTGCCGCAATCCGTTGAGCGTGCTCTATCGTCAGCTGATACGTAGAGTCTTCTTCAAGGTCATTGTCTGTGCCAAGCGCATCAATCAAACGAGGATTGGTAGACGGATTCTGTGCAATTAGCTCCTTTAAACGGTCAACTATGGCAACGTTCGATAGCTGATTCCGTATTATGTCATCATATAATTGAATAAAGACTGGCTGAGGTGCTGCACCAAAGTGATTATTCATTACGTTGATATATTGTTCATAAACGTGATCGACTGAGTTCATTTGGTCACTCATGGCATGGCAGATCATAAGCAAGCCATAGAGTTCTAGCTGTTCTGGCTCGATGGCTAACTGTTTGATTAAATAGTGATTTGCTTTTGTCCAGTCGCTGCGAAGCATGTGACGAATGCTCAGCATGGATAGCGTTCTATGATAGCGCTGTTCCAAATCGGCTTGTATATTTGCTTTCCAATATTCAAACTCAGGGCCAGCATTTCTGACGCTAAATCCACCAAGGAACTCCTGCTTGTATAGGTTAATCGCCTGCTGTAGCATCTCGAGATTGATTTCCTCAATAGAAACGAAATTTGTGGCTTGCTCAAAGGCTTCAAGGTCACAAAAATAGTCATCTATTTCAAATTGAACCAAATCTCCATTGCGTATCAAGCAATTCTGGGCTTCTTTTGATGCGCCTAATCGCATAAGATTTTGCCTTATGCGATATAGCGTATCATTGAGTTGTCTAGCAGCATTGGGGGTATCGGGCCAGAAGAGAGTCGCTAGTTTTGTACATTCTACAGGTATTTTATGCAACACACAGTAGATGAAAACTGCGGTAGATTTTTTTAATTGAAATTCACAAACTTCTCCATTGACTTTAATTTGTGGTGGCCCAAACAGATAAATGGAAAGCTCGGTCATCGATTCCTCCTTCATCTCACGCTATGCAGAGCTAATTTGCCTACTATACATTACGCCATTATCGAGCGCCGGTTGTATTCTCAACCAGCCTATGGAAAACCTACTCAGCATTTCTGTCCCACGTTGATATAGAAGAGGGTCTAAAATATCGTTTGAGCCACAGATCTCCAGCTTGTTTGGATGGATTTGGATTGCTCAATAACTTTGCAAAGTTATTGAGCAATACGTCAAGATAGAGATTATGCGGTGATACTATCTAAAAATTATCTATTCAGTTGAGGTTTGAATGAAGAATTCCGTATTTTGGGGCTAAAAATTGGAGGTAAGAAAGTGGTTGAGATTATTGGTACAATTCTTTGCTATCGCTGTAATCACCCCCTTCAGAGTGCTGTAAATGGTCGACACATCTCGTCCATAATGGGTGTTACTTGATAGATCATGACATACTTCTGTGCAAAGTGCCTGCGGCTGCTTACGGTTCTATGAAACTATGAGCGTTGAAGCAATTTTGAAATTCTTCAGAGGGAGATTTTGTTTGGGGAAGACTTCCAAAGACCTATTGATGTACCCTATGGCCCCAACGACAGCTTCTATGTATTGGATTTTGGCTATTATGAAATGGTATCGCCCATAGAGATGGATATGACCCCAGGCAGCGGCAACCTAGATCACATAGGAGAACCTAAATTTGTGGCTCTGACGCTACTGCCCGACGAAGAACATCAGAAACGCTGTTCTTCGGGCTGCGTAAAACTGCCTGCTGTGTCAAATACAACGCTCATGCGGCCTTCGAAACATTCTGTGGTTGGCCACAGATGAGAATCATTCGATTGCATTTTAGTAGAGTAGATTATTCTCTTTGTGAAAGGGGCGCAAAGCGCCATCTATGGCAGAGCCAAGTAAGATAGTTAAGAAAGTATTCAGTTCGAGAAATCTGACACCTGTACGGTGCGGCCAGTCACATGATTGTACGACTCGACAATCAGCTGAAACGTAACATCCAGTTCTTCCATCGACTGGGGTGTAAAGAGCATCACAAACCCTTCCCAGCCATCCCGTTGATCGGCCCACGGGTGGCGCTCAGCCCAGCCCTTTTCTGCCGCTTCTAAAGCGCGTTCGTAGGGCAAGGGGGCATGAAGACTGCCATCGGGGTGAATATGGGCAAATTCGCGCCCATTCACGATTACTTTTGGTCGGACCACGGGGGCCCCGTCACTCAACCACATCCCGTCCGCTCCTGGCAAAGAAACAATGGTGGGTCTGTTTTCAACATCGGGCAAGGAGAAGGCCCGTCGGTAAAGTTCATCGTTGACTTCTGGCACTGCCTGCACTAAAATTTGTACATGGGGTACGCTGCCCGTTGTCTGTACGCGCGGGCCAGACCGTTCGGGCAGGGGGGCTAAGGCTGCATCAGGTTCAGGTTCAACCACGGTTGGTTCACTTTCAGACATAGGTTCAGCTTCTTCCTTATCAATTGGGACGGTATCAAGTGGTACGTTATCAACCGGTATGTTTTGGCAAGCAACAAACAGACCAAGCAGACCAATAACGACAATCAAGCTCCAGCTTTTCCATTTCATCATTCTGATTTCATCCTCGCGTTAATTCGCATCTGTTATTTGATGTAAAATGACAGCTCAACATAATCGCTCAAAACCCCATCATTAACGGAGGCACTCAAATCTCGATCGAGTAGCCCCCGTAAATTATTGGCGGCAACATCTTCTAGTTTGGTGTCGATTTCGACGGTATACGCGCCAATTTCCCAATCTTCGCTTGGGTTAAATTTCCACACGGTTTCTGCCTGCTCTAACTCGATGGTTCCTGTGATAGTCTCCCCAGAGGGGGCAATAACTTGAATTAGCCGTTTGGCAAGCGCGTGGTCAAACGGTCGTAAAAACTCAATGACTAGCCCATCATGGGAATTGGCCTGAGGAACATGGATGACCCATTGCTCGGGATTGGGGGCCGTACGCAGGGGGGGAACAACTGTAAAGCGTTTTGAAAAACGCTGCTTTAGTTTTCCACCTTCGGCATCTTGGAAATCGCGTTCAATGACCAAACGAAAACTATGACCTTCCTGCAGAGCTGGCCCGAACTTTAAATTGGAGCCCACTCCTTGCTTAATACGGCCTGGATCAAGGAGCAAGGTCAGACGCTGTTGGCTAGGATCCCATAATTCCTGCTTAAAGCGCATGAGCGCGCCACGAACTTCATTTCCTTCCTCATCGAAAAGTCTGACGTTTTGGTCTGAAAAACCTCTACGCATTGGAGTGGAAAAATAGATATAGAACCGTAAGAGATTCTCAGGGATGAACTCTCCAGTCGGATAGATGCGTGTCACCTCTGTTACCTGAGATGATCTCTGTTTTGGAATGGAGAACGAAACGTCCATTAATTCTTCAGTGCCAGAATTCTTTGATTCACCGGAGCCTTCCAAGAACTTATGAACTGTTTGATCGACCAGCACGCGGTAGAAAACGCCCGCTGAAAATGGGAAGTCCGGGATAAATTCTACATATTCTGAAGAATAGGTATACGATCCCTGAATGGGTAACGTGTTTTTTTGATCAGAGAGACCGCTATCCACATACACAGTAAACAGAGGTTCCTGCTGCACTCGCTGCTCATCCGATAAATCTTGGAAATTCTGAATGAGCAGCTTGACTGTTTCGTTCTCACTCTTTGGAAGAATTAGAACAGGAGCTTGCAAATTATGGGTGGGCGGCTTGGCTGTACTGTTCTCACCGTTTGCAAGAATCAGAACAGAAGCACTGGTTGCTCCTGCTCCAATTCCAAACAAGATGAAAATAATCAGCAAGCCTATAGGGAAATGCTCTTTAATTATTTTCATCATCATCTTTATTGCTGACTTCTTTCCATTAATTCTTGCATCCGATTCATTAACGTCATAGGCGGCCATTCAGCGCCAGGAAAATCAAACTCGGCCATGAGATAATGGAGCTGGAATCCTCCGCCGAATCCGCCATGATTTTCTAAATTAAGCGCTCCTGTATAGGGGTCACGCACGATGGCTGCATAATTATTATCATTGAATTTATCCATATGCAAAACTGTGCCAACGGTTGGGAAGTCAGTCCCACCGACCCCCTGCCGTTCTCCTAACTGACTATTTTCCCAAGTGATTTCTTCAGCGGCAACCGCCTCATCCAAACTGATTTTCATTGTTGTGAAAGCGGCATTGGTGACCATGATAAACGGTTTACCATCCTCACTACTAAAGGAAAACATGTCGATTGGTTGACCAGTACCCATCTCTGCCACTGTCTTTCCTGACACCGTGGCACCATCTTCCAGATCGGCTAAAGGAAAAAGGACCAGTGGTGAGCAGGTATAAGAGGCAACCAAGTAATCCTCGCCTTGGATTTCCGTAACGACTTGCGCGCGAATCGGGGCCCTCGTTTCAAAATTTAGGTGGTTCTTATGGTAAATCCCAATCTTGCTAGCACTATATTCGCCAGTAAAAGGATACGGTATTCTCCTTAATGTAGAAGAAAACTCCTCATTAGAAACGCCAGCAACAAAAAGTTCTCCCTTGTAGTAATCGATATCCATAATCGCCAAGGTACGAACGGAAGCTTCTGCTTTGATGAGATCCTTTTTGGTTGGAGGTACCATCATGCCGCGTGGTTGAAATTGCGTATCCATATCCGGTACGTCATTGAGGGCTTGCTTTGAAAAGCTGAGTTCATCTAAGCGAAGATTTTCTATATTGCCTTGTTGATCTACTGTGACAATCGCAGGCTTTCCATTAAATCCATGACCACGGGTGACAGACAAATAGACTTCCTGCGTCTGAGGATGGACCATCATATCATTGATTGTGACTTCTGCTGCATTCACCCCTAGAACATTGGCAACCGCAATATCAATATTATCAATCGGCGTCGTCCCCACAACTGCATCATCTGCCGGAGCCGTATCTGAAGTTGCATCATCTGCAGACGCTGTATCCGAATTTGCATCATCTGCCGGCGCTGTATCCACCGCTTCAGACACCTCTTCTTCGCCTACATCGAACGCGAAAACAGCGCCTCCGATCCAATCACCAACAAATAAAATACCATCTGGACTGAACCCCAGCGCCCCTGCCGACTGGATGTCCAGTATCTCTTCCTCCGTTCCTTGGCGAGCCATGGCTTGTGTACTCAAACCAATGCCTAACAGAAGGAAAGCTAGCGAAATGATACTCAAGGATCTAAAATTTACAGCGATTCTTTTCATCTGACTATCCTTTCATTTAAACTCTGCTCTGTTTGAAAACGAAAGTTTGCTCTTTCCTGTACACCGAAGGAAAACTTTCGTTTCAAAGCAACCGCACTGTAATCGCGTGTTTGTGTAAATTCGAGGGACCTGAACAGTGTAGCGCCTTCGTCCGTAACTGTGTAGTGGCAACCGTCAGTCAAGGTGTCATGAAACGCTAGTACACAAAGGCAAGGTGTCACATGACAGATGGCACTGGAAAATATGACACCAGCCGTGTTATGATTATTTTTTATAGGATAAGAAAGTATAAAAATCAGCCACGAAACATGGCCAGGTTCTGGCTGAATGCTGATGGCTGAACTGCTGAAGGCTTTTTCATGAAGGCAGAGACTGATCTCGCTAATCAATCCGAACTAGGCCTGATCCCAACAATGCGTATCTTTGTTGTCTACTGGATCGCGCACTGGATAGTGCTTCCTCTCTTTTTTATCTTGGTCTTTGGTGCAGAAGGTTATTTCACAGGGTTTCAGCTCAGCATTTTAGTCGGTATTCATGTTTGGTCATTGGTCTTACTAAGTTGGCGCGTTGTCCAGCAGTGGTTGAGAAATTGGTTATTGCCTATCGTTATCTTATCCGCATCGATTCCCTTCTTTCTTGAGCGAATTTGGCGCATTCTACCTTTACTCCAACCCTTGCCCGAGTTAGCTTCAAAGGTAAGTGCAGTGCCGCTTTCTGATGATTTTGTCCTGCTCACCCTAATTGTGGCATGGCAATATCGCTTTCGGGCGGTAGCACTCTATGTACTCATGATAACGCTGTTGGATACAGCAATATCATTGCCTGTCCGCGATATTCAGATGAGTGCATTTTTCGACATGACGATACAGATCATCTTTCGCTGCGTTATTTATTTGTTGCTGGGATTTGTCGTCACCCGATTACGTGGTATCAATCGAAAACAACGGCAGGATCTTATGGAAGCCCACGAAGAACAAGTGGCCGCCAATCAAAAATTAACCCAGCATGCCGCGACTGTAGAACAGTTAACGGTCAGCCAAGAACGCAACCGCTTGGCCCGAGAACTGCACGATACATTGGCCCACTCGCTGAGTGCGATTGCGGTTCAGCTACAGGCAATCGGCTCCCTTTGGGATGTGAATCCGCAGCGGGCACAAACGATTTTAGTGCAAGCAGAAAAATCAGCTGACGATGGTCTTATCGAGGCCCGACGTGCGCTGCAGGCATTGCGGGCTGCGCCATTAGAAGAGTTTGGGTTGACAATATCTTTACGCGAACTGGCTGAGTCAGCAGCGGAACGGGCAGATTTAGCGGTCGAAATCGAACTTCCCGATTTAACCGTCCCTCTCGCCGACCATGTAGAGCAGAACGTTTACCGCGTTCTGCAGGAAGCCTTGGAAAATGTCGTTCGTCATGCCCGCGCCCGTCATCTAACTGTACAGATGAAACAGCATGCCTACCACCTCACTTTCCTTGTTGCTGATGATGGCCTGGGGTTTGATCCAGCAGAGAGCAATGCGCAGATGCGGCAGATGGGTCTGCGCGGTATGCGAGAACGGGCCGAATTAATAGGGAGTAGGTTAACCATCGAAAGTCAACTACAACGGGGAACTCAAATTAGACTGACCGTGATGCTTGATAGCGGAGCAGAAGAAATATCGGTCGTATAGCGATGGTTGTGTAAAATGCGCAATCGAGGGCATCTCCACTCAGAAGAGTTGAAATTTTACACAAACTTCGTTTTACCATCAATATCAGGAGTAGAAGCGTAACCTCATGCAACATATTCGCGTATTGCTTTGTGATGATCAGACTGTCGTCCGTGACGGTCTAGAGGCGATTCTCAGCGTGGTCCCGCACATTGAGGTCGTGGGCGCGGCTGAACATGGCGCAGAGGCTGTCCAGTTGGTAGAGCGTTTCCAGCCGCACGTCGTATTGATGGATTTGAACATGCCGGTGATGAACGGCATACAGGCCACGCGCCAGATTCGCGAGCGCTTCCCAGATGTGCAAGTGTTGGCGCTGACTACCTATGCTACAGATGAATGGGTCTATGACGCGATTCGGGCTGGTGCCGCTGGCTACCTGCTCAAAAATACCAAGCGAGATATGCTGGTGGCTGCTATTGAGGGAACAGCCGCGGGAGAGGCCCAGCTTAGCCCTGATGTGGCGCGTAAGTTGATGAATTACGTTGCAGATACGTCGGTCCAGTCTTTCGAAGAGCTGAGTAAACGTGAACGCGAAATTTTGCATCTGATTACCCAAGGCAGAACCAATCCAGAGATTGCGGAGCAACTGAACTTGGCCACTGGGACCGTGCGTAATTATGTTAGTGAAATTCTTGCCAAGCTGGGCGTGCCGGATCGAGCCGCTGCCGCCGCCCTTGCCGTTAAGTTAGGGGTCAGCTAAGGCTGGTGCAAGATTGTTACACAGTGTAGCATCGCCGCAACCGAACTTTCGAACTGCTATGGCACAGAATATGCCAGCAGTAACGTAACATCTTCGCGCATGACACAGTTTGTGCCGGTTGGTGGCACAGAGGCTAATGTTTGGGTCAGATTAATAGGATTCCCAAAGGCCTCAAAGGGGTTTTCGCCTCGTTCCATCATTGCAAACAGCTCGGCCGACAAATCTTTTAAGAACTCACACTGTGAGTTATCTATTCGGCAGTGGTAAAATTTGCGTAAGCTATCTCGGTACCCTTTTTGGTCGCTACGCCTATGGAAAAAGTATGGAGTAGAGGAGGCGTAAGGAGCAGCGATTTTACGCAATGAATATGGGAATCTTTTGGGATATCATACAGCGGTTGTGGACAAATCGGATCCTCCCTGTTGCCAAAACATAATGAACCAATACCCGTTTGGGCGCAGAGCAAAGCATGGTTACATAGAGACAGATATATGACTTCTACAAACGATGCCACCAACCGCAAGACAGACATACCTCTGCACACATTTCGCTCTGGATTACGGCAGTTCCGCACGGATATCCCTTTTGTACACGTGAACTTTGTGGATGTCGCCGAGTTGGCGCAAGTGGCCTACCCACACCGCCATAACTTCTACGAGATTTTGTATGTAACAGGCGGTGAAGGAACTCATTTTGTCGACTTCAACGCCTATCCAGTTGAAGCGGGTACGGTCTACTTTATCTCACCTGGACAGGTTCATTATTGGAAGACGTCTGTGCCACTAGAAGGTGAAATTTTCCTTTTTACGGAAGATTTCCTCTTGCTTGCGCCGTCGGACTACATGGTGCTGCACGAATTTTCTTTTTTCCACTCTATCGAGGACACACCCGCGCTAGCGTTGAGTACTGAAGAACGCAACCTGGTGGAATCATTGATTCAGCCAATTGCTGGTGAATACCAAGCAAGCAAATTCAGAAGTGACTCAGTCCTGCGCGCCTACCTGCACGTTTTGCTTGTAGCAATGCAGCGGATCTATACTGCACGTGAAGAAAACGCCCTTTCTATCAACGAATCGGAAGGCGCAACGCCTAAACTTATGCGCCACTTCAAACAGCTGGTGGCCCAACAATTCACGACCGAACAATCTGTTCAAGCATATGCTGACCAGCTGGGCGTCACCCTCAGCCACTTGAACAACACCGTCAAGGCCGTGACGGGGCAAACGCCGGGGCAGCTTATCCGCCAGGAGGTTGTGCTGGAAGCGAAACGGCTCTTTACGCATACGGACTTAACCAGCGCAGAGATAGGCTATCGTCTCTCCTTTGACGATCCATCGTACTTTGGTCGCTTCTTTAAACGCGAGACGGCTATGAATACTAAACAATTTCGGGAAAGTATTGCTAAGAACTATCAACAAGTATGATTACCATCCACTGCGCGGCCTATCTTGAGCGCTACTTAAAATGAGCAATACCAACATCCTCTGTTGGTAGCTTGCCGCTTGTACTCTGCGAGACGTAGGTCATCAAGAGGCGCAGCTATACCTATGACCTCATTTCGGCGACAGTGCTCAAGATCGAAGCCAAACTATCTCCCCACATACGACCTATGGCCCTTGGCCTACTCCGCGGTAGTTAATCGGGGCGTCCCCAGTTTCCGGGCGATAAAATACTCATAAGGTTTCAGCCCCTGCCTTCGGACGCTCAAAAGGGGATTCGCAATGGGGGTGTTCTCTATTCCGGCTCCTCTACCTAGGTAGCCTGCCTGATGGGTATGGGCAAGTAGCCTATGGGGTCAAAGTATGGCACTCTGGTAAGGCATCTCTGGTAAGGCATTTAGACGTTCAGAGCGGTTTTAGGGTATAGTTACCTTCACACAAGGAGGCCACTTCCAGATGATCGACTACGACGAACAGCTTGCGAAAGAGACCGAGCGCACCTATCTCATGCCTGAGATTGCCTATCAACGTACCCGTACCTTGTCCGTACTTCAGTTGCGGGCAGGAGAATGTGTACTGGATGTGGGGTGCGGCATGGGGCTGTTGGCGCGTGAGTTAGCCATTGCAGTAGGTCCAGAGGGGCGAGTTGTGGGGATGGACAATAGCGCTTCCATGATTGAATTGGCTAAGAAGCGCTGTGCTGACTTCCCTCAGATCGAATTGCGAGCACAATCTGTTGAATCCTTGCCTGAGCTCGACAATTGCTACGATGTCGTGACCTGCACCCAGCTTTTACTCTATCTTCCCCATGTTGAATATGCATTGACTGAAATGAACCGCGTCTTAAAGCCGGGTGGACGCATTGCTGTCGTAGAGACGGACTGGCGTGGCGTGCTCTTCAATACTATGGACGATGCCCTAACTCAGCGCCTCTTTGATGGCTGGGAGTCCTCTATTCCGTCTCCTCATTTGCCAGGCCAGTTGCTGAATCTATTGGGGCAAGCTGGCTTTGGTGCAATTCACGTTGAAGCCATTCCCCTCATCAATACATCCTATCTGTCAGATAATTATTCTGCCAGCATGGTTGAGTATATGCTGAGAGCGGAGATTGACGCTGGTACTATATCGCAGGCTGATGCGGACGAATATATTGGAGATCTCAAAGCGCGGAGCAAGGCAGGAACTTATTTTTTCTGTGTGAACCGATTCTTGTTTACTGGGAGCAAAATATAAGTGAGATGGAGGAAGAACCATGAAAATCACCGACGTTACCGCCAAGTGCTATGCTTGGCCCCGGACAAAGCCCATTAGCAACGGTAAGTACACCTATCGTACAGTCAGCCTCAACCTCATTCATATTGAGACGGACGAGGGCATCACAGGAATAGGGTGGGGTGGCGGCACGGCCTTTGGCAAAGGGAATGAGGTTACCTTGGGTATGATTGAGCACTTCAAACCCTCTCTCATTGGCCAGGATCCTTTCAACTACCGCCGAATATGGGCAGATATGTGGCTGCCCAAGCTAGTGGGGCGGCGTGGTGCAACCACACGGATAATCAGCGGCATCGATATCGCTCTTTGGGATCTCATGGGTAAGGCGGTAAACAAACCCGTTCATAAGTTGCTGGGCGGATATCGAGACAAGATTCCAACCTACATTGCCGGTGGCTACTATGAAGAGGATAAAGGGTTAAAAGAATTAGCCCAAGAGATGGAAGAGAATCTAGTGTTGGGGGCCAAAGCCATCAAGATCAAAATTGGGGGTGTCCCCATCAATGAAGATGTAGAGCGGGTACGGGTTGTGCGAGAGACCATTGGACCGGATGTTAAATTACTGGTGGATGCTAACAACGCCTATACCGCCCATGAGGCCATTGAGATCGCCCGCAAGATGGAAAAGTACGAACCATTCTGGTTTGAAGAGCCAGTTGCACCCGATGACTATAAAGGCCACGCCCGTCTTGCCCGCTCTACCATTATTCCTGTTGCTACAGGCGAAAATGAGTATACTCGTTACGGCTTCCGGGACCTGATCGAACATGAAGCCGCGGCCATCTACAATGCCGATGCACAGATTCTAGGTGGCATCACCGAGTTTATGCAGGTCGCTGCGCTGACTGCTGCCCATGATCTACAGGTTGCGCCCCACGGCGACCAGGAGATTCACATTCATCTCGTTTCGGCAATTCCTCACGGACTTATCCTCGAGTTCTACCGAGAGACCGTTGATCCATTGCGCGGTCAGATCTTCCTCGAATCTATGACGTTAGACGATGAAGGGTGTGTGGCGGTGCCAGACCGACCAGGCCTGGGTTTTACACCCAATTATGAACTGTTGGAGAAGCATCGAGTAGTGTAGGCTGTCTAACCCGTTCAATAGACATTATTCGCAATAAGAAACACCTACTAAATGTAGTACTACAGAATCGACCTTAACAGAGTATTTCGTATCTCGAATGTTATTCCGAATAATGTCTAATATGGAGACGGACCAGAGCAATCAATGGAAACATTCGTGCATACATGGGAATATGAGGGGCGCACCATCACCTTCTCCTGGCTCGGCGATGTTGATATAGAGCCGATGCGCGCTTATGCCCTTGCCTTCACAGAAGATGGCCAGATGCTGCTCGTTGGAGACGGTCAAGGCGAATTTGAATATTGGCTTCCGGGTGGCGGAATTGAAGCGGGCGAGACACCAGAGGAAGCCCTTCGTCGCGAATTGATGGAAGAAGCGGCGGCAACGATTCAGGCTCATAAGCGAATTGGCATTCAGCGTGGCCATGATCCTTTAATGGGAACCGAGCATCAAGTATTTTATTGGTGTCGAATCTCTTTAGCATCTGAATTTGTCCCAGAGACGGAGGTGACAGAGCGTCGCCTTGTATCGCCAAGCGAGTTTTTGGACAGACTATTTTGGGGACGGAAAGATCCCAAAGCGAAGATGTTGCTCCAGCAAGCCATTGAACTGGATCAACAGTACGAAAAACAGAACCATAATGCGGTCGATTCGAATTCCGGGGCTTTCAATGGCTCTGCCTGAAAGACCAACCTCCGGTTTCAAAGGTTGTTCTGTCGGATCTCAGCATGATAAAGAATGACCAAGGTGGATAAGGAGAAAATATGCTCAAACTAAAAACGCTCATTGAAGATGGTGAACCCGAGCTGTTGGCTACAGATTTTGACTTTACGGAAGGACCAGTCTGGCATCCTGACGGATATCTACTCTTTTCTGACATTCCAGCCAATCGAACTTACCGCTGGAGCGCAGAAGATGGGGCCACGATCTGGCGGGAACCGACGGGCAACGCGAATGGCATGACCCTAGACCAACAAGGTCAACTGCTTACCTGTGAACATTCTGGGAGACGAGTATCTCGAGTAGGAGCCGATGGAGACTCTTCTACCGTGGCGGATAGTTTTGAAGGCAAACGCCTCAACAGCCCCAACGATATCGTCGTAAAGTCTGATGGCGTTATCTACTTTACAGATCCACCCTACGGCATTGAGCCAGACGAACGGGAGCAACCATGTAATGGCGTCTATCGTGTCCTGGATGATGGAACACTCGAGCGGCTGGCGGATGACTTTGACCGACCCAACGGCTTAGCCTTTTCGCCAGATGAGTCGATCCTATACATCGATGACTCACCCCGTCGCCATGTACGAGCCTTTGATGTGCAGCCCGACGGCACATTAGCCAACTCGCGGATTCTGGCGGATATGGATCACCCTCAGCCGGGGTCACCAGACGGCATGAAAATTGACGTGGAGGGGAATCTGTATGTGACAGGGGCCACAGGGGTTTGGATCTTTGAGCCAGACGGAACGCTGCTGGGCGTGATTGCGACACCCGAGCGCCCTGCCAACTGTGCATGGGGTGATGACGATCACAAGAGCCTCTACGTCACGGCTCGAACGTCTCTCTTTCGGATTCGGACTAAGGTTGCTGGCGTGGCTGCTGGGTGAGGTGAGTATACCCTCTGCACACTAAAAAAAGCTCAGCTCGGTAGAACCATTACGTTTGAGGCCAAATCGTTGGGCCTCTTTACGAGCCAGCCATGCGCTTGTCTCAAAGAAGCCATAGGTTCTGCGTACTGGACCGTACTGTTTTTGGAGGAGATCACCTAAATCGCTGGCAACCATCTGCCAGACCATCTCCTCTAACTCTTCAATCCTCACTAGCATTTCGCCTGGTGTGCTTGGTGGGGCAATATCGGCGTAGCTGGGTGGATCACTATAGGGATGAGGAAATGTGATCTGGTTAGCTGGCAACTGGGGCAAAGCGCCCAATGCCACTGCAGTCATACCAAATGCAAGAAGCTGCTGATGGACCAGTTCAATTTCGCTAGGCGTGTCAGTTCCTTCCGCGCCAGCAATTGGAGAATCTGCTAATCCCAACTCACTACTTAGAGAGTCCCAATCAAGTACCACCCGATCCAACAGGTAGCGGGCCTCGTTTTTGTCTTGAACATCGGCAGAGCGTACGCTGAGAACAAAGCCCTCTCTGACTGTGCTCAGGTAATCTCGCACCTGTTGGAGAATATATTGCTCTACTTGTTCAATGCCCGTAAGGTCTTGATGGGTTGCAGGATGACCTGCCGATTGGTCTGTTGTGCGGAGGTTCAATGACAAAAGTTGAATGGTCGTCTCAGCCAGTTCCCCGAAGCCAACAAACTCAAACTTATCGGATGAATGATACATGTGATCCTCCTGAACTATATACTATATACTGGCGATCGTGATAAATTAATCCCTCTACTTTATGTGGTGCCTAAATATAACGAACCCTTCTATGATTAGTATACCACAGCTTCTCAGATTAAAAATCAGCACTTTTACCGAACTTTTCTTCCCTGAGCCTGTGAGACTTCCCCATGAGTCGTAACGAATTTTCAGTCAAATCCGTTTGGCTCCTATCACCATACCATACAGGAAGCCACGCTTCTTGGGCCAATGGTTACAAAACCCACACCCAGCATAAGATTGATTTGCTGACGATGCAGGGGCGCTTCTGGAAATGGCGGATGCAAGGCGGAGCTATGGAACTGGCCCAACAGATCCGTCACCGCTTACAGAGTGGAGAACGGCCGGATCTGTTGCTCGCCACAGATATGGTACACGTAGCCTCTTTATTGGGCTTGTTGCACCCAGAGATTGCTTCAGGTCAGCTTGATGTCCCATTAATCTTATACATGCACGAAAACCAGCTTACATATCCGTGGAGACCCGGCGAAAAACCGGATCATACCTATGCTATGATCAACTGGACCAGCCAGCTCTGCGCTGACCAGATCTTCTTTAACAGCCACTATCATCTGGAAAGCTGGTTTCGTGAATTACCCAACCTGCTTAAACATTTTCCTGACTATAATCATCTCAAATTAGTCGACAGGGTACGAGAAAAATGTATAGTCTTGCCAGTCGGTATTGCTTCCGGACGGATTCTGAAAGGGATAGAGCAAGAGAAGCAGACTATCGCAACCGTATCAGACACCGAGATATATACTTCCACTCCTATTCATACTGTTGATCACGCCCCTACCCATGCTCATGAAGACGCAGAGCAAGCAGCAGAAGTTCCATCAGGCATTCCGGCAGCGTCCCACGCAAGCCATACGCTGCTCCAGCAGACACCACCTCTGGTTCTGTGGAATCAACGTTGGGAGTATGATAAGCGCCCGGATCTCTTTTTTGCCTTGCTATACCGGCTGGATGAGGCCAACGTTCCCTTTCGTCTTGCCGTGGCGGGCGAAAATTTTCGTCAGGTGCCTCAGGAGTTTAACGAAGCGCAAGAAAGACTGTCCAAGCAGATTGTCCATTGGGGATACCTGGATTCCTATCAAGGGTACATTGGACTAATGAGCAGAGCCGATTTGGTAGTGAGCACAGCCATCCATGAGTTTTTCGGGATTAGTATTCTCGAGGCAATTACAGCTGGTATCTTTCCGCTTCTGCCCAACCACCTTAGCTACCCAGAGCTAATTCCTCCAGAGTTGCATCCGGCCTGCCTCTATCAAGACGATGATGATCTATTTCATAAGGCAAAACAACGGTTGCTTGCCCCTCGTCCTGCCCCCCCGTCATTGCAAGTACATGTACAAAAGCACTTTGCTTGGCCCCAAGTGGCAAAGGCATATGATCAGGCCATTTTGCATACAATTAGGCAGCCTTCATCAGCCAACAAAAGTTAATTTTGCCCACCCACTCATTTGCTGGTGAAGAATGCAACTTTTACAGGTACAATTCGTATTGAAATCATGAAGGACCTACCGTTAAGAAGTAGAATTAGTACGCTGTGATCGATATTCTAGTCGATTTGAAAACTGTAGTTTTCCTTCGTTCCATAAGAGTACCTATGGAATGCATTGCAAATAACCTGCGCGTTTCATTCGGGTGTAGCCCCGTCAAATGACCAAGGTATTTAGTTCCCTTTCCTAAACTACTGTTTTCAAACGGAGCTGAGTATAATTGTTGGAGGATTTACTGTGGCACAAGAGAGCCGTATGAGCGAAGAAACCCCCTCAAAATCAACTATTCGTTCTTATGAGGAGAAGCTTTCATCTGAGGAGAGGCTTTCAGATTTCTTTGATCCGTCTCATCATGACGCGATCGAGACATTCCGTTCGGGCCAAATCATAGAAGAGTCCGATACAGACGGTGCAGCCAGTAGCGATGACAAACTTATTGCCCTGCTCTGCTACTGGACCCAGCTCTTTATGCCCTTTGTCATGCCCCTAATCGTACTGCTAAGTGAAAGTGGGAAGCGTCGCTCATACCAACGATACCATGCCATGCACAGTTTGGGATTGATTATTGGATCATTGGTAATCTCAGTGGGTTCTGTCATGGCAATCGGAATCTTGATTGGGCCGTTTGCCCTCTGTTTGGTGCCGATTGTTTATGCAATGAGCGTCATATCGTTGCTCGTTTATGGCTGGCAGGCCCTAAAGGGTCGACGTTTTACAATTCCCTTTTTGTCCCGTTGGATGTCTGAACAGGGGTGGTTATGATTTTCAGTCGTCCATAGTCGATGGGTCCCATAGTCCAAAGTCGGCTCTGTCGATGTCATCGCCTTTGTCGTCTACTATATTTGACTAGCCAACAGCCTACTTTAGATTGGGTTGGGCTGATTGGACGGACTAGAATAAAAAAGCGTCTAGCTGGCACAATGGGTTGCCAACAGCTAGACGCTTTTTCTACGAAGAAGGGAGCCCTGTTTGGCTCCCTTCTATGCTTAGCTCGGTTCCAAACTCAGAGTTTCGTCTCTCCTATAGTGACTATGGAAAAATCCAGCTTTCCAAGTGTCCATTATATAACTTGCTTATCTTCCTTGAATGAGAGGGAGAAAGATGGCGCCCTCGTTATCGATGAAAGGCCTATACTCCACCGATGCTTCGGTCACTTCCAGCGTGCCAACTGAGACAGGCTGTTGAACCGCTTCAGTACCGCCGTCTTCTCCAGGTAACTCTACAGTTACAGTGTACTCACCGGCGGGGACATCGTCGATGTAATATTGACCATAAATATCTGTCATAACCTCTTCTGAGTACCCTCCAGCACCAGTTACTTTGACAGATAGTCCGGCCAAGGTCGGTTCGTTTTGATAAGTAGATGGGACACTTAGTACTCCGGACAAGTGGCTTTCTATACCATTTGAAGGTAACTCAGTTTCAGTTGGTTCGTGGAATGTTGAGGCGCTAACGACTCCTGCATCGACTAGTTCTAGTTTATCTAACTTGGTGCCATCCTCTCGCAGGTAGACAGATATGATGTGTTGACCTGCTGATAGATTTAGGATAACAGGATTCGCCCCGCCGCGGTTATTCAAGTTAGACAGAGCATACGAACTGCTGGTCGTACGTGCTGTATCCCACAGATAGCCATTAGAGGGCACACCATCTACGGTTACATAGAAAGAGTCATCATAGCTATCAGGTGCCTGAACCGTACCTTGCAATAGGTAGGAGCCAGCCGCTGGAACATCGAAACAGTACTCTGCTTTATCCTGCACTGTGGCACCACTAAAGTTGCTGCCGATGAAATCGGGAACGTAAACGCCTTGTCCACCACTGGCCACTGCATCATCATAGATCTGGAAGTTGCCATGGAGCGTACCGGATTCTGCTTCTTGGCTCATGCCACCACAGCCATTAGATTGAGGACTCTCATGAACTAGTTCTAAAGCCAGCTTATCTAGCTTGGCACCATCTTCGCGTAAGTGAATAGCAAAGATGTGATTCCCAGCCGCTAAAGCAACCTCAACCGGATCGGCTCCTCCTCTGTGGCTGACGTAATCATCAATAAAGGTCTGGCTCTCTTCAACATCCCAGAGATATCCATTAACTGGGGTTCCATCCACGACAACGTAGAAGGAGTTGTCGTCGCTGCTCTCACCTAATACAGTAGCTTTCATGCGATAGGTACCTGCTTCTTCGGTACGGATGCAGAACAGGGCCTTCTCTTCCTCAACGGCACCATTCCACTCTGTGCCAAATCCATCAGGAACCATAATATACTGTCCGCCACTTGCACCTTCATTCAGGCTAATAATACGGGCAAAGTGTCCATATAATATGGCCGTTTCGGCCTCCTGCACCATGTCGTAACAGTTAACAATCGGGATTTCTGTAATGAGCCAGAGGAAGGATACCCGACTAATACCGCCAGTACCATCTTTTACGGTAATGGTTACATCAAACGTCCCGATGGATGTGGGGACTCCCGTAATTGCACCAGAGAATTCTCCAATGGTTAATCCAGGTGGAAGATTCGTAGCCTCGTAAGTTATCTGATCATTTTCATCATCGATAGCGATGAGAATTAGTTCGACCGTATCGCCGACCTTATTGGTCTGGTCACCAGGGTTGGGGAGCCTTGGTGCATAAGCCAACTCCCCGCGGATAATTCCTACATCCACCAAGTTATTTTGTTCACCGGCCTGCATGGATAGAACATCTGTAAGCCCATTTTCAGGCGTAATATCACTATCCAACGCTTCATCGGTTCCCTGATCTTTTATGGTAAACCAGACAGAAGGAACCGGAGGGAGAAATTCAAGAACGTAATCATCGCTTGGTAGATTGTCGAATTGATAGGTCCCTGCATCGGTTGTTTCTGTGGAGGCAATAATATCGCCTCGAGTATTCATCAATGTTACAGGCACGCCATCCGCCAACGGAATAATGGGGTTTTGAATGCCATTACCCTCTAGATCGTTCCACGCCTCCCCGCTAATTTTGGCGGTAAAGAGACCAAAGCCGAAGTCATGAGTAAAGTTGTTTAAGTTGGATGTTCCCGTTGTCAAGTTGATAACGGCGTATTCCTCTTCACGTGTCGCGTCAGAGTCCAATTCATCAGATGAGTTTGGTCCACTATCCACATTCATTCGCGTCGGAGTGAAGCCCTGAAGGGCAGCCTGATTGAGTGCAATTCGCAGCTCATAGGGGGAATTAGGCTCTAGCCCGCCCGTTACATCACGACCATCAAAATAGTAGTAACCAGATTGATTGGTTGAAGTCGTTGCCACGACCTGTCCCGAACCGCTGTCCAGAGCATAGTATTCACACGTTTTAGCCGTGCCATATAATGGATCTCCAAAGGTTTGGTTGTTACAGGAAATTGAATCAGTGGCTGTCTGGTAATTGTAAATGCCATTCTTGCCATAGCGCACGGTGGCTGTTCCGCTAATGGTGCATGTTTCATACTCGTTGCTACAGAAGGCCCACTGGCCCGGGCTGACCAGTTCAACCATTACGCCAGAAAGTCCAGGCTCATTTTGCCCCTGAATGCCATTGGTATCCACATCATGCCAAACGTAGTCACCAATCTGCATCTGGAGAAAGCCTGCATCCAGCATTAGGCTTTCTCCAGCCAGCAGAGAGACTTCATCTGTCCTGCCACTAAACGGGTCAGCATCACTATCGACTGCGTCATCACTCCCCTGATCTTGGGCAGTAAACCACCAACCCTCTCCGGGTGTCTCAAAGCCAACCCGATAGCGCCCAACAGGTACATTGGCTAATGTGTATAAACCAGTCGAATTTGTGGTTGTCGTCGCTATCTGAGCACCATTCTGGTCGTAAAGTTGCACGGTAACTGCACCTTGTCCTGGCTCCCCACTATCCTGTATGCCATCTCTGTCTACATCGTCCCAGACCTTTCCGCCGACTGTACCTGGACCGGTGAAACCAAAGTCGATGGTCAGGTTGCTATCCGGGCCATCACCATCAATATCTATGCCTGGCTCAGTGCCTAACTGTAGATGAATAATGGGGCTAGAGACAGGCCCGCCATCACTTTCCTGTAAGCCATTGTCATCATTGTCTTGGTCATTGTCCAATGTATCTGTGAATTGACTGCTTAAAGTGGCATTGGTGGGAGGCGTAGGGATATAGACGATGTAGCTCCCTGGGGTCAAGTTGCTAAAGAGATAATTGCCTTCGAAATCACTTTGCGTCGTCATCAATGGCGCATCTTGAGCTGGGTTTTGACTGTTTGTATACAACTCTACGTGAATATTTTGGAAGGTCACGTCGCTGCTGGGAATATGAATACCATCGTCTTCAGTATCGTACCATAGCGTTCCACCGATGGAGACACCGGGTAGCGGCGTGGGCGTTGGAGAGGCAGGTGTCATCGTTGGCAGAACTGGCGTTGGCGAGGGTGTTTGCGTTGGTATGTTAGTTGGCGTAGGCGTTGGTTGTGTAATGAGGGCAACCATAGGTTGCAAGCTATTGGAGCTTGCTCGGAACCACACTACATTTTGGGGCTGGTAAGTACCATTATTAACTAAGTTCACAATGGTTGCGGCATTTCCACTAAAGCCTTTATTGTTGGTAATGTTCCAGATGGCCCTTTGTACATCTTGGGCATTGTATCCATCTAACAGCCCTTGAAGTGCTGCTGCAACTTGATTCTGCATAGCAGAAGATATACCGGTGCTTGACGGGGTAATGACTGTATAATCCCACCCAACACCAGGCGCTGACTTGTCATAATCATAGCAGAAGCCAAAGCTAATAGAGCTGTCGCCAAAGTTGACTAATCCGCCATAGTTGTATGGAATGCTTTGAACTGTATATGTTTGACCTGTTGATTGGGCCAAAGATTCTTCTTGGGATGCAAAGAGCGAACCAAGCAGAATGGTAATTGATAAGAAGGTAAATACAGCTGAAAATGCAATTCTTGTGTAGGGCGCGACTTGAACTGATGCCCCTCTGGTTACTTGATAAACTGGATCTCGTTCCATTTCAGGGTATCCAAGTTTCAATTGACGTTTGAGAAACGACATAGCGTGTGTGCCTCCTATCATTAGCAAATTCAGATTGCTTTATACTCAGTTGTACTCATGGATCAAGAGGCACCACGGAGGATGAAAATGATCCTGCAAATCCCTCTGAATCCGTGTCCTATTTTCAGGGCAGAGCGCAGTGCAACAGGCCGGTTGCCTTTTAGGCGAGGCGCCGTGCCGCACGTGTGCGTGCTCAATGTGTGGTTGTGTTTGATTACAGATGCAACGCATCCTCTGCTGATATTCAATGACAACAGTAATTCTATTGAATAGCTTAACCTGTTTCGTAAGGAAGTCACATGGCAATTTGCTGTCAGCTTTGTAGACTGCGCTCGGCGAGATTCTATGGAGGAGAGCATCCTTTGTATGCCGGATGGCAAACAATTTAAAATAATCAAAACACAATATTTAAATTTTAAATACGACACGGGTATCGATTCGGGGTTCTATTTAAATTAATAGCGACATTCTGATATTGTTAAATTTAGGTATTGACATTTTAAAATTATGTGATATTATTTAAACAGTTGGCCGACAACATAATACTGCAAGGATTTCAGACGGCGGTCGATTTGAAAGTCGTAGATTTTCACCGCTTTACTCGGGTAACCAAAATACGTTTTTCAAACGCAGCTGAGTACCGAAGAGGACGACAGGTTATGATCCCACTACCAAGCCGCTCTCCATTTACTGGCGGAGAGATTATTGTGACTCGATTTTACTGTCCAGACAGCGATGTGACAGTTGATGGACGCTTTTCTGTCACAAACCCATTCGCTCAATTGTCACAAGAGCAGTTGAGCCTAATTGAATTGTTTGTACGCAGTGAAGGAAGAATTAGTCGAATGGAAGGCGAGTTAGGGCTTTCCTATCCCACAATTCGCAACCGCTTACGAGAAGTCATTCAAGATCTAGGGTATGAACCGGGGCAGGAAGACGATGCACCAGAGGCAGAGACCCCAGAGGTAAAAGTCAAAGTGCAAGTGCAAGAAGAAGCCGCTTCACCAACGCCCCCAAAGGCTCCTCCGCCGAATCGGCAGGAGATTCTAGAAGCGCTCAATCAGGGTGAGATTGGTTTTGATACAGCCATGGAGCGGCTCAAGGGGTAGGCTCTATAGGGCTAACTAGATAATGTATACAGATAATGTTTTCTATGCATAATCATAGCTGGTCAGATGAAACGCTGAAATGCTATATCATAAGGTAAAGATACAATGAGCTATCAAGCAACAATATCAACCGACGGGACGCCCGTTATTCACGTAGCGCAAGTCGGTGGTGATCTGAGAATTCGAGGAAGAGATCAGAGCGATATTCAGATCCAGGGAGATGGAAACAATATTGACTATAATGTTGATGAAAATCAGGTCAACATTACTGATTTAAGTGGCGACTGTTTATTAGAAGTTCCGGCAGATTCGAGTATCAAAGTTGCTCAGGTTGGTGGAGACGCCCAAGTCAAACTTGTGGCAGGGCAGATTGAAGTCGCAACCATTGGCGGCGATCTCAAAGCCCGTAAAATTGGGGGGATTCAGGTCGGAACTGTGGGCGGCGACGTGTCGGCCAAGAAAGTTAATGCTGAAGTTCAGATTCAGAATGCTGGTGGTGACGTCACCTGTATTGATGTGAGCGGTTCGGTTGAAGTCAAAGCAGGTGCTGATGTTGCTCTTTCCAACGTGCAAGGGGGCATTATAGCAAATGCTGGTGGGGATGTTGTTTTGCGTCTGCAACTTGCAGAAGAGCAACAGTACACGGCAACGGCTGGTGGTGACATTAGTTGTTACTTGCCGCCAGAGACTAATGCCAAAGTAATGTTGCGTAGTGGATCCCACGTATTGCGCGTTCGAGGTTGGAAAGTGCCACCACCACCGGAAGAAGAGTTATACACATTTACGATTGGTGAGGAACGCTCTTCCCTCAACCTAAGTGCTGGTGGAGACATTAGCCTGATCAGTCAGAGCACAGAAGATCAGCAGAAACCGTGGTTCGACTTTGATATTGATCTCGATTTTGGACCCGATCTCCACTTCGAATTCGACAGTGAAAAGGGGTTCCGTCCAGAGGTATTCTCTGAAGCATTTTCTGGCAAAGTTCAGGAGCGGGTCCAGAGTGCCATGCGTCAGGCTGAGCAGAAGATTGCGGACGCCCTGAGTCACGTTGAAATGCGGATTGCCAAGGCAGAGCAACAAGCAGAAAACATAGAGAATAGATGGGCAGGACAGGGCCAACGGCAGGGTCAACGACAAGGCCAACGGCAGGGGCATGATCGCCGTCGCCGAGAGTACCGCCGTAGAGAGCGTTACGGCCGAGGTCGCCATCATCGAAGTGGTGGAGATGAAATACATGGGCAGGCCCCTCCTGCACCAGCCGCACCCGCTCCCGAATCAACCGTTACTGAGGAAGAACGCTCAACAGTGCTTCGTATGGTTGCAGAGGGCAAGATTAGCGTTGAGCAGGCCGAAAAATTGTTGGCTGCAATGGGTCGATAGATAAGAGGAGAAGCGCTATGGCAACTCAAGAAGAGCGAATGCTCATTCTCAGAATGATCGATGAAGGAAAGATCAGTGCAGATGAAGGTGCTCGGCTTCTTTCCGCAATGGGCGTAGCAGAACCTCAGGGCGCTACATCCCAAGCGCCTGGACAATCTCAAGCTTCTGGGCAATCCCAAGGTATGTCTGAAGGCTCCCAAGCACGAACGGATGTACCCTGGGGCAGCAATCGGTCAACGGCTGAGCAAGTTCGTCACGTACGCTCGATTCGAGTCCGAGTATTCGATCCAGAAACGAAACGAGAGAAAGTCAATGTGGCTGTGCCGATTGTATTTGCAGAGTTCGTCCTCCGCTTGGTACCGCAGAATGTAGATGTGCGTCTGGAAAAAATTCGTCGGGCCGTTGAGAGTGGTCAAATGGGCCGAGTGTTTGTCTATGAAGAGCGCGAAGAAGGCATTCGCGTTGAAATTGATTTAGAGTAAGAAGCGTAAAGGAGCCGCCGATGCCAGCAACTCTCGTTGATAAAGTATCCATGTTGGTTTCATCGAACCTCCAATCCCTCGTTGGACAAGTCTATAAAACCAAGAACACAACCCATTTCTTTCGTCATTATCTTCAGATTGAAGAACAGTTGGGCGAGGTAGAGCAGGCCATTAGAGAAGCAGACGAAGAGGCCAAAGATCTCCAACAGAAGGGGTTACGCTGTAGTGAGCAACGCGCCAATCTTGATAAAATGGTCGATGGCTTTCTGGTGCAGCGGCGTGAGAAAGAAGCTGCACGGGCACAAAAAGAGCTCAATCAGCTGGAGCGGCTCGATGACCTCTACCGTCAACAAGCGCATCAACTGGATGCGAAACGAGCCAAACTGCTTAAAGCCCGAGATACACTAGAAGTACGGTTATCCTTGATGAAAGAAGAGCGAGAGAAGTTAGAGGCATTTGTTGCTGAATATCGCGCGCAGCAGAGAGGACAAACCGCTTCAGATTCAGAGTACCGAGTCGTTGATTGATAGGTATCTTTGTCTGACCATCTATAAAATCCTAAAGAGCCACCAGGATTTCTGATTTAGGACGCATGTGCTAAAATAGCAGAGTAGTGCCAACCTTCCGTACACTAGGTCTACTCTGCTATGCTGCACGAACTACATATTCGAAACTTTGCCATTATCGATGACCTGTACCTTACCTTTGGTCCAGGCCTAAATGTGTTAACAGGGGAGACGGGTGCAGGTAAGTCCATCATTATCGATGCACTTGGTTTGCTCATGGGGGATCGGGCTAGCACCAGTTGGGTACGCGCGGGTTGCGAACGATCCGAAATTGAAGCCACCTTCCTCTTAGTGCCCTACGATTCATTAGATGGGGATGAGTCAGACGGTAAAGTACTAGATAGTAAGTTGATTGATAGTCAAGAAGCGTCTGTTGAGGGTTTCGAGATAGGGCCTTCCCAAGCTGCACTTCCACTAACCTCTCCTCCCACCTTTGCTACACCTAGCCCGGCTACAAATAATTCGGCAAAGGAGCCCAACCAAAGCGACACCGAAGATATTGCTCAACAGGTTCAGCGCATTCTTGAAGAAGGTGGCTTGGACGATCCAGAGAATCGTGGCTGGGTTACCCTGAGCCGCGAAGTCCGAATGACGGGGCGCAACATCTGCCGTGTGAACGGGCGTTCGGTCAGCGTTCAAGTGTTAAGTGATATCGCCAGCTTACTCATTGATGTCCATGGCCAAGGCGAGCACTTGAATCTACTGCATCCTAGAACCCATGTTCATCTGCTGGACCGCTATGCAGGACTCCTCCCCCTCCGTAGGCAAGTTGCGGCCAAGGTCTCGCAACTACGCAAGATACGTAATGAACTAAAGGAACTCAACCAAGATGCCCGCACCATTGCTCAGCGGCTTGACATGCTCTCTTTTCAGGTAGAAGAGATTGGTCAGGCTGACCTCGTTGTTGGTGAAGAAAGCTCTTTGGAAAATGAACGAAGGCGTTTGGGCAATGCCGAAGCCTTGCTCGCTTTGGCCCGTGCAGCCCAGGCCATTCTCAGCGAAGGGGATGGGCCGGAGACACCAAGCGCTCTGGATCTCATGGGTGAAGCCAGTGCTCGGGTAGAAAAGCTAAGTCGGATTGATCCCGAGATGGAGAGCGTAGCATTAGAAAGCCAAAGCTTGCTAGAGCAAGTCAGCGATTTAGCACGTTCACTGGAAGATTACGCCGGTCAGCTTGAGTTTGATCCCCATCGCCTGCAAGAGGTAGAAGAACGCATCGAACTGATAGACACGCTCAAACGCAAATATGGTGATACCATCGAGGAAGTCATTGAATTTGGGGAAGCCGCTGAAGTAGAGCTAGATGAACTAGTCAATTGGGAAGGCAAAACCGAGGCTTTGGAGGCCCAAGAAAATACGTTACTTCTTGAGATAGGTACTCTTGCGGCAGACCTGAGCAGCAAACGACAAGCGGCAGGCGAAACGTTAGCCAAGCAGGTTGAGAAAGAGCTTGCCGAGTTAGGGATGCAGAAGGCCCGCTGTGGTGTAGCAGTAGAACAGAATGAGAGAGCCGATGGAGCCTATCACCCAGATGGGCGACGGGTGGCCTTTGACCAAACAGGCGTGGACCGGATCGAATTGATGCTAAGCACCAACCCGGGTGAGCCGCTTAAGCCCATGGCCAAAGTTGCCTCTGGCGGCGAAACAGCACGGATTATGCTGGCCATCAAGAGCGTGCTGGCCCACGCCGATGCGACCCCTACCCTCATCTTTGATGAAATTGATCAGGGCATCGGTGGCCGAGTGGGTGCAGTAGTTGGGCAGAAGCTCTGGGGGTTGACAAACCACCATTCCACAACGGCTTCTTTGTTGTCAAATAACGGAACCAGTAAAAACAAGACGGGTAAAAACGGAACGAAGAAGGAGCAAGGCAAAAAGAGCCGCGCAAAAACGAGCAAGGGAAAAGATCCTTCTAAACAAGCCTCGTCCCTCCAAGCCTTGAACCATCAGGTTCTGTGCATTACCCACCTACCTCAACTCGCCGCATTTGGCGATCAGCATTTTACTGTTAATAAACGAGTCCATTCCGTCGATAAAGAAGAGCGAACCAGCACAGTCGTTTCCCAACTCGAAGGCGAAGAGCGGATCGCCGAGCTGATGCAGATGTTGGGGGCTACCACCAAAGCCGGCCGCGAATCAGTGGAAGAGATGCTGGCCGAGGTGGAGCAGGTGAAGGGGAAAAGGTAGGTGGCAAGGGGTGTGTCCTCTTTGTGCTTCAGATTCTCCTACCTACTTTTATAAAGATAAGCAGCGGATGTACCTGCGGTGTCCTGTCTGTCACCTCATCTTCGTTCCCCCCGCCTATTTCCTTTCCCCAAGTGCCGAAAAAGCTGAATATGATCTTCATCAGAATTCGCCAATGGATCAAGGCTATCGGCGTTTTCTCAGTCGCCTCTTTGAACCTATGAATGAGCGCATTCCCCCTCAAAGCCACGGTCTCGATTTTGGTTCAGGCCCTGGTCCAACCCTCTCACTCATGTTCGAAGAAGCCGGACACACGGTCACCATCTACGATAAATATTACGCCCCAGAAGTGGCCACACTTGGGCAAACCTATGATTTCATTACCGCCAGTGAAGTCGTTGAGCACCTCCATACACCCCAAATTGAACTAAAGCAACTTTGGTCGGCGCTTCGCCCTAATGGTACCTTAGGCATCATGACCAAATTAGCGCTCGATCAGGCCGCCTTTAGTCGTTGGCACTATAAAAATGATCTAACCCACGTCTCCTTTTTCTCACGCGAGACCTTTGCTTGGTTGGGAAAGGAATGGGATGCTGAGATAGAGTTTGTGGGTAGTGATGTGACGTTGTTCCGAAAGCCGCCGAGCCTCAGTCTAAACGAGGGCTGATGGAAATCATGCCCCAGGTTCATTACTCTCTTACTTTGGTTTAACGACTAATACCTTCTTTATCATCTACCAAGGCGTCGGATATAAGCGTAAAATACAATCAGATAGGTTCAGACATCGTTTGAGGCTTACACCGAATATGATGTTTGTCTGATTGCAGTGTCGTCCCTAAAATGCCTCCAACACAGCCACAAAACGAGGTCGCACGGTAACGGCAAACTGTTTCTGGGGTCCGACGTTGAAGACGCTATCCACTTCATATTTCTGGCGGTTTTCATCACTGACTACATCGATAAAGAGAATGAGCCAGATTTCGGATAGTTGAAGTTGGTAAGCATATTCGGCGGCACGTTGGCGGGCCTTCTCGTATTGGCGATGGTTGACAAAACTCTTCAGCTCAAGACCAAACTGCTGCTCGGCATATTGAATTAACAGGTCAATCTTGCCATTGCCAGTGGGGAATTCGGGGTGAACGCGACCATCGTAGTCGCGCATAAATTGGCTCAAATAGGCGAAAAAGTTGAAGTGGTAGACTGCTTCGTAAATCCTTCCATCAATTTTGCGAACAGGCGCATTTTTGAAAAGCCTGGAGCGATTCTGGTGGACATATTGTTCATAAAGGCTAACCACTCCACCTACATCTAGACTCGTATCAGTAATGATGGTGGAAAGATCTGTAAAGGGGGAATAGAGCCTGGATGTGCTGGGGAAGAGCTTCTTGGTGAAAAAATTGAAGAGCCGCTTCTGCACAAAGGGCGATGAAAACTTCATGTAGAGTTCGTCCTCATCTTTCTCTACAGTTATGACCCCATTCATGTAGAGATAGTTGGTATCGGGATCATCGTAAGAGAATTTGAGCCGTTCATCAGTCTTGAAGAGTTCCATCACCTGTACATCGTAGGGCGCAGCCCGCACCTTGCTGATTAGATTCGAGACGCTATTGTTGGGTAAGCCCTTGGAAGCCCAGACATAGGTATGTCGAAACTCAGGAAGGCCAATGGGTTGATCAAGAGATTCGTTATATGTAGTCGTCATTAACTCGCCCAGCCAGCTAACCAATCCTGGTTGCCCCTGTGTTTCATAAAAGATCTGCTCGATAACCTCTTGCTCGACAGCCTGCCCGCTCTCTTCGGTATACCACGTAAACATGCGATTGACTTCGTCTTCGGTCAGGTTGGGGATATGCACACTTCTCTGAACATTGAAGGGCGAGCCACTCTGATTTTCAATACCAAGGACGCTACGTACACCGATGAGGGCAAGACCATGCAAAAGATTGGTCTTTTCATAGCTCGGTTTGTTGAATTGATTGGTCCGTGCCGTGTACATTGACCGAAAGACGCTGGCAAGTTTGTTGACAAAGGGTTCTATCAGTGCATCAAACTCATCCAGAATCAGGATCACAGGTCGTTCGAAGTACCTCGCTTGAAAAAGGTTGGGTAGCTCTTGCCAGCGTTCAATCGTAGGAAAGTCTAGGTCAAACCATCCACGCATCTCACCGAGCAAAATATCGAGCACAGCATTTTCATCATCTCGCTCTTTGGCTAATTCAAGCGTAACGATTCCCACATCAAACTCACCAGCATTTTGAAGGCGATTTACAACCTGTTGCATGATCCACGTCTTGCCCGTCTGCCGCGGTGCCCAAATCGTGATGTAGTGGCCGCCCTGCGCTGGATTCTCACCGACGAGTCTGTTGTAGGCTGCGTCGATCAGTTCAGTGCGGGGGACATAATAGTTGTGATCACTGTTTATGGGGCCGTAAGATGAAAAGTTGCGCATAGGTTTTAATAGAGAAAGCTCGCGCCCGAAAGGATTCGGGTCAGAATGAAGCGTTAGTTAATGCTGGTCGGATGCCAGAACCTTGACTTGTCTACTGACACAATCGACTTCTATTTTACCATACCCTGGAGCGTTCAAGATGACAAACCTGTATAGCTGCTGCCTACTGGATTATTGCACTACCCACGGCAAGAAGATCGACCGCCGCGTCTCCACCTCTAGCACAACCGGTTCAGCTTGCAAATCATCCTCATCCTTAGCGTGAATGACAACACGATAGGGTCCAGACTCGGTGAATCCAGGATAGGAGCCGCTATACTGATCATTGCCTTGAGGTTGCAGCAGTACTGTGTCTAGGGTTTCGGCTACGAGTTGGTTGCCGTTGGGAGGTGGTACATAAGACGGCGGATAGATGACGGCCCACACGCTGTCTACTCCTTCGTTGTCTCGCACTTCCACCTGAATGGCACCCCGCCCGTCAATGATGGTGGTCGGTTTCTGTGCCGTAAAAATGTAAGGCGGCCACACATCTGCAAATGTACCAGCACAAGCAAAGCCGCGTTGGGAAGCAATCAGTTCATCTTCGGATTCGTTAGGAACACCGTTGCCGTCAGCATCGAGCCACGGTCTTTGGAGAGAATTTAAATCGCTAACCATCTCCCGGGAACGCCGAAAGCTGTAGAAAAGATTGAAGTTACGCTGGAGCCTCACCAAGAAATGGTCTGAAAAATAGGCCCCGTATTGGGAAGCATAGGCATCATTCTCTACGTTGGTCGACGTCACAATCACCCGCCCTTGTTTGCTCACCGAGCCAGGTTCCGCAATAAAACTCCCCGAATTGCAAGCCTCGATGACCACATTCACTTTGGCGTTGGGGACTAACCCTTCAAAGGTAGTTAACCACTCGTCCAACATAGTAGGCGTCAGATGTTCATCATTCAGATCGTCCAGGTAAAAGAGATCGCGGCCACCGTGATCCATTAGATAGAGTGTCAAAACGCCGTCGCTGTTCACTTGTTGGGGCGCCCACTCAGTAATGGCGGACTTCAGACGCTCGGTCGTTGCGGGACCGTCATACCCAGGCAAGGCTGAGCTGGTTGCCAAGTAGGTAATGTCGTCATCGGTTAACCCCTTGCCTAGGAAGAGTTCGTAGACATAATTGGTTACATTGTGAATATTTTCCTGTAGCCGATCACCTCCTCGTAGCCGCCCAGCCACCAGAATCAGCGCGCCCTGGGGTTCTTCCTTTTTGGTGATAAAGACCTGATAGGTCACATTCACGCCGCTCACACTGTCATCCGCATTAGTCAGGCGCAGATAGACCTGCTCAAAGGCCACGTCGTTGAGCTCAATGCGAGCACCAGGCGTAAAGCGTTCATCCCAAATTTCACTGGGTAAGCTCTCGCAATCGGCATAGAGTTCCAGCGTCACATCGGCTGGCGAACCTGTTGGAACGTCCACCTCGATTTGGTAGCTGGCGTTGAGGTCGGTTGCCAGCTTTAGCCAATCCACATCGCCGTTTTGGTGGAAGGTGTGGGGTTGAGGGGAGCCGTCCGCTGAGACAGATTTGGCATTGGCGCAGGTATTATCGGGTTCGTAATCGTCCTCAATCAACGCATAAGTTACGCCAACTATGTGATCGCCACCGGGCATAGTCAGGCTGTTGGTAGTAGCCGAACTGTCGTCGTTGCTGGTGCCGCTCCAGCTATCCACCTGGTAACCACTTGGGAGTGTGGCAGAAAGAATGATGGATTCCCCGGTAATGTATTGACCCATCAAACAGCCAATAGAGTTAGTGGGTGAGGTAGTTAGGTCGGTACCGTCAAATGAGAGAGTGTGGCAAGTTGCTGTAGTCATAACGTCAGTTGGCACCAAGCTTTGGAATAACCTTCCATCGCCTAGTTGCCCGTGGACATTATCTCCCCAACATCGGACGTCGCCGAGATTTGTGAGAGCGCAAGCATGGCTACTACCGGACGAGATGGAAGTGATTCCGCTGGACAGCTCACTGATCAACACCGGTGTGCTACTGGAATTCCCAGTGCTCGAAGAACCACTACCCAGTTCTCCGGATCGACTATCACCCCAACATAGAACACCGCTATTGGTCAACGCGCAAGTGTGATGTCCGCCGGCCGAGATGACGGCGACGCCGCTGCTCAGGCCATTGACTGCTACCGGTGTAGTACTGTCTATGTAGGAACCATTGCCTAGCTCTCCAGAGTCATTATCTCCCCAGCAGAAAACGCCACCATTGATGTCAAGCGCACAGCTATGGTCCTCACCAACCGAGATAGCGATAACACCGCTGGACAGCTCATTTACTGCTACCGGCGTGCTGCTGGACGTAGTAGAACCGTCACCTAGTTGACCAAAGCGATTGTCCCCCCAGCATTGAACCCCACCGTTGCTTGTCAGGGCACATGTGTAAGAAGGGCCAGCCGAGATAGCCGTGACGCCGCTAGATAGACCATTCACTGGTACTGGCGTACTCCTGTAAACATCAAAACTAACGGAACCGTTGCCCAGTTGACCAAAGGAATTTTCTCCCCAGCATTGGACGCCGCCACTACTGCCCAATACGCAGGTATGTCGAGAGCCAACGGCGATCGAGATTGTGCCATTAGACAAGCCGCTGATCTCTACAGGCGTAAGACTACGTGTAGGGGGAGAGTCGTTGCCTCGTACCGAGCCATTGTATCCCCAGCACTGGACACTACCGCTACTTGTCAGTGCACATGTATAAGAAGGGCCAGCCGAGATGGCTGTGATGCCGCTAGACAGACCACTAACGGCTACAGGTGTGCTGCTATCTGCTGTGGTACCGTCGCCGAGTTGACCAGAGCTATTATCTCCCCAACAGAGGGCGCCCCCACCAGTGGTAAGTGCACAACTGTGAACATCACCAGCAGATATGTTGTTGACGTCTCCAGACAACCCACTGACGACTACTGGCGTACGACTATCTACTGTGATACCATCGCCGAGTTGCCCAAAGCCGTTCCTCCCCCAGCATTGGGTACCCCCAGTGGTACTTAATGCACAAGCGTGAAATGAGCCACTTGTGATAGCAATGACCCCACCAGATAAGTCTCTAACGTCTACCGGTGTGGTACTCCGTGCATTGGAACCATTGCCAAGTTGTCCAAAGTCATTTCTCCCCCAACATTGGACACTTTCGTTGCTTGTCAGTGCGCAGGTGTGGAACGAACCAGCCCTAATAGCGCTGATACTGCCGGATAGGTTATTGACTG
The DNA here is from genome assembly GCA_039028975.1 of Chloroflexota bacterium. Classification (GTDB taxonomy): domain Bacteria; phylum Chloroflexota; class Anaerolineae; order Caldilineales; family Caldilineaceae; genus JAHBNG01. Next base: position 60,033 of record JBCCHB010000072.1, read on the forward strand.
CTAATGGTATGCTGCTAGCTATGGTGGAACCATTGCCCAATTGTCCAAAATCATTACTTCCCCAACAGACGACATCATCGTTGTCCGTAATCGCACAGCTATGGTCGCCTCCAGCTGAGATGGCAGTGATGTCATTGGGGAAACCAATCACTGATACTGGCGTGTCGCTGGATGTAGTGGAGCCATTGCCCAATTGTCCCGAGCCATTATCCCCCCAACAGTAGACAGCGCCGCCTCTGACAACACGCACACAGCTATGCTCGTCGCCAGTTGTTACGGCGATAACAGCGCTAGTCGGGTTGCTCAACACGGGTGTACTGCTGGATGTGGTGGAGCCATTGCCCAATTGTCCTGAGCCATTGCTTCCCCAGCATTGGACGCTGCTATTTGTTAGCGCACAGGTATGGAAAGACCCCGCCGAGATAGCGGTTACACCGCTGGAAAGACCATTGACTGCTACAGGCGTACTTTTGTCTGTAGTAGAGCCGTCCCCCAGTTGTCCATCACTATTCCTTCCCCAGCATAGGACGCCGCCACTGCTTGTCAGTGCACAGGTGTGGAAAGCTCCTGTGGAGATTGAACTTACACCACTAGATAGTTCTCTGATCGCCACAGGCGTACTTTTGTCTGTAGTAGAGCCGTCCCCCAGTTGTCCATCATTATTCCTTCCCCAGCATAGGACGCTGCCACTGTTTGTCAGTGCACAGGTATGCTCCCAACCACCCACAAGTTGGGCAATGTCACTGAGGGGAACGAGTGCGGAATGTGTCTCTTGGATTGATGGGCTGGCGAGTAGGGCATAGTCTGGGTGGGCTTGTGCCTTGCGTGGAAAGAAGAAGAGCAGAGCTACAAACATTAGCATAACAGAGAAGTGCAGCAGTCTGTAGAATGGAGTTAGCAGGTACATTAGCTTACCTCGTTATATTAAAGAGTAGGGAGGGGATACATCTACAAATAACGAATGTGATAAAGGTGAAGTTTTACGCACGGCATGATTGGGTGTTACGGGAATTCTAAAACGGATTGTGCACAAGAGCGAACTACCCAGATACCATCGAAAGAACCGATTCCGAAGACCTTAAAATAATCCAAAAACGGAACACTCTCTAACCACAAATTTGGCACCGATAGCGCGACATATGGCGGGTGGTCCAGGTCCTTCAACGCACAACGGGCATTCAAGGACGCTATCGCAAAATCGTGAATGAGCTCCAGGCTCGCCATCAAGTGGAAGCTTTGTTAGGTGGCTTCTCCTCGCTCTCAAATGGCTTAGCGAAGACGACATCCCAAGGCAAACGTGTTACTAGACTCTTGTCAGCTATCCCTACGATTTCGCAATTTTGCCTTCTGTAAAAATCGACTGCTGATTCGGTCGGATTTGAATATATGAGCAAGGAACTTGCCTTTTCCATTCTTGCCATCGCCTCTAACTGACGGAATAGAAGCGTCCCAATCCCAGATTTCCTCACCTCTGAACTGACGAAAAGGGCTACTAACTCGATTGATCCATCTGCGTGTTTTGGCCCAATGATGCCAAATCCTACAGTCTTCCCCGCCTTTGATGCGGTCAACATATGTCCGCCTATTTCGATTTCTTGCTGCCATTTCTTGGAGCGCGACGACATTCCCTCCTCGCTCCAAGACGGAATCTTGATGCTTGGATCTTGATTTATCTTTTGTAGCTCCAACCCAAAACCGTTGGATGTCTGACGTCCGCAATATAGTCCGTCAACAATTTCTGAGCGGTCTACCTGTCTCATTATTTCAACGTCAATTGTCATAAGTTCGTTTACTTGGATACTCATAGTGTATTACCATCCGCCGCACCGTATAGGACGCTCCCTGAATTCGCGCCGGCAACTTGCATGGAGACTAGCTAGCGGTATACTGATTCTTGATTGCCTTGTCAGCCAGATCTTGCCCACTGTTGAATCAAAAAATGGCTATAGGCAATGAATAGTTTAACTAGGAGGCAACATCAATATGCTGGGAACGATGCTGGCAACTATCCCTCCTTCGGTAGATCCTCAGCCAGAAACCAATATTGCTCCGCATGGAGCAATTTGGACCAACTACCTGTGGCCACAGTGCTGAGCAGTTCACGCAGCTCACCTAGGTTAGAGAAACCCAGCTCTTCTTCGACCACTTTTTGAGGAGCCGCGAGTAGGGGCTCTCTAGGTGGGTGGAGGTTGATGAGAGACACGTTGCCGTCGCTGGGCAAGTCGGCCAACTGGCAAGCCTGCTCTACTGCCGTTTGTAGATCGCCCAGTGCATCGACCAATCCATGCTCGAGTGCCTGTTCTCCAGTCCAAACCCGCCCTTGGCAGATGGGATCCAGGCGATCAAAGTCCAGACCGCGTCCTTGGGCTACCCGATCTTTAAATTCGTCATACATAAAGTGGATGCCGTCTTCCATTTGGCTTTTCTGTTCCGGCGTCCAGCGCATGTCGTCTTCATAGATGGCAGCATTGGCCCCCCGTTGAACCGAGTCTCGCCCCACACCGATTTTGCTGTAGGTACCTTCGGTAGATGGTTTGGCACTCAAGACCCCAATGCTGCCCGTAACAGTTGTGGGCTGAGCCACTATTTTCTGCGCGGGTGTAGAAATGTAGTAACCGCCGCTGGCAGCAACCCGTCCCATGTAAACGACGACCGGCTTTTCGTCATTTAGTAGCATCAACTCTCGCCACATGACATCCGATGCGAGCGCGGAACCACCCGGTGAATCCACGTGAAGTACGATGGCTGCTAGACTCTCATTTTCTCGGGCAGAGCGTACGATCTGCTGAACCGTGATGCTCCCAATCTGCTCGTTTCCCAGTAGAGGAAGGGGCACAGGTAGATCTCGGCTCTTTCCAGGCACGATTGTACCACTTAGGCTGATCACGCCAATGGCTTTGGACTCCCGCCGAATCGGCTTACGCAAAAGAAGTCGGGCACACTCATCATAAGGCTTCAACACAGCAGATTTGCTTCCCCAGCTTAGGGTGTTGCCAATCTCATCTTCGTAGTAGATGCCATCAATCAGATCGGCGGCCAAACATTGTTCGGCCTTCAGGGGGGCCTGGTCAATCAGCTCTTTTACGCGCTCCGCACTCAACTTGCGACGCTGGCTAATGATGGTCACTAGGCTGGCATAGAGGCTATCCAGGAGCCAATTGTACTGGGTGCGGCTCTCCTCACTCATCTCCGTTCGGTCATACATATCACCGGCCGACTTCCACGGGGCAATTCGTAGAACGTCAAATTCCACACCGATGCGAGCCAACGTATCTTTAAGAAAGATACCACCCATGCGCAAGCCAAGTACCCGCCATTCAGTAAGGGGTGTCATGTAGATTTGATCAGCCCCGCAGGCGGCGATAAAGCTACCCATCATGCCATCTTCAATGTGGACAATAATTTGCTTGGGTGTAGCAGCCGAGTTACGTTGGGCTGCATCCCAGGCGCGGAAGCGATCAAAGAGCATGAGTAGACTCTGGGCTTGGGTTAAACCAATTTGGGGTGATTTGAACAGAAAGAGAACCCCCTTTGTCTTCGGATCGGCTACAACCTTCTTCAGCGCTGCTTCCAATGCCTCCAAGCTGACAGGAGGCCTCCGTCCAGGCACAAATTGCTGCCACCAGGGCAACTGGGGTTCTCGTTCGGTCAACGCGCCGTCTAGCACGATCACTGGATAATCTGGAATGCGTCCCCGAAAGAGAAAGCGCCGTGTACGGGCCACTTGGAAACCAAGCCCTCGGAAGGCGCCACCAATGATGCGACCGACACCCCCTTGCTTTGATCTTTTTGCTGTTGACCCCTGTGCCTTTTTCTCTTCTGTTGGCATCTCCGCAGCCTTTGCCTCCTCAGGAGAATCTACCTCTGAAGAATTCGGTTCTGAATCAGCCGTCTCTGGGGGAGCTTCTAGTCGTGTTTCTTCCTGGGTGGTAGGTTTCGGAGGGAGCGCATCCTGGGCGGTTGTGTCCTGTTCATTCATGAATAAAACGTGATCCTTTCTATCCTTCCTTTGTGGAGAGCGAGTATACTTCGCCAGATTACACTGAGTAGCGATAACACAGAGGTTCACTGAGGTCTCACTGAGATTTACAGAGGCTGTTCTTCTCTCTTTGAAGCCTTTCTCTGTGTAGCTCTGTGCCTTCTCTGAGGGACTCTGTGTAACGCAGGAAAATTTTGTCCCGGCTCTTGTCCAATCTGTTCTGGATGATTCCAAAAAGGAAGGACAGAACTTTTCTGGCCATTAATATTGTTAGACTGCAACGGTCTTGGCAATGTACTGCATCAGTCCTGTTTAGTGCCTCCAGCGCTATTCCCGACGATTGCGCTCTACTGATTATCGTTTTCCACTATAAGGCAGGTATAATTTTCTGTATGTAATAACTCAGCCCGTATATTTGCTCAGGCTATAATAAAGTAACATTTTATCTCGAGCAGTGGTGTTACTTTATTATAGCCACCAGCATAGCTTGCTCCCTGCAGTGCATGGAATGCTTTACCCAGATGCTCCGCATTCCATAAGTGTAGAAGAGCGACAATTATTTTTATAGATGGCCTGAAAAGCTCTGTCCTCCCCTCTTGGAATTTTCTAAGGTAGACTGGTCAAGTGTGGGACAAGGCCTTTCTGGCAAAGTAAATGATTTATAACTCTACCTATATTCTACGACAAACCTTATGGCTAAAGCGAATACAAAACCTTTAAGCGGTATGCGTGACTTCCTTCCTGTGGATGTTCTGCGCCGCAATTATGTGATCCGAGTAATTGAAGATGTTTACCAGAGTTATGGCTTTGAGCCACTGGAGACACCTGTTATGGAACGGCTCGATACGCTGCTTGGCAAATATGGCGAAGATGAAAAGCTGATTTTTCGAGTCCTCAAGCGGGGCGATAAGCTGCAACGTTCACTGAGCGAGAATCCTACCGAAGAGAGTGTAGCTGATGCTGGCCTGCGCTACGACCTGACTGTACCTCTTGCTCGGGTTGTGGCCCAGTATCGCAGCGATCTGCCTCGTTTCTTCAAGCGATACCAGATCCAGCCCGTTTACCGAGCAGACCGCCCTGGACGTGGGCGTTACCGGGAATTTTACCAGTGTGATCTGGACATTGTTGGCTCGGCCAGCCGCGCGGTCGAAGCAGAAGTCATGGCAGCCGTGGCCCAGATTCTGGATCGGCTTGGATTTGGGGATGACCATCCATTTGCCGTCCGTCTCAACCACCGCATGATTCTACGGGGTCTCATCGATTTGGCTGGGATTCCAGAATCACTGGAAGGCTCTGCCCTCACTGCCATCGATAAACTAGATAAGATTGGCATTGAAGGTGTCTCAAAGGAGCTGGCCCAACGTGGGATAGACCAGGCCGCGGCGGATAAGCTGGTTCAAATTCTTTCCGATGCACCCGATTCAGGCAATGTGGACACACTTGCTTGGCTATCGGATCTGCTAGAGGAGTCCGAGCTGGGTAGTCGGGGCGTAGCGGAGTTGAAGGAGATTGTTGCATATAGTTTAGGTGGTCCGGCAGACAACCACATCAAGGTGGATGCCTTCTTAGCCCGTGGACTGAGCTACTATACTGGTGCTGTCTTCGAGATTGAATTCTCTGGCTTAGGCATCTCTGGCGGCGGCGGCGGGCGTTACGATGAATTGATCGGTATGTTTAGCGGCCAGGATATTCCTTCCTGCGGCTTTAGCTTGGGACTAGAGCGTATCATTCTCCTCATGGAAGAGGAGAAGATGTTCCCCGAGCGTCTGCTTGGTCAACCTCAGGTACTGGTTACCCAATTCGATGAGAGTACGACCAACGCCTCTTTAAACTTGGCAGCGAAACTACGCAGTGCTGGTTTGAGGATCGATCTCTACCCCGAACCTAGTCGCTACGGTCGCCAATTCCAATACGCGGAAGAGCGGGGCATTCCCTTTGCCCTTCTGCTCAGCCCCAACGAGATAGAAAAACAGGTCATAGGAGTGAAAGATCTGCAGAGCGGTGAACAGGTGGAGATCCCGGTGGATACGGTGATTGAGTGGCTTCAGGAACGATTTTTATAAACCCTAACCTGGACAAGCCAACAATACTCTGCTCCGTTTGAAAACACGAGTTTGGTCACTCTGGTAGAGCATCGGAAAACTCCAGTTTTCAAAACGACCGCAATGTAAAAGAGGTTTCAAACAGATTCACAGCGCAACCTCTGGTTGCAAGTAAACAGGTGAAAAGTGGCTAGTAATCAGTGGCTCGCACCAACATCTTCACGCATGACGCCATTTTTCACGGATGGTGGTATGGAGAAAGGTTCATTTATCGATTTTACCCTAGGGAACGAACTTTTCTGGCCGTAAAATACGAACTAATTGGGTTACGTAATAAAGCAGAAAGAATAAAAGATGATTGTGATGAAATTTGGCGGCACATCTGTGGGCAATGAAGATGCTTTTGCCCAAGTGGCCGCAATTATAGAGCAACGTTTTCAAGAGCAAGCAAGCCGTGCGCGCCCAGGCGTGGTCGTTGTGACCAGCGCTATGAGTAAAGTAACCGACCTGCTGATTAACTCAGCCCAAGAGATGCTGATGGGTGATGAGAGCACTTATCAAGAAGCGTTGACGACACTTAAAGAAAAACATCAGGCTGTTATCGACCGTTTTATCGCGGATGCCGCAGAGAAGGAAGCTATCGAAACCCTGGTTAGCGAACGCATCGCCTTTCTCGATAAACTCTGTACAAGCATCGGTGTTTTGGGTGAGCTAACGGATCGCGGTTTGGATGTGGTGAGTGGTTTGGGTGAACGGATGAGTGCGCCTCTTCTGGCGGCTGTTTTACGCGCCCAAGGACTCCAAGCTCAGTTTATTGATGCGGCAGATATCATTGTGACGGATCAAGTTCATGGAGGTGCAGAGCCAATCATGGCCCTATCAGAAGAGCGTTGTCGCCAGGTGCTCCTCCCACTTCTTGAGAAGGGCATTGTTCCTGTTGTCACCGGCTATGTAGGCAAGAGTGAAGACAATGCCCCAACCACGTTAGGACGAGGTGGATCCGACTATACAGCAGCCATTATTGGAGCCTGTATCGAGGCCGATGAGATTCTGATCTGGACCGACGTGAATGGGGTACTGACTGCTGATCCGCGGGTTGTACCAGAGGCACGTAGCTTACATGAATTAACCTATGAAGAGATGGGGGAACTGGCGTATTTCGGTGCCAAGGTGCTTCATGCCAAAACGGTCATGCCTGCCGTTGCCAAGCAGATTCCGCTGCGGGTGCTCAATACCTTCCGTCCTGAGCACCCCGGCACCCTAATTGTGCAGCAGGCTGATTACACTGGCCAAGGTACCGTCAAAGCCGTCACCTCCATTCGAAAGATGAACTTGATTACCGTGGCGGGCAAGGGGCTGATGGGCGTACTGGGTATGGCAGCGCGTACCTTTGAGGCTGTTGCGCGGGCAGAAGCTAATGTACTGATGATCACCCAGAGTAGCAGTGAACAGAGCATCTGCTTTATTGTGCCAGAGAGTGATTCGGCCCGAGTTATTCGAGAATTACAGAAGGTCTTTGCAGAAGAGCAAGCACGTCACAGTATCGAGAATATCATCGATCAGCCCGGGATCGCCATTGTGGCTATTGTTGGTAGCGGAATGCGCGGCGTACCCGGTTTGGCGGCCAGCACCTTCACGGCACTGGGCAACGAGCAGATCAATGTTATCGCCATTGCCCAGGGCTCTAGTGAAGCCAATATTAGTGTCGTGATCGATGAAAATGACGCTGTTGAGGCCGTCCGCTCCATCCACACTGTCTTTGAACTGGAAAAGCCGACTCAGGAAAGGTTAGAAGGGTTGAAGGGTTGAAGTCCCTGATAACCACATTCGGGGACGACAGAGGGTGAAGTTCCCGGTAGTCGTTCACCTCCCCCACGCAGGCTGAGCTTGTCGAAGCCGATCCCCCTTCGACAGGCTCAGGAGGCGTGAACGGTTACAGTTCCCGATACCTACATTCAGGGATGACGAAGGTTGAAGGTGCAGAGTTTATGGGTAGTTATTCACTGATAAAGAAATTTTTTTACTGGCTGTTGATGTGGCCGCTTATCGTTACGGTTTGTCTGCTCTCGCCTGCAAATCTCCTTGCTGCCCAGTCTGAGAATCGATTTGGAAATTCTTCTCTGCAGCGGTCAGTGGCGGAGCAGTCAGTGGCGCGGCAGTGGAATGAAGCGCTTCTAGAGGCCATTCGAGACGATTTTGCGCGCCCGGTGGTGCATGCTCGCAATCTTTTCCATGTTTCATCGGCCATGTACGATGCTTGGGCAGCCTATGATGAGATAGCTGAACCCTTCTTATTAGGCAACTTGGTCTATGGCTACCATTGCCCCTTCAGCAGTGTTGAACAGCCTGCCGATGTGGAGGCCGCCAGGGCAGAGGCAATCAGCCATGCAGCTTACCGTCTTCTCTCATATCGTTTCCAAGAATCGCCTGGACGGGATGAGACGCTCCCGGCTCTGGACGCGCTGATGGCCTCCCTTGGCTACGATGCAGCCGACACCAATAGTGAATATTGGCAAGGATCACCCGCTTCGCTGGGGAATGCTATTGCTGCTTGTTACATTTCCTTTGGCCAGCAAGATGGGGCCAACGAGCAGAACGACTATGCCAGCCACTATTACTTGGCCAGTAACCAGCCTCTACTCCCAGCTTTACCGGGCAATCCAAATATGGAAGATCCCAACCACTGGCAACCTCTCTCCCTGGATGTGGCAATTGACCAAGCCGGAAACCTGCTTCCCTATGCGGTTACGCCATTTTTAGGGCCTGAATGGGGTCGGGTGGTACCCTTTGCGTTGAGTGAAGACGATCTGACTCGATATGAACGAATTGGCATGGACAAACGTCGAGGTGAGTATTGGGTCTATCACGATCCTGGTGCCCCTCCCTACCTGCTCGATGAGACGGGGCGTACGGGCGAAGCTTCTATTGGGACTGGCAGCGAAAGGGCCAACGAATACAAGTGGAATTTTGCCTTAACTGCTCAATGGGCCTCCCACTTGGATCCATCCGATGGTGTCATGTGGGACATTTCACCAGCGGCCATGGGCAATCTACCACCATTGCCAACTACATTCGATGCCGTCCAGGCGTACTATCGGGAACCCGGTGGGGGAGACTTGGGTACAGGTTGGGATCTAAACCCGATAACGGGCTTACCTTACGAGCCGCAACTTGTTCCACGGGGGGATTTTACCAGAGTTTTGGCCGAATTCTGGGCTGACGGCCCCGATTCAGAGACGCCTCCAGGCCATTGGTTTACTATTCTGAACTATGTCAATGATCATCCTGGGTTGGTTAAACGATACCAAGGCGAGGGACCTCTGCTCAACGATCTAGAGTGGGACATCAAGACCTATTTTGCAATGGGGGGAGCCGTCCACGATGCAGCCGTGGCCGCTTGGGGCATTAAGGGCTGGTATGACTATGTGCGGCCTATTTCGGCTTTGCGGTATATGGCGGCTCGAGGGCAGAGTAGCGATCCGGATCGGCCAAGTTACCATCCAGAGGGCATTCCACTGATCGACGGGTTTATTGAGCTTGTTGAGGCGGATGATCCGCTGGCTGGCCAAGGAGGGGACCATACGGGCAAGATCAAGCTCTTTAGCTGGCGGGGTCCTGATGCTATCGACGATCCCAGCACCGACGTGGCTGGTGTTGGCTGGATTTTAGCCGAGCAGTGGTGGCCCTATCAACGCCCTACCTTTGTCACGCCTCCATTTGCTGGCTACGTATCGGGCCATTCCACCTACTCTCGTTCTGCTGCCGAGGTACTCACCCGCCTAACCGGAGATGAATTCTTTCCGGGGGGAATCGCTGAATTCACCGCAGAAAAAGATGAATATCTACACTTTGAAAAAGGCCCCAGTGTCGACGTAACGCTCCAGTGGGCCACCTATCAAGATGCTGCCCACCAATCTGGCCTTTCGAGAATTTGGGGAGGCATTCATCCGCCTGCTGATGATATTCCTGGCCGCCGCATCGGTATTGAGATTGGAACTGATGCCTTTGCCTTGGCTGATCGGTACATTCAGGGTACAGTGGTCGAAACCCTGCCTCACCTTTCTAACCCTGATGCTCAAGTTACCACGATCGATATGCCAGTCACGTTTGGGCTTCGGGCCAGTGATGTCAATGCTTCATTGCTCTATAGCGCAACCAACCTACCCCCCGGTCTTTCACTCATCACTGAAACAGGAATCATAACTGGGCGAGCGAAGGCAGGAGGCACCTATAGCGTGACGGTAGCTATTTTAGAAGGTGATGATCAGGATGCTCAGATAGTCGATACCACCTCATTCACTTGGCGAATCAACCTCCCACCCCGATTGGACGCGGTTCCTGAGCAACTCAATATGTTGGGCGATCATGGAACGCTCCAACTACAAGCGAACGATCCTGATGGTGACCGATTGACGTACCGTGTAGCGGGGTTGATTCCTGATCTCGTCGTCAACAAGCAGTCGGGCGAAATTTCGGGGACGCTAGCCTTCAACGGTCAATTCACCATGAATGTGACCGTTGAGGACAGCTTTGGCGGCTCAGACAGTACGGAATTTGTCTGGACCATTAATCGCCTACCTGCAATCGCCAACGTAGCTGAGCAGGTAAACTCGGTTGGAGAGCAGGTCGAACTGCAAATTCGAGCCATTGACACAGATGGCAATGAGCTAACCTATAGGGCTACGGATCTGCCTCGGGGGTTAACCATAGATCGAATGACTGGCCTCATCTCTGGAACCATCACCCAGAGCGGAACCTACACGCCAACCATTATCGTGGACGACGGCTTCAGCAATGAGGGGGCCAACAGCAGTGCCACAGAGTCATCGTTTGATTGGGTTGTCAGCAATCCACCATGGCTAATGAATCCTGGCCCACAACTGGATCAGCGAGGCAGCGAAATTACCTTGTCGTTAGTCGGGGGGCGTGACGCAACTAGCGACCAGGAGAATGGGGAATCGTTAACTTACTCAGCTTTGGGCCTTCCCTTTGGCCTAAATCTGGATAAGGACACAGGCGTGATTGCAGGCACGCTGCTGGGCGTTGGTGGCTATTCGGTAACGGTCACAGCCCGTGATGAGCAAGGAAGTGAGGGACGCGTGACGTTTGAATGGTTTGTCAATGCCCCTCCGGAACTTATAGTGCCTGAGAACCAGGTAACTGCTCAAGGTAAAGAGGTTCAGCTTCTCGTTGAAGCCACTGATCACACGGATGAACCGCTGCGTTTTCAAGCTCAGGGACTGCCGCCCGGCCTCCAGATTGACACCGGCTCAGGGCTGATTTCGGGTCGCTCCATGCGTCCAGGACAATATCAAGTTGGTATCACTGTTGATGACGGCAACGGTGCAGAGGTCAGTGGAGCCTTTACCTGGACCATTTTGTCTATAGGTGCAGAGCCAAAGCGTTTTTGCATAGAAGACTTTTGTATTGTGCTACCGAATTTTGGCCATGACGCTGATCCCTGATGCCTATACGTCTGAGGCGTTCTATAAGATAGAGCAGGAACAGGCCGTTGGTACCAGTTGGGTGATGATTGGCTGCCTCTCTGAATTTAAAGAAGCGGGTGATGCCGTGGTGGCCACTGTTGATTTTCACAGCCTTTCGTGCAGCCTGTTGCATATGTAGCTACAAAAGAGACATGGAGTAGAGATGAGCAAAATACCCTATAACAAACTCTATCCTGAGAAATTTTCTGCTGAAGATTACGTCAACCCGGACACTTATAAACACACGCGTGCCCCTGTTGAAAATGCGCTCAGCATCATTCCAGAAGCATATAGCTGTAAGACCTTTTACCGCATCGAGCAGGAACGTGTATTTGCTAATAGTTGGGTCGGCGTTGGCTGCGTTGACCAGCTGCGCAAGCCCAGTTCGGCCATGGTTGTCCAAGTTGCGGGACAATCGATCATCATCACCCGCAACAAAGTGGGCGAACTGCGCGCGTTCTACAATACGTGCCGCCACCGGGGCGCAAAGATGCTGGCCGACGACTGCCACACCCTGCATGGCCGCCGTATTCGCTGTCCCTACCACAGTTGGGCATACGACCTGGATGGGAACTGCATCGGCACTCCGCTCTTCGACGGATCCGACATTCCCGAAGAGATGCAGGGTGCATTTAGCATGGGCGGAGTCAATACCTTTGCCCGCGAAGATTACCCACTTTTCCCTGTCCATGTCGATAGTTGGGGACTGCTTATTTTTGTTAACTTATCCGAGAACCCGGAACCACTGCGTACACAGTTGGGTGACCTGCCGGAGCGTTTAGAGGAGTATCGGCTGGATGAATGGAAAGTGGTAGGCAACAAAACATTTCACTTCGACGCCAACTACAAACTGGTTGGTGAGAATTTTATGGAGTATTACCACCTGCCTTGGGTACATCCTGAATTGATCAAAGTATCCCGCATGGAAGATCACTACCGCTGGCAGGGCAAGGGAATGTACACGGGTATGGTCACCTGGCCCATCTCTCAGGGAGATGAAGGCGGCTGGCTTGGCCTGCCTCCCGTCAGCTCACTTGGCAGCAAAAGTCGTGAAACGGGACGCTTTCTCTGGCTCTTTCCCAACACGGCCATCAGCGTCATGCCCAATCACGTCTTTGTGATGCTCACCAAACCGAATGGTCCTGGCAAAACGATTGAGGATACTTACATACTCTGCCATCCCGAATCGCTTGAGGCCGAAGGCTCTGATGCCGAAGTCAAACAGCTTGATCAGTTCTGGACGCTGGTGAACAATCAGGACATCGACATCGTGGCTCAAGTGCAAGCAGGGCTGACCATGAAACCGTATCGAGGTGGTCGTCTCTGCTATAAGTTTGAAGAGCCGGTTCACCGCTACCAAAACATGATCATTGATAAAATGGTAGGAGTTGAGCGTGTGCCTGAGGGTGATCCGGAAGAGATGGTGCAGATGTTTCAATGATATTGGTCGTATACGCCAATCTGTCATGGGGATACAATCAGGTAAATGCCTGATTTATGCGAATTCAACGTTGGGCAACGGCGTTGCTACCCCCTGCTTGGTTGAGGTCGCTGCAAAATAACGCCACAGCCAATGCAAAATAAAGTCAACGGTTACACAAAACAAAGGAGATAGACGTGACCAAAGGTTTGATCGGCGTACAAATGATGATGTTGGGCGGCAAGGTGCAAGAGATGGGGGCCTATGCCGTCCTGGAAAAGCTGGCCGAAATTGGCTACCACTGTATCGAGATCTCACAGATCCCCATGACGCCAGAGAATGTAGATGCCATTAGGCAGGCGTGCGATGCATTCGAAATCGAGGTTGCTGCATCCTCCGCCATGCTAGAACCGATGGGGCCTGCCGGTCCCGGCATGGAGACGCTAGAGACCGATTTTGAGAAGATCGTCTCCGACTGCCAAGCGCTTAATACGAATTTTCTGCGCATCCCGATTTTGCCCTTTGGGTATATGGGTGACCGCGAGAAGGCTCTGGATTTCGTTGCACGGGCTGAGGAGATGGCCGCACGGCTGGCCGAGCATAATATTGACCTCTACTATCACAACCATCACGTCGAGTTTGAAAAGTATGATGGCAAATACCTGCTGGATATCATTAAAGAGAACACTACACGCCTCGGCTTTGAACTAGACATCCATTGGATTCAGCGCGCTGGCGAGAACCCGGTGACCTATATCCAGCAGTTTGCGGGTCGGATCAAACTGATCCATCTCAAAGACTATCGCATCAAGTTCGATAGCTCAATATTCGCTGATGGATTGAGTATGGAAAAGATCATGACGGCCTTCTCCGGCGCAATACAATTTGCCGAAGTTGGTGAAGGCAATCTAGCCATGAAAGAGATTATTGATGTGGGGCTGGCTTGCGGTAGTGAATACTTTTTGGTTGAGCAGGATGAGCAATATGGGCGTGATCCGTTCGACTGCTTAATCACCAGCCGTGACAATTTGGTCGAGCTTGGATACCAAGAGTGGTTTAGGCGTGGTTAAGGCAGGACTGATTCTGAACAGACCGTAGCCGCTGCATTTTGCTACTTTATACCTTGATTTTCCACTCGATGTTTGCAATATCAATCAGGGGTGCTTCCAATCCAATTTATCAAGCTATCTGACAGTATGATATACTTTCATTTGTATTCGCTTGACAAAGTTACTGCTTCTTTGTCTGATAAGTATCAAGTAACTTGATACTTATTCTGGTTCTCCTTCCCACATTCATTCGAATCATTCTGGTATACCTTGCAAATGCAGCCAAAATATGAGGTTAACCCACCGTTCCGTGCCGATCAGGTCGGCAGTCTGTTACGTCCCCAAACAATCCATGATGCCCGCGAAAAGGCCGCTGCAGGCAAAATCAGCAAGGCCAATTTGCGGGAAATCGAAGACCAGGAGATCGCTCACGTAGTCAAGAAGCAAGAGGAAGTTGGCCTACAAGGAATAACTGACGGCGAATTCCGCCGAGCCTTCTTTCATCTCGACTTTCTTGAGCAGTTGGACGGTGTTACAGTGGACGGCATGATCGATGCCAACTCGGATGCTGCCGAGACGGTCCACTTTACCCCTCCCAAGCTCCGTGTGACGGGTAAGCTGCGCCACGCTCGCAATATTCAAGTGGATGACTTTAATTTCGTTAAGCCCCATGTCACCCGCATGCCCAAGGTCACCATCCCGTCGCCAACCATGGTCCATTTCCGCGGCGGACGAGCGGCCATCGACATTCACTCCTATCCCGATATGGATGAGTTCTTTGACGATCTGGCCCAGGTCTACCGGGAAGAAATTGCTGCCCTCTATGATGCTGGCTGTCGCTACTTGCAGATGGATGACACCAATCTGGCCTATCTATGTGACCCTAAGATGCGTCAGGGCGCGGTCGAGCGTGGTGATAATCCGGACGAATTGCCCCATACCTATGCTGCACTCATTAACTCGGCATTACGCGACCGGCCCGATGATCTGACCGTCTGTATTCATCTCTGCCGTGGGAACTTCCGCAGTACTTGGTTTGCAGAAGGCAGCTATGAGCCGGTAGCCGAGGTTCTCTTCAACGAGTTAAATGTAGATGGTTACTTCCTGGAATATGATGATGAACGGTCTGGTGGCTTTGCTCCTCTGCGTTTTGTGCCGTCCAATAAGGTGGTTGTGCTGGGACTGGTTAGCTCCAAGCTGGCTGAACTAGAGCCAGAGAGCGAGCTGACTCAGCGGATCGATGAAGCGGCTCAGCATGTACCTCTGGACAATCTCTGTCTTAGTCCGCAGTGTGGCTTCTCTAGCACGGTTCACGGCAATGACATTACAGAAGATGTTCAGTGGCGCAAACTGACGCTGGTAGTTGATACGGCACGCGAAGTCTGGAAAGAGTAGTCTGGCAGGATAGACGAAATGCCAATACCATGCTCAAGCTGAACTAGCTACTCTCCCCAACTCGTTGAATACATTGCTTGCATTAACTGTATCCTCCGGGGCTACAAGCCAGGGCTTTAACAAATATGTCTCTTCAAATACTTGATCCCATTTTCTGCCCACATATCCTGGATTTGCACCGTCTTCTCCAAACTCTCGTACAGAGGTACCCACTGCTCCAATACTACGCTAGCATCCGGCTGCACACCGTGTAGCATTTGCAACTGTGTAGGGATGTCTAGCTTGCCCTCACCCGCTGGCGCGCCGGTGATGGTCATCTCCATATCGGACGTATGTCGAACCACTGTGAAATCTTTGATGTGTAGGCATTTGGTGAAGGGCATCAGAGCGGCCGTCACCTCGCGAAGCCCTTCACCACGCCCTAATGAATTAACCGTGTCAAGACAGACACCTACATAGTCGTTGTCCATATCTTGGCATAGAGCCTGTAGATCAAGAACGCTGGCCGCTTCGTGGTTTTCTATGGCCAAAGTGATTTGTTTCTCGGCAAAGCCATCTGCAATCTGCAAGATATGGTTACGTTCATCGATCAACCCAGGCGATGCACTGGTAAAGATCGTGCGTACTAATTTGGCTCCCAGAACCTCCGCAATATGTAGAAACCGATCAAGGTGTTCTGGAGCGCTGCCGATGGTACCAATTTCCAGCGCTTTATCGTTGGTGTCTGCGTAATTGCGCAAGATACGTAGATCTTCATCGTGCAAACCGATTAGATCGGGCTTGACACAAATCTGAACAATGGGCACGTCAAGCTGAACAGCCCTATCGATTAGATCATAGGCTGTAAGATATGTGAAATCAGCTTGCTGTGAGGTGTTGCTACCATAGCAACCTGAAGACCAGCCATAGGTGTAGGAACCGATGCCTAATAACATAATATTTTTGATCCTTGCATTTGAATTTAGGACGTGGTTGATCGATTTCGCAAATACGTACATTTTGCTCTATCATCTTCGACAAAGCAAGCTATAGTCAACAGGAAGGACAGATTATGAAAATTACATTGATGGGCGCAGGCGGCAAGATGGGATGTCGGGTTGGTGATAACCTCAGGCAATTTTCCCAGCACGACATCGCCTACGTTGAAGTCAGCGATGCAGGCATAGCCCGACTTACTGAACGGGGCTTAACCACCACATCACAATCGGAAGCCATTGCGAATTGCGATGCCGTTGTTCTGGCTCTTCCTGACAAAGTCATTGGGACTGTCTGTCATCAAATCGTCCCCGAACTCTCATCAGGCGCGCTGATTATCGGGCTCGATCCGGCCGCTGGTTATGCAGGTGTCCTGCCCAAGCGCGATGATATCGCCTACTTTGTTGCTCACCCCTGCCATCCGCCCGTGATGAGTGACGAGGTGACCCCAGAAGCCCAATCCGATTATTTTGGAGGTGAATACGCCAAGCAAGATATCGTCTGCTCGTTGATTCAAGGTAGCGAGGCAGACTATGAGAATGGCGAGACCATTGCACGAGTGCTCTATGCCCCTGTGATGAATTCATATCGCATCACGCTAGAGCAGATGGCGATTCTGGAACCTGCATTGGTGGAAACAACGGTGCTGACCTGCCTGCTTGAAATGCGCAAAGCGATGGATAAAGCCGTTGACATGGGCGTCCCCGCAGATGCCGCAAAGTCTTTCATGATGGGGCACTTACGGGTTCTGCTGGCCATTGTTTTTGATTATGTGGACTTCCCTGTATCAGATGGGGCCAAACTTGCGGCAGACGTAGCCGCACCTATTATTTTCCAACCGGATTGGGTTGAACAGATTTTCAATATTGAGGCCGTTCAGGCTTCCGTGACTGAAATCGTTAGCGGAGAGTAGAGACGTAGGCACAGAGTGAACGCTCTTCAAATTGAGCGTACATTCAAAACATTTAAGCTGTGGTTAACATTCGTTAATTTCAAGCTAAAGCAGCCCGTCCAATCCTGGTTTACACTGCATACAAGCTGTTTGCTGAGTAACAAACATACACGGCAACCAGAATCAGTAACAAATCGGGGCCATCTGACAGAGTTGCCAATGAGTGCCGCTTTGACAGATGTGCAAGACAATCTCTCTAACGATAAAGGACATGACATGAAAAACAATTTTGTAACTTGGCGAAGATTCCCACTGTTCCGTCTCATGCTCGCAGCAATGCTATCACTGGCATCAATCACGACGCTTGTGAATACGCAGCCTGTATATGCATCACCAGCTTTACAGTCAGAATCTGATGCTACCCAAGAACCGATGGAAGATGGTGAAGGCGAAGATGGTGATGAAGCTACCCAGGATCCAGTGGAAGATGGCGATGACGAAGATGGCGATGACGAAGATGGCGATGACGAAGACGGCGATGATGAAGATGGCGATGATGAAGATGAGGATGAAAATGAAGCCTACGGAACCGTTGAATCTATGCCTACTGAATCGCTCATCGGCAACTGGACCGTGGATGGCGTGCAGTATGTAGCAACCGAATCAACCGAGTTTGAAGAAGAGGATGGAGCGTTCGCAGTTGGTGCCTCAGTCGAACTAGAATTCACTGTCGTTGATGGCGTCAATCAACTCGATGAAATCGAGACGCACAGCGAGTCGGACATGGATTCAACCGACGATGCTGAAACGAACGAGAGTGCGCAGGCTGACGCAAATAGCTATACAGTTGAGAACAGCAATGATCTCGTAACTCTTGCACGGGCATTCGGGATTGATATACAGAACATTCTTCTCCAGCCAACTACTATTCAGTAACCTCAAGAAGGGTAAGTAGTTTCCCACAATTGAAAAAGCGAAAGCACGTTCACCTTCATGGTTTGAACGTGCTTTCGCTTATGTTCGACGAAACTGCTCGACAAAACTGAAGTGTCCATCGCTACTTCTACTCGGCTGTAGTTTCCCCAGAACGATGGAGGACTCGCTTTATCATATGCTCGGGTTCCTTATATTATGAAAAATCATTCTAGGTGAATCGGGTATCATCCGTAACAGCAATCTCAAAGGAGCTTACGAATTAGAAAACGGTGTCAAGCCCCTAGCTTCGTTTGGCCACGACCTCAATCACGATCTTGCAAACCTTCGACAGTCGGCACAAGCTCTTTCACTTCGTCAATTGACGTAACGCCAAGCTGGGCCATATTGGTTTTCAAGTCGGCCAGCAAAATTTCAGCCGCATGTATGCCTCCCTGCTCCCCAAACGCTGCCACACCAAACATAAACGCGCGTCCTGCAAGCACAAAATCAGCCCCCAAAGCTAGGGTTCGGACCACGTCTGTACCGGAACGAATGCCGCTGTCGAAGATAATTTTTGCGCGACCATTGACCTGCTTAGTGATTGTGGACAGCACGTCAATCGCGGCTGGTGCGGCGTCAAATTGACGTCCACCATGATTGGAAACACCAATTCCGTCGATCCCAATCGAAATCGCTCTTTCGGCATCGTCTGGATGGAGAATTCCTTTAAGAACGATTGGGCCATCCCACAGCTCTCGCACACGCTGGAGGTATTCCCATGAAAGCGTACCGCCAAATTCCTCACCCACAAAGCGTGCCGCATTGCGAATATTGGTTGCATTAGCATATTTTTCAACAGTACGTAAGCGCGGCACGCCGTTTCGCAACGTAGCAGCAGTCCATGCGGGGTGTAGCAGAGCTTGCCAAACAAAGTAAGGCGTGATACTTGGCGGCATACGCAGTCCCGCTCGGGCGGTTCGCTCACGGCGGCTGGCGGCTGGCACATCTGCTGTTACAACGAGTGTGTGAAAACCGTTATCACTAGCGCGGTTGAGCAAGTCGTCGCAAATGATTTCATCACGCGGTGGGTATAGTTGAAACCACCCCATTTCGTCAACCAGAGCGCCTATCGTTTCAGGCGTTTGCGTTGCCGCAGTGCTCAAGCAGTAGGGAAACCGATATTGGGCAGCCGCGCGCGCGAGAATCTTCTCAGCATTCGGCCACATCAACCCCGTAAGCCCTACTGGAGCAACGCCAAATGGAGTAGCGTATTTTCTACCAAAGAGAGAGGTTTCGGTGTTCTGTGTCTGCGGCCCCTTTAGAAACTGCGGCTGTAGCGTTACACGCTCTAAGCCCACGCGGTTGCGAGACACCGCAATATCGTCACCCGTACCCATGTCGAGGTATTCCCACGCAACGAGTGGCAAGCGTTGCTTTGCCCGTTTTTGCAGATCACTAATTGAAGGATATTTTTGAAGGCGTGATTGGCTTAATTGTGCCATGATGATTCCTCCCCTTTTGCGAAATCAAAGAATAGAGGCTTAGCAGGATCTTAACCATTCGGCAATATCCTGCTAACTCACTATTGAGCTAATTTTCGTTTTCGCAGCTTCTCGCTGACTTTCAAAGAGCGTTAAATATTTGGGATCAAACCACCCCTCAATCCCTTCGTTATAAGATGGTCGAGCCATCAAACGGCCCGTCCATTCTGCCGTTCGTGGCCGAGCGGCAATCCGATCCTCAAATCCCAAATGCTGCAAGCGAGCCATGTACGACGCATAAGAGATATCTGCTAAAGAAAAGGCGTCCCCCAGAAGCCACGGTCCATTTTCGAGGGCCGCTTCCATATCATCGAGTAGCTTTTCATATCGCATCACCCCGTCCACAAAATCAGGTGAGTCCATCCCCATTTCAACTCCTCGGCGTTGGCGTTCACGCTTAACTGGGTTAGGGATGTTGTTGAGCCAAGTCTCTATAGCTTCCGGTGTTTTTTGCAGATGCTGATGGCGAAAGGCGATGCAGTTGCTGATGATGCCGGTTGCTGCATGCACCCCTTCATCAATCTGTTTTGTCCAAAGTCTCATTTGGGCCAGTTTTGCTGGGGAAGAAGGGCGAACCGGCCGCTCGTCAAACGCATCATCTAGATATTCACAAATCACGCTCGATTCGATGATGACGGCTTCATCATGAACCAATGTAGGCACAACTTTGTTGGGGTTTAGCTTAGCGTATTCGGGTTGTTGTTGATCGCCAGCTCGCAGGTCTAAGTGAACCCCTTCCCATTTCAATTCCTTTTCGCTTAAGACCATTCTGACCTTGGCCGCGCAACTGGACATTGCGTTGTGATAGAGAGTGAGTGTCATTTTTGCTTCTCTAACCATCCCTTTCAAGCAGTCGGTGCAACTGCTCTAGAATCTGCTTTTTTAGTTCTGTTGGAATCGGTCTGTTGTCAATTAGCGCAGTATAATAGAGTTCTGTGGCCGCGAATTGTACATGGGCAGCATGACCAATGAGCTATCATCCAAAAGCGCCCGGTAAATAGCAGAGACGGTACCATCCTCCAAAGGCAAAAAGGAGTGTGGCTTTTCGCTTAACAAGCTGGGTATATAGTCTGATGATTGGATGATACTCTTGGATTGAATAGGGGGAAGGGTTAGAGTTTGTCCTTGCCACCTTATCACCCTGCTCACCACGCCGTCCACCCCCCATCCACCAAAATATTTTGGCCGTTGATATAGCTGCCCGCATCGCTGGCGAGCAGAACAACCAATCCTTTTAGTTCATCAGGGCGTCCCATTCGCCCCATGGGAACTCTCTGTTCCAATCGTTGGATAAATTCAGGCATGGTGTCGTGAACCTTTTGGCTGGGGAACGGGCCGGGAGAGATGGTGTTCACTCGCACATTGTCTTTAGCCCAGTAGACTGCTAGATGACGGGTTAGATGGATAATCCCACCCTTGAGTCCATGATAGTTGGGCGGGCTGTTAGCAGGCAACCCCTCATAGGCGTCCGGATAACTGGCAACCACGCCGTACATGCTGCCAATATTGATAATGGATCCTGGCGCTTGACGGCTGCGCAAGTGGTGTACAACCTCCCGGGCCAGCAGAAAGTAGGCGGTTACACCCGTATGGTAAGCATCGTCGAAATCTTGGGCAGTGGCCGTATCAATATCAGGTGCCGTGCCACCATAGGCATTGTTGACTAGAATATCGATTTGTCCAACCTCGGCAAGGACCTGTTTGACAAATGAGGGAATTGAATCTGTATCTCCTTGAGAAAAGGCCAAACCGACGTGACCACTTCCCGGTAAGGTCTCGGCGAAATCGACGGCTTGTTGACGATTGCGGCTGGTTACGACGAGCCTAGCTCCTGCTTCAGCGAGGCCACGGCTCATGGCCGAGCCAAGCCAACCAGCTGAACCAGTCACGATCGCCACTTGACCAGTCAGGTCTGTTAACTCATGGAACGTTCGTTCGCTATTCTGCATCTACTCCTCCTTTTTAACCTTGGTCAAGAGAACCCTATATAGTGAAAAGTTGCACCTCAACGTATACGAAGAAACAAGGAGGTGCAAAAATGCCCATACCATCTATCGACAGCAGAGCAGCGACCAAAACAAGTGAAGGTCACTTTCTGCGCAAACAAGAACAAGAGTTCCACCTGGCGCCCCGTATCGCCCAGGCCATCTTGGAAGAAGCCAAGGCGAGCCTAGAAGGAAGCTGCGAACTCAAAAGTGGCCAAATCAGACGATATCTGACCAGATACGACAGAGGAGGTGGCCAGCCTCTCAATCAACTGCCGACGGCGGAAGTGCTCTGGACCCTCGATGCAGGCGATGAAGATCGTGAAGTGCGCAAAACCTATGGTCGAGTGAGCTTA
>JBCCHB010000073.1:0-80263 GCA_039028975.1 Chloroflexota bacterium
GTGCATGGTTGCTTCCTTGTTAACTTTTTCTACTTTGGTTGCCTGCTTGGGCTTACCTTGAGAATCTTGCTTTGATTCACATCGGTCCTACACGGCCTCTATATGCAAGCTGCGGGGGGGACATGATCTTATCTGTCAGACGGCCTCTTTGGGACTTAGGTCTTTCACTGATTCTTAGCTCACTTTACCACAAGGTCTTTCGTTATACTATGCCCTTTTTTGCTCTTTCCAGCATGCAACTTTACATAATGTCCAGACGCGCTTTTTTACAAGGTTTCGATCTTGCAGGGGGCAATATGGGCGATTCGGGCAAAAACCTGTCAGGTCTAGGTCCGACCGCCTATTTCCGATAATGTATAGTATACAGTTATCATCGCCCGCCCTACATGGATGGGCTACTATGGCCAGCACTAAACGAATTCGGCTTCACGAGATCGAACAATAGCAGATACAACTTCATTATAAGGCGCTAATGTACCCACCTGAACTGCTACCTCCGGAATGGCCCCGTTGATAAAGTCGATCTCAGATCGACGGCGCGCCATATGATCCTGTAGCATGGAAGGTCGAGCATTCAGAACGCCATTGGCAAAGTTGAGTATGTGGGCTTCCGGGTCGTCAAAGGAGAAAGGGACGCCACGGGCGCGTCCGGCTTCCCAGGCTTCAAACCCGCACCTGAGGGAAATTTCCCTTGAATGAGGATCATCCAGCACCTCTCCTACAGTGCGGCCAAAGACCGTGCAGGGCGCGCTGACAGAGCAATTACAGATTAGTTTCTCCCAGACGAGTTGATCGATATTATCAAATGCTCTGGCATTAAATCCGGCCTCTGCCCACACGTGGACCACCTGCTCTACCCGTTCCGTTCTGCCACCGCTCATCTCACCAATATTGATCATCGCCATTCCATTGTGATGCGTATGACCAGGCCCTTGTATCGAAGCCCCAAAGCCACCTCCAATACCCAGTAGAATGTTGGCGTTAGGTAAATATGCTTTCATACGGTCTGCAGCACCGAGGCCATTTTGCATGGCCAGAATCAGCGTATTGTCGGTCACGAAACCTTTTATGGCTTGGGCTGCATTGGCCACATCGTGAGCCTTAGTAGCGATGACCATCAGATCACAGGAGCCAGCGTCATCGACTGCCGTTGATGCGTGGAGATTGTTGCGAACAGTTCGATCGCCACTGGCTCCTTCTACACGCAAGCCGTCGGTGCGTATGGCATCAATATGTTCCTGCCAGCTATCGATGGCCCATACCTCATTTCCTGCATCAGCCAGAAGCCCCGCATAGATCGACCCCATGGCGCCGGTTCCGATTACGGCAATCTTCACAACTCGACCTCTTCTGTAATACCTGACGGGTCAATTCGAGGTGCTGTAGGGATTATCTCATCTCTCGATTCAGAGATCAGCACATACGAAGGCATGATGATCGATTCTGGGGGTAAGTATGGTAATGGATCTCTGAACCCACCCCATCCATCGCTGGTACTGAACGGGTTGATACGAATAGCAAAGTGTAGATGGGGACCTGTGCTAGTGCCAGTATTGCCCGATTGGCCCAAGCCTGTACCCCGCCCAACACTTTGTCCTCTTTGAACAGAGGCGCGACTCATATGGGCATAGATGGATTGTCCCCATGCATGGGAAATGATGACATAGATCCCAAAGCCGTTCGGATCATTACCCACAACCAAAACGGTTCCATTATCAACTGAGATGAGATTGCTGCCAACAGGTGTAAAATAGTCGATTCCATTGTGACCCAAGAGCGGAACGCCACCAGGGGCAAACCGATTGTAGAATTGGGGATTTTCGCCCCACAGTTGGCCAATAGCAAAAACTCGATCCGTGGGTGAACCAAGGTAGGTGTGAGTGGCTTTATCTGGGATATCTGTTCCTGGCAATTTGGGCGCATCAATAAGAAGTTGATTCCCGCCAGCCGCTTCCGCTACCCAGCCGATCCGCTCCCCATCCGGCCCATTGGGCGTTATGCCACCAGCCCGCCACCAGGTCAGGTCGTCTTTGGTTGCTGGACCTTGAATGATGTTCAATGTGGTTCCACTGCGGAAGCCTCCCAATATATCGCTACTGGGTTTGTTAATATAACCAGCCGTCTTACGCACATTGACCGCATCCGCTGTGACAACAAGCTCATCTGCAACAAATACTCCATTCTGGCCGGTTGGAATGGGTGGTAACAGATTGGCATCGATCTTCTGTATCAGGGCTGTCCCAGCAGGGCTATCCTCCGCCATCCATCCGGTTAACTTCTCCCCGCTAGAGCCAGTAGCCTGTACATTCCACCAAACCAAATCATCTTCTCCCAGTGGACCACCTACTATAGACCCGGCTGTGCCAAACGGGATATCTGCCAGCACATCCAAGGCAGGTTTGTCGAAGTAACCTGGTGTGCGACGCATTCGCACAATATCGGTGGTTTTAAATGCATCGCCAATTGAAAAGCGCTGAGTCGTTCCACCCACATCAGGATTCGTTGTATCATCACCGTTGCCCGTGGGTATGGCCTCTAAAAGCAATATGCCGTTGGCCAGAGACTCGGCCATCCAGCCTTTGATCTTCTGGTTTTGATCATTGGTTGTCTCCAGGTCCCACCAGGCCAATCCATCTGCGTTTTGGGGACCACGTAATACAGTAACAATTTGTCCATTCGGTACATCGAACACAATATCTGAGGACGGTTTACGGAAGAAGCCAGGGGTCTTGCGCATACGGACAATATCCAGCGTACGTAGCTGTTGCCCTGGTGTGAACTTGGCCTCCTCCCCTTGCGCCGATTCTTCTGTGGATCCCTTGGCTAGCAGGGCGTTTCCATTGAAGCTCTCGGCCATCCAGCCAGATACGGCTGCTCCACTAGGGTTGACTGTGTTCACGTTCCACCAGATTAGTCCATCTGCCTCAAGAGGCCCACCTATGACGGTTGCCTCTGTATCTTTTCCCACATCGGCCACCACATCAACGGCAGGTTGATTGCGGTAACCGGGTGTGCGACGCAGCCGAACGATAGTCAGTGTTTGAAGCCTATCACCTAATGCAAACTGGCCCGTTGCCGATGTTGGTGTACGCGGGTCTATAATGCTAGGAGAATCACCACTCGAACCTTCATCGTCAAATTCTAGTAAGCGAGTTCCATCAGAGGTGGCTTCAGCCATCCACCCTTGGACTGTTGCCCCTAGGCTATCCTTACCCTTAACTTCCCACCATTTAAGTTCGTCAGCCACTCGTGGACCGCTAAGAACTTGAAGCGAGGTATTGAACGGGATATCTGTAATAATGTCACCGATGCCCTTATTGCGGAAACCAGGGGTACGGCGCATTCTAACAATGTCTAATGTCCGGCCAGTCTTTAGAGCAGAAGTTGGCTCTGTTTTTGCAGGCGTGGTTGGTTTTGTCGTTGTTGGCGGCGTAATGGTTGTCGGAGGCGGCGGAACGGGAGAGATGGAAGTGGGCGTGCCTGATCCGATCTGATCTAATAGCGATAGCCCGCGAGTGGTTGGTTCAAGCAGTGGAATACCCGTCGGTGACCCCTGAGCCAACCAGCCGTCAACAGAGCGCCCGCTTCTACTTTTGGCCCGCACTCTCCACCACACAAGGTCATCCTTATGGGTTGGCTGCCCATCTAAAATCTCAAGTACACTATCTTGTGGAATTTGGCTGAGGATGTCCCCAATGGGTTTATTTCTATACCCTGCGGAACGCCGCATATTGACAATATCCAGCGTATTGACCCGACTACCCGTGCGCAAAACTAGCGGATCAGGCGTAGAGACCTGCCAGCGATAATCAAAGCGCAGCGCCTCTTTAAAATCATCGATAACCCCTTGCTTTCCTTCGATGAACCACTTATCGATCTGAGGCCATCGATAGAGAATCAGCGCACGAATTTGCTGATTTCCTGGCTGTTTGTTCCAGTGGTCGATCTCACCATAAGCGCGCTGAACCCAGCCGATATTGCGATTGAGCCAGGGATCGTCCTCATCCGTTTCTGTTATGTAAACTGGGAGGTGGCGCATGGAGAGGGGGACAGCGTTCATAAAGTCCTGGTACGTACGAAATTGAAAGTGATAATTTTGAAAGGGTGGATCCATGCGACTTTCATCATGGATCAGGTTCGGATCGGCCCCGTGGGTATAGGTATGAATCGTAATGCCATCGCAACCATCCGATCCCAACTCATTTAATATATCCCGAAAGTACTGAATCCAGTCGCCAGCTAAGTTCCCGGGGTACTGAGTTTGGGCATTCCAGGGGGCCACTGAACCAATCAGCACCTGATCATCTTCATGACCAGGTACGCTATGAATAGCGTCTCGGCAGAGGCGATAACAGTGGGCATAAAGCTGAGGAGTAATGACTTCCTTTGTTGAACGGGCGGTAGCCGCTGCTGCCTCTAGTCCATCCCCCGAAAAGGTCTCAACCGTCTCTAACGAATCTCTGTTGAGAGCACTAAATCGTTCAGGATTGCCCCGGCCCAATGGATCACCCAATTCGGATAATTTTTGACCATCAGAATAGAGCTGGGCGTCACCCATCCCACCACTGAGAAAGCGAAGAAGTGGTGCCAAGAAGCGCTGCCAAAAGCCGCTCGGGGGGGCTGCTGGTTCGGGCGTTATGGGTTGACTTGTTGCGGGTTGGCTGGTTTCCGGTGTAGATGCGTGGGCTGATTCTGGTGCGGGTGACGCAGCGCGGGAGCTGCTTGCTGGCGGTCGCTCGACCTCGTAATTCATCTCGTTGCCAATGATCCAGATTTTGCAGCCACGGCTGTTTCTTACAAAATTGGCACAACGTTGAGCAAAGCTGCCATAGTGTTGGCTGTTGGGTATGGTCCCTGTTGAACCATACCCGTTATTGAGTCTTGCGATAATTCCTAAGTTCTGGTTACTCCATTGGGTAAAGTTCTTGCCGCTGTGGTTATTGGGATCGTGGCCCAATTCTTCGGTGAAGACAATCCAGCCTGGTCTGCTGGCTTCAATCATATGACGTTCGCCACCAGGCTCATGAATGCCAAAGATATACTCCGAGTCGAAGAGTGGTCGAGGCATCTTATACACTCCCAGAAGTTGAAGTTGTGAGATAACATTGATTAATCATAACTCGAATTTTGATCATAACATGAATTAAATGACGTGTCTACTGATTGACCTCTACATGTTTTTAAGGTATGGTGGCTCCAGCTTATTTCTAATTGGCATACATATATGGCCAAGAAAGTTCTGTCCTTCCTTTATGGATTTGCCCAGAATGGATTGGTCAAAGGTCGAGACAAATCTTTTCTAGCGAAGTACAATACGAATACTCTCCGGAGAAACACCTATGATTTTTCGTAGCCCTTACCCTGATGTGACCATTCCTGATATGAACGTCTCTGACTTTGTCTTGAGCAATGCTGCGTCCCTTGGAGAGAAACCAGCCTTAATCGAAGGCAGTAGCGGACGCACCATCACCTTTGGTCAGTTGGCTACTTCCATTCAGAAGGTGGCTGCTAGCTTGGTTCGTCGCGGATTGAGGAAGGGTGATATTCTGGCCATTTACAGTCCGAATATTCCTGAGTACGCCATTGCCTTTCACGCTGTGGCTAAAGCAGGAGGCATCAATACCACGGTCAATCCACTCTACACGGCTGATGAACTGACCCATCAATTGAATGATGCTGGTGCCAAATTCCTAATGACGGTCCCCATGTTTCTGGATAAAGCTCAGGAAGCTGTAGTCCAAACGAATGTAGAAGAGATCTTTGTAATAGGTGATACGGATGGTGCCACGCCGTTTGCCGAGCTACTTGAAGGCGACGGTACATTCCCTCCTGTAGAGATTGAGCCAGCCAAGGATTTGGTGGTGCTCCCTTACTCTAGCGGCACGACGGGACTACCTAAGGGAGTGATGCTCTCTCACCGCAATCTGGTTGCCAACATGCTCCAAACAGATAATATTTCTGACGCAGCATTGGTGACCGAAGATGACATTGTTGTGGCCATTCTGCCTTTCTTCCATATCTATGGCATGGTTGTGATCATGAATTACACACTTGCTAAGGGCGCTACGGTGGTCACCATGCCCCGCTTTGATATGGAGGAATTCTTAGGTTTGGTGCAGAAGTATAGCATCACTCGTGCCAATCTGGTGCCACCCATTATTTTAGGCTTGGCCAAACACCCAGCAGTAGACAACTATGATCTATCATCGCTTACCCTTTTGACCTCCGGCGCTGCCCCTTTGGGTAAGGATCTCATTGAGGCTACTAGTCAACGTATCGATTGTGTTGTAACCCAAGGATATGGTCTAACCGAGACCAGCCCAGTAACTCATGTACTGCCTGATAGTCGCTCTGCACTGAAACCCGGCTCCATTGGTCCAGCGATTTCCAATACAGAAGTGATGATTGTGGACGTTGCCTCTGGTGAAGCCTTGGGCCCTAACCAAAGCGGAGAAGTTTGGATCCGCGGCCCCCAAGTGATGAAGGGGTATCTCAACAATCCGACCGCAACGGCTGGTTGCATAGACGACGAAGGATGGTTCCATACAGGCGATGTGGGATATGCTGATGAGGATGGTGATTTCTACATTGTGGATCGAGTCAAGGAGCTGATTAAGTACAAAGGATTCCAGGTAGCACCAGCCGAGCTAGAAGCCTTGCTCCTCTCTCATGAGGCAATTGCTGATGCCGCCGTAATTCCCAGTCCCGACGAAGAAGCAGGGGAAATCCCTAAGGCATTTGTGGTCCTCAAAGGTGCTCCGAAAGATGCTCCAAATGAGAATTGGGATGCAGATGCGCTAATGGCATGGGTGTCTGGCCAAGTAGCCCCTCATAAGAAGATTCGCCGCTTGGCCTTTGTTGATGAGATTCCCAAATCGGCATCAGGCAAAATTCTGCGCCGTCTACTAGTTGAGCAGGAGAGAAGGGGATGAGGAAAATGAGAGGGGCTTACCCTCCGTTCTTCAGCAACTTTATGAGTGCCGGGGCCAATCCTGTATCCCCTTCGAATTGGAATTTACCCGCTTGAAAGGCTTCCCGTGGCGTTATCTCGGCATTGGCTAGTGCCAAGAAATCCTCATCTGATAACGTCACGGTGCAGTCCGCATCATCGCTTTGGCCTGGATAAATTTGGGCTTCAAGTTCAGTGAGATCGATGATCCAGCTCTCCTGATGTTTACCTGTTATTTTGACCTGAAGAATACCGTCGTGCTCGATAAAATCGCTGCCATTGCCGACTTGGGTCGTAAAGTTTTCAAAGACATCATTTAGAGTCTTTAGGGAAGTTGGTTTGGTCATGGTGCCTCCTTATTAAATTGGATGAATTATAATCCATCGCTATCCAAGGGGCGAATTTGAATCATACCTCTATAGATAGTCAGAGAATATAGATGCCCAGAAAAAGATTTTTGCCAAGAAGATGGGAATGCCTCCCTTCTTGGGATTTCTCCAGAATAGATTTGCCAAGAGTCGGGACAAGACTTTTCTGGCGAAGTATATCGAAAGGAAACCTTATGCAATATCAACGTTTTCTTGTGACAACCGATGAACGGATTGCCCACGTGCGCTTTAACCGTCCAGAGAAGGCCAATGCATTGGATGCAGTGGGGTGGGCAGAGCTAAAGGAGATCTTTGAGGCGCTAGACCATGCGCATGATGTGCGTGTGATTGTTCTGAGTGGTGAAGGCAAACGCTTTTGTGCTGGTGCCGATCAGGAGTTCCTGGCGGGAGGCGTTCTGAGTGCCAACGATGAGAGCGCTGGACACGCTCGAGAAGCCCTCTATTATGGCATACTCAAACTGCAAGACCAGATTAGCGCCATCGAAGCTTGCCGCAAGCCGGTCTTGGCGGCCATCCATGGGGCATGCGTTGGGGGTGCAGTCGACATTATCAGCGCGTGCGATTGCTGTTATGCGACCGAAGATGCGTTCATTGCCATTGCCGAAATCGATCTGGGTATTGTGGCAGATTTAGGAACGCTGCAGCGGCTGCCCAATATTCTGCCCAAGGGAATTATGCGAGAGCTGGCCTATACAGGCCGTCGCATGGCTGCTGCAGAAGCCAAGGAACGAGGGCTATTCAACGCTGTCTATGCTGACAAAGAGACCATGACGACCCAGGTCATGGCGATTGCCAGGATGATTGCTAGCAAATCACCCCTGGCGATTCGGGGCAGTAAGCAGGTTTTGAACTACAGTCAAGATCACTCGGTAGAAGAGGGGCTACGTCACATTGCAACCTGGAATGCAGGAATGCTTCTTAACCACGACTTAAACGAGGCATTTACAGCCATGATGGAGAAGCGAGAGGCGAAATTCCGGGATTAAAACCGAAATTTAGATCGTTTGCCGAGTCCAATACTGCTAGTAAATACACCTTCTGCTGGCGGTGGCGCTATGAAAGCAGTCTTGTCATGGTTGCCCATATCCCCTGCGATTTTGCATGATTGGATACATTGGATACAATGTATCCAATCACAATAAAGGAAACAACTTTGGACAGTCGATTCTCGCAATCCCACCTTACCTCTGCCGAAAAAGTAATTCTGGCCTTGCGTACTGCCATTACATCTGGCGCGCTCCCCGCGGGTATGCAGATCCGCCAAGAGGAGATTGCAGCCCAATACGATGTTAGCCGGATGCCTGTGCGCGAAGCCTTACGCCAGCTAGAGGCAGAGGGGCTGATTGTGATTTACCCAGGACGCGGGGCCTTTGTCAATCGGCTCAGTGCTGACGAAATTCAGGAGATCTACGACATTCGCATTCTTCTAGAGAGCGATGCGCTACGGCGGGCAGTGCCAGTATTGACGCCTGCCATCTTGGCAGAGGCAGAGACATTATTAAGTCAATTAGCCGAAGCTCGGGATGGAGGTGAGTTTGGTAGGATTGATGAGGCATTCCACGCGAAGCTATATATACCAGCTCAGCGGCCGCGCTTGCTAGAGCTGATCAATACGCTGCGCAATCAAGTTACTCAGTTTTTGTACGCCGCTGCGCCCATGAAAGCATACCGTGATGGCGCAATGGAGGAACATCGACAGATATTGGATGCATGTCATGCTGGGGATGTGGAAGGTGCAGTCACATCGATTAAGAGGCATCTAAGTAATTCGGTCGGGGTTGTGATAGCTTCCAATAGTTCTATGTAGTGTCGAGTCCCATTAAGTCATGTAAGTTAACAGTAGACAGAAAATAATCTATGAAAAAGAACCTATGAAAGACAATCAACGAATACACTCAGGAACCCAGTGTGTATGGTATGGAGAAGAAAGCTCTCTGATGCAGGGAGCGACCCAGGTGCCAGTTGTTCATAGTGTGGCTTTTGGCTATGATGACTTGGACGACTGGTTGGCTGTTGCGCTTGGCGAAAAGGACGGGCATATCTATGGGCGCAATACCAACCCCACTGTCCATGCCTTTGAAGAGAAGGTCCGACTGCTCGAAGGGGCTGAAGCCGCCACCAGTGCATCGACTGGGATGGGCATTATTAGCTCGACCTTGTTTGGTTTGCTCTCGCCTAGCCAACGAGTCGTTTCAGTTAAGGACACCTATGGCGGAACCAACGTGATCTTCACCGAGTTCCTTCCTCGCTTCAACGTCAGCGTTACACTTTGCGACACCACGGACCATGAAGAGATCGAAGCAGAGATTGCCAAAGGATGTGATCTGGTCTACCTAGAGAGTCCAACCAATCCCACAACGAAAATCGTCAACATAGCCCGTTTGTCCAAAGCGGCTAAAAATGTGGGGGCAACGGTTGTAGTGGACAATACTTTTGCCACACCCATCAATCAGCATCCGTTAGCGCTGGGTGCCGATCTGGTTCTACATAGCGCGACTAAGTTTCTGGGTGGCCATGCGGATGCGCTTGGCGGGGTTATTTGCGGAGAGCGGTCACTCATTGATGCAATTTACCACTATCGCGAAATCAATGGAGCGACCCTACACCCCATGGCGGCTTATCTGCTTCTACGGGGAATGAAGACATTAGAGCTACGCATCCGCCAGCAGAATGAAAATGCACTGCGGGTAGCCACCTATCTTGAATCTCATCCTGCTGTAGAACGGGTCTTCTATCCGGGGCTGGCCTCTCATGAAGGGCATGCCATTGCTAGCGAACAGATGGAGGGCTTCGGCGGAATGCTGAGCTTTATGCTAAAGGAAAACAGTTTTGACGCAGTGCGGCGGTTTATTCCCCGGCTGCACTTTGCTCATGCTGCGGCCAATTTAGGTGCTGTGGAGACGACGGTTGGCCCACCTGCCACCACCAGCCACGTGGAGTGTACAGCAGAAGAGCGGGCGGCCATGGGAATTCCAGAGAGCCTGATTCGGTATTCTGCTGGGATTGAGAATACAGAGGATCTGATTGGCGATTTAGAGCAGGCACTAGACGGATAATAGGAATATCTGCACAATTGGGAACAAAGGAATATGACCGAAAAAACGGCACTCATCACCGCCGCGGGTAGCGGCATGGGCGCGGCCATCGCCCGGAAACTGGCCGAAATTGGGTACAAAGTTGGCATCCTCTCTTCGTCCGGCAAGGGCGAGGCATTGGGCCAAGAACTCGGTGGCATCGGCGTGACTGGCTCTAACCAAGTCATCGCGGACTTGGAGCGCTTTGTCCAAGTAGCGATGGATACCTACGGTCGCATCGACTGCGTGGTCAACAGTGCAGGTCACGGACCACGGGGACCGATTCTGGAACTGAGCGACGAGGATTGGCACACAGGTATGGATGTCTATTTCATGCCTGCCGTACGAATAGCCCGATTGGTTACGCCCATCATGGTGCAGCAAGGCGGCGGAGCTATGGTCAATATTTCTACATTCGCCACCTTCGAGCCAGATCCAGTCTTCCCCACGTCGGGCGCATTTCGCTCTAGCTTAGCGGCATTTACCAAGCTCTATGCTGATGAGTACGCGGCCCAAAACGTGCGCATGAACAACATTCTCCCTGGCTTTATCAATAGCTTGCCAGAGAAAGAAGAATTCAAGGATCGTATCCCCATGGAGCGTTACGGCACCGTCCAAGAGGTGGCAGAAACAGCGGCATTCCTCGTTTCGGATGGGGCAGCCTACATCACTGGGCAAAATATTCGGGTAGATGGCGGGATTACTCGGGCGGTCTAACGGCGTTCAGAAGGGCTTGTTCATGGATACGCACGTGCAGTTTAAGAGCCTTGTGCTCCGCGCCGGCTCGTACCACCAGTTTTTCGATAAGTGCGCCGAATCGGCCTGATTTGAACCGCATCTGCTTGGCCAGGGAAGGTGCCATTAAAGCCAACATCCGAACTTCGACCTTGCCTTGCTCGGCCCTTACAAATTCGAAGCACTTAGTCGCTCTGTCAAATGCACCTGGGCCATAGGGATATGGATTGGGACGTAACTTGCCTGGCAAGATTGTGTAGCCACAACTGAAGAGGAGCTCTTCATTAGGATGGGTAAGCCAACGGCGTTCACAAAATTCCCGACCGGCCACAATTTGAAAAGCTGGCCGCAGCCAACTTCGAAGCTGATTTGTTGGCTGTGGGCTTTCGGGAAAGGCAAAACCAAAGACCTCCATCGGCACCCAAAGTAGGTGTTCAGTTTCTGCAAGGGTTTTAGCATTGAGTTCTATCGAATCAGGCGGAGCCCCAATGCTTGAAGAATCCCGTGAGAACCACTCTGCCTGGCCAATCGGACGAAACCCCCGTTTGCATCCGCTGCTCGCAATTGTACCGAGTAGGTCAGTTGCGAGGCAATTCAGACTTAATGAGGAAAGCACGCCTAGATCGACACGCTGCCCAACCACAAGCGCGTCTTGCCCGTCGGAAATTGTACGTCGCTGCCAGCGAAATGGCTCCCCCCATTTAGGCAATAAGTCCAAAGAAGGTTTGCTGGTAGGAAGAAGCTCGGCCAAAAGGGAGATCGAACGCTGATATTCATCTATGATTGAGCGAGTTAGTGATTGATTCATGGTGAATCCCAATTTAACAACAAGGAAGAAGAACATGTCAATCGAGAGCAAGAGTATACAAAACAAAGTCGCCATCGTCACTGGATCAGGCAAAGGGATTGGTCAGGCCATCGCCGAACGGTTTGGGCAGGAAGGGACTAAGGTCGTTGTCGTCGATATCAATGCGGAGAACTGCCAAAGCGTGGCCGACGGCATCAATGCGGCGGGCGGTACTGCCATCTCTGTGCCTACGAATATTGCCGATGAATCCAGTGTCGATGCGCTCTTTGAGAAGGTGGCCGCCGAATTTGGTACTGTCGATATCCTCATGAACAATGCGGGCTTGATCGAGCCGATGGTTCATTTCCTCAAGGCTGACAAAGCATGGTGGGACCGAATCATTGGCGTCAATTTGACCGGCACATTCCTTTGCTGTCTAAAGGCATCCCACATCATGGCCAAGCAGGGTAGCGGCAGCATCATCAACATGTCTTCAGGGGGGGCCACCCGGGCGCACCGGCAATTTGTGGCTTATGACGCAACCAAAGGCGGCATCGAAGCCATGAGTCGAGCAATGGCATTGGATTTGGGGCCATACGGCATTCGGGTCAATATCCTCACACCTGGCTCGATTGACACTACGGGCATTGATGAAGAAGGACGAAAGATGCGAGGCGTCAATTTGCCACTGGGCCGCATTGGCGAGCCGGATGATATGGTGGGGGCTGCAGTCTTCCTGGCTTCGGACGACGCTCGCTATATAACGGGTCAGAGTATTGTGGTGGATGGTGGTATGTTGGCGCAACAGCGGTCAGCAACAGTGGATATCTGTCCGCCTAGTGGCTTCCCTAAGGTGGAGGATTTATAGGAGCGTCGCCAGACATCTGGCCCGAAATTCAATCCTTTGGATAACATAGCCAAAAGAACAAGGATCGATAAATGAAGCAAAACTCCGACACGCAAAATTACAGAGTCGGCGCTGATATCGGCGGTACCTTTACGGATCTGATCGTGGTCAACAACGAGACTGGCGCGTTCTCTATCGGTAAGGTGCTGACCACGCCCGATGATCCGTCTATAGCTGTAGAAGAGGCGCTGGCCGAGACGTTGGCTCTTGCTCACGTTCAGCCCCAAGAGGTCCAGCATCTGATCCATGGCACAACCCTAGTCACCAACGCCATGATCGAGCGCAAGGGGGCCAAAACAGCCTTACTCACCACCAAAGGATTCCGTGATTCCATTGAAATTGGCCGCGAGACTCGCTACGATCTCTACGATCTGATGCTAGAGCAGCCCACGCCGCTGGTTCCCCGCTACTTGCGCTTTGACGTGCCACAGCGCACCCTGGTGGATGGCACTACCCATCAAACATTGGATGTGGCCTTTGTCGAGCAAGTGACCAAGGAACTAGCCGAAAATAGTATCGAGGCCGTTGCCATCTGCTTTCTTCATTCCTTTACCAATCCAGAAGATGAGCGGGCAGCGCGAGAGGCCGTCCATCGGGTTGCCCCTCATCTGCGGGTTTCGATTTCGTCGGATGTAGTGCCAGAGATCCGCGAGTTTGAGCGGGCGTCGACGACCATTGCCAACGTATACGTTCAGGAACTGGTGGAGAAGTACCTGCGTAAGTTGGAGGAACGGCTGGACGCAGTCGGCTTTGCGGGCAACTTCTACCTCATGCTCTCTAGCGGCGGCATTGCCACAGTGGATACGACCGTGCGCTTCCCCGTGCGCCTCCTCGAATCGGGCCCAGCCGCAGGCGCTCTCGCCGCTAACGCTTACGGTCTCGCGGCCGGCTATCCCGATCTGATCTCCTTTGATATGGGAGGCACCACGGCCAAGATCTGCGTCATCGACAAAGGCAAACCCCTCATCGCCCACGACTTTGAAGTCGACAGGATCTACCGCTTTAAAAAAGGCTCAGGACTGCCTATCAAACTGCCTGTGATTGAACTAATCGAGATTGGGACCGGTGGTGGTTCCATTGCGCGGGTCGATTCGCTAGGGTTGCTCAAAGTAGGCCCCGACTCCTCTGGCGCAGATCCCGGTCCCGTCTGCTATGGCAACGGTGGCGAAGAGCCGACTGTAACCGATGCCAATCTTATTCTGGGTTACCTGGATCCGTCTTATTTCCTGGGTGGCAAAATGTCGCTGGAGTTGGAGAAGGCCAAGCAGGTGATTCAGGAAAAGATCGCCAACCCGCTGGACATGACCATGGAAGAGGCTGCTTGGGGTATTCATCAGATCGCCAACGAGAATATGGCCAACGCGGCCCGGGTCCATTCGCTAGAGCGGGGCAAAGATCCACGGCGCTTTCCGCTCTTTGCCTTTGGGGGCGCAGGGCCGGTCCATGCCTATCGGATTGCGGTTTCCTTAGGTTCGCCAGAACTGTTGGCGCCATTAGGTGCAGGCGTTATGAGTACTGTGGGCTTCCTCACGGCGCCCTTGGCCTTCGACTTTGTTCGCTCTTGGACCGTGGATCTCAGTGAGATCGACTGGGAGCGAGCCAACCAACTCTTGGCCGAAATGGAGGCCGAAGGTGAGGCGCTGCTGGCTGATTCAGGCGTTGCACCAGAGGATATTGTCCATCAGCGCCAGGTAGACATGCGTTTTGTGGGTCAGGGGCATGAGATTCCTGTACCGCTGTCCAGCGACACACTGAGTGCTGAGCATGTACATGAACTAAAGAGCACGTTTGATCAAGTTTACAAAGAGCTATATGAGCGACTTGGCCCCCCTGTCAATATGGAGATTATTAACTGGCGGGTTGTCTCATCTGGGCCAACGCCAGATGTATCGCTTTACATTAGCAGTGAGGGCAATCATTCCCAAATCGCAGACGACACGCAGAAAGGATCTCGCCAAGCCTACTTCCCTGAATTGGGTGGCTTTACCGAAACACCCATCTACGACCGCTACTTGATGAAGCCAGGAATGACCTTTGATGGGCCAGCCATTGTGGAGGAGAGGGAATCGACGGCAATTATTGGGCCAGGGAGTCAATGTTCAATTGATGAGCATTATAACTTGGTGGTGAAGATGCCTGCGGCGTAAGGAGCCTATGCCTGATTGGTCCTACACAACAACATCCCAACCTATCCTCTTTCGCCTACCGCCCAAGACAGCACGCGATGTGACGCTCAATGTTATGGGACGGTTGGCGCGGCTTCCCTTTGGTGGGCAGTTCATCGATTTTCTGGGCCACATGCGGGCAGATAGCCGTCTGGGCACCGAAGTTGCGGACATCCATTTTCCCACACCGGTTGGCCTTGGCATTGGGGTTGATATCAATGCGATTGCGTTGCCCGCGCTGGAACGATTCGGCTTTGGCTTTATCGAGGTTGGACCGATAACCCGCCACCCACAGCCAAGCCCCACGGTTACGCGGGACGCGAAAGAGCAAACCATCGCTTTTTCGGATTTGCCAACGCTTGATCTAGAGACACTTAGACCTCGCCTACTCGAATGGCGTGACCGAACACTGCCTTATCTTGTTCGTCTAACATGCCCAGAAAACGCATCGGCTGAAGAAGCAACGGCAGAATGTTGCGAATGTATTGAAGCGCTTGCAAGCCACAGTGATCTCTTCTCGTCGACAACAATCACCCAAGCTATTAACGGGCAATGGACTGAAGAAGCTTGGGTAGCCCACGTAAACAAGCTTCTTACCACACTGCAAAAGAGTAATCTCCGTCTGTTGCTGGTCATTTCCACAAATGTAAAGGTTGAGCTTATAGCCCCACTGCTTCAGCGAGTCTGCGATTTAGGCGTTTCTGGCGTGGTAATTCAAGGGACTATGGACGCTGAGACAGGTGGCTATTGGATAGGCGCAAGCCAATTCGATGCGGCCTTGTCTCTGGTCAAAGGCTTGCGGCAGAAGTGGGTCAAAGAAGCAGAGCAGGCGTTTACCATTGTGGTCTCTGGGGGCATCCATGAGCCAAGGCAAGCGCTTGACATGGTGGAAGCGGGGGCTGATCTGGTTCAAGTAGATAGTGGTCTGGTTTACACCGGTCCAGGCTTGCCTAAGCGCATTAACGAGGCGATTCTCTACGCTGGGCATCACAATGCTGAGCATTGCGCAGCGATACCAGCAAAACGCTTCACCAATGATGCCCAACCCGAAACTCAGATAACCGAGGAGAAATGGTTCTGGACGACGCTCTTAGCGGTGGCCATGTTGGTCGGCGGCCTGCTTGCGTTGTTTCTTGGCACCTTTGGCGTCATCTTGCCATATGATGAAGAATTTGTCGGTATGACCCGGGCAGAGCTGGCTGCGATTAACGATCGGCTGCTTCCCTTCATGGCCCACGATCGCATCACGCTGGCGGGGTCTATGTTGGCACTAGGCATCTTCTACTTGGGCTTGTCATATTACGGGATTCGGCGCGGTGTTCATTGGGCTTGTGTAACTTTGCTCTATTCGGCGCTAGCTGGGTTTGCCAGCTTCTTTCTCTTTTTGGGCTTTGGCTATTTTGATCCCTTCCATGCTTTTGTAACAACCATTCTGTTTCAATTTGTACTCATGGGACTGCATACCCGCCTGCCAGCCTACACCGACATAGCCCTGCCCAGCCTGAAGAACGACTTGGCATGGCGTAGAAGCCTATGGAGTCAGTATCTCTTTATCTTGCAGGGAATAGGTATTATCGGGGCCGGCCTTTACATCTCGGCCATTGGGATTACTGTAGTATTTGTGGCCGAAGACCTAGCATTCATGCAGACCACAGCAGAGGCTTTGCGGTCGGTTAATCCTCGGCTGATTCCGCTGGTGGCACATGATCGGGCAACTCTGGGTGGTATGCTTATCTCTGGTGGGATTGCAATTTTTCTGAGCGCGCTATGGGGGTACCGACCAGGCGAGCGTTGGCTGTGGTGGAGCTTGTTGCTCGGGTGCTGTGTAGCGTATGGCTCAACATTGGCCGTTCACTTGGTGGTTGGATATACAGATTTACT
Organism: Chloroflexota bacterium; assembly: GCA_039028975.1. GTDB lineage: Bacteria > Chloroflexota > Anaerolineae > Caldilineales > Caldilineaceae > JAHBNG01. The sequence goes on from JBCCHB010000073.1 coordinate 16,888, forward strand.
GCATTTGTCGCCGGTTTTTGCTGGAATTGCGTTGACTTTTGTGGCATCGTGGCTTTCTTACGGGTATTTGTGTGTTTCAGGTAGAGAGGAACCCGTGTTCGGTTTATGAGCATGATAATCTCATGACGAATGTCAATTGCCTGTTGCTGCTGTAATGCTAGGTCAAAACCTGACCATATGGTCACTTGTTTGCCTGACTATTGGTGTAAGCTGTTTGATTATGTCATGTCGGAACCCAAGTCAACGTCAAAATATCGAGTCCTGATTCATACTTGAGAAAGAGCCAACTGTGAAGAATAATTATGACATCATCTTAGCTGGCGGCGGCATCATGGGCTGCGCCATCGCCTACAACCTTCTCAGGCGAGATCCAACCCTCAACGTCCTGATCATTGAACGCGATTCGACCTACGAACGGGCATCGACTACCTTGTCCGATGGCAACACGCGTATTCAATTCAACGTCAAGCAGAACATCCAGATTTCCATCTATGCCAAGGAAGTATTGGACCGTTTTTCGGAGGAATTTGCCACCAAGGAGCATACTCCGATGACGGGTTTTCGGAAGCAGGGAAATCTCTTTTTGGTAGATGAGGCGGGCGAAAAATACGCTAAGGATGGGGTTGCTTTGCAGCAGAGCTTGGGCTGTGACAGCGTTTGGTTAGAACCAGACGAAATTGCCGATCACTATCCGCTGTACACGGGCATTGATAACGTGGTTGGTGCGACCTTTGGCCCGAATGATGGTACCATGTCGCCCCGGGATATCCTCATGGGCTACCGTAACAAAGCCATTGAGCTAGGTGTAGCTATTTTGGAAGCAGAGATAACTGAATTGCTCAAGGAAAACGAACAGATGAGTGGTCTGCGACTCACGACTGGCGAAATTTACCACTCCCGCATCATCGCCAACGTGACTGGCTCATGGGCACCGCTTTTAGCCGAGACAGTTGGGGTGGACCTGCCCATTGCGGCCACGAAACGGGAAGTCTACAATGTGCTTGGCTCCCAGGAGTTCGACGAGGTCTTGCCCATGTTGCTGTTGCCAACAGGTCAATTCATCTTCCACGAGGGGGGGAATAATTACGTCACTGGCGGTGCATTGCCGGACGATCCAGTAACCTATACTGACTTTAGTTGGAGTCGGGAGCGCTTTGAAGATACCATGTGGGAAGGCTTGGTCAACCATATTCCCGACTTTGACCGACTGAAGTTAACTGGCGGCTGGGCGGGGTTGTATGCGGTCAATACCTTTGATGGCAATGCTATTCTTGGCGAGTGGCCCGAAACGAAGGGGTACTATTGCGCCAACGGCTTTTCGGGGCATGGCTTTCAGCAGTCCCATGCGGTGGGCCGGTACATTGCGGAACTAATATTAGGGCAAGAACCTGAGTTAGATTTGTTGATTTTTTCGCCGCAGCGCATTTTTGATAATCAGCCCATTTATGAGAATCCGGCACGGTTAATTTAATTTATGCTTTGGTGAAATGCTCTCTCGGACCGATAAGTAGTTTCGAGACACAGATGGGAGAGTCTCGGATGAAGAAACCAATAAAATTTGACTCAAATTCCATGGCTTTTTACATCCAGGTCTTCTAGCTGCAAGAAGAAAGGAACAACAATGATCACAGCACACGTGCAGTTCCAGTTACCTAGTCCAATCACCGTAGACCAAGCTAAAGAGATCATGAGTGGCACCGCTCCCAACTATCTGGGCATGGACGGCCTGATCCGTAAGTATTATTTACTCTCTGAAGACGGTACGTCGGCTGGTGGTATCTATTTATGGGAATCTCGTGCCCACGCAGAAAAGGTCTACACTGCAGAATGGGAGATACACATCAGGAATAAATATGGTGCGGCCCCGTCGGTCACTTATTTTGAGACGCCTGTAGTAGTCGATAACCTTACTGGTGAAATTATTTCGGGAGCATGATGGAAAATCATTACGACCTCATCGTCATTGGCCTTGGGGCCATGGGCAGCGCAGCTCTCTACCAAGCGGCCAAAGCAGGGGCTACTGTTCTGGGCATTGACCGCTACGCACCACCCCACGAATTTGGCTCTAGCCATGCTGAGACGCGCATTACTCGATTGGCCGTTGGCGAAGGGCCTGAGTATCTACCCCTGGTATTTCGTTCTCACGAAATTTGGCGCGAATTAGAGGCAGAGACGGGACAACCCCTGCTTTACGAGACCGGTGGATACATCATTACCCCAGCAGATTCTGAGTACACTCAGCACGATCACTGGTATAAGTTCGTCCCCAAGACAGCAGCCATCGCAGCCAATGCAGGTATTCCTTTTGACTTACGCACTCCAACCCAAGTCCGCAACCATCTTCCGAACGTCTTGATGCGAGATGGCGACCAAGCTGGGTTTGAACCAAGTGGTGGCGTTGTCCTGTGTGAGCGAGCTGTCGAAACCCAATTAGCTTTGGCACAAAAATTGGGCGCAACCATGAATCTCAACGAACCAGTTGTCGACATCGCGTTCGGTGAGGACACCGTCGTTGTATCGAACAGGGGACGCTATACGGCAGACAAAATCATCATCACCACTGGCCCGTGGATGCCGGGGTTTTTACCACAACCTGAGAACGAGCTACTACGTGTGACGAGACAGGTTGTCTTCTGGTTTGAAGTGGCGGATCCAGCTATATTTTCAAGCAACCATTTCCCCTTCTTCCTTTGGGCGGGTGATAGGCAAGAAGATTATTTTGCCATCTTCCCCATGACACCCAACGGCGTACCGGGCCTAAAAGTGTTAACCGAGCAATTTGTTGATGCCACCGATCCCGAGTCGGTTTCAAGGAAGGTGACTCAGGCCGATATTGATTCCTTCTATGAAAATTATGTCACCAAGCGACTAACAGGCGTAATGCCCAACTGCGTCAAAGCGTCTGTCTGCCTCTACACCAGTACGCCAGATGAACACTTTATTATCGATCACCACCCAAAATCGGAAAGGGTTGTGGTTGTATCGGCCTGTTCATCCCACGGCTTTAAGCACTCGGCGGCGATTGGAGAATCTACTGTGCAGTGGGTCATGACAGGGCAGAGTCAGATTGATTTGAAGCCATTTGGTCTAGGGCGGTTTGGAGGGAACCATTATACTTCGCCAGAAAGCTCTTGTCCCAGCGCTTATCCAATATACTCCGGATAATTCCCGAACAGGGAGAACATTTCCATCTTCATGGGAACATCCCCGTCTTCACGGGGATAAGCGCCTTTTCTGGCCATTTATAAGCCAAGTATAATGAATGGTAGCCGTTCACGCGTCCCTGTCGGTTGAGCTTGTCGAAGCCGAAGCCCCCTTCGACAAGCTCAGGGGGCTGAACGGTTACAATGAATGTTTATAGTCAAAAATGGGGCCTTGTGATAGTATCATTAGACCCCGATCGGAACAACATCGACCGAGCCGACTTTGGACTAACCGACCAAATGACTAAGGACGACTGAGTATAAATCGGAACCAAGTACAGTGCATTCTCGTATCAGCAATGGATTTAAAACAGTTGCATACTTTTTCCTGATTGTTCTGCTCCTAATTATAGGGTGGGAGGGCTATAAGCTACTGGCAGCTCCTGGGGGCAAGTACCTCATTGGAACAGCACCGACAAAGGTGGGAGAAGAGCAGGTTCTGGGCTCTCTCTGTGGCTCCATAGGTCTATGTGAGATCCCCCTACCGATTCGGGCCGACGATCGCTCTATGCCCCACATTCAGGACATGGTGACGACTATCTTCAATCCGCCTCGGCGCGGAAGTGATCAGATCCTGCTGACAATTCTAGCCAGGGCCTCTCTATTTACCCTTCAGGAGGCGCTACTCGGCTTTCTGATGGGCAGTCTACTTGGCTTCGGGTTGGGGATTCTTTTTGCCCATTCAAATCTCCTGGAACGAGGATTGTTGCCGTATGTTGTGGCCTCTCAGACTATCCCCCTCTTGGCCATTGCGCCCATGGTTGTGATCTGGCTCGGTGGAAGTTTCCTATCCGTTGCCGTAATTGCCGCCTATTTGACCTTTTTCCCCGTGACCATTAATACGCTTATCGGTTTGCGTTCTCCCAAGCCGACCGCGGTTGAGCTGATGCACTCTTACGCTGCAACACCAAGCCAGATCCTTTGGAAGTTACGCGTTCCTGCCGCCTTGCCTTATATCTTCACGGCGCTAAAAGTGTCCGCCACGGCCAGCGTGGTTGGAGCCATTATCGGCGAATTGCCGTCGGGTATCGCCGATGGATTAGGACGGGTGATTCTTAACTTTAACCAGTATTACGCTACCGGCCCAGAGAAGCTGTGGGCAAGCATTCTCTTTGCATCCTTGACGGGGCTACTCTTCTTCTTAGTCATCGTCTTTTTAGAAATGCTGTTTGTCGGTCAGCGGGATCGCCCAGCGCCATAGAACGAGGAGTAGATAAGATTGTCAATTGATTTAGCTGTTGGTTCACTTGTGGATTCCCCGGCTGACCCAACCGTGTCCATAGAACAGGTCAACCAGATCTTTGGCCAGAAGACCAAAAATGAGGTTCAGGCTCTCAAAGGAATTAATCTGGCTATCCAATCCAATGAATTCATTTCCCTGATTGGTCCATCGGGATGTGGTAAATCTACTCTCTTGCGTATTGTGGGTAACCTTATTACGCCAACTTCGGGTACGGTTCAGGTCAATGGTAAATCTGCCGAGCAAGCTCGTTTGGATCGGGATTATGGCATGGTCTTTCAGCAGGCAACCCTCTATGAGTGGCGCTCTGTGGCCAAAAATGTTCAGTTGCCCCTTGAGTTAATGAACTATTCAAAAGCGGAGAAAGAGTCACGAACTCAGAAGATGCTCGATTTAGTGGAATTAAGTGACTTTGCCAAACATTATCCGTGGCAGCTTTCAGGTGGCATGCAGCAGCGGGTAGCCATTGCCCGTGCACTGGCCTTTGAACCATCGATTTTGCTTATGGATGAACCATTCGGTGCACTGGATGAGATGACCCGAGAGCGCTTGAATTTGGAGTTGCTTGACATCTGGCGCAAGACACAGACGACGGTTCTCTTTGTTACCCATAGCATCACCGAGGCCGTATTTCTCTCTACTCGCGTTTTGGTCATGTCGGCCCGGCCTGGTCAGATTGTCCACGATATTGCCATTGATCTACCCCAACCGCGCAACACAGAGACAAGAGAAGCTCTCCGCTTTTTTGAATTAGAGACCCAAGTGCGAGAAGCTTTGCGCACAAGTGAGATGCAACAGTGAGCGACCGCGCGCAGAGAATCTTAGCCCCCGTACTCATTCTCATTATTCTCCTGACAGCTTGGGAGGGGCTTGTCACTTTTTTTCAAATAGAACAGTTCTTGCTGCCCAAGCCTACGGCAATCGTCTCCAATCTGGTAAAGGTTGTCCGTCTAGTGCCATCAGAAGAAGAGGCCATTCTTAAAGAAACCGATGAGATTGGGACGATATTAAAAAATAACCGGTTGGTTGTCACAATACCAAATGATGGCACGTCAGCCATCGTTGCCGAAACGCTTGGCGATCCGTGGGGGCAATTTGCGTTCCTCGGCACCGACTACCTGCTTCTGCCTGGCAAAAACCTGAACCCGATTTTGCGTGCAGCTTGGTTTACACTGAAAGAAGCCCTTGGCGGTCTAGCAATGGGGACGATAGCAGGTGTTCTCTTTGCCTTGCTAACGGTGCGGTGGACTGTGGCCAGGGAGGCGCTTTTACCCTTCGCCATCGCTGCCAATTCCATGCCCATTATTGCCTTTGCCCCGATCATGAACAACTGGTTTGGCTTGGACAATCCCTTTTCCAAGATGGCCATTGTGTCGATTATGACCTTCTTCCCTATGATGATCAATACAGCTCGCGGGCTGACGCTAGTGGATGCCAACTCGTTGGAATTGATGCGATCCTATGCGGCAAGCGAGACTGCTATCCTAGGGAAGCTACGGATTCCCAATGCACTACCCTATATCTTTAGTGGCTTGAAAGTCAGTGCCTCCCTCAGCATGATTGGGGCTATCGTAGGTGAATACTTTGGTGGCCCACGCATTGCCTTGGGTGTCTTTATTACCCAAGAGGCAGCCCTTTTCCGCTTTACATCCGCTTGGGCGGCCATCATCATTGCGTGCCTCATTGGCATTACCCTCTATCTGCTGATCGTGCTGGCCGAACGGTTGGTCATGCCCTGGCATGTTTCGTTCCGAGAGGGATGATGAGCGTACAGTTATTGTCAAAACACTCACACTTACTGTATAGACTAGGTTCTTAAGGAATGAGCTATAAATAACTTGCGCGTTACATTCGGGGGTGCCCCCGTCAAATGGCCAAGTTATTTGATTCTCGTTCTTAAAAATACTACCAACACATTTCATAAAAAAGGAGATCGCAATGAAAAATCGTATCGACCGATCTATATTGTTGCTTACCGTGCTCATGGCCATGGTGCTTGTCTTTGCGGCGTGTGCTCCCGCCGCACCAACAGCATCTGATGAGGTATCTACTGAAGAGACATCCTCTGAAGGTGATGAGGCCGGTGGTGAGATGGCAGCCACAGATTGCGAAAGCATGGCACCTGTTAGCCTGCAGCTGCAATGGGTCACCCAGTCTCAATTTGCGGGCTACTTTGCGGCCGCTGACCAAGGCTTCTATGCAGCCCACTGCTTGGATGTCACCATTCTTGAAGGCGCTGTAGATATTGTCCCCCAGCAGGTGGTTGCGTCGGGTCAAGCTGAGTTTGGTCTTGCCTGGGTGCCGAAAGTGCTAGCCTCTCGAGCCGAAGGTGCAGATCTAGTTAACATTGGCCAAGTATTTCAGCGTAGTGGTACGTTGGAGGTTTCCTGGGCCGATGCCCCGGTCAATACCATTGCTGACATGGCAGGTAAAAAGGTAGGAACTTGGGGCTTTGGCAACGAGCATGAGCTCTTTGTGGCCCTGCGTGGGGAAGATATTGATCCAGATAATCCTGACAGTGTAGAGATTATCCAGCAGAGCTTTGACATGTTGGCCCTACTCAACCGAGAGCTCGATGCCGCTCAGGCCATGATCTACAATGAATACGCTCAGATTTTGGAAGCAGAGAATCCCGATACGGGCGAATTATATCAGCCTGAAGATTTGGTTGTCATTGACTTCAATGACGTGGGTACCGCTATGCTCCAAGATCATGTCTTTGCCGATGCAGCTTGGCTAGCCGAGGAGGGCAACGAGGATGTTGCCATTCGCTTCTTGGCGGCTTCCTTCCAAGGCTGGCAATTCTGTCGCGATAGCTTTGATGAATGTGTGCAAATCGTACTAGACAACGGCCCCACGCTCGGTGAAAGCCACATGCAATGGCAGCTCAACGAGATCAACAAACTGATTTGGCCTTCACCTACTGGTATAGGCATGATGGACCAAGCTCTGTGGGACCAGACCGTTGAGGTATCAGTCAATGGCGGCGTGATTGCCGAAGCGCCCAGCGAGGGTGCCTTCCGTACCGACCTGGCCGAAGCCGCTCATGCCCTTTTGGAAGGAGAGGTAACTGGTGAGGATTACTCGCCCATTGAGGTTGAGTTGCGAGCTGGGGGAGAGTAGTTTAGCTGATGGCATTAAACCCAATTCAACTCGAAGTTCTCTGGAATCGTTTACTCTCGGTTGCCAACGAGCAGCAGACCACTCTCATTCGCACTGCCTTTAGCACCATTGTACGAGAGTCCCTGGATTTGGCCTGCGGTGTCTTTGATACCAAGGGACACATGATTGCCCAGTCCCTCACCGGCACACCTGGACACATCAATCCCATGGCCACTGGTGCAATCCATCTGCTCAATGCATATCCTCCAGAGACTCTCGAACCAGGTGACGTCCTCATTACCAACGATCCATGGCAGACGGCAGGGCAGGTCAATGACTTTACGGTTTTGACGCCCGTCTTCCGCACAGATCATTCTGGCAACGCAAAGATTGTGGCCTACTTCTCCAATTGCTGCCATGCACCCGATATCGGCGGCCGCATCCTCTCTGCCGAGGCGCGTGAGGTCTTTGAAGAAGGGTTGCAGGTCCCAATTACCAAGCTCTTCTACCAGGGCGAACCCAACGAGGAGCTATTCAAAATTATCCGCGCCAACGTGCGCACCCCTGACGAGACAGTCGGTGATCTCTACGCTCAGACTGCGTCCAATGCAGTCGGAGCGCGTGCGCTGCTTCAAATGATGGACGAGTTTGGCCTGGAGACCATCGACCCACTAGCCGAAGAGATTATCGCTCGTTCTGAAAAAGCCATGCGGGACGGGATTCGCGCCTTACCCAATGGTCGCCATGAGCATGAGCTGTGGAGTGATGGTTTTGAAGAGCCGCTCAAGATCAAGGTGGCGGTCACCATTGAGGACGAAGATATCTACATCGACTTTGATGGTTCATCGCCCCAAAGCCAGCGCGGCATCAACGTTGTGCTGAACTACACGCAAGGGTACGGCTCGTTTGCCATGAAGGCGGCCATCAGCCCAGAGGTGCCGCATAACGAAGGCGCGTTCCGACCAGTTCACATCACGGCCCCTGAAGGGTCAATTCTCAACTGTAAGCGACCAGCCGCAGTGGCCTCACGTCATTTGGTCGGCCATTTTTTGCCTAGCGCGATTTTTGGCGCACTCTCTAAAGCTATTCCAGATCGGGTGTTGGCTGGTGGCTCCGATCCGGGCTGGATGAGCATTTGGCGGGCGACATGGCCACAAAAGGCTGAGGGTGAGGTGGCTGAGCATGTCGAAGCCGAGAAGCAGGCCAATTTCACCCTCTTTATGCTGGGGGGGACGGGCGCACGTCCACTCAAAGATGGTCTCAGCACGACAGGCTTCCCCAGCGGCGTGGGTGGTGTCCCTGCCGAAGTGACCGAGACGCAAGCACCGCTGATCCAGCACTTCCGGCATCTTCGCACAGATTCAGCCGGTGCTGGTAAGTTCCGCGGCGGCTTGGGGCAGAATATGACAATGGGACACTTGGGCAGCAAGGAGTGGAGCGTCTCTGGCATGGTCGATCGTACTCAATTTGCTCCCCATGGTCTGGAAGGCGGCTCGTCAGGTACAGCTGGTGCCTTCCAACTCAATGGTAAAGATGTGCCACCCAAAACCATTATGTGGATGGAGCCGGACGCAACCATCTCCATGAATCCGCCTGGTGGTGGCGGCTACGGTAATCCGTTTGAGCGGGATCCGCAGATGGTGCTAGATGATGTGGTCAATGGATACGTGTCGATTGAGGCGGCTGAGGAGCAGTATGGGGTGGTGGTGAAATATATAGGCGAACCAGATAATTTGGTACGTTTACCTGAACACTATGAGTTGGATAAGGTAGCGACCCAATCCTTACGCGCAAGTTAGCAACAAACAGAATCAACCACCCTACCTATGTCCACACCGAGCGAAACACTCAAGCACTGGTCCAATGATGCCCACCAACTCTTCGAAACCCATAATACCAAAATCGTCTCCTTTGTCCCCGATGGCGGACTGACGGAACTGATCCAGCTCTGCCAGCAGGATCCCGGCATGCGGACCATCACATTAACCACTGAAGAAGAGGGCGTGGCCCTATCGGCAGGTGCATTTCTTGGCGGAACCCGCTCGGCGTTGCTGATGCAGTCAAGCGGTGTGGGAAACTGCATCAATATGCTCTCGCTTCCTGCCACCTGCAATATGCCTTTTCTGGCGCTCATCACCATGCGCGGTGAATGGGGCGAGTTTAATCCGTGGCAAGTCCCCATGGGCCAAGCCACGCCTAACGTATTAGGGGATATGGGTGTAGTTGTATACCGTGTCGATGCGCCCAGCGACGTTGCCCCAATGGTAGAGGCAGCCATTAAGTTGGCTTTTGACAGTCGCCAGCGGGTTGCCGTGCTTCTTTCGCAGCGTATGATTGGTACAAAGGCGTTTTAGAGGGGATTCTGATGCAGAAATTGGACCGACGTAAAGCTGTGAGCATGTTGCTCCAGGAGCGTGGTGAGTTACTCGTGGTGGCTGGCTTGGGGTCCGCTGCCTACGATGTGGCTGCTGTGGACAACTGTGCAGCAGACTTTCCATCCTGGGGCGCGATGGGTGGGACGGTGATGATAGGTTTAGGATTGGCACTTGCACAGCCGGAGCGAAATGTTCTTGTTTTGACAGGCGATGGTGACATGTTGATGGGCATGGGGAGCTTGGCGACCGTTGCCTTACAAAAGCCGAAGAATCTGCGCATTGTTGTGCTAGATAACGAACAATTTGGTGAAACTGGAAATCAAGCAACGCATACAGAGTCTGTAGCCGATCTGGCCACAATTGCCCAGGGGTGCGGCATCTACAATGCTTATACCATTACCAACGAGGGTGAACTAGCCACCCTGGCAAAGGCCATCCACAGCCACCATGGCCCACTCTTTGCCGTCCTCAAGATTTCGGATGCCGAAGCCCCACGCGTGTTGCCGCCCCGAGACGGCGCATTTTTGGTCCAGCGTTTTCGTACAGCCCTACTTGGTGAAGAGGAGTCTGTGAGCGCCTAATGCAATCAGCGGAACTACTGATCTGTGGTGCGGGAATCGGTGGGATATCGGCAGCCTACTCTCTAGCCACCAAGCACAACATCACCGACGTGCTTCTGGTTGATCCGGAGCCGCCCCTTTCTGTCACCAGCGATAAATCATTCGAGGCATATCGCAACTGGTGGCCTGGACCGGGTGATGCTATGGTGGCGCTGGCCAACCATAGCATCAATATTCTTGAAAGGATTCATTGCCAACAGCCAGACCTGCTACATATGAACCGCCGCGGCTATTTATTTGTCTCTGCCGATCCATCGCGGGCTGATGAGTTGCTGGCCAGTGCCCAGGAGTGCTGTAACCTGGGCGCAGGCGAGTTCCGCGTCTACCGCGGCCAACCAGGCGATCCACAGTACATACCGATTTCGGACCACGGTCTCCTTGATGCGCCGGATGGTGCCGATCTAATTTTAGACCGCTCCTTAATCCGCACGCACTTTCCCCATCTAGCCGACAATGCTTGCATCCTTCTACACACTCGCCGCTGTGGCTGGTTTGCGGCACGCCAATTTGGTATGTATATGCTCGATGAAGCCCGAGCGCGAGGCGTTCGCCTGTTGAAAGGTGAAGTTGTCGGTGTTGAAATTGCAGATAATGCGGTCTCGGCCGTGCGTGTCAAATCCAGCGACGGTGAGACTGTCATCCAGGCCAAACGATTTGTCAACGCCGCGGGGCCGGGGCAAAAGAAGGTAGGGGCCTTGCTCGGACTGGATCTGCCCGTTCATGCCGAATTACATATGAAAATGGCCATCGACGATCAGAAACGCACCATTCCACGTGAGATGCCACTGACCATCTGGTACGATCCAATCCACCTTGAGTGGAGCGAAGACGAGCGAGCATTCCTGGCAGAAGATGAGTCTATGAGCTGGCTGCTAGATGAACAGCCTGCTGTCGCCGTCGCCCGGCCAGAAGGTGTCGGCGATAGTACCATCGCACTTATGCAGTGGCACTATCACCTCCAGCCAGACGAGCCAATCTTTCCGCTGCCTGTGGACCCAGATTTCCCCGAGTACGTCTTGCGCGGCGTCGCTCATATGCTTCCAACAACCAAAATCTATTTCGAGAATCTCCCCAAGCCCTACGTTGACGGTGGATACTACATGACCACTCCAGAGAATCGCCCTATCATTGGGCCGACAGGTGGCATCAAAGGCGCTTATATGCTTGGTGGTCTCAGCGGCTTTGGAATGCAGATTGGCCCGGCGGCCGGAGAGTTGCTGGCCGATTATGTAGCTGACGCGCCACTTCCCGACTATGCGCCAGCCTTCCTGCTGGAGAGATTTGATGACCCTGGGTATCTCAAAATGCTGGAAGAATGGGGCGCTACGGGGAATTTATAGGTACATCACCAAATGCCAATCAGCGCCAAACCAACAATTGCCACAAGTATCACCCATCCTAGATGACGCCCTTGTGTAAACCAAGCATTCACGCAAGCCCCAACTCCGTAGAGCAGAATGATAGGTAGCACGAGCCAAACTTGAGCACCTTTTTCAACAATTGATGGAACGAACAGCAGCAAAACACCGCCTACCAACCACCCCAAACTACCAAACTGATAGCAGAATCGTATGAAATTCTTCATACGGAGTGGCTCGATGGGCTGGGTTGAGAGCGCTCTATCGCCTAGATAACCATGTCCAACGGCAGCCAAGATTGCCAATAGACCGGCACATTGTAACGCGATTGTGTTCATGCGACCGTCTTAGCCTCTGTAACCATAGGGCCGCCTCTCCGCCCAACCAGCGCCAACACGACCACAAGTGCCAGTGCTACCCCGCCGATACTAATTTCTCCACCGGACAGAGCTAACGTCCCAAAGGCCGGAAGGCCATAGACCACAGCGAAGACCCCAATGATCCAGTTGCGGGCTTGCTGTGAGTCTAAGCTGGCTGCGACAATGAGCAACACGCCTCCTGCCAGCCATCCCATTGATCCCAACTGGTGGGTAGATCGCACAAAGTCCATCTGGTTGGTGGGGCTAATTTCCAGCTCTCGTAGAATCGCATCGCCCGAAATTGCATGATAGAGCGCGGTCAAGATTGCTAGAATACCAGCCGAACGAAGAGCGAGCTGTCTATTCATCATAGTCTCCATTGAATCTGTATTAGTATCTGTTGAATAAATTTAGTGAACACCATACACAACTGTATGTTCAGTGTACACCCATTTCCAATTGCTGTCAATACACAACTGTATGGTAAACTGTTTTCATTATGGATAGACTTACCAAAGAAGAGTGGCTTGACCACGGATTGAAGACCCTGGCAACCGATGGATTTACAGCACTCAAGGCAGACAAACTAGTAAAGACGCTTGGGGTTTCGCGGGGTAGCTTTTACTGGCACTTCAAGAATCTGGCAGATTTTCACGCCGCTGTCTTGAGGCGCTGGCAAGAGGTTAGCGTTATCAAAGTCATTGAAGAGCTGGAATCGTCACATGCTGGGCCAACCGAGAAGTTAGCCCAACTTATTGGCGTAGCAAGTCAAGATGATTTGGGGCTAAGCCAGGCAATTCGTGCATGGGCCTTTAACGATGCCAAGGTGAAGCAACTTGTCAATGCTGTCGATATGGAGTGCATAGGCTACTTAGCACAGCTTTTGAAAGAGATGGCATTAAAGGATGAGAAAGCACTAGTCCGAGCAAAGGTGCTCTACTGTGGGTATTTGGGCCAGATTATGCTAGGGCAAAGTGTGGATGATGAAGTTCAAGAGATATTGATTGCGGAACTCATTCAGATTGCAACACAAGAACCCGTATAACCTATCGAGGTCTCTATCTTAGACCGACAAGTGGCTTGCTTCTAGCTCGTTTAGAAGGGATATGGTTAGGAGGGACAGGGGCAAAGAGGTCGTCAAAACCAACACCTTCAAATAGCGGAGGCTTTTCATCTTTGTTATTTTCAGTGCCAAAATGAGAACACGCTGATGAATCACAGTCAAGAACGCCCAAATATTCTGCTTATTATGGCCGACAACCACCCAGCTAACTTACTGGGATGTTATGGAAACACGGAAATCCACACGCCCCACATTGATCGGCTATCCCGTCAAGGAACCCAATTCAAGCAGGCATACTGTGTCAACGCCATGTGCTCACCCTGCCGAGCCTCGGTGCTCACAGGACTTATGCCGTCTCAGCACGGAATACATACGTGGATTGATGACCGCAATATGGATACGTGGCCTGCTCATTGGAATGCACTGGCCGAGTTCGATACGCTGCCGGAAATCCTCAAATCGCACGGTTATCAGACCGCGCTGATTGGCAAGTACCATCTGGGCGATCCATCCGCATCCCAGAATGGCTTCGATCACTGGGTGACCTTTCCTCATGGTCACACCCGCAACTTTTGGGGGAATTCTGTTATCGACAATGGCGATGTCTATACTTATGATGGTCACATCGTCGATTTCTTTACGAACAAAGCGGTTGATTATCTGCAAACTTGTGGTGCAAAAACATCTTCATCCCACGTTACCCTATCAAGTGGCCCACCCACTGACAAGCCTTTTTTCCTTTGTCTCACCTATAACGGTCCATATGGTCATTGGCCTGCCATTCAAGGTACTACACGCAATCGTTTTGCCAAGCAATACGCTAACTGCCCTATGCGCTCGGTCCCGCGTGAGGGGTTGAGCTGGCCCGCTATTGAAAAATATCTGCTGCGGCAACACAAGAGCGGAGGTGGGTTGGACTACAGCGCACCGTTACGTATACCCAACGATATGACTAGCCTGCGCAACTATTTCTCGCAGATGAGCATGGTTGATGATGGCGTAGGGCAGATATTGGCGACGCTGGATGAGCAGGATCTGGCAGCGGATACGCTAGTCATCTATACGTGTGATCATGGTTTTTCGCTGGGTCACCACGGCTTTTGGGGACACGGACAAGCCACATGGCCAGCCAACACCCATGCGGCTGCGTTCCATATTCCGCTAATTGTGCGCCAACCAGACCATTTGCAGGCACAGGCACCATCAACTATCGATACGTTGGTGAGCCAGATTGATCTTTATCCTACACTATTGGATGTGGCTGGCGTTGGGGCAGAATCGTATACAACAAAGTCAGTAGCACGTTCTCTGGCTTCATTACTGACACTGGTAAATGGCGCAGCAGAAGAAGTTGATTGGGAAGAGCTGATCTGGATGGAGCAAGAAGAGACCCGTGCCCTACGGACGGACCGCTGGTTGTTCATGCAAAGGTTTAGCAATTGCCCTGCTTATCCGTTGAAGAACACACTGTATGATCTGAGAGACGATCCCGATGAACGAAATGATGTGGCTGGCACGCTCGACTATGCAGAAGTTGAGGCCACTTTAACGAGACAAGCAAACGAATTTTTCGACCAAATTGCTGCTCCTCAATATAATCTGTGGCGTGGCGGTACAGCGAAATCGAACTCAGACAAGCCATGGTTTTGGCGCACAGTCTGGGGTGAAACATGGTCACCAGTGTTGGAGTAGGGTCTTAAAACCAACTCCTATTCCCATCAAGTATCGTTGGCAACATGCTCATTACCTGAACAGTTTACTACGTCCTCGTGAGGAGATAATTCGGGACAAAACCGCGCATAATCTGCCGCCAGCTTAGCTTTACTGAAGTTGCTTGCGTAGCAGCCGCTTATCCCTCTCACACCTGTATGCTGTAGGTATGATGGATGGAATTCACGGCGAAAATAAAACGAACGAGCGGTCGCTCGTTCGTTTTATTTTATTGCTATACTGCGGTTGCTTTCAAAACCGTAATAGTGACATTTGTCACTATTACAATTTTGAATCGAAGCTGAGTCTAGGTACAGGTTTCCTCAATCTACCTGTACCATTGATGGTTGATAGATTGAGAAAAGCGTATCATGATGGACTACTTCACAAACATCGGCAGGAAGATCCCTTCCGACATATCTGTTTCACCAACATTTTGCTCATCAACTTCATGGAATGATGCTTCCACCATGCCCATGTCGTTGGTTGTAACACGCTGTTCGAGGTCCATGCCGTCGAGTTGAACAATGTAGTCGCCGATTGCCAATCCATCGAAGTAGAATTTGGCGATATGATTAGTTTCGGTTTCTGCTACCGTTTCACCGGTTTCCGCATCGACCAAAGTCACCTTATGACCTGCTAACATCGGTTCTGTGCTGGTTGATGCACCTGCGATATAGACGTAACCGTAGATACCATCGCCGATTGCTTGGTCACTGGAAAGATCTGTATTGACGGCTGCTGCTGCCACAGTCGGCACAAGTTCAAACAGATCTAGCTGAGTACCATCTTCACGTAGATAGAATGTCACTGTATGTTCCCCGGCAGCCAAGTTGAAGAGATACGGTGTCGTTGTACCGCGTTCAATAACCTGGGTGCTGAAGAATTCAGTGCTAATTGGCATATCCCAAGTGATTCCATTAACCGGTAGACCGTCAACCGTGACATACATGGAATTGGCTCCAATGTTAGGCGTTCGAACTACGGCTGAGATGATGTACGTATCGGTGATTTCTACATCGACACAGTACTCAACCTTCTGGGCATCGTTCGGACCGGTGGTCTGGTTGCCCGTACCATTCAGCACTTGAACAAATCGACCACCACTGGCAGCACTGTCGTTGGCAACGGCAAAGTTACCAAAGAGGTTGCCATCTTCGCCTTCCTGCCGTAGGTCACCACAAGCTAGCGGATCATCTGGCGTAACCAGAACCAACCTTAGCTTATCGAGTTGGGTGCCGTCCTCTCGCAGGAAGACCTTGACTCGATGTTCACCTGCGTCTAGGTTGACCGCAACCGGATCGTCACCGCCACGGTTTGCGACCAAGTCTGCCTCAAAACCAGTGGTTAGGGTCGTATCCCATAGATAGCCATCAGTTGGCGTGTCGTCCACCGTTACGTAGAAGGAGTTCGAGCCGCCAACAGGTCCATTTATAGTCCCTTCAATATTGTATGTTCCTGCAGTATCAACAATGAAGCAGTGCTCGACAAAGGAGCCGGATGGACCAAAGTTTTCATTTCCCGCACCATTCGGTACTTCAACGTAGGCTCCGTTGCTTGCATTCGCATCATTGACTACAGTAAACAGACCGTTCAATGAACCATTTTCTGCTTCTTGGTCCAGACCTGCACAGACAGGTCCACCACCACCAGGCTGGTCGAGAACCAGTCGGACCTTGTCTAGTTGGAAACCATCTTCACGTAAGTAGACGGCGACCTCATGTTCACCGGCATCCAGCGCAACCGAAACGGGGCCTGCCACGCCACGATTTTGGACAAGTTCAGCCACGAAACCTGTTGTGATGGAGGTATCCCACAGATAGCCATCCACAGGCAAGCCATCGACCGTCACAAAAACAGAGTTGGCGCTGGCAAACGGTGCATTGACCGTGCCTTCTATGAAGTAGGTTCCAGCTTGTTCAACCGTGAGGCAGTATCTCGCAACCGTATCCGACAACGCTGTTTCATTTCCTGTCTGGTCTTGTACAACAATGTAGGCTCCGTTGCTTGCATTGGCATCGTTTACAACCACCCAACGCGGGCTGAGCGTGCCATCTTCTGCTTCGGCCATGAGCGTACCACACGTGGTGCTCGTCTGTTCTGTATAGCCAAAGTCCTGATCCAGCACATCTGGCATACCAGCCGTTAGCGTAACAGATGAAGCATTATCCAGCACGCCGTCTGGGTCACTAGCAGGAACGTTACATGTGCCTGTAATCGTTGATGGATCGACGCTGACCGTGTACGTACCCAAAGGCAAGCTACCAAAGAGGTAGGTACCATCGGCTGCTGTGGTCGCGTTGACTGGACCCGATGCCAATCCGGTAAGCGTGACAGTAACGCCAGCTAAACCCGCTCCTGAGTCTAAACAGGTAATGGTGTCACCAATGCTACCCAGCATACCGCTGGGCTGATCGAGCACAAGACGAACCTTATCGAGTTGCCATCCATCCTCACGCAGATAGAAGGCAACGTCATGCTCACCAGCATCCAAGGAGACAGAAACAGGTCCACTTACACCGCGATCTCCTACAAGCCCGGTAGTAAAACCAGTAGTGACTTGCGTATCCCATAAGTAGCCAACTGCTGGCTCGCCATCAACCGTTACAAAGACAGAGTTGGCGCTGGCAAAGGGGGCATTGAATGTTCCTTCTATAAAGTAGGTACCTGCCTCTTCCACGGTCAGGCAGTAGGTTGCAACCGTATCCGACAAGGCCGATTCATTTCCTGTCTGGTCTTGTACAACAATGTAGGCTCCGTTGCTTGCATTGGCATCCTGTACAACCATCCAACGAGGGCTTAGGGTACCATCTTCCGCTTCGGCCATGAGTGTGCCACAGGTAGTGGTCGTTGATTCCCTATAACCAAAGTCCTGCTCCAGGTCGTTTGGCACAAGAGCTGTTAGGAGAACAGACGAGCTATTATCCAGCACACCATCTGGATCAACAGCAGGAATGTTGCAGGTGCCTGTAATCGTTGAGGGATCAACAGAGATCGTGTAACTCCCAAACGGTAGATCGCTAAATAGATAGGTGCCGTCTGCTTCCGTGATGTCGATAACAGGACCAGATGCCAACCCCGTAAGGATGACAGTAACACCAGCTAAACCGGAACCAGTGGTAACACAATTGATAGTATCACCCACGCTGCCCAGTACTGGTGCGGATTCTGCATAGGCAAAGTCTTGCTCGAGATTGTTGGGCGTAGCGGCAGTTAGCGTTACCGTTGATTGATTGTCGTTGACGCCATCAGGATCATAGACCTGACTGCTCTGCTGCGGCAGCGTGCTGACATCAATCGCAACGGTGTATGTGCCTAGTTCCAGGCCACTAAAGAAGTAGAAACCACTTGAATCAGTCGTATCTGTTGCAACCTGTACATTGTTGGAGTCTATCAGCTGAACCACAACACCTTGAATGGGGAAGTCGTCTCCATCAAGTAGGCCGTTGCCATCACTATCTGGATCGGACCAGATCTGATCACCGATATTCCCTTTGGTATGGAAGTAGGCAAAATCCTGCTCTGTATCGTTTGGCTGGGCCAAGGTCAGAACGACTGAAGAACGGTTGTCGTCGCCGCCATCGGGATCGTAAGCTGGATTGCCTTGCTTAACGTCAGGCAAAGTGCTGGTATCTATGACAACAGTATAACTACCTAATGCTAGGCCATCAAAGAGGTAAAGACCGTTTGAATCTGTTGTCTCCGATGCAATAACGGTGCCGCCATCGTCTTCTAGATTTACAACAACGCCGGGAACAGGGAAATCGTCACCATCAATGACATTGTTGCCATCATTGTCTGGGTCGGACCAGATTTGATCACCGATGCTACCTGTTGTCTCAAAGTAGGCAAAATCTTGAGCACGATTCTCTGGCTGGGCTGCCGTAATGGTGACAGTCGAGCGGTTATCGCCACCACCATCAGGATCATAAGCTGGATTGCCTTGCTTAATACCGGGCAGGGAGTTGATATCCACTTCAACGGAATAGGTTCCTAGGGCCAACCCTTCGAACAGGTATAACCCATTGGCGTCTGTGGTATCAGTCGCCACGATAGCTCCGCCAGCGTCCTTCAAATTGACAATTGCTCCCTCAATTGGGAAGTCATCACCATCAAGCGTGCCGTTGCCGTCATTGTCCGGATCGGACCAGATCTGATCGCCAATGCTGCCTTGAATCTGGAAGTAGGCGAAATCTTGATCCAGGTTATTTGGGCTGCTCTCGGTCAAGGTTACGGTTGCCTGGTTGTCGCTGCCACCATCAGGATCATAGGCCGGATTGCCCTGCTTGTTGCTGGGAAGAGTCGAGACATCAATGGCAACAGTGTAGGTGTCCAAATCCAAAGAGCCAAAGAGGTAGTTACCATTGGCATCGGTGACATCCGTTGCAATAATCGTCCCGCTGCTATCCATGAGGTCAACGGTTACGCCCTGGAGTGGGAAGTCGTCACCGTCAAGTGCCCCATTCCCATCATTGTCGGGATCGGACCAGATCTGATCGCCAATGCTACCTTGGGTTACAGGGAAATTGGCACAGACTTTAACCTCACGAACATTAAAGAGTTCATTGAATCCACCATAATTTTGAGTGACCTGGAAGGCAACACGAGTATTTGACGAGATGTAGGAAGAGATGTCGAACGTTCTTGTCCCTGAGGTGTCATTGGAGAAGGTCTGGAGTGGATCCCAACCCAAAGATGGTGAGTAGACCCATATGGTAACTCGATCAGTACTCTCCAAATTGCCGCTAGTGAAGTAGTCGAAGCTAAACTGAGCGTTGGTTGCACCAGTTAGGTCGGCACCCCGAAAGACATATGGTTGGGTTCCAGTGCCTGGATTGTCTGAAAGTTTGAGCAACCCGCCGGATACTTGAATAACACCGGATGATGGGCCAGAACCTCGCACATCATACTCGACCCAATCGCCGTTCCACTGGCGGGTACCATCATTGTTACTGTAGCTTGCTGTTTCAAATTCGTCTAGGAAGAATTCTGCACTTTGGCACACCGGATCGTCGTAGTCCGTGAGAAGATTCGCTGGCGGGGGCGCTGCCTCTGCTTCAGCGACTGTAAAGAGGGTAATAATCATGACCGCCAAAGTACTTAGCAGCACCCTGAGCGAATCTGACAATCGTTTTGTCTTCTGAATAGTCATTCTTCATCCTTTACAAAAAATGCATCAATGGAACATGACTTTGTATATTTAGACTCAGCTCCGTTTGAAAACCGGAGTTTGGTCTATCTTGTAGGGGCGGTGGAAAACTCCGGTTTTCAAAGAAACCGCGGTATAGCTTCGTATAAATGACACTTTATAAAATAATATTCTCTTGGGTGGCAGTGCTATTTATCACGACCGCCAAAACATCATTTGACTTTATAAGATGACTCTATGAGGGCCTTAATTCATTCGTCAGTTCCCTCTCCGAACGACCAACTCAATCATGACCACTCTGAACAATGGTTCGTATGAAAAATTGCCAGCAGATCACAACGAGCCAACCTCTTTTAGGTTGACGGCACACCCGGCTGCAATCTACTGCAATAATTCTTCGCTGAAATCGTTGGGGGAAAAGGCGACTTCGAGTAAGTACAATTATATCAAGATACAGAACTGAAAATCTTACAAAGTGTAATGAAAAATATTGGTTTGCTCGTAAACGCTATGTAAGGTAGGTAGGATTAATTCGGTGTGACCAAGGCAAGGGGAAGTGAGAACGCCATACCAAAGTGGCAAGAAAGCATCCACTCTGTCGAAGTACTCAGGAAGAGGTGCATGGGAAAGATACGTTCTCGTAGGTACATATTTGTCGTATGCTTACATGTTTGTAATATGAAAAACCCATCTGCCAGATTTCGTTAAGGCTATGCATGAAGGGTTGGAACTGCTTTGCCAAAAATCAGATGCTTAATGGGTATAGTGCGTTGAGGTCGTTTGGGCTAAAGCGTAGTTAGGGAGTAAGCGTCAAGCTGCTGGAGAGCATGCAGCGATCTACCGCCACTGTGAGTTTAGGAAAGGTCGATTCCCTAATGCAAAGACCTGGGAGATCATAAAAACCTGCCAGATCCAATCATTGGAAAAACAATACCTGAATGTCTATGGGAACGTGACATAAACAACTTGCATATTTGAAGGGGGTAAGCCCGATTGAAACGCGTAAGTTACTTCCACAATGTCATGAAGTTATCGGAGACTGCAATGCACAGTGTTCTGATTTTTCTTCCTTGTCGCCACAGAGCTCACTTTGCGTTGCAGACGGAATGACTTAACTAAATGACATTGACTTTCGCTTCATGTCTTATCCGCCAGCTTTTGGGCAAATTCCTGGAAATACTTAATCGCCTCGGGATTCCTCATTGCTCCTGGGTTGGCTGCTTTCCCCACATCTTGGCCAAGCAAAATTTTGCGAATGGGTACTTCCATCTTCTTTCCACTGAGGGTGTAGGGTACCTCTTGGATGACAAAGACCTCATCAGGGACGTGGCGAGGGGAGACATCCTGGCGCAGTTGGACTTTAATCCGGTTGATGAGTTCGTCATTGAGTTCTGCGCCTTCCCGCAAGACCAGAAAGAGAGGCATGTAAGAATCTCGGCCTAAGGCTTCTAGGTCAATGATCAAGCTGTCCAGTATTTCGGGAAGGGACTCAACGGCTTGGTAGATTTCGCTGGTTCCCATCCGTACGCCCATGCGGTTGATGGTCGAGTCTGAGCGCCCATAGATGATACAGCCTCCCCGTTCATTGAACTTGATCCAGTCACCGTGTCGCCAGATGCCGGGATACATCTCAAAGTAACTTTCCTTATAGCGAACGTTGTCAGGATCATTCCAGAAAAAGAGGGGCATAGAGGGCATGGGTTCGACGATGACCAACTCGCCCACCTCATCAATGATGGCCTTTCCCTCATCATCAAATGCCTGGATCTTGGCCCCAAGCGATGCACCTTGAATCTCACCGGCGTAGATGGGCATGGTCCGGGCGCCGCCAACAAAGGCCGTACAGAGATCGGTGCCGCCACTCAGCGATTCCAGCGCTAGCGTCTCATTAATGTTCTCGTAGATCCACTGGAACCCGGAGACGGTCAGCGGCGATCCTGTGGAGCCAACCGCACGAATTTTGCTCAGATCAAAGTCTCGATTGGGGGTAATTTCAGCCTTGATGCAGGCACTAATGAAGGCTGCCGACGTGCCAAAGTAGGTCATGCTTGACTCTTCGGCAATTTGGAAGAGCGCATTCATATCAGGATAGCCAGGGGCGCCGTTGTAGAGGATGGCCGTGCAGCCACTCAACAGACTGCCCACGATGTAATTCCACATCATCCAGCCTGTGCTCGAATACCAGAAGAAGCGGTCACTGGGCTTGAGATCGTTGTGAAAGACCACCGATTTGATATGCTCTAGCAGCACTCCTCCCTGGCCATGAACAATTGGTTTGGGTAGCCCCGTGGTTCCGGATGAGTAAAGCACCCACAACGGATGGCCAAAGGGCACCTGCTCAAAGGACATCTCAGCCGGTGGAGTCACGCCGCTCAAGGCATCATCCCAGAGAATGGTACTGATTAGCCCATCTGTTTTACAGTCCGCATGGGGAACGAGGATTGTCTGTTCTAGTGTAGGCAACGCGGCTTGGAGTTCGGCCACAACGTCGCACCGATCGAAGGTCTTACCGTTGTATTTATAGCCATTGACAGCCACTAGCACCTTTGGCTCGATCTGGGTAAATCGATCAAGCACACTGCGGGAACCAAAGTCGGGCGAGCAGCTTGACCAAATGGCCCCTAAGCTAGCCGCAGCCAGGACGGCCACAATCGTTTCTGGTATATTGGGCATATAGGCCACCACCCGATCCCCCTTCTTTACGCCAGCCTCTCGTAGCACTTGAGCCATGCGATTGGCCTTCTCATAGAGATCTTGCCAGTTGATTTCAACCATCGGTTCGTCTTCGGCTTTGTAGAGAAAGGCAGGCCGATCTGAAGTCATCTTTTGGAAGATATTTTCCGCCCAGTTCATCTTCATGCCCACAAACCATTCAGTCCCCGGCATGGTACGATTGCCCAAAATGTGAGTCTCAGGCGTAGAAGCTTTCAGATCAAAGTATATCCACAGGCTGGACCAGAAATCCTCGATATGATCCACTGACCATTGCCAGAGTTCAGGGTAGCTATCAAAGATGACGCCTCGATTTTCGGCCAACCAGGACATGTAATGCGTGAGGTTTGTATCCGCAACGATTTCAGGAGATGGCTGCCAGAGTAAGCTACCTTCGGTAATTGGGTTCATGAGTGACTATCCTAGCTTATATCTTATCCTACGGTAGATTTCAAAATGGGGATTCTTCGTCGTGCTAGCAGGAAGACCAAATACTCATTTTGAAATGGAGTTGAGCAACATAGATAAGAAAAAATGGACTATAGGTTGAGTGCCAATTTTATCATATTTGGATGTTCCGTAATATTTTCTCCTGTTTGCACCTCCTTCTACAGGCATAAGGCCAAAATACTCAAGATGATATATACTACAGTCCGATATTTTCCCAATAGCGTATAGGATTATAAATTGACTCAGGACAATCCAACGATATCCTCACTGATAGATATCTTTTCCTCCAATAATGTTGGAGAGTTGATCGAAAGTGAAGTCTCAGCGTATTTAGGCCGAAGGTGGCAGATTACCAATGTAGAGGATAAGCAAGACGAAGCATCCCACCCTGCTGCCCTTCTCTCTGACTCAAAGGACGCTATCTTTGTCAAACTGGGGCAAGGGAACGTCGTCAACGATCAACTGTTGCAGGAAGCGGCCGGTCTACGGCTTCTTTCAGAGCGCGGAAAGGTACGAACACCGTCCGTGATTGGCGTGGTTGATGTGAATAGAGACATGGACAGCGGCGGTGATGATAACTTGGATTATGACCTTGGCGTGGGTAATGATAGGCGAGCGTTGCTCATCATGGAAGCCGTCCAAGTCATTCCACGCAAGAAACAGCAGTGGCGAGAGATTGGTCAAGCACTGGCCCAAATCCACTCCGTGAAAGCGGACTCTTTTGGACTTGCGAGTCACTGTTATTGGGGAGATCTCTATCAAGATAACACCCCCCACGAAAATTGGCCGGACTTCTTCTGGCGATGCCGCGTGGAGCCACGCCTCAAAGCCGCGGTTGACTCTGGCAATTTACCACTGCCGTATGTCCCGCGGGTCGAGTCGATAGGGAATCGGTTGGCAGATCTATGCGGTCCAATCATTGAACCGTCCCTGCTGCATGGGGATGCCCATCAGAACAATTTTATCAGCACACATGATGGTGCCGTTCTCATCGATCCCGCGGTCTACTATGGGCACCCCGAAATCGACTTAGCCCATGTTGACTTTTTTGCCCCTGTGCCAGATGCACTCTTTGATGGTTACCAGGAGATTGCGCCCATTGATGCGGGCTTTACCCAGCGAAGGGATCTGTGGCGGCTCCCTAGTTGGCTGGCAATGGTGCAGGTGGATGGTGTGCAGCACCTGGAAACGTTGGATGCCCTGCTACTATGAAGATTATATCGTTGAAGGCTGAACATGCATCAGATGCGGCACGTTTGCACATTTCTGGCCAGCCAGGGACGTTTTTGACGAGCTTAGGAATCGATGCGCTGACCGTGATATATCGTGTTCTACCCAATTCGGCTGGCGGGTTCGGTTTTGCAGCCTGTGCCGCGACCTCACACTCTGGCCAACTATCCGCTAGCCAGCAAACCCCTAGTCAGCTCAAGGGGTTTGTTAGCGCAACAACAAGTATTGGGCAACTGATGATGGAGATGGCCACCCAACACATCTTTCGCATTGGGCCATTGCTGTTACGTCGGTTTATTCAGCAGCCCCGATTATTCATTCGCACGGTTCAGACGCTGCTTTACCCTATGCTCTCCCATTCATCCGCCAAAGATTCGCCATCGCTCCCCTCGAAATCCAACATCTCAGAACCAGCGGTTGAGTTGCTATCCATAATGGTTGAACCTGACCAACGCGGTCGGGGGATCGGTGCAGAGCTACTGGATCATCTATGCCAGACATGCCGAGACCGCTCTGTCTCTGTCGTTGACGTCACCGTGGATTCAAAAAATCAAGGTGCTCGCCGCTTTTATGAACGGAATGGGTTTGTTCATCAAAGTGACTTTCAGATCTTTGGGCGCATGATGTGTAGCTATCGATTGCGCCTGTAGGCTGTGAATATAGGCCGCAAATAGAGTGAATGAATTGGCCCACCAACAACCTTCTCCCCAATCCTATCCTACCCTAACAATTGACCGGCGCTGGTTGGTCGGACTGCTCGCATTTGGCCTTATCAGCGTAGTCGCACTACTCTTTTTGGGTGGAGGCATGGCTCCGGTTGTGGCGATTCGGCAAGCTGAGTGGCCCTTTTTGTTGGTGGCCTTGGGGATCCACTACAGTGGTTTTGGCGTGCGGGGGCTACGTTGGCAAACACTTCTAGGAGGGATGGGGCATAGGCTGCCTTATGGTTACTGCACATCCTTGCTGATTGTAGGTTGGTTTGTCAGCGCCGTTATTCCAGCTCGTGCTGGTGATCTATTGCGCATTGGGCTTTTGCATAGGCCCTTGCGGCAGGATCCAACGATTCCATCTATCCCTATGAGTAGTGGCGTCAGCTCTATCGTGCTAGAAAGGCTACTCGATATGGCGGCCATTCTCTTATTGGGAGCAAGCTTCGGCCTAGTTGTTGTACAAGCGCAACTCCCAGAGTGGATCTTGCTCCTTTATGGTACTGGGCTGGGGCTGATGGTTGTCGTTGGCTTGGCACTGTTCACGTTGCCTCATCTATGGGAAGGCGTTCGGCATATATTGCACAAAATACCCTGGCAGCATTCGCTATGGCAAAAGATCGGCACCTTTGGCGCAGAGAGCATCCAACAGGTAAGGCAGTTGTTTCGCAAGCCGAGAGTAGGCTTATGGGTCCTTTTGCTCAGCCTCTATATATGGCTTTGCGATGCTCTCTTGCTTTGGCTTGTAATGGCCAGCCTGGGTGAATGGAATCCCTTTGGCTCTGCAGCCTTTATTGCGTTGACGGTCGACGGGTTGGCAGCAATACCCCTCACTCCAGGAGGCGTCGGTCAGATTGAAGCAGCTTATGCAGGACTGTTGGCGTTCTTTGAGCTACCCGTTATTAAACTTTCTGCTATTATCCTACTAACCAGGACCATTAGCTATTGGAGTTTTTTACTCTTTAGCGGGTTGGTTGCTTTCGCGTTTGGGGCAGGAACATTGTTAAAGCAACCGCCAAAACCAACATAACGAATTCCAAATCAATAAAGCCATAACCCATGATCAACAACCTCCGTGCCGCCTGGCAACGTCACAATCTATTTTGGATGCTCTTTCTACTCTTTGTTGTCTTCCGCGTTCTGGCCATTCTCCTCTTTCGACCCGGAGGCTTTATCTCTGATGCCTCAGACTACGATTTTTATATGACCTGGGGCCAGTTAACGCCTATGGGCTACCGTGCCTATGAAAATCTGTGGACGGCTTATCCCCCCCTCTTCCCCCTTATCATGCTGCCTATATTCGAGTGGAGCAGCCGCATCCCACCATGGATCGAGCCGCGGTTCTTTTTCCACACCCTCTTCGGCCTCACCCTCCTTCTCTTTGAGGCCGCCAACCTAATTCTAATCTACCGCCTAGCCCACGGGTTAGTAAACGGTGAACAGTTGCCAGTAGTCAGTAGTCAGCCATCAGCAACCGACCACCGACTACCGACCACCGACTACCGACCACCGACTACCGACCACCAACTACCGACCACCAACTACCAGCCGCCAGCCCCTACTCTCCATGCCCCTCTCCTCTCAGCCCTACTCTACGCCCTCCTCTTCACGCCCCTCTACACCATGCTCGGTTGGTTTGAACCCATGCCTCTCTTCTTTATGCTAATTGGGTTAGAACTGCTGTTAAGTCAAAGCAGGATGGGTTGGTTAGGAAGCGCCGTCGCTGCTGCATTAGGATTTTTGACCAAGTTGACGCCCATTTTGCTGCTCCCGATTGCCGTCCGCTGGTTGGGCAGTCGCCTGAGTTGGCAAGCCGCCCGATATGAGTGGTTTGATCGGCAAGCTTCGGGCAATCTGCTGCGTCCGGTTATCTATGTGCTGATTTTTGTAGGAGGAGTTGTTGCCATCGGCTATCCCGTCGTCCGCCAGAACCCGGCATTGGCCCTCAGTAGCTTCCAAGTGCAAGGACTCCGTCCGCCGTGGCAGAGTATTTGGGCACTCATTGATGGCTTTTATGGCTATGGCTTGGTCCCCATCGACATGCGAAACCTGGTCAGCTTAGAGACATTGACTTGGGAGAGCCGCATTCCATGGAGGCTTGTTTCATTGGCATTTGTTGGCATCTACCTCTGGCTCTATACTCGACCCTACGATTGGGAACGGCCTCGCACACCTGTTGCCTTTGCCGGGATTAGCGTCATTCTACTCTTTCTCTATAGCAAGGGTTGGAGTCCCCAGTTTTTGGTTTGGGTATTGGCCTTTGTGGTTCTGCTTTTGCCTACTTGGCGAGGCATGGCTGTTGTATCAGTTTTGGCATTGACCAATGTGATTGAATCCCACGTCTTTTTGGTGCTGCTGCCTGATGAACGCTGGATTCTCTGGTACACGGTTGCCGTGCGCACGTTGCTGCTCGTGCTGCTAATTGCCGAATTTCTGGGGCAGATCTGGCCTCACCCCGAAAGAGCTAGACAGATCCGTCTCACAAATAGTTGGCTCTCCTGGTCAGCCATTGGTGTAGGGCTGCTGGCTATTCCTGTGGCCATGCCCGCGGCAGCCGAAGCTTATGAGGAACGACGCTGGCGTGAGCATCCTTGCCAGGAAGCCATTTCCTTTCTTCGTGAACAGGCTGGCTGGCCCGATAGTCGCGTTGTAACCGAGCAGGTGGGCATCTGGCAAGATTTCTATCCTTGGCTAGCAAAGAACCACGCAATCGACATCGTCGATGTCTATTCTCCACTAGATGAATCCCCTGAAGTGGTTGCCTTGGCCCGCCTCAATGCATTAGCTGATGAAGGTCCTTTCTGGTGGGTCCATCGCCCGGGGGAGGTCATGACCTCCGGAAGGCAAATGAGTAGCGCATCTTCCTTTTTCGCCCAACCAAATGTGCATATACCTGAACGCTATATGTTTGGGGAGTGTACGTTAACCCAAGTGATTCTTGAGGGTGAAGGCGAGGAGCGGAAAAGGGTTCAAGCGGTCGGCGGCCCCATTGAGCTGGTTGATATGCAGATGAATGTCAGTCGCCCACACAATACGCTTTACCTGATCCTGTATTGGCAGGCTGAAGAAAAGGTTGGCGAGAGCTACACGGTCTTTACCCAGCTATTCGATCAGGAGATGACGCTCATTGCCCAGCAAGATAACCTCCCCGTAGAGGGATTGGCCCCTACTGATACATGGGAACCAGGAAAATTGATTCGCGATCCCTATCGATTGTCGTTGCCAGACGATTTAGCTGCTGGCCGCTACACCCTGCTGGTTGGCATGTATCAAGGGGGGCAGCGGGCGGCAATTGAGCATGGCGATGGAACCCGGAGTGATGCAATGCGTTTCGTTGTAGAGATGTCCGACTGAATGTTGTTGGATGCCCAAATACTCTATAGCACAGAGCAAAATTTACAATCTATCCTCATTGCTCATGAGCCAAATGACCATTAGAATAGGTTAGCGATGCGGAACGAATTTGGTAGCCAGACTGAATTTGTGAATTGTTCATGAGGGTGTATGATGACATGGTTGTTAACAAATAGAGTCAGTTTTATGGCAAACGAATTATGCTTGCCCTATGGCTAACTGCTAACCTTTCTTTAACGATCTATGCCAACCCTTGAAATAAGTACTCGCG
The DNA here is from genome assembly GCA_039028975.1 of Chloroflexota bacterium. Classification (GTDB taxonomy): domain Bacteria; phylum Chloroflexota; class Anaerolineae; order Caldilineales; family Caldilineaceae; genus JAHBNG01. The sequence goes on from JBCCHB010000073.1 coordinate 45,791, forward strand.
ATAGGAGCATCGCACTCCTCATATTTGGTTTTCTGCTCGCCTGCTATCTTGTGACCTATACGGGTACGATTCAGAGTAGCGATGGGTTAGCCATGTTTGCAACTGTCGAGAGTATGGTGCGGCGGGGTGAAATCGATGCCAATCAACTGTTGTGGATGGATCTTCAGCAGGGTAGCTACGGACCAGATGGTGAATTATATAGTCGTAAGGGACTGGGCATGCCATTGCTAGCATTGCCACTGGTTTGGGTAGCCAATCTCTGGTCATCAATTGGGTTGGTACAGGCCGCGTTGCTCCTTAACCCCCTTCTTACGGCTTGGACGGGTGGACTCATCTATCGTACAGGGCGACGATTGGGGTGGGTACCTGCTGCGGCCATGATGACGGCGTTAACCTTTGGCCTTGCGACGCTGGCTTGGCCATATACCCAGACGTTCTTCAGCGATCCTGTGGCTGCCTGGGGACTCTTTGGCGCTTTTTATGGTATGCTCAGCTATCGCCAAACTGGACGAAAACGATATCTCATGTTGGGTGGTCTGGCCTGGGGATTGGCCTATCTGAGCCGGGTCATTAACCTAGTCACCCTACCAATCTACCTGATTCTTCTCGTCACCGTCATATTGAGGAGTGTCCACCGCACGCTCTTTCCCCATCCGTTGACCAATCTCTATTCGCTAGTCGTCTATAATTGGCGAGCCTTTACCAGCTTTCTACTTCCCGTTGGGATAGCGGGCCTGACTTCTCTCTGGTGGAATTGGGTGCGCTTCGGCAGCATCTTTGATAGTGGTTACGTAGAGAGCGAGAGCTTTAGTGCCGACTGGCTCTTTGGCATTAGTGGTCTACTGATTGGACCAGCCAGAGGCGTGCTTTGGTATGTGCCGGTACTCATATTGGCAATTCCAGGGATGCTTTGGTTCTGGCGAAACAAACGTTGGATTCTCTACATCTTCCTGGCGCTGGCTGGTGTCTATGTCTTGCTGTATGGGAAGTGGTATATGTGGCATGGCGGCTTTTCTTGGGGGCCGCGCTTTCTGGTCGGCGTCCTCCCTTTCCTTGCCTTACTGACGGGGCCGATTTTTGAGTCATTATTGAGCCCTGCGGCTCATACGGCTAAAGCGCTCTACAGCAGAATTGCCGGATTCGCTGTCGGTGTGGTGGTGACCCTATCTATTGGGGTTCAGTGGCTGGGCATGTTGGCCCCATTTTCGCTGGTGCAGAATTGGCTTGCAGGGGCCGTGGAACCTCTTTTTGCGCCAGTAACCTTTACTCAGATCGCTTATTCACCATTGCTCCTACAGTGGCAGTTTCTCTCGGCTCAAGCCGTTCCTTTTGCGTGGTGGTCGGTTGGTGATCGCCTAAGCATCGATTGGTTTGGGCTACTCATAGCGTCTGTCGGTGTTGTTGTTGGCCTCATTCTCATTCTGCGTCAGACAGTATTGCCGGTTAATGCCTCTCCCCAAGAGAAAGATGAAGATTCTTCTGGTGCTCATCTTCCAAATGTCACCGGTGAACATACCAATTTTCCGGAACCTGGTGGCCCCCAATATTGGGTCTATAGCAGCGCACTCCTGATCCTAATGCTGGCTCTCCTAACTCGTTATAACAGCACGTTGTCCCATCCTGTGATGGCGGCCGCCGCAGAGCAGATCGAATCTCATGCTGAAGCAGGTGATGCCATCCTACACCTGGAGCCACTGCTCACTCAGCCCTTTGCCGATCGCTATCACGGTACACTGCCAACATATGGGTTGTTCAACCGGGACGAGCTAACTCAAAGCGACCAACGATGGCTAGAGCACCTGCGCCAAAGTTATACGCGCATCTGGATTATTGCACCGCCAGGACTTCCAGAGTCTTCCCAGTGGGAGAGAGTGCTGCGCCAGGATGAATTTCTGCTAGATCATGGTCTGATAGAGGGATTGGGTGATTTCCGAGTACCGCTTTATGGCCTAACAAAGCGCAATTCCTTGATCGATCATGGTAGTGGTGCTATCTTTGGCCCCAAAGATGAAGGGGAACCGACTTTAGAGAATGGCCTCATCCGGTTGAACGGGTATGCCACGATTCGAGAAACGGAACCCGAGGGTGAGGTCCTACTGATTTTGCGTTGGGAAGGTCTTGTCCCTGTAGCGTACGATTACCATGTCTTTGTTCACATCTTGTCCCCAGATGGAGATCTCATTGCGCAGCGTGATGGTCAGCCTGTCCAGTGGATGCGACCCACGTCAACTTGGGAAGAGGGTGAGTTCATTATAGACCGTTATGGTCTGTTATTGCCAGAGGGGGCGACGGCTGGCCTCTATGGGATTCGGATTGGTTTATATGATCCTGTTAGCGGGCAACGGTTACCTGTTAATACAGGCACGGTGGAGAGCGCCGTTGAGCTGGAACCTTTTGTCGTCAACCCATAATATCAATTTATGAATAGAAAATCTATGCCCAAAAGCGACCAATCTGTTTTAGCTAAGCAACCCACATTACATTGTACGCTTGCCTATAGTGGTAAATCTATCAAGAGTGGTAAATCTATCAAGAAGTACCTTGCTCTAATCGGTTTTAGCCTGCTATGGCTTTGGGTTGGCGCATGTGGTCGAGCTGCACCATCAGACTCAAGCGAAGATCCAACGGCTACGGCAACATCGGTTTCGCTAGCTGTGATTGCAGATACCCCAACGCGCCAATCGGCAGAAACCAGTGGGGCCGACAACGGGACAGACCAATCACCTGGGGTTGAGACAGTGGCGACAGCCAACGATGTCTCAACTGGTGACAACCTGGCTAACCCCGCTGAACAGTCGGTTGAAATAGAATCAGTTCCTCAACCCGAGGGCTGTGGTGATGAAGATATTGCACTAGATTTGGCGGGATACCCCCAATACGTCATCTTGATTGAGCAACTGGGCTGCCCCCAAAGCATGGGGCTAACGGATCCTGTTGCCATCAACGAATTTGGCCCAGGTCCTGAATTTGATCGCTTTATGCTCTGGTTTAGTAGAAGTCAGCAGATATACGTTCTCTTTCCAGATCGAACCTGGCAGGTCTTTGATGACACGTGGGCTGAGGGGGACATTGAAATTCAATGCAATCCGCTAGACGGTGAAGCCACCTCTCCTCCCCTGCCTCGCCGAGGCTTTGGCAAGCTATGGTGTTCTGATGCAGCCATACAAGAGGTTATGGGAACCATTGTGCGCGAAGAACGGCAGTGCCAACATGCCGTTACGCAGTCCTTTGAGAAGGGGCAAATGCTGGGCTGCTTTGAAGATGCAACAATTCGTTATATCCAGATCCGTTCGGATCAAACATGGGAAATGGTATATGTACAATGAGAGTCATTACAGGCAGTGCCAAAGGTCGAAGACTACAGATGGTGCCTGGTGATACAACCAGACCCATTACAGATCGAGCCAAAGAGGCTCTCTTTAGCATTTTGGATGATTGGGTTCTGGATGCTCGGGTTCTTGATCTGTTTGGTGGGACAGGTGGTGTGGGCATCGAAGCCTTAAGCCGTGGTGCCACCTACGCCCATTTTGTGGACATGAACGAAAAAGCTGTCCGCACAATTTTAACCAACCTCAAATATTGTCATCTGGCCAAACAAGCACACGTGCAGCGTAGCGATAGCTTTAAGTTCTTGGAAACATATCAGGGAGACTCCTTTGATCTCCTTTACGTTGCCCCACCCCAATACCAAGAGCTCTGGCGCAAGGCCATCCAGGCAATCGACAGTCGACCGGAACTTCTGTCGGCTCCGGCTATTGTGATTGCCCAGATTCATCCCAGGGAAGATGGTCCTATAGAATTAACTCATCTTGTGGAGTATGATCGCCGGAAGTATGGCTCGGTGCTGCTAATCTTTTACACGAATGAAAAAGAGGGGCAAAATGATAGGGAGATTGGCAGACAGAGTGAGGGAATACAAAGCGAGGGAATATAAAATGAGGGGGCATAATAACCTGCCGTTCAAGTTTGTTGTGTGACGCAGATCCCCTGGCATAAACCCAATCTGTGACAATCAGACTGCAACTCCTGTCTGCATCTTTCCTAGCCACCTATAAGAGGATGCTAACTCCACGCGTTGCCATCTACTGACAATCGGTAAATGACAAATGCCTCACCTGAGCTTAAGCTGTTTCCAATCCTTTGCGGCAACTCTCAACCAAGAGTCCGTCTCATTTCGTAGCGTAAGAGGGCGAGCGCTGTTGGTCTATCTGGCTGTAGAACAGACGGTTCCTCATCAAAGAAGTACAGTGGCTGGCCTGCTGTGGCCCGATGTATCCGAGTCTCGCGCCCGCAAGAACTTGACCCAAACACTACTGGAAGTGCGTAAAGCCATTGGCAATGACCAAGCCACTCCGCCATTCTTAGAGATTACGTCTCGTGCCATTTCTTTTAACCCAGATAGTTCTCATCAGCTTGATGTAGCGGAATTTAGGCGTACGCTTAAAACAGAGGATTTGGCGTCAGCTGTGGCCCATTACAAGGGACCGTTTCTGGATGGCTTTTTTGTGCCAGAGAGCGATCTCTTTGAAGCATGGATGCAGGCCACACGCGAACAACTTCACCAGCAAGTATGTGATGCATTGAGAGGATTGAGCGCAGAGCAAGAAGCTCAAGGCCAACTAGACCAAGCGATTGAGAGCGTTCGACGTCTCCTGGAATTGGCCCCATACCAGGAAGAGGCCCACTACCAGCTTATGCGGCTGCTGGCGCGCAACGGTCAACGCAGCATGGCCTTGGCCCAGTATGATGCATTGACCCAGATGCTCATGGATGAACTGGGCGTCCCTCCTGCAGCAGAGACGGATACGCTTTATGACCAAATTTTAGCTGGTGAGATTGAGTCTGTGGAGAGCCAAACTTCACACGGCGTGACCTCGACTTCATCGGCATCCTTGGCAGAAACCTCACCCCCCATAGAAGTTCCCTTCCAGGCCCTCGCAGCATCTCCTCATTTTGTGGGCCGTCAAGCCGAAATTGCTCAGCTGCGCGGCCAGATAAAAGCACCCGGTTTACAAATTCATGCCATTGTGGGCATGGGAGGAGCAGGCAAGACGGCTTTGGCCACTCACTTTGCCTATATGGTGCGAAATGATTTTTCCGACGGCGTTCTCTGGGGCAACCCAGCCATTAGCGCGCCCCTGGACATTTTGGCCACTTGGGCCGCCGCCTACGGTTATGATTTTAGCCAGATGAGCGATATTGAGAGTCGGGCAGCGGCTGTACGAGGTGTATTGGCGAAGAAGCAAGCATTGATTGTGATTGACAATGTTGAACTATCCGGTGATGTGGAATCCCTCCTGCCCAATAGCGAAAGCTGCGCCGTTCTCCTCTCTACACGAGATCTGGATGTAGCCACTGCCCTGAATGCAGAGACTTTACTGCTAGGAGAATTAGATAAGAGTGAGGCGCTAGAGCTATTGGAAGAAATTTTAGGGGAGGAGCGGGTGGAACGAGAGCTTGACGCCGCTGTAGAACTCTGCACCCTATGTGGCGAACTACCCTTGGCAGTAGAGATTGCTGCCCAGCGCCTCAAATCGCGTCCACGCATGAAGTTAAACCAAATGGTGGCCCGACTGAGCGACCAGCAGAAACGGCTGGATTTAGGTATCAGCGACAGGGCTGTGCGGGCTTCCTTTGAGGTGAGCTGGGAAGCGCTAGATGAGGAGCTACAGCAGGTTTTTCCGCTGTTAGCCGTTTTTGAGGGGCGCAGTTTTCGCGCCGAAGCGATGGCCTATTTGGCTCAGGAGGCTCTGTTTGACATCGAAGACCTCCTCTATGCTTGGAGCGCGCTTTCGCTTGTGCGTCCGGAAGAAGAGGAACGCTGGCAACAGCATCCGTTGCTGGCCGATTTTGCAGGAGAGAAGCTAACCGATTCCCAAGGGGCATATGCGCGCTTTGCAGACTGTTTCTTCAAATTTGCACGAGAGAATGGCGAAAACTTCGATCAGCTAGAGCCAGAATGGGAGAACATCAGCGCAGGAATGAAAGTAGCCTATGAGCAGAAATTGTGGCCTCTGACGCTTGCCTATGCCGATGTATTACAACGTCCATGGTTTACCCGAGCACGATATAGCGATGCTCGACGAGGGTTTGGGTGGGCATACGAAGCAGCAGACAAAATAGGCGATGAAGCAGAATCTGCAAAATATTCGCTCTACTGGGGCGAAGCCTGTTTGGAGCAGAACGATTATGAAGAGGCTAGACTGCACCTGAACAACAGCCTGTCTTACTGTCGAAATAGTAAGAATGCAGAGGGTGTTGCTCAGATCCAGGATCATCTCGCCCGCATAGCAATTGAAGTGAATGAGTATGAGATGGCAGCTATACTACTTGATGAGAATCTAGAGATCTATGCTACTGTGGAAAACCAAGCGGGCGTTGCATCTGTCTATTTTCAGAAAGCACGTATTGACTATGCCAATACAGAATGGGGTAAAGCGCAACAGTCGGCAGAAATGGCCTTTGAACTTCAGTCTAATTTGGATGATACACTAGGATTAATCCGCACCTCTCGGCTTTTGGCTCAGATCTACTGCGGCAAAGAAGTCTATGAGCAGGCGCTTACCTACGGCCTTCAATCACAGAGGCTCAGCGAACAGTGTCAAGATATGAGCGAGTTAGCCGTTACCCTATATACCGTGTCAGTAATTCGGAGGAAACGTCACGAGTATCGTTTAGCACTCGGGGCGGCCGAACAGAGTCTGGACCTTTTGCACCAGATGGGAAATCAACGGGGCAAGGGATTGATCCTCGCTCAGCTAAGCGAAATTCAAAGTACTATGGGAAATATTGAGGAAGCGCAGCGGTTTGCGATGCAGAGTTTAGAGATTGCTCGCTCTCTTAACAATAGAATCTCCATAGGCTACGCGCTTATGCGACTGCATACGTTATATATCCAACAAGGTGCGCAGCCTCTAATCACACAAACGCTTGACGAAATACGAACCATTACAGAAGAGTTGGATCATGTGCTGCTAAAAAATTATGTACAAGAGCATAATTAATATATCCAATAGAATTCCCACTCATGCATTCCTGGGGGAACTTCATCAATCGGCGCTGCATCTCGCTCTTTAACCTGTGTCGAGAAGTTCCAAATCTCGATAACTGGCACGCTTTCACCATCCGTAACCCAAGAATCGTCAGCCTCTCGCTCGACTATTCCCTTCGTGACGGCCAATAAATTGTCATAGAGCGGAGACTCGTATGGCTCGCCCAAAATATAAGTCTCATCTGAGCATTTGTAGTGGAGCGTTGGGTTATTTAGTTCTTCACCGTCAATTTCTGCATAGTCTATTGCTTCAGGATTAATGAGGCGCTGACAGGTAGTCGTCGTAGCCCCCCCCTCGGTACCAGCGACCTTTAGCCAAAGATTGTCAATCTCCTCTGTATCTGCACTGCGGATACTTATGTCGAATATTTGTATTGTTGCAACAAAAGGCATAGCTGGGTATCCGCAAACAATGGAGACATTGTCTGTGGCCAGAATGCACGGATCATAGACGTTTTGGCCCGCTGAGCTGTCGTCAAGTGCACAGTGAAAGAGGGTTGGATGATCAACGAAGTTTGATTTTTCACACTGCCCCTCCTTTTTCTCCATTGGAACAGTAATCTCTCTGCGAAAGATCTTGGTTCTTTCTGTGTGAGGTACGGTTATATCCACAATGGTATTGCCGTTGTGATCGATAAAATAAGTCTTCAATTCTTGATCCATCACTTTGGCAGCGCCATCCTTGAAAGGTTCTACGAGTAGATATTTGGTCGGGATAGCAGGATCGCCCTGGCAGTTAATAAAGCCGGATAGTCGAATGGGTATTCCATTCACATCGTCATAATCTGACGAGGCACTACGAGAACGAATCCGTGCAAGCCCTTCTACAAAAGGACCGGCATCATTAAATGCTTTGGGAAAAGCCCATTCTCCCGTTGGTTTAATATAGCGAAAGGTTCTTCCATTTGTGCTGACCACAGCCAAGCCTTCTGAGAACCTCGTTGCAATCTGGAATCGTCCTCGAATCTTAAACTCACCTTGGCTATTGATATACCCCATAAGTCCATTTGAATCTCTGCTGGGGTACAATCTTTCTATCTCGACGTTGGTTGACTCATTTAAACACGAATAGGGTGTTGGTTTAGATAAATTCCCGCTATTGCGTACGGTGAGTGTAGGAGTCAGAGTTGGTGTAGGACTCAAAGTAGGCATAGAAGTCAGGGTTGGCGTAGGGGTTAGGGTGAAAGTGGGGGTAAGAGTAAAAGTATTGGTGGCCGTAAGAGATTCGGCCGGAATCCAGAGAATTTGCCCAGGAGCTATCAGGCTTGGGTTGGTGATGGCTCTGAATTCGCTATTCGTGATGGCCCGCTCGTTGGTGGCTTGGACGATCTCTTGCCAACGGGTCTCACTACCAAGCGTATCCTGGGCTATGCGTGAGAGAAAATCGCCCTCCTGCACCACATATGCATACCCAATACTCGATTGCTGAGCAGTTTCCGTATTGTCCGGCTCCTGCCGAGTTGAATTTGCCTGTCCCCCAATAGTGGGCCATGATAGCACCAATAGAGAAGTGAGCAAGAGAAGTAGAGAAACACGAAGAAGAGATCGGTTTTTCATGACGGTCCTTTCATAGTGCTAATGGGTTTACTCAAGCACCGGGTTTACTCAAGCACCGGGTTTACTCAATTACAAAGAGATCGACAACGACTTTTTCTTGCCGTCCAGATAATTCGTCGGTGAAGGTGATGGTCCCTGTATAGCTTTCGGACAACGAGATAGGTGGGAGTCGATCCGCATCGAGAATCACGTCCAGGTCAAAAGGCGCAACCCCAGCCGTCTGGCTCAATTCGATCCAGGGCTGATCCGCTTCTGCCGCCCAAAAGAGACCGTTGTCACCGTCGTTATCGACGCGTATCGTCTCAACAACAACCGAGCTGATGAAGGGATCGATTATGCTGAAGAGCTCGCTGGGGTAGAGGGCCAACCCAGCAGGTAGCAGACCAGGGTCACGCGCAATCGTCAAGGTGATGTAATCGTTCGCAATGCTCCCGCCGCTATCTCGGGCGGTCAACGTGATTGTATGTTCGCCTTCGCTCAGTTCGTTTGCCACGAGTTCAAGTCGCTGGCCCGTCCCCAAGCGTTGATCGTGGGTCGAACTCCACGTTAGGCTTGAGCCAGCTAGCTCCCCATCCTCCAGATCAAAACCAACACCATCCAGCACAATCAGCTGATCGGCGACGTAGCGCTCTCCGCTGACGTTTAGGATGAACGCATCGGGTGTCGCATTAGGCAGCGAAAAGCTAGTGGTTACAGAATCCTGAACGGTATAGAATCCGTCAGTTGCCCGAATCCGCAGCTTGGCCGTGGGAGAGCCAGGAACGAGACTGAAATCAATGGTTGCTTGGTAAGTTTGGGATTCATTGCTGCTAATGGCACTTAATCCTGTTTGCAATAGCTGCCATGTTGACCCATTATCTGTGCTGTAGTCGATGCTAAAGAACAGCTCATTGCCGTCCACGTCACTGGCAGTCCATTGCACAATTGTAGGTTCACTTCGGTTGATGTTCATCTGGTCCAGCGTGATCCAAGCAACTTGGGGGGGATTGTCCGAGGCTGTGACGCTGGCCAGTTCTTGATTGTTGCGTAAGATAAAGATACGATGAATAGCAGATAAATGGGGAACGACGACACTAAAGGTTTCGACTTCATCGTTGGCCCAAACAGAAGCAAATTGCTCGCTATAGAGTCCTTGTCCCCCTGCATCTTCAGTGCGAACGGTATAGTCGCCCGTTCCTGATGAAAAAACGGTTTCCCCCAACTCAATACGACGGACATCGATAATCTCGGCGCGCTCCCCCTGGATTGTTCCCTGAACCAGTAAAATTGATTGGTTCATACCGGCCAAAGGAGGGGCACCGCTTGGGTTACTGCCTGGATTGGGATTAGCTTGCGCCAGCCGATCCCTTCGTCGAATGATCTCCAAAAGGCGTTCATAGTTATGGCCTGAGATCCACCTCTCGTGGCAGTAGCTCATGATATCACCCGCGGTGGGTCGAATGATATCTTGGGTGACGATGTGAAAGCCATAAATGGTCTCGGGATGCTTCGGATCATCCACACCGCTGATAAGTCCCTTGGGATGATAGGGATAATTTGTGTCTGGTTTGGGTTCAGGTTTGCCTTGAACCCGGCAACGAGTGTGGCGTAGGCCATGCATGTGACCAAACTCGTGGACAGTAATTCGCGGGGAATTTGCGTCCCCGCTTCCGGCAAAGTAGCGGTAGGCCGTGTCCCCTGGGAGATAGCCCCAACCTCCTCCATGTTGAAGCCCGGCAGCTACCCCATAGGAGTAGACATAGCGCAGATCCTGGACTTGCCTTGCTTTGATTTCATCTAAAACACGGGACAGAAATTCTTGGTCATTCTCCGCTGCGGATGAGGCCCCCATCCCAGAGGGGTTAACGTTAACAGCCATCTGAACTGTCAACGTAGGTGTAAGAATGTTAAGCTGATGAATGGGGAACTGTGCCTCTAGTTCTGCTTTGTGACAGGCTAATTCTGCCCTTTGGCACCCTTGTCGACTGTCGGGAAGGGAGTGAGTGATGCCAAATTGATCGGCCCATTGAACATTATAGAATCGTACGGGGATTGAGGGGGCCTCGTCAAACGTGACCGATACTTTACAGTCACGCTTAGTTGGTTCTTCGCCCAACTCGTCACAAGCGAATGGATGGTTTTCACCACCTGTAAAGGTAAGCGTAATCGAACCTGGTTCAAGCCAGGATTTGGGCAACTCAAAGAGAAATGAATCGTTCAGGACCCCGCGGCTGGGATATTGGTGGACGTTAATTTCCCCATTGGGGTTAATCGGGTTGAGCGGTGACTCTTTGAATGATTGCCCGTCCTTGTTGGTACCATGGAGACGCGCCTGGACATTGGGTACACCTGGCAGTCTGACTGTGCTGGTAACGTGGGCACGAACGAAGGTCGGCTTTTCGGCGATCAGTGGCACACTGTTCTGCAGATCTTGGACTGCCTGAGTCACCTCTAGCCCATAGAGGGTCAGTTGGTTCGTCGCCGAGCCAGCGTTTGGGGTGCTGCCCAAGATGATAGACGAAGAAGCATTATCATCTTCATTGCTTTCCGAAATGCGGCCATTGGGTTTCCCTTGTTCTTCCTGGCTATCGACGTATATCATCAGGCGATTTACCGTTGGCGGCAAGATACCAGTCCACCGCGTTCGCCCATTTGGCTCATTGGTGGGGCGATAGAATTGAGTTGCGTCAGGTGCTGAAGGAGAGAGAATCTGAGATGTTAGTGTAATGGACTGCTCACGACCGAATTGTTCATTAGGCATGATGGCCGGATCGATAAACCAACCAATTCCCTGCTTTGGCGTCATGTCGCTGGGAACAGCACGCCAGTCGTTACCGCCAGAAGGCTCTTCTGTCCAATTCATAAACAGATCTACATAAAAAGGGTTTTTGACTGCCTTGCGGCCACTATTGGTAATGGTAGCGAAGAGCGTCACAGGGTCACCAGGTTTTGAATCAGATGGCTCTCGCCAGAATCTGGTGATCTCTAAATTCGCTCTAGGTATCCTCCTGCTTGCTTCGGCTGTACTCTCAACCGTAAGCGTGACCGATACTTCTTGAGTCCCCCCATTGCTTTCGATAAAGATAGTATCTGTATAAGTTCCTGAGTTTAGAAATTCGCTGGCGACTGAGACATGTATTGTACTCAAGTCCTGCTCATCATAGGTGAGGATCAACCACTCTTCCAACCCATAGGCATACCATTCCAGCGCGTCTGCACCGATGCCCACGACGGTTATGGTTTGGGTTTGGGTAACGGGTTCACCTTCAACAGCTTCAAAGCTCAAAGAAGCGGGATTGACTTGTGCTGTAACGTTTCCGCGCACTTCAACATCCACTAAAATTGTCTCGAAGTAAAGACTATTCGTATCAAGTACATCAACCTCAGCCAAATAGAAGCCGCTGGTGAGGTCACGTGGGTCTACAGTAACGGTGATGATCTGGGGTGCATCCCAAGAAACATCGCCAATATCTGGCTCTATGCTAACCCATTCGTCGTCGTGAACCACAACGTATTCTAGGGGTGTTTGGCTTTCAGTGGTGATGGTAAATGTTTGGGATTGGGGGATAGGGTTCTGGCCGTCCACCACAAAGGGAAGAATAAAGGGATCGGTCAGAAAGGTTGGGTCCAGGTCATCTTCGGTCCCAAAATCGAACTCATCTCCATCCTCCCCAGAGGATGGCGGCTCAGCCGCACCATCCACATCAAGAATGACTGGAATTTCCAGACGATCTTGAGTGTCCAGATCAACAATCACAATCAGGGGGAAAAAAATACCGTCAGTCAACGTAGTCGCATCCACCATGACGTCAACCGTTTCCAACTCATCGAGCAGCGCGCTGGTATCGGTGAAAAAAACGAGCCACTCTACTCTTTGCCCATCTTCTGTTTCCCCGAAAATCGTCCAGCGAACAGGAAAGTCATTCAGGTTATAGAGAGAAAATGTTTGGGCCTGGGAGACATTCCCTGGCGCTACCCCAAATTCCAGAATACCCACATCGACCATCAGCCCTTCTGCCGAAGAATAGATGAAATCATCCAATTCAGGATCGACTGGGGCAAATGGATCTTCCAAAGGATCATCAGGGCCACCAGGTACCTGGTTTACAGGATCTTCAGTTGACTGAAAGCCATCACCGCTCTCTAAAACGCTAACCAAAACAGGGAGGATCAATTCATCCCCTGTATCTTGATTCACAATCACCAAATCAGCCGCATAAAAACCTGCGTCTAAATCGCTAGCGTCTACCTGTACCCAAACCGTTACCGACTCATCGAGCAGCTCATCGCTATCAACGGTTACGAGCAGTTCGTCAACAGGTGCCCCTTCTTCGGTTTGGGCAAAGATGGCCCAATCGATGAGATACTCACTCTCATTGAATAAGGTGAAGAATCGTTCTTGCGAGATGGTACCTGACTCGACAGTAAATTCCAGGGCCGCAAGATCGACAGCCATCTCCCCGGTGGTAGAGAAGCCCCACTGTGGATCGTCTGTCTCATTAATGTCTGGATCTGGCAAATCGGATAGATCAGGTCTTGGCTCTGGCGCGGCTGATTGCTGGCCACCCAAATCCGATTCTCCTTGGAGATTCCCCTTTATCGCCTCAACAAAGATCGGGATAATCAGCAAATCCTCTGTCTCCAGATCCATAATCACGATATCGGCTGTGTAGAAGCCGACGTCCAGATTCGTAGCGTCCACCTGCACAGTCACTGTGGCCGATTCGTCCAACAGAACTTCAGAATTTGCGCCAATGAGCAGCCAGTCAACGAAATCACCTTCCTCGTTTTGGACAAAGATGTCCCAGTTGATTAGGTAGTCGCTCTCATTGAATAAGGTGAAGAATCGTTCTTGCGAGATACTGCCCAACTCAACCGTAAATTCGAGGGAATCAACATCGATGCCTAGGTCACCTTCATCATATCGTTGGGTATCCACGGCCATGTTGGAGGAGGCGCGGGAACTAGACGTACCTGTATAGGGAGAGAGCAACAGAACAAGGACGCCGATGGAGGCAATTTGTCGCAAAAGGAGTTTGACTTTGGGCATAGGATGTACAACTTGTGTATTCAGAATCACGGACTGAGAAGAACAAGGCTCAAAAGGCGTATACTTATTCGGAGAGTGCTAGAGAGGCCTTAAGTTTACGCTTATGAAACAAGGATATACGCGTCCGAGACGTGAACTCGGACGCGTATTGTCTATTTGGGTTTAATTATACATTATGAACCACGGTTTTGGAAGACATTTTGTCCGTGCTGCTCATCTGGCATTGACTATCTAGTGGAATATGCTATGACTCTAATGGCTCTACTGATACCTTGTGTTCGCCTTCGCCATCAACAATCACTACGCTCTCCACTGACTCAAAGTTAGCTCCGCCCGACGAATAGCTAGTGGCATGATATTGCTGTATTGAAAGTGGCTGGTCAAGTGGTCCGTTATGCTCCACCTTTTCCATCAGTCGATATATATTTTTATCACTTTGATCTTTGGCAAAGAAGAAATCAAGGTTTATCTGTACTGGGAGATAGGTTGAGCCGGATGCAAGTAGCACTAGCGCTTGCCCCACCTCGGACTGATAACCAAATGCACGATAGACTTTATTGTTTAGACCAGCTAATTGAATGGATGTATGCTCTTGCTTGACTGTTTTTGTGCTGTCATGATAATCTCCTGATTGAAATTTGGTAAAGTGATTCTCGGTAGCAATATCGGGGTATTTGCTTTTGCTGTCCTGATATCAATGTCTACAGTATAGCGACCCTTCGCCATCAAACCGCCACGAACGCTATCAAAAAACGCCACGAATGCGCCACGAATATGTCTCACGCGTTGAAGAATGTAGGGCATAAAAAAATCACGTTCGATAAACGCTGTCGAACGTGATTCCCTGTCAGTTATTCAATTGTTCTGTATGTAAAGTGCAAAAGCACTTTGGATGCTATTTGGCTAGCTGCTGCTTGCTACCAGGGTCACCTGCATGATTACCTCATCCTGAATCACCCGATCGCCTAGCCCGTCGAAGAAGTTACCAGAGCCGTAGATAACACCCCAATCAGTTCGGTCAAACGCGATATCAGCTGTGGCCGTCAGCATACCCTCGTCCACAATAACATCTGTGATGAAAGTTAGTTCGTCGGTAACATCCTTAATGGTGAGGTCCGCCGTGACAAGGTACTGAGCTTCCACATCCGTTGCCTCGGCAGATTTGAAGACAAGCATGGATGTTGGCCAGGTGTCGACTTCGAAGAAGTCTTCATTCATCAAGTGACCGATGAGATTGTTGGCCGTGTCGCCACTCAAATTGATGGAACTCATGGTCGTCATGTCGATGGATACGCTGCCACCAGTGAGAGTGGTGCCGGCAAATTCCAGGGAGCCTTCAGCAATATCGATGGTTCCTGTCTGCTCCTGGCCAACAATGTTAGAGCCGATCCAAATTAGCTCACTTGCAGTAGCATCGACGGCAAAGCTGGTTGGCTCACCAGATGGCTCTTCAGCCTCGCTGTCGCTTTCTTCTACCGCAACGGCTTCAGCGGCTGGTTCGGCAGGCTCTGGCAAGGGCATGGTACAGGCCGCGAAGATGAGTGCAGTGATGAGTGAAGTGATTAGCAGGAGTGAGTTATGTTTCATGATTTACTTTTCCTTACGAATTGTGGCTCAGTGGGACACTGTACAGCTTTCAGCTAGTAAAACAAACTAGGTATCTACGTAAGGAGTTACGACAAACTAGACGAGTGGCATACGAGATCCGATTGAGCCAGGATTGTGTCCAACAAAGAGTTGGAATGCAGATTATATTTGAGCGAAATACTGCTGTCTGTAGTATAGCCACCTAGCGTAACAGAAGCGCCACGGTGAGTATCAGATGCACCACAAAAGCGCCACGAATACGCCACGAAATTGCTCAAAAGATAAATGAAAAATGCGCTCATTAAGATGGGTACTGAGTGATCACATGACCAATAAAAATAGCGCTCGATAAAACTCATCGAGCGCTATTTTTATTGGCATGGGCCGAAAACCTCGCGTCTTAAGCGAATCTCAATAAGCGAAATTTTACTGGGTCATGATAGGTAAAAAGAGTTCCCTCATCCCGCTAGAGGTAGCCGATTCTCTCTCGGCAGGGCCAGGATCGGTTTGCATACCAGGGCGTCGGCTATCGTTGGCAAAGTAAGCTTGGAGAAATTCATCCCACATACCGTCCCGAGTCGAGTTATAAATGCGCCCATTAATATAAGGACGATACCAGCTACTGGCCGTCTGGGGCCAGAAGATGCTGAGGCCGTGGGTGTTTTTGTAATCGAGTTCGTCGAAGGATAGCTGGGAGTTGCGGGTAACGCTTGCTTCAATAGCCGCTTTGAGGGCATTGGATTCAGCAACAGCAACACCTTGGGTAGCCAATTTATCTGCCAGATCCCAGAGATCGATATATTGATCGTCATCGGTCAGTTTCTTGTCACTGTTGCTATCGATCTTTTGGGCTTGGCTGCGGGCTAAAGCAATCTTGTCCCGCTGAGCATTCAACTGTCCTATGAGCGCGTTGGACCAATTGTTGACCGCGCTGTGTACCGTGGAGATGTGGGTCGTGTTGACCAAGGTCATGGCATAGGGTAAGTTGGTGACACTACGCTGATAGACGTCAAACATGATGTCGCCAAATTCGCTGCCTGACGTGGCGCTGGTAAACTTTTCATCCTTCATATAAGATGGGTATGAACCATCATTGGTAAAGCTAACGGTTGGAAAGAAAAAGAGATTTTTAGCAAAGGTGCGCACATCATAGGCGTTCTCATAGGTCCCCATCAAGCAGGCTTCGTAGGCCAGGATGTCTAGAGGCTGGGAACCGTTCTTGGTAACGGCCTTTAAGACTGAATATAGCTCGGCATTGGTCAACTTATCTTTTTTGTTGGTGGCATCACGGTTGGAATCATCCCAGGCGATGCCGGTTACGCCAGCACCGTGATTATCAATGGCCAAGTAATAGTGATCAGCTGGGTAGTTACGCATAGACCATTCGATAAAGCTCTGCATGGTCTGGGGATCTCCCATATTGATCTCACCCATGTCCCAGCGATTGACATTGTCGGTGTATTGGCCATCCTGCTGTACATAGTAACGGGTGGCTTTGCCATCTCCTTCGCAGAAGATGGGCACCCTGTCTAGCAGAACCAATACCTTTAAGAAGCCGTCTGGGCCAATTTTGCCACCCAGTTCCTTCTCTACCCGGCTGACTAAACCAGGATAAACACCACAGAGATTAGTATCCCCATCCATATAGATCATGACTGTCCACGTATCGGCTGGTGGCTCTGGCGCAGGTGGCTCGGTGACAACGGGTGGGGGATTGGCTGGCGTTTCATCCGTAGCTGGTATTCGTTGAATTCGGACAGAGTAAACTTGACTACGGTCCCCCGTTTCATCGTAAGAGGTTACCGCTGCATAGTAGGTGCCTGCCGTCTCTATCTTGCAGGTTAGGTAGGGATCGAACGAGAACTCATCGTCGTCATTCTGGCAGACCGTATTTTCATCAGCATCCAAGAGGTAGGCAAAGGCATCAAGGGGGGAACCGTTCACATCCGCATCCACATCAACCACAACGGTGTCACCGACATTGGCTTCCACACGGAAGAGATCGTAGTCAAAGTCTGGATCAATGGTTAAACCAGTGTAGCTGATAGGTAGGGTGCTGGTGATGGCCTCTTCTGGGTAGTCGTTGGGTTCAAGGGTGTCACCAGCACTGCCGCCAGTCACGATTTCGACAGTGACATCGTCGATGTAAACTGTGGTGTTGAGCCTTTCATCGGTAAACATCTCAAAGACGAGAGAGACGGTTTGACCTCGTACCAATTCCCACTCATCTCCGGTTAGCAGATAATCTACCTCCCACCAGCTATCTGGGTCAAATTCGGTTGTATAGGCATCGATGCCATCCAAACAGCCTAGGTCAATCAATAAACTACCTAAGCCGGTTGGGCCAGTAGCTGTGCCGCCGCTGCTCCTGTTACCGGTCCCATAAAGACCGGCACAGAAGAGATCGGCATCAGCCGCGGTCTCCTCGCTAAACTGGTTGATCCAGAAGCCAAAAGAGGCATAGGTAATGTCACTATCTGGCAGTGCGACAGACTGGTAGAAGCTTTCTTCGGCATTTGCAATCCCGCCCAACCAGGCCACATAGTCGCCATCATTGGGATTGACTTCTATCTCCACAATGGCAGTTGACTCGTCGGGCACAACCCAGTCATCAAAATCGCCCGTTTCAAAATCACCATTCAAGATGGC
The DNA here is from genome assembly GCA_039028975.1 of Chloroflexota bacterium. GTDB lineage: Bacteria > Chloroflexota > Anaerolineae > Caldilineales > Caldilineaceae > JAHBNG01. The sequence goes on from JBCCHB010000073.1 coordinate 63,664, forward strand.
ATCGCTGGCTTCTATCGGACCTGTGTCCACATAGGTCCAGACGGTCACATCATCGATCCAGACGCCTTTATACTCCTTGTCATCCGCATTGTTGGCGTTGCTTTGAAAAAACCAGGAGATGTAGATCTGATCGTACCCCAGGTATTCGGAGAGATCCACGGTGTATTCCTGCCAACCGCCCGAATCACCTGACCAATATTCGCCATAATAATCCACGTCATCAAAGGAGGCGCCCACAAAGATCGTATCGGAAATTGGCTCAGTATCCATCAACATGGCAAATGTAATATCGGCCATCTGTACTTCGCTGAGATCAATGGTGCGTGAGATAGTCAGCCATGTATCCAGATTGGGCGGCATAGGGTTCGATGCTGGATCCAGGCCATCCGACCCACCCGCTGCCACCCAGACCGATTGGGTGCCGCTGTTGGCTTCAGAATCATCAATGCCCCAGGTGCGGTCGAGCAAATCGCTATTGTCGTCTAGAACGGTCCACGCATCAGGGAAGGGACCGATATCATCTTCAAAAGAATCGCTAAAATCTTCGCTCCAATCAGTCACACTTTGGGGCATAATCTCTAGGCTGGCTGCTCGCACGCCACTGTTGCGTCTGATGACAGTGGGGGTGCCGATGGCTCCGGTGGTTGTGATCCTGGGGCGGGGGGCATGGTCGGTTGGTCCAGGGTCGGTTGGTCCGAGGTCAGTTGGTCCAAAGTCATTCTCGGACAGAGCGTGATTCAGTTCGGCACTCTCTGAAATGGAGGGGTAGCTATGGGCAGTTGTGGTGGTTAGGGTAGCTGAGAATATGAGGGGAACAAGTAGCAGGTAGGATATGAAACGATTGGGTGTGTGCAGGAACTTGAGCATAAAAATCCTTTCTTTCAGTAAACCATCTATCTGTCAACCATCTTTTTGCATTTCGTCTCGCCGTGTGATTGCTGTCTGCTGATACAACATGACCGGCATCTATAAAGATACCGGTCACATTTGGGGCTATTTGCTATGCTCAGTGCCGTTTGAAAACAGGTGCTAGGTCTCTAACATAGGGCTTCGGAAATCACCTGCTGTCAAAACGACTGCGGCATAACGATTTAGGCTACTGCTTAGTTCGAGATGAAAGGCAAGAAGATCTCATCTGGCGGGTCACCAACCACAACGGTAATGGTAGCTGTGGTCCGCATGTCATCTTCATCCGAGATTTCATAGGTGAAGGTCTCGGTGCCTTGGAAGCCATCGGCTGGTGTGTAGCGAATCTGCCCCTTGTTGGTGGCGGCTGCCGTTCCGTTGGCTGGTGCATCGACCAGTTCAATATTGAGGGTACCGCCTTCTGGGTCAAAGTCATTCTTCAGGGCATCGATGACAAGCGCTTCATCAACGGGAGTAGTTACCATGTCGTTGGCTGCAACAGGTGGGGCATTGTCACGCCCGCCAGGTCCACCTACATTTACGCCAAGGACAAAATCTTTGACCGAGAAGTCATTCACACCTGAGACGGTTAAGGAGCGCAGTGGATTATCACAAGAAGTGAAATCACTTGAGAGAGCTGTCAACTGACCGCCAGAACCATCGTTGGGGTAGGCGCTCATGTTGGTACAGGCATGGTTGATCTGCTCAGCTTGGTCGTAGTAGAAGTCGATGAAAGCTCCCACACCAGTTGTTACAGCTGGCTCAATGCTGTAACAGCGCTGGATGGTACCACCAGGGGTAGCCGTACAGCCTGTTGTGCTCTTGCGAATGGTCACCGTGGTCTGTCCCATGGCTTGTTCTATGGTGTAGAGGGTCAACCCACCGTAACCACCGGTTGCCAAGAAGCGTACTTCGGTCTCTAGTGGTACATCCTTGCTCTGTTTGAGCGACCCTTCGTTGATGAGCTTGCCTGTCGCGGAGAGGTCGTTGGTCCCCATATCCACTGTGCTTGTGGCGTTAACGCTCATGTTGTTGACGGCCAACGCACCAGATACGATTTGAGCAGTACCGTCAAAGATGACTGCGCCATTTTCGGCGTTAAAGCTAGTGCTATCAGGTTGGGTCCAGTTACCGGCTAGCTTCACTGTGGCCGTGCCGCCAGAGAGCTTGGCTCCATTGCTTACCACCAAGTTACCGTTGATGTCGATGTCACCAGCAAGACTTACTTGAGAGGCGACAGTACCATCACCGATCTGCACGTTGTTGAAGGTAGAACCGGCTGCTGGACGTACGCTCTGGGTTGTGCCTTTAAAGACCACGGTACCGCCTGTGCCATTAAAGCTGCCGCCTGTTCCACCCGTGGGTGCCGACTCTTCAGAGGTAACATTGAGACACCATTTTCGCAGTTGTCCTGTATCGCCTTCAAAGTTATCGGTGATGGTTAGCGTCCACAGACCACCAAAGGCTTTGCCATCAAAGGCTGATAGCGCCGAAGCTGGTTGGTAACGGTTGCCCGCAAAGGCTGGATTGTTGTCGGTACAGGCAGGTGCCAGCGTATCGGTTGCTTCGTCATCTAACGTTAGATTGAAGTTGTCACCCTGGCAAAAATCACCGGCGTCGAAGAGATCGATCTCGGTGCCGCTGGTGTTGTGGCGCAGTTTCATCTTCACATCACTGACGTAAGTATGGTTGACTTCCAGCAGTACATCCAAGTCAGACAGACGCCCACCGGAATTAATTGTCAGGGTATCGGTCACGGTCGTTGCCGTTGTGCCGATGTTCTTGATGTTGGGATCAGGGTTGATCTCGTTGGTGTAATCCTTACAGAAGTTTTGGGTTGCACTGAGCGCCGCCGCGCTGACGGTTCCGCCCCCTGTGCCCGTTACGCCTCCACCTTGGCTACCCCAATCACCATGGACGCTGAGGGTGCCACCCGTCATGTTGACTTGTGCGCCACTATCAATGACGATCCCCCGTACCGTTGCGTCTGCGGCAATGGCTGGGTAGGTGGTCAATCCTGCCGGAATTTGTACATCAGTGGTGGCATTGGGCGCCTGGCCTGTATTCCAGTTGCCACCCGCGTTCCAATCAGTAGAATCTGCACCGGTCCAGGTAGATTGGCCGGCTGTTGGAGCTGGTGGAGGCGGTGCGGTTTCGCCTGTTCCGCCGCCGCAGACCGTTATATCATCAATCGACCAGCCTTCTGCGTTTGTTTGAGTAATTCTGAAGCCAGAACTATCACCAAAGCGGAAACGTATTTGGAACTTATCGTTGTTCTTGACGATCCCTTTGAGAGAGATAGCCGAGTTGGTATATTGGGCTTGTCTCCCAGTAAAGTTCTTTAGATCTTGCCAGGTACCATCATTGACTTTGACCTGAGCCGTACCAGTCTGTATGGTTTCTCCGTCATCATAGAAGGAGTATCTATGGACAAGATTCAGTGATAGTTCGTCACCTTGAGCAGTTAGTTCTTTGCTCTCTAAATTAGTGAAGGATACATTGTTGAGGCTGGGAGCATTCCAGTAATTGTTTCCACTAGAGCCTCCGTCTGTCTGCAGAGACCAGTCGACAGTACTGGCGTTGCCATCGTTATTGACAGTCCAGTTATCAGTACCCGCTTCGTGATTGTCTTGAAGAATCGGTGTACAGAGAAGAACGTTGGACGCAAGAGCGAAAAAGATGTTTGTTGTATCCGCACATTGGATTTTGAGCTGTAGATTGGCTAGTTGGTTGGGCGCAGTTACGGTTGCTGTGCCATTATTGGCGGTGCTGGCAGCCAGGGTCGTAAAGTTTTTGCCACCATCTGTGGATGCTGTAATCGACACATTGGCGCAGTTAAAGGGTGCCTGGTCGGTTTGGGCTACGTTCCAGGTGACGGTCGCTTGGCCGCCAGGAGTCCACAGTTCACCCGCCTTAGGTGATGTAATGACAAATGGTCCAGCAGTACTCACCACCGTGACTTTCATATCGTCGGCATTAACGCCACCCTTGCCATCCCGAACGGTTAAGCGGAAATTCATGGTGCGATCCGTGGTGGGTAGCGATTCACCCTTAGCGGATTTGGCGGCCAGTTCCGGCTTCAGCGTGGGGAAATTGCGGAAGTTTTCAGGTACAGGCGGGAAGGAGCGGAAGATGGGATTGTTTCCCTTATCCGTATTCGGCAGCACATCCGCCTCTGTCCAAGGTTCATTCGTTGTATCGAACTGTTCCCAGGCAAAGGTAAGGGGGTCCCCATCACCGTCGGTGCCCTGACCAGTCAATGTGAAGCGTGTGGATGCAGGTATGGACCGATCTGTCCCTGCATCGACCGCGGGGACAGCGTTGCCAGTATCGATGTGGCGTCCACACTGGGCAGTGACGGTGCGGGAAATATGGGTCTGCATCTCTTGGATGGAGATGGCGTGTAGATAGTTATCTCGTTGGCTCTGCAAGTTTTGGGGGCCACAGATGCCCACATAAGCCATGATCGTACTGCCAGAACCTGGCTCGTAATTGGATACATTGTTGGTAGAGAAATTACCGGAATTGCAATTGCTGGCTGTGCGAGCATTGAAGGTATGGTCCGCACTAATTTGGTGGCCAATCTCATGGAGGGCAATTCCTGGAGGCCCAGCACCACGAGCTTTGCTTCCTGTCGTACAGAGGGAATTGAGTGAGGCAACGCCTCCGCCACCGCTTCTAAATACGTGACCGATATCGTAGTTGGCATCACCGATTTCTTTGTCTAGGTTTACCTGGTTCTCACCAAGCATGGTGAGTGCGTTGCCATTTGTGTACGGATCATTCGCGGTGTAGATGATCTTGTCGTTGTTGACCAATTCAAATTGGACTGAGAGATCCCGACGGTAGATCCCATTGAGCTGGTTGACAAAAGCCGCAATGGCTTCTCGAGCCTTGTCTTTGCCCCCAACAAGCTCCGTCCACTCAGTTGTGGATGCGATGGCAATCCGGTAGATGTGTAATTTGTCTCCCGAGGCAACAGGGGCGTCTACGGCGGCTGCTTCTACCGCCTCGCGGATGTTGGAAAAGTCATGATCATCTTGCCAGATCTGAGCAGGCAGACTGGATTTGGAGTAGCTGATGACTTGATTGGCTGAGTCCTGTGGATCAATGTAGATCGTATCATGCTCGGTCAGGATCATGCCATGAAAACCGGATGGTAAGCGGCTTAGAGAGATAGTGGCTGTTCGATCATCAATGCCGTAGCCAAGATAGGTCTTATAGTTGGGATATGCGGTGGCCATGGATGGCTCTAACATGTCGTACTCTTCAACCGCAAAGCGCTGAAAGAGGCCGTTGGGCATGGGAATGGTCAATATGGCGCCCTGGAGGCTGGCACGATAGGTGGTTTTGGGGGCAGCCGCTAATATGGCATCCATTCTCTCAATATTCACCGTCAATCGACGATATTCGGTCGGCTGCCCGCTGGCGACAATATTTGTCTTGACGCTGGCAGCCGAAACAAATTCAGACTCGTCCGCATCTTGCCAAAGGTTGGCCGAATCATAGGGCAGACCTATGTCGGGACCGTGGCTGTGGGCTACGCCTGGCACGCCTTGATGTGCAAAGGCCAAATTAGGAAAGAGAACAAACATCAGTAAAATGCTTGAGAATATGGAGATCGTCACCATACGAGAACGATGGGGGGCTGCACATAGTTTGCAGAATCTGGGCAGCCTTTGATACGGGCTGGTTTGGGCAGTAGGCCGTGTCATAGATGACTCCTAATTTTTAGGTTTTGGATAGGTAGAAAGAAAATACAGCTCGATCTTCACAAGGGGGACGTTATACTGGTCATACTGGTCATGCCAATATTTGTTCTGTTTCCCACCTGTATATTGATGTAGTGGATATTGATATGGAGGGTCTTGATACAATGTATGTTGATATGGTGCCTGTTGATATACTATCGGGGAATTGATACATTCGCTTACTCCATTTTGGTGGGCAATCAGAATACCAAGAACAACGTGCCGTTGTCAATTTTGGATGCAGGGGGTACAATAATGATTATGTCATGATTTATTATTCTGTTCTCCTTTTTGAAAACTAAATTGAACACCTTGTTCTTTGTCACATTTATGTAGGCATTCTTTGTCATATGATATACTTAGGGGTACTGAGCTTTACTTTTATTCAGCTCCGTTTGAAAACTATCCTTTGGTTATCCTTGTAGGGTTGTGGAAAACGACAGATTTCAAATCAACCGCAGTCCAGATAGTTAGAAACTATCATTGTGCGCCCGACATTAGAATAGCAGGTCGACGCATCGAATACGTCCCAAAAGCGCCACGAAAACGCCACGAAAGCACCATGAAAGCGCTGAAAATGTTATTTGCTCCCCTCTACCTTGACTTGTGAATCACTTTGACCTGCACGTCACTCTACCTTGGGCAGCACAATGAAAATAACCATTCTGTTTCATTATGCGATTGACTATTTGCCTCTTTGGCTCTTTTGATATTCGGCTCGATGGCGTTGCGGTGACCGGCTTTCGGTCCAACAAGGCGCGCGCGCTGTTGGCCTATTTAGCTACAGAGGCCAATCGACCCATCCCGCGGGCGACCTTGGCAACCATCCTTTGGGGTGATTACCCAGAAGCCCAAGCGCGTAAAAGCCTGCGCAATACCATTGCCAATCTACGCCAAATTTTGGCCCCTGCGGTCGAGGCCAACAATTTACTCATCGATCGCCACACCCTCCAGCTGACAACCCAAACCGAGGGCTGCGTGGTGGATGTCATCCAGTTCGATGAATTGATGAAGACCGCCCAATCGGTAACGTCAGCCGAGAGCACTACTGAGCTGTTCGTCCAGGCCGTCTCCCTCTATCAGGGTGAATTGCTGGCCGGACTGTCGCCAACCGATAGCGTCGAATTTGAAGATTGGCGTCGCATTCAGCAAGAGGTGCGCCATCGCCAGCTCATGACGGCCCTGAACCAGCTAACTGAATCTCTTATGGCCAGCCATGAGTACGAGGGCGCTCAAACTTATGCCCGGCAGCAGCTACAGATAGAGCCGTGGCACGAGGGCGCACACCGCCAACTCATCCAACTCCTTGCCGCAACCGGCGACCGGAGTGCTGCGCTCGCTCAGTATGCGACCTGTCAGAAGGTGCTGAATGATGAGTTAGGCGTTGAGCCAGATGCCGAAACCATTGCCCTTTACGAGCAGATCAGAGATGGCACATTTACATCATCGCCTCGTCAATCTCTTCCTCCGTCGCCTGCTCACTCCGGCATACCTACTCAGCCCAGTTCAGCTCCCATTCCCAATCGATACGAAATCCTCTCTCGCTTGGACCCCATGCCAGATCAAAAGCTCTTTGGCATAGAGCGAGCACGCTTGCGCCTTATGGAGGTCCTCTTATCTCAAGAGCGGCCTTGGCTTATGGCTATCGATGGCATTGGTGGAATTGGCAAGACCACGTTAGCAACCTTATTGATTCACAAGTTTTTGGGGATGGGCGATCAGGAAGAGGGCATTGGGGTTCCAGGAGTGGAGACAGGCGCCCAGGGTAGTCATGGAGGCTTTGAGAATATTGCTTGGGTTAGCGCAAAGCAGGAGGAATTTCGACCGGCCGTAGGGATTGCGGCGGTTGGAAATGGCGAGACGGGCAAGCCTGCACTGGATGTTGAGTCCTTGACTGACGGGCTATTGGAACAGTTAATGGTGCGCCCGCCCTTGACTGCATCCAGCGAGGAAAAGCAGACTACGTTGCTCAATCTGCTCAAGGCCCAGCCAATCCTGGTTGTGGTAGACAACCTAGAGACGGTGGCAGATTATCAGGCATTGGTGCCATACTTGCGCCAGTTGGCCAATCCCTCCAAATTTTTGATTACAACCCGCTTCTCTCTACAGAGTTATTCGGACATCTTTTGCTATAGCTTAACTGAATTGGAAGAAGCCGATGCCTTGGCCTTCTTGCGACACGAGGCAGAGGTCCGCAACATAGGACGGTTGGCCAACGCCAGCCACGATCAGTTGGCCGATATCTATCGCGTTGTTGGTGGCAATCCACTGGCCCTCAAGCTGGTCATCGGCCAAGTAAGCTTTTTGTCATTGAGCCAGGTTTTGGAGAATTTGCAGGAGGCCCAGGGCAAACGGATCGATCAGCTCTACGTCTATATCTACTGGCAGGCGTGGGAGATGTTAGATGATATGGCCCGACAGCTCTTTCTATCCATGCCAGCAGTAGATGACGGCACCTTCATGGAATTATCCTTTGCTAGTGCTTTGGACCCTGATGAGATGCAGGATGCGCTTTCCCAACTGATGAATCTGTCACTGGTTCAGGTTGGCGGGGATCTGGATGAGCCGCGTTACCGTCTGCATCGCTTAACCGAAACTTTTTTGATGAATGAGGTGTTAAAGTGGCAGTCAATTGCATAAATGTGAATCAAGAGCAGGGACGTGCCAACTTCTTTCAGCAGTGCGTTGAACGCATGTTGACCTACTGGCGGGACCATGAGGCCATCAAAAATATTGATATCACGGTGCTTGACCGGGAGCGCCACCGCATCCTTAAGAATATTGCGCTTGGACTGGATCTACAGCCGCTTTGGCCGTTGGTCAAAAAGCTGGTCATTGCCTTTGCTCCTTATATGGAGAGAAGAGGATTCTGGGATGTGTGGCATGGGGTTTTGGTGCAGACCATTCGCATGGCCAAGCGGGCTGTAGATGTGGAGGCCGAGACGACACTGACCGCATTTTTGGCCCGCCTTTGCCAGCGGATGAATCGCCCGCAGGATGTAGTACGGCACTATCGACGTGTTATGGAACTGGCAAGGCAGTCAGGAAATCAGTTTGAAGAGGCGCGGGCTTGTTCAAATTTAGGGTATTTATATATTGACGGGGGGCGATGGTGGCGGAGTGAGGTGTTGAGCCAACATGCGCTAACTATCTTTGACACCTTAGCAAACGATCATGGGCGGGCACATACCCACAATCATTTAGGGGTACTTTATAGCCGTCAAAAAATCTGGGAAAAAGCAGAGTCACACCTGAAGCACGCAGCCACAATTTGGGTAAGCATGGACGACCAGCACGGCTTAATACGTGTACATGGTAATTTAGGCCAACTGTATAACTCGATGGCGCAATCGCAGAAGGCAATAAAACACTCGAAGCTTGCGCTAAAGCACGCGATGTTGGCCGGAGACGAATCTCTGTCAGGTTCCTTGCTATATAATCTTGCAGTTGGATACAGGCAGTCAGGAGAGATACAACAAGCACATACACATGCTAAAGAATCTGAGAGCATTTCGTTAAAATTTTCGGAAGAAAGACACCTAGCCTTTGTGTGGCATCAATTAGCATTAATTCACCTTCAAAAAGGTGAATTATCAGATGCCGTTCATTACAAATCACAGGCTCTAAAAGCGTATCGCCAATATGAACTTCAAGAAGAGTCTTCTTCACTAATTACCGAGTTCAACGATTTACGTGACTAACATCAAGCGGTTGGAGACAACGTTTGCCTCCAACCGCTTGATAAAATTTAGCAGCCGCCTCCGTTATTTCCACCACTGCAGGCATAAATACTCGACGTAACATCTAATCCCACCTGTCCTGCAACCACACCAGAACCAGTAATCGTAGCAATCGTCAACAGAATAGCAACAACAAACTTAGCGATAAAATTTTGGGTAGTCATCTCAAGGTTGTCCTTTCAGGAAATAGAATGAATTGGGTTTCTTGAAAGGGTCGTGAGATGTGGGATCCCTCAGCGGGGCATGAATCCCGCTGCTTTGCAAATCATCTGTTTGACCCGTACTGCGGTCGTTTCGGAAACGGTGGGTTTCCGCTCTTCCACTAGAGAGCTAGTGTACCGTTCCCAAACGGAGCCGAGTATAGATTTTCATGCGATTGAGGAGGGGATAAGTGCGATAATTTTCATTTTCTTTCCTCACTCATTCGCTTCTGGTTACAGTGTATCGGGACGGTGACAGGAGAAAGACAGCAAAGTAACAGCAAAGCCGAAAAGCAGTGCTGTTACTAAACTGCGGTCGTTTTGAAAACAGGTTTTTCCAAAGGTCTACCAGAGAGACCAAACACCTGTTTTCAAACGGAGCTGAGTATAAAATGGGGACTGAGGGTTGAGGGGTAGAAGTCAGTAAGATTAAGTAGTTCAGTACACTAAAAAAGGCACAAGAATCTAAATTCTTGTGCCTTTCTATTCTTTGCAGCTCTACTTCATTTAGAAACCGTACTTTGGGTACTCGTAGAGCGAAGGAAAACTGCGGTTTTCAAATCGATCGCCGTATAAATACTTCTTAACTTTAGACTAAACGACCAGACGTCCAAACGACTGCGGACTACTATACTCAGCTCCGTTTGAAAACACGAGTTTGGTCATTCTGGTAGAGCATCGGAAAACTCCTGTTTTCAAAACGACCGCAGTATAACTATGGCTACTCCATGTCCACAGCAACAAGCACGGGCGGATCACCACCTTCTTCTGAAATGGTCACCACACCAATCTCCTCGGAAGGCAGCGGATACTCACCGGGATCCGTGACAATCAATGAATATTCCCCAGGAGAAAGACCCTCGAAGGTCATGCCACCATCAGTTGATTCAAGGGTCGCAATGGTCTCACCATCAGCATCCACTACGGATGCACTGATGCCGAGGAGACTCTCTTCGCCAGCATCCAGCGTCTGATTTCCGTTGGCATCATCAAAGAAGAGCACACTCAACCGACCGACAACAACGTCTTCAGACGTCATTTCTGCGGTTGATTCGTCAGTTGCAGCTTCTTCAGCCATCTGGATCGAACTGAGTGCATCGGAAAGTGCCACAACCAATGCATCAAATTGCCCCCCGGTTTCATCCAATTCACTGATAGCTGCCCTTAGCTCTTCAATGGTTAGCTCTTGGGTGCCGAATCGATCATCGATTGAGCGATTTACTTCTTTCATGTTTTCTCCCCTCAGATCGAATTTTTCTGAAAGGGTACCAACGTTGGCGTTTAATGGGCCATATAGCTCTTCTAGGCGAGCCAGACGACTTGAACCACCAACAAAGCGCAACGTACCACCGTTGACAATGGCAAGAACCAACAATGATAGCAACATACCCAGGATGGCCCCCCCTAAGGCTGCGCCAAACATGGTAAGGGAATCTTGCTGGACAGCTGCATAATCCGATGCTGCAACTTCTTCGTCATGGGTAATGGGTGGATTTCCCTGAGAAAGCGAATCTTGATGTACGCTCATATGTCTCCTCAATAAGCTTTTTCTGCTGATAAGTTTATGGATACCAAGCTTTTATTCAACCAGTTTAATAAAATGCTCTAGTAATTCTTGACATAATAGCTCTATAGATAAATCCCGGTAATGAACCCAGATAGCCAGCGATTTATCTTTTCATGATTTTACGCCCGATTGCGCTAGTACAGCGCACGAAGCACACTACGGCCTAAATTAAGTCTATGGCTAGACGCCGCACTTTGGCGTAGAAATACTGACCTCTAACTATGGTTTAATTGAGCCACCGTGTACAAATGTAGTGATTTTATAGTAGATCTGGTGATATTCGACGGGGGCGTCTCATTTTGTCACATCAATCAATACTCTGTTTGAGAATAGCTCCGCTTAAAATAATAGAACATCGGCGGACAAAATGACAGACGAATTTGAGTACACTGGCGATCGTAATAAATTAACATAGATACTTCAGAGAAAGGCCGTTAACCTATACCGAGCCTGAGTATAATTTGTGTAGAAGTCGCTGTTCATAGTTTAACTGGATCAGGCGGGATAGTCAAGCCTGAGGTGCCAAATGGCGTATCTCAGCAACGCACCGCGCTATTCTATACTGCAGTCGTTTTCAAACAGAGCTGAGTATAAAAGAGACCAAAGTGGGTGGTTTTTCTGGATTTTGGAGGCACTGTGAGAGATTCTTGGCTAGCCTGAAAGGGGCTTGGAAATTAGTCGGCTGATCCGCTTCGCATGATATTGGGTTCTGCCCTGCCCTGTAAATAAGCAAAGATGAAAAGATTAGAAAGATTAAGAATCTGCACAATCTTCTAATCTTTATTCGATTTTCATCCTTCTGTGGTGCAGTTGGATGAATGAATGATTGTCTGCCCTGACAATAACAGTAATTGAAATATTTCCCAGATGAATACGGAACAAAATCGGTGCAATCCGTGTAATCATTGCTAATTTTCACCCACTGTGGTGCAGTCTGTTGCATGTTTAGCTACTGAGTTTGGACCAATTTTCAAAATTCACCAAAAGTAAGCGAAGGATTCGATATGCGGCTTGCGATAAACAAAGCAAGGAAACATACTAAACTTCTCCACAGTGTGTTCTCCTTGTTGTTTCTCCTTTCTTGGGTGTTTTTAGTTTTCTCCTTTTGGGTGATTGGGTGTGGAAAAGCCGCTGGGATCCAGCGGCTTTTTCTTTTGGCGCGCCCAGCGTGGGCTTTATCTTTGTACTTCGCCAGAAAAGTCCTGTCCCGACTCATAACCGATCCACTTTTGGAAATTTTGAGCAGAGAGACCGGTACTTTTCTGGTCGTCTATGTAGAGTCGGTTGACAGTTAATTCACTATCCTCTACAATTCGGATACCGAAGTATATTTCGCCAGAAAAGTCCTGTCCCGACTCTTGACCCATCCACTCTGGGAAATTTCGAGCAGAGAGACCGGTACTTTTCTGGCTATCGATAATAGACCCAACAGTGGTTCTGACTATGCCTGGTGTGGGTGAAAAGATCCTTCAGCAAAGCCAGCCGAGCATGGACTCATATAATCTGCTATGAACGCCTACGAATTGCCCCCAGAGCCTGATCTGGATGCCGTATTTAACTCCTTCCCTCAATTAGAGACCCAACGCTTCATTCTAAGAGCGATTGAACCGAGCGATGCCCCAGCCCTCCTGGCTATCTTTTCTGACGAAGCGGTGACACGCTACTATGATCTCTACACCTACTCGACAGAGGAAGAGGCTGAAGCCCTGATCGACTTTTTTGCTGATTGCTTTGAAGAGGAGCGAGGTATCCGTTGGGGCATCGCCCGCAAGGAAGACAACTTGCTGCTAGGGACCTGCGGCTACGTTTGGTTGCGCCGCTTCCGAGGTGAAATTGGGTATGAGCTAGGGCGTGCCTATTGGCGACAGGGTATTATGCAAGAGGCAATCCAAGCCATTGTCGAATTTGGCTACGAGAAATTAGGGTTAAATCGTATTGAAGCGCTGGTCATGTTTGAGAATCAGGCATCGGCTGAACTTCTCAAAAAGTTGAATTTTTGTGAAGAAGGTCTCCTGAGGCAACATGACTATTTCAAGGACGCTTTTCACGATATGCGCCTCTTTGCTAGATTAAGGAGCGACGGTGTATGACAAGTAACGGGTGTCCTGTTCAAGAGGTCCCTACACTGACCTTGGAAGATACGGCCCGGTTAATGCAGGTCATGGTTGAAGATTGCTACATCACTCATTTGCAGATGATGGAAAATGGCGGACGCTGCTTGGCTGAGTTGTCTCGCCGCCTGCTGGATAACGATGTGGTTGACCGCCCAATAACGCTTCTTTCTGGTCGTAGGGGATGCGGTGGCATTGGGTTGGTCGCGGCCCGACATCTTCACAATTGGGGGGCCTGGGTGCAGGTTGTTACGACCCACCCTGCAGAGCAACACAGTGGATTGCCTGCTTTTCATTTGGCAGCACTCCAATCGGCGGATGTGGCAACGACTTGGGCCGACGATGGCTGGGAGCTTCCACCTGCCGATCTCGTCGTTGATGCGCTGATCGGAACTGGCTTAATTGAGTCGCCCCAAGGAACCACCCGGGAGCTAATTCTGCTAGCCAATAGCAGCCACGCTCCGGTTCTTAGTGTGGATATGCCAACTGGCATGGCCCCAAATACAGGAGAACTGACTTCGCCACACATATCGGCCGGGGCGACCCTTTCTATGGGTATACCGAAACGCGGTCTCGGTAGGGAAGAAAATCAAGCTGTCTATGGAACACTCTATGTAGCCGATATCGGCATACCCGAGACAGCCTTTGAGAAAGCAGAAGTGACGATGCCAAACTTATTTGCGCATGATACAGTTGTTCAAATTACCATTTAGGTGAATTTCTATGCGGGCGATAATTTTTGTGAACGGGATTGTCACGGATACTGATTGGATAGCCGGTCTAATCGAGGCGGATGATTACCTTATTGGAGCTGATGGAGGGACCTACCACTGTTTAAATAGTGGTCACGTCCCCCACCTTATCGTCGGTGACCTAGACAGCCTGGATCCTGCCACGAAGGAACGACTGAGCAGTGAGGGCGTATCCATTGCAGAGTACCCGTGCGAGAAAGATCAGACAGATCTAGAACTAGCTATTGAATTGGCGGTTCAAAAGTGCTCCGACGTCATTCTCGTTGGTGCACTCGGAGGACGGTTGGATCAAATGCTTGCCAATTTGCTCATACTGGCCCAGCGAGATTGGCAAGCATCCATAAAAATTGTCGATAATCAGCAAGTAGCAGAGTCGATCCGAGGAGGTGAAACAGTACGCTTATCAGGTCAGATAGGTGATACGTTTAGCGCCATTCCGCTCTCTAATGAGGTCACAGGTGTCACGTACACTGGCTTTCGTTACCCTCTGAACAACGCCACATTAGCTTTGGGGAGCACGTGGGGCGTTAGCAACGAGTTTGCTGCCGAGGAAGCCACAGTTGCTATCGAATCTGGGATTTTGCTGCTCATTACGATGAGGCATAAGCCCGCTCACCGTGCTCACTAATATCAAGTCCCGCTTCTTCTTCTTCGGGCGAGACCCGTAGCCCCCAAATCCCATCCAGAATTTTGGCAATGACAAAGGTGACGATAAACGCAAAGGCTGCGGCCACCACCACTGTAATTAGTTGCGCCACAAACTGCCCTGGATTTCCATAAAAGAGACCATCTGCCGCGCCTGGATTGATGGATGTGGTGGCGAATAGACCTGTAGCCAATGCACCCCAGATACCTGACATGCCGTGGCAGGCAAATACATCTAGCGATTCATCCAATCCACGACTCTCTACAAATTTGATCGTGTAATAGCTAACAGGGGCAGCTACAGCACCAATAAGCAGCGCAGACATAGGCGTCACAAAGCCGGCAGCCGGGGTAATGGCCACAAGTCCACAAACCGCACCGGTGACAATCCCCATAACGCCGGGCTTATCGTCTGACCACGCAAGCAGCATCCAGACAACCATCGCAGCGGCGGCGGCGGTGTTGGTGTTCAGCAATGCCGCAACAGCAATGCCATCTGCAGCCAGAGAGCTACCACCATTAAAGCCAAACCAGCCCATCCACAACAACCCTGCACCCAAGACTGTATAAGGAATGTTATGAGGTTCAAAGTGTCGCTCCCCAAAGCCTTTACGCGCTCGGATGACCATGGCAAAGGCCAAGGCCGACAGACCTGCTGAAATATGTACAACCGTACCGCCAGCAAAATCGAGCGCACCCAGGCCATCACCACCAAACCAACCGCCACTGCCCCAAACCCAATGACAGATAGGATCATAGACTAGCGTTGCCCATAAAATGATGAAGACCAAATATGATTTAAAGCGGATGCGCTCTACAAAGGCACCGGTGATTAAGGCAGGCGTAATGATGGCAAAAGTCATCTGAAATGCCACAAAGAGATAGCCAGGTAGGTTCCCTGCGTAATCCCCAGCCTCTGTGCCGATGCCAGCCAGCCCAAGATGATTCAGCCCGCCAATAAAACCACCAATATTTTCACCAAATGAGAGGCTGTAGCCAAAGAGTATCCATTGAATACTGATGACCCCCATCGTAATTATACTAAGATTGAGGGTGGACAAAATATTTTTCTGACGTACCATTCCTCCATAAAAGAAGGCTAAGGCAGGAGTCATCATTAAAACGAGAGCTGTAGAGACAAGGATCCAAGCGGTATCGCCCGAATTGATTTCCATGAGGTTTTCCTTTCTTGAGATATGCAAAAATTGCCACCACGAATCGAAGCAAATAGCTACGCTAATGCCTTGATTTCACGGTTAGCTGGGTCGGGTGAGGGGATATCACAACCTAACTTAGGAACCAAGATCAAATAAAACCTGAAACTTCGATTCTGTCGTATCGAATACCCGGGAGATCTTTGTTTGGTTTTATTAAATTTCCGTTCCTTATCCTTAACATAGCAGATAGACAGCATACCTATAGTGCTTTATATTCAGGCTCCGCATAAAATTTCACGATCCCTCTTAGGGGAGCAATGTAATTCTGCGCAACAGCCGATGTAGCGCCTTTACCATTTTGCTGCGTAGATCAAGGATATTTAATTGTACTTTTTGGCGTCAGGGAGACTTTCCTGTGCATTCAGCACATACAACAATGTAAATTGTATCCCCAATGAATTCAATCACAAATATGCATGAAGTTTGGTTATATTGGTTGTAAATTTTGCACAATTGACTTGCATATGTCTACTGTAAGCAGAAAACTGCAGATGTACAGATAAAATAGGGCCAGGAGATTGAATAGGCTTTTCAGAAGATTTTTTCTCTTTAACCAGTATAATATGAGGGGGTTGAAAGGTGAGATTATCTCCGACCGAATGAGAGACTTGACAAGATGAGTATGCTAAAGGGATGAAGAACGAAAAATCATCCCAAAGACCGCTGGAAAGTCTGGCATGTGTAGTGCCAGAATGTGAAGTATACGGCCAA